>JAAFKE010000052.1 GCA_013298215.1 Cytophagales bacterium | reverse complement strand
ATACGGCGGGTTTCCAATCACCACGTCGAAGCCCACAAAATCGCCGTCGTCGTTGAGCACTTCGGGAAACTCAAACCGCCACTCGAAGGCGTTTTTATAGACAACGTTGTTTTTGATGTCTTCTATTTCGCGGGTCAGTTTCGAGATTTCGGTTTCGAGGCGGCTTTGATCTTCTTTTCGGGCTTTGGCTTGTTTGGGCGTGAACGCCACCAAACTGGTTTGGGCGGTGAGGTTGTAGAGTAGGCCGCTGGCTTTGTTGAGGGCCACTTTTCTTTTGTCGTTATTGCTTATTTCGGTTACAAAATCGGCCTTAATGCTGTTGATAATCTGGGTGAGGCCGCGTTTGGTATCGCGGTTTTTTTCGTTTTTGTAGTCGTTCACAAACCCACGGTAGGCGGCCACGTCGTATTTAATGCTCCGCAGGGCTTTGCTCAAATCGGCATCGAGCGCAAAGCGGCTCAACAAACTATTGCCACACTTAATGTTAATATCAATATTGGGCAGGGTTTGGAGCCCCCCAACCCCCAGAGGGGGAGTTATTAGTAGCCCCCCCTCTGGGGGTTGGGGGGCTGGGGCTTGGTCTTGATAATAGGCACTTTTGAGGAGTTCTATCCACAGCCGCAGGCGGCAGATTTTCACCGAGTTGGGGTTGATGTCCACGCCAAAGAGGCAGTTTTCGATGATAATTTGTTTTTCGTGAAATAGTATTTCTTGCACCCGTTGGCTTTCGCGGCTGCGGGGATTATAGACAAAGGGCCTGCCGTATTCGTCCGTAATCTGCAATTCGTCGTTCACAATTTCTACTTCATAGTCGCGCAGGCGGGCTTTATGGCGGTTATGAATCACATTTTTGCAGTCTTCTTCGTTATAAACGCCCGACCCCAGTATTTTCAAATCGTTTTTGATGGCAATAATCTCATTGAGCGCCGACACCAAAAAGTGGCCAGAACCCACGGCGGGGTCGCATATTTTGAGGCTGTTCACAATGTCGTTGGCCCCAATTTTCGAGAACCGCTCGCCAATTTGGTCATAGACATCATTCAGGTTTCGGAAAGTTGGCACGCCCATAAACCCCCTTTCAATAATGGACTGGTTAAACTTTTCGACCACGGCCTGCCGAATGGTTTGGCGGCACATGTACATCGTAATGAAAGCGGGCGTAAAGATGGAGCCGTCTTTATAGCCGTTTATTTTTTCAAACACCTTGCCCAACACCGAGGCGTTGATGATGGTGCGGTGGTCGTCTTGAATGGCCACGGCGGTGCCGTCGCTGGCAAAATCGTAGGCATCTAAAAACTGAAACAGGTAGGCAAGCGTGGGCAGTTTCTTGGTTTTTAGTTCTTTCAGCACCGTTGCGCCCAATACTTCGAGCTGGCCGTTGTTGTCGAGGGCATTTATTTTGATGGTTTGGTCTTCCAATTCGCTAATGTCGAACAGCGAACTGTTGAGGTACGGCACGCGGCTGTACTTGGCTTTGATGGCCTCGGTGCGGTCGGGCAAATTGACGGCCAACACCTTGTGAAAGAGTTTAAAAAGTTCGTCGAAGTCGTTGATGGTCTGGGAGTTGAGGAAGAGGTAATCAGCCCCCTCTTTAACCCCAACCCCCTGCCCCTTCCCCTGTTGGGAAGGGGAGTTTGAGTTTTGGTGGTGGCTGGTTAGTTGTCCTTCGAGGAGTTTTAGGAATAAGATGCGGTTTATCCAGGTGATGCAGAGTTCGAGGGCTACGTTGAAGGTGCGTTCGGGCAGGGTGTTGCCGTATGCCGCGCCGTCGGGAATGCGGTGCAGCACGTCTTCGGTTTCGATGGCATCAATGGCCGCTTCGAGCAGCGAAGCCGCGTGGCGTTGGTTAGTTTCTTTGCGCCTGATTACGTTTTTGCCGCCGTCTTTGGTTTCTTCGAGGCCAATAATGTGCAGTAGTTCTTTATAAAACCGTTCGTTGAGCGAGTTGGCATCGTTGGGCACGGCCACTTTGAGCAAATGCTGCGGCGACAATAGTTTGTAGAGGGCAGTCAGTTCGCGGTCGTCGTCGGGGTTTTGGTTGCGCAGGGCGCGGTCGTAGGTTTTGAGGTTAAAATAAACGCAGGGAATTTCAACGTCGGTTTTGGCCACTATTTTAGCCATTTCTTCGTAAAAAAACGGATTGTCTTTGCGGTCGTTTATTTTGGTTTCGTAGCATTTCTTAATGGCGCTGTTGCGGTAAATATGCTTGTCGAACTCGTTGGCATCAAAAACATACCACTCGTTTATGTTGGTGATAATGAGGTGTTTGAGTTGGGCATTTTCGGCGCGGCCGCGTTCGTCGAAGTAGTACAAAATCAGTTCGTGCAGGGCTTTTTTGTTTGCGTTTTCGGCGGTTATCATTTCGGCCAAATTGGTGGGTCGTTTGGCTTCGATAATCACGCCCACGTCGCTGTCGGTGGTTTTGCCGAGGTGCACCACGAGGTCTTTTTTGTCTTTGGTATTGATGGCGTGGCTGCTGCGGTAGTAGGTATCGCGCAAAAAATCGCGCAGGTCATTTTTTAAATGTTCCTCGCTTTCGTCTTTGGGGCGTTGGTTGATGGTGTTTATTTTGTCGAGCAACGCAATGAGGTTGGCCTTAAAAACGTCCATCTCCGACCGCAGCACGGGCTGTTTCACGAAGGCTTTAACAGCTTTTTGGGGCAATTGTAGTAGGAGTTTCATCAAGGGTTGGATAGTTTTCTAACAGCATTGTACTTCTTCATTCGTGTGAAATATGCGTGTTTATTGTAACAAATGTAAAAATGTGCTACTTTTGTATGGTATAAGTTGGTCTGTTTCTATAACTCGCCAAGTGCGGAGGTTGTCAGTATTGACACGAGAGCAGAAGAACTTATACTTTTTTTGTTTATTGAAACGGAGAGGCTTTATCTAAATCAAAGGGGTTCTGCTTGCTATAATAATTCGTTTTGTCGTTGTCAGTATCGTACAAATCAATAATCAAACTGAACTTGTCTTTCACCAAGTCATAGTACTGGCGTTCCCCGCGCAATATATAGCGTTGTAAAGACCATAAAAAATAGTCTACTACACTCATCTCAGGATACGCACTGCTCATCACCATATCACATTGATACTTAATGCTTTGAGGTTTTTTAGGCCGCTTATTATCCCTATCGATTGCTTTTTCGACCGACTTAGAAAAATCCTTGATATTGGACTTTTGCCTTTGCGACAAAAAAACCTGATAATAGGTGTCTTCTCTCGACAGCCTATCTTTGAGTAGATGGTATAAAATATCAAAATAAAACTCGTTGGCGTTGCCATTGTGCTTTGCTCTAAACCGCCCTATGTCTTTTCGGCCAATGACAACAAATACTTTGAAGCCAGTGAGGCCTGATAGAAATGCAAAAAACTTGTCTTTTACTTTCGGGTGATCCTCCCTGGCATGAAAAAACCAGTTAGGCTTTTGGAGAGAGTATATGTCTTTGCATTCGGGGTCTTTTTTCATCTCCGCACCAAACTCTTCTATTGACCGTCTTAACTCCTTTCTGTTTTCGGTCATAACAGCCCCTATGATTAAAAGAGGTTGAAACCCCTCCGTACCAACGAGAATTTTTTTTCTGTGTCCAAAAAAATCAGGGTTTCCACACTCATCTATAAATATGTGCTTCTTAACGTGGCGTGGGTAAATGTTTTCTTCCATCAAAATCTCCAATTGTTGTCTACAAATATAACAAATGAAGTAGTGAGTATTTGCACAAACCCCACGATTGTAAGGTAATAGGCTTACAATTGTGGGGTTTTTCGTTAATGCTGGTGCGGTTGTCGTAGGGACATTGACAACGGTTAGGTATTTTTCAATGAATTAACCACCAAATAGTTATACCCAAAAAACAACATCAAGTGGAACGGGAACAAGTCGAAGTCGTTGAGTCTGAAGCCGCTGTAAAGGGCAAAGGCAAAATAGCATACGAGCATGGCTTCAAAAATCACGTTTTTAGAAAAGGTTCGCGGTAAATACACGCTATCTTGCCAGCGCTCTTTGAGCGACTCCATGTTGAGCTTTGGCGTGCGAACGAACTCGCTCTTCTTGCCCCAAAGCCCCTCCAAAACAGCCAGCGAATTTTGGAACGCAAAGCCCATGGCGATGGCATAAAAAACAAAAAATAGACCGCTGTACTCAACAAAATCCTTGAAGCTTTTGCCCACCAAGTTGCGGTAAGTAACCCAGTAGCACCCAAAAAAAATGAGCGACGTGGCCACAAAAAAGGTCATGATGTTGAAAAAAAAGGTGAGGTTGGGCAACGCATTTTTGATAAAAAGCACGGGCACGCTCAAAAACGAAATGGCAAATACGCACAAAAACATCGAGCTATTGGAAAGGTGAAGAATGGCGTGAAACTTCGACTTCAGCGGCAGGTTTTCCGATTTGACGATGCGCCAAAACATTTTTACGAAGTTTTCGGCCCCGCCTTTGTTCCACCTAAACTGCTGCGAGCGGGCGGCACTCACCACGGCGGGCAGTTCGGCGGGGGTGGCCACGTTTTCTAAATAAATAAATTTCCAGTTTTTGAGCTGGGCGCGGTAGCTCAGGTCCAAGTCTTCGGTGAGGGTGTCGCTCTCCCAGTTGCCCGCGTCGATGATGCAATTTTTGCGCCACACGCCCGCCGTGCCGTTAAAATTGATGCAATGTTGCTGGGCGTTGCGGCCCACTTGCTCAAAGGTAAAGTGCGCGTCGAGCGCAAAGGCTTGTATTTTGGTGAGCCAAGAATAATCGCGGTTCAGGTGCGACCAGCGGGTTTGCACCACGCCAATTTGGGGGTTTTTGAAGTACGGAATTGTGCGGAGCAGCCAGTCGGAGCTGGGCATAAAGTCGGCATCAAAAACGGCCACAAACTCACCTTTGGCCGTGACGAGGCCCTCCTTCAAAGCCCCCGCCTTGAAACCCACGCGGTTGGTGCGGGTCATGTGCTCGATGTTTATGCCCTGGGCTTGGAGGTTTTCTACCAACTGGCGCGTGAGCAAAAGGCTGTCGTCGGTGCTGTCGTCGAGCACTTGTATTTCTATTTTGTGGCTCGGATACTCCAGTTTTGCGATGTTGTTGAGCAGGCGTTCAACCACGTATTTTTCGTTAAAGATAGGCAGTTGTATCGTCACAAACGGAACTTGGTCGGGGTTTGAAAAATCAAATTTTTCGGGTTTTTTAACCTTCTTTTTGCTTCGTAAGTAATTGACCAGCAGGTTTAGTTGAGCCAAACTATAAAAGAAAACCAGCACAACCGTGATGCCGTAAACGGCCATGATAAGGTAAGAAAGCGGGAGCAAAACGTTCATTTTTGTAAGGAATAT
Organism: Cytophagales bacterium; assembly: GCA_013298215.1. Lineage (GTDB taxonomy): Bacteria > Bacteroidota > Bacteroidia > Cytophagales > Spirosomataceae > JAAFKE01. The sequence continues at coordinate 12,405 of JAAFKE010000052.1, read as the reverse complement.
TTCATAATCCAACCAATTATTTTTACGCCCGCCATCACTGTTCCTTTGAGCGTTCCCGACACCTTCGAGTCGCCGATTCGGTTTTTGTAGCGCACAGGAACCTCGGCGTAGGTCATGTTCTTTTTCAGTACTTTGAGTTGCATCTCCACCGTCCAGCCGTAGGTTTGGTCTTCCATGTTGAGGGCGCAAAGGTGCGGATATTTAATGGCTCGAAATGGCCCCAAGTCCGTAAACCTCGAACCAAAAAACAACGCCATTAGTTTGGTAGCCAACCAATTGCCAAAAATTTGCTGTGGGGTCATGGCGCCGCGCTCGCGCAGGGCTTCCACGCGCGAGCCCAGCACAAAATCGACTTTATTCTCAACAATGGGTGCAATGAGTTTGGTCATTTCTTCGGGATAATCGGAATAATCGCCGTCCAAAAAAACCACAATATCGGGCGGCGTGGGCAAGGCAGCCAGGTAGGCCAAACCCTTTAAGCAAGCGTAGCCGTAGCCTCGGCGGGGTTCAGACAGCACCGTCGCCCCCGCGTTTTGGGCCGTTGCCACGGTGTCGTCGGTCGAATTGTTGCTCACCACGATTACCTCACGTACAAAATTCGGTATTTCACCAATTACACTGGCAATGGCTCGCTCCTCGTTGAAGGCGGGAATAATTACCCTGATGTCTTTCATTTCAAATCTAAATTGTCTGTTTTAAATTCGGCCAAACTCGTCCACCGTTTTAGCAGCACCCCCATCTGGTATTTCTCGGCCCTAATGGGTCAATCCGTCCAGTTTATCTGCTTTGTAAGTAACAACGATGAATTTTGAATAAGTGACGGGGCCGCCCGCGCGGTTATAGAACAAACGACTGATAATCATGCCATTACGCAGCAAACAAATGTCGATTACTCAGCTATTATTACTCAGCGAATCAATCAAAGTAGGATGATGAATTTTTAATTTCAAGCCACTGATAATCAGCAAGTTACAAATTCATCATTCATCATTTCCTACCTTCCTTGACCACACTATTTCTTGCGCCCGCGCGGCGAGGGTTTGCTTTTTGCGCCCCGCCAGGTTGTTGCCTTCACGCTTTTTGGGGTGTTTATTATTACTTTTCTCTTGGCGGTTGCGGCGGCTTTTCCCTGTTTTTCGTGAAAAGCCCCCTTAAATTTCGGGTCATCTTTCTTGCGCTGGTCGTCCATTTCGCGCAAAAAATTCTGCTGTTCTTCAAAAGGGGTTTCTTCGCGGATCAAATCCACGGGCAGTGGCAGGCGGTCGATTTGCTGGCGAATTATTTTCTGAATTTTTTCGACGTGATACTCCTCCGCAATCGTTATAAAAGTAATGGCCTCGCCCGTGTGGTTTGCCCGCCCCGTGCGCCCTATTCGGTGCACGTAATCCTCGTAAATAATGGGCACGTCGAAGTTTATGACGTGGCTCACCTCGCTCACGTCGATGCCCCGCGCGGCCACGTCGGTGGCCACCAGCACCCGCACGCCTCCCTCTTTGAAAGCCTCCATGGCGTTTATGCGGGTGTTTTGGCCTTTGTTGGCGTGAATTACCCGCAGGGCTTCGGGCTCGATTACTTTTCGCTCCAAAAACTTAAAAATATTGTTGGCCGACTCTTTGGTACGCGTAAAAACAATGACCCGCGCAAAACGCTCCTGGTCTTTGAGCAGCAAACTTAGCAGATTTATTTTGGTCTTAAAGTTGGGCAGCTCGTAAAAAATCTGCGTCACCATGTCGGCGGTGGTGGCTTGGGGAGTCACTTCTATTCGGATCGGATCTTCCAAAAACTCGAACGAAAGTTGCTCCACTTTGTCGGGAAAAGTAGCCGAAAAAAGCAGGTTTTGCCGTTTTGTTGGGATCACCTCCAAAATGCGCCGAATTTGCGGCATAAAACCCATGTCCATCATTTTGTCGGCCTCGTCGAGCACGAGTACCTGCAAAAGTTTGGTGGGTATCTCGCCCCGCAAATACAAGTCCGTAAAACGCCCAGGCGTGGCCACCACAATATCGACTCCTTTTTGAAGGTCGGCAATTTGTTGTTTGGGTCCCAGGCCGCCAAAGACCGCCACGTGGCGCAGATCGGTATATTTGCCAAGCTCGGTAATGGCCGCGTCTATCTGCATGACCAACTCGCGGGTAGGGGCCAAAATCAGCGCGCGGGGCGCGGTACCTTGGGCGTACTTTATCTTCATCAAAATAGGCAGCAGGTACGCGGCGGTTTTGCCCGTGCCCGTTTGGGCAATGCCCAGCACGTCGTGCCCGGCCAAGGCCAGCGGGATTGCCTTTTTTTGAATCGGCGACGGCGCTTCGTAGCCCGCATCGGCTATGGCGTTGAGCAACTGCCGGTTGAGCGGTGTTTTTGCGTCCTTAAAATCCTCAAATGTATTGATTTCCATTCGGCAAAGATAGGGCTTTGGGCTGGCTTTGTGGCAAAAACTTAGAAACTGCCCGCAGAAACACCCAGCACAAAGGTGCGAGCCGCGCCCATTAACGCAAAAAACCCAAGCCCCAGACGCGGTGTTTGGCAGAGTGGAATGGCTGGTTAGTAGCCGTATTTATTCCTAAATAAAAAGCCCCAAACCCGCGCGGAAGCACGGATTTGGGGCGCGGGTGGCCAAGCACAACCAGTTGGGCGCGGAGCTTAAACGCGCTCCTTTGGCTCGTATTTTTTGGGGGCAAACAAAAAGCCAAATGCCTCAGCTCCGTTTTTGGTGTGTACTTTGTGGTGTACGTAGTGGGCATACATGATGCGTTTCATGTACCTGCTTTTGGCTACGAACTTGATTCTGATTCGGCGGTGCACGATAATATCGTGGAAAGTAAAATAAAAAATACCGTATGCCAACACGCCCATGCCGATGTAGAACATGAACTCCCAGCCAGGCACAAACGACCCGACGGCAAAGAAACTCACCGAGAAAACGGCAAACACGACGGCGAAATAATCATTTTTTTCCAAGAAATTTTTGTGGTGGTTGTGGTGGTCTTCGTGCCAACTCCACAGAAAGCCGTGCATCACGTACTTGTGCGTGAACCAAGCTACGCCCTCCATGAAAAAGAAAGTGCCGATTACCAGCAAAATATTGAGTAACATATAAAACGTGTTTTAGGTATTATTGGTCTTGTGTTTCGGTTTTAAAAAACTAACCCAAAGTTAAAAAGAAATGTTTTCGGGTTGGAGAAAAAAAGCCTATTTCGTCAAATTTTGAAAGATTTCTTCGAGCGTTTGGCCATTTTTTTTGAGGTTTTCGATTGTTTCGTTGGCCACAATCCTACCACGGTGAATAATAACGGCCCGGTGGCAGATGGCCTCTACTTCTTGCATGATGTGGGTACTGAAAAGTACCGTTTTTTGTTGGCCCACGGTCTTAATCAACGCCCTGATGTCGGCCAATTGGTTGGGGTCGAGGCCAGTGGTGGGTTCGTCCAAGATCAGCACGGCGGGGTTGTGGATCAGTGCCTGGGCCAAGCCCACGCGCTGGCGGTAGCCCTTAGAAAGCTGCCCAATTTTTTTGTTTTGTTCCAACTCCAAGCCGCACGCCTCAATCATGTCGGCAATGCGGGTTTTGAGCAGGTTTCCTTTCATTCCAAACAAACCTCCTACAAATTCGAGAAACTCTTTCACGTACATGTCTACGTAGAGCGGGTTGTGTTCGGGTAGGTAGCCAACGTTGGCGCGGGCGGCCATGGGTTCTTTGGCCACGTCGAAACCCGCTACCAGCACCGTGCCGGAGGTGGCGGGCAAGTAGCCAGTGGCAATCTTCATGGTTGTGGACTTGCCCGCGCCGTTGGGGCCCAGAAAACCCACAATCTCACCTGGCCGCACCTCAAAAGAAATACCATCGAGTGCTTTTTGAATACCGTATTGCTTGGTGAGCGATTGAATCTGAATGGACATGGTTTTAAACGAAAACGCAGAAAAATGAAACTTGTACGGGCATTAACGAACGATTTACACAAAAAAATGCAATTTAATGAAATTTTTTAACCCGCCTCCTCGTTCCAAATACATTGAAAGTATTAAACCAAAAATCTCTATAGCCATGATAAATAAAATAACCGCAATACTCAACGAATTTGGCGTTCAAACGTCGGCTATCAGCAGCGAAGTCAATTTTGTGAAAGACTTGGGGCTCGACAGCCTCGACATGGTCGATCTGATGATGCGTCTGGAGCAAGAATTTGGCGTTCGGATCCCCGACGAAGACCACTCAAAAATAGCCACCGTGGGCGATTTAGTAAACTACCTGAAGCAAGAACAAGGTATTGCGGTACCGGCCTGAATGTCTATGAGTTTATCCCCTCGCGGTAGAGTGCCAGAAGTTTTTGTTCCTCGGAGGCCCAGTTGTAGTTTTTTTCGACGGCAGCGCGGCCATTTTCTCCCATCTTTTGGGCTTCAAGCGGATTTGCTATGAGCCAATTCATGCTTTCGGCGAGGGCGTTTGGGTCGTCGGGCGGCAGGCAAAACCCGCATTTGGCCGTTTCGATAACCGACCGATAAAGTTCAAAATTTGAGGTTAGTACGGGCAGTCCCAGTGCCATGTAATCGAACATCTTGGTGGTGTACGAGTCGGGGTAGTCTCCCACTGCTTTTAGCATTGCAATGCCAGCCACGGCCGTGCGCGCTTTTTGGTAGGCCACCCGCAGGTCGGTGTAGCCATAAAAAACCATGTTTTTGCGCACCAGTTCGTAGTTTTCCAGTTTCTCCAAGTTTTCCATCCCAAAATTCACCGTTCCGAACAGGTGCATGATTACATCGGGGTGAGACACCCGCACCAGCGCGAGCGCGTCGATGATGGTCTGTATGCAGCGGTCGGTGCTGACTACGCCCACGTACAAAAACTCCGCTAGCTGGCTGGCGTTGCCAGCGCGGTAGGGCCGCCACATTGGGTTTAATAATGGCAAGGAGGCAAAGTTAGCCACCACTCGGTGCGTTTTTTTTAGGTTATTGTAATCTTTTAAATAGGCATACTCGGTAAAAATCAAGTAAAAAAAACGCCGCGCCAAGCCATCGAAACACCTAAAAAAATATTGGAATAATTTTTCGTTGTTTATTTTTTTGGTGTGGAATTTCTTGGGCAAATTTTCCTGAACTTCGTAGATAATTTTGGCCCCGAACCAACTAAAAATAAACGCTATGGGCAGTAGTTCTGCCACAAAAACCTGCACTACGTCGGGTTTTGTCTTTAGTAGCTTCCAGATCACCAGCGGATGCACCCGCCAAAGCCGGTCGGTGAGTTTTGGGTAAAAGGGCAGTTTTACGAACCGAACGCCCGCCAGGGTTTCGGGCGTGGCGTTGGGCAGGGCGCAAGTTACGTCGTAGTGGTTTTGCAGGCTGGCGGCAACCTTAAAAACGATTCGGGGGTCGTTGGGCGGGTGCACCGTACTGATTAATAAAACCTTGGGTTTGGGCGGCAACATCAACGCTGGGGTTGGTTCAACAACATGGCTACGCCCGCCGAAGTCCCGATTCGGTCTGCCCCCGCCGCCACAAAATCGAGTGCCTGCTGGTAGGTCTGAATACCGCCCGAAGCCTTTATTTTGACCCAACTCGGCAGTATGCCGCGCATGAGCCGCACCGTATCTAAATCGGCACCTTGGGGGGCAAAACCCGTGGAGGTTTTAACGAAATCTGCACCCGCTTCGGCGCAAATTTCGCACGCCGTGTGGAGCTCAAAAGAATCTAAATACGCTGTTTCAATAATTACTTTTAGAACACTTTCCTTAGAATGCGCCATCTGTACCAGTTGCTCAATTTCGTGGCGCACGCTCATGTACGCCATCGATTTGAACTTAGACAGGTTCATAACCACGTCGATCTCGGTGGCCCCGTTGCCGATGGCTTGCTCGGCTTCGAGCAATTTGACTTCGGGGCTGTGGTAGCCCATCGGAAACCCCACGACGGTACAAACTTCAATTTTTGTGGGGCAAAACTCCATCATTTCGCGCACGTAAGGCACGTAGGTGGGCGCCACACAAATGCCCTTGAAACCATTGATCCAGGCTTCCTCGCACAACTTACGAATGTCGGTTTCGGTGGCCGTTGGCTTCAAATTGGTGTGGTCTATGCGTTGCGCCAAGCTGATGTGGGCCAAAATACTATTTTCTTTATCTGTCTGATTCATAATTATTTACCGTATAAAAGCGAGTCGTTCTCCCATCGCTGATTCGTCAAAAACGCCATTGGCATACACCAAACGCCCCGATACGATGGTGTGCGTAACGCGCGACTGAAACGTAGTGCCTTCGAGCGGCGACCAGCCGCATTGGTACAAAACGTTGTCTTTCTGAACCGTTGTTTGCTGGTTTATATCCACCAAAACCAGGTCGGCCCAGTAACCTTCGCGAATGTACCCTCGGCGGTCTATCTGAAAACAATCGGCCACGGCGTGCGACATTTTTTGGGCTATTTTGGGCAACGAAATTCTGCCCTGGGCATAAAACTCGAGCATGACATTGAGCGCGTGCTGCACCAACGGCAGGCCCGAGGGCGCGTTCCAGTAGGGCTGTTGTTTTTCGGCCCACGTGTGCGGAGCGTGGTCGGTGGCAATCACGTCGATGCGGTCGTCTAACAGTGCCTGAAATATTTTTTCTTTGTGTTGCGCCGCTTTTATGGCTGGATTACATTTTATGAGGTTCCCCAGGCTGTGGTAGTCTCGGGCATCAAACCACAAATGGTGCACGCAGGCTTCGGCCGTAATTAGCTTGGGCTGGTTGGTTGTGGGGGTGCTGGGAGCTACGTCAAATAAAATGCTTTCTTCGCCCGTTGAGATGTGCAAAATGTGCAGCCTGGTTCGGTGTTTTTTGGCCAACGACATGGCCAGCGTCGTCGATTTGAGGCAGGCTTCTTCGTTGCGAACCATCGCGTGAATGTCGGCGGGAACGGCATCGGGATACAACCCGCGAAACATTTCGGTGCGGGCGCGTACCGTGCTTTCGTCTTCGCAGTGGGTGGCAATGAGCATGGGTGCGTTGGCAAAAAGACGTTCCAGAACGGCCTCGTCATCGACCAACATACTGCCCGTAGAAGACCCCATAAAAATCTTTATGCCGCAAATCGTGCGCGGATCGGTCCGCATCACCTGCTCGTAGTTGTCGTTAGAAGCCCCCATAAAAAAAGAGTAGTTGGCCAGCGAGGTGCGGGCGGCCATGTCGTATTTATCACTTAATAAGCTCTGGGTGAGGGCGTTAGGAACGGTGTTGGGCATTTCCATGAAACTGGTTGTGCCGCCCGCCACGGCGGCCCGCGCCTCGGAGGCAATGGTGGCTTTGTGCGTTAGGCCAGGCTCCCTAAAATGTACTTGGTCGTCGATTACCCCCGGGAACAGAAACTTGGCGCCCGCGTCGATCACGCGGTTGGCTTTGAGGTGACGCAGGTCGCTGCCAATTTTTTCGATCATCCCAGCCTTCACAAAAACGTCGGCGGCCGTAATTTTGCCTTCGTTCACAACCTGTGCGTTGATGATAAGAATTGTTGGTGCGTGATCTAATGTCATGTTGGTGCGTTTTTGTTACCGCTCCAAATGTCGTAAAAGCGCGCTGATTAGCCTAATTTTACCTCTGCTTTGTGGCGGTGAAAGACTGGGTAAACCGAATCAGCTTACACCTAATATTCAAGTGGTATTTGCCGCTGGCGCACCCAAAATATTGTTTAGTTTTTTGCGGTTAAATAAAAGTAGAAAAAATAGTGTATTTTTGGATGATTTTACAGCACAACCATAAATACGGAAGCAATGGCAACTTATAACTTAAAAATCAACGGCAAAACCCGACAGGTAAACGCCGATCCTTCTACGCCAGTGCTTTGGGTACTGCGCGACCACCTCGACCTGCAAGGCACAAAATACGGTTGCGGCATGGCTCAGTGCGGTGCTTGTACGGTGCACCTCGATGGCTCGCCAGTTCGTTCGTGCAGTTTGCTGATTTCGGCAGTGGGCAAAGCCCCCATCACTACCATCGAGGGCTTGTCCGAAAAAGGCGACCACCCCGTGCAAAAAGCGTGGCTCGAACACGACGTGGCCCAGTGTGGCTACTGCCAGTCGGGGCAAATTATGTCGGCGGCGGCTTTGCTAAAAACCAACACCAAGCCCACCGATGCCGATATAGATGCCTACATGAGCGGTAACATTTGCCGATGTGGTACGTATCTGCGGATCAAAGAGGCCATAAAAAGTGCGGCCCAGCAATAAGGTTTGTATTTTCGATGAAGAAAACAGACGAATTTGGGCTAACGCGGTTGGTGGTTTTGATTGCAATAATGGCGACTTTTTTTCTTTCTGCGGGAAAAGTTCGGGCACAAGACAAGGCAAAATACATGCGCATCGCCAACATTGGCGTTGATAGTGTCAGTTTAGACAAATACAAGGCAGCCCTGGAAGAACAAATGAGGGCAGCCCTAAAATTAGAGCCTGGCGTGCTGGCGTACTCGGCGGTGTACCACAAGAACAACCCAACCCGAATTACAATTTTAGAAACCTACGCCAGCGTGGCGGCTTACGAAGCGCACATCCAAACAGTGCATTTTAAAAAGTATAAGGCAACGGTGGCAGACATGGTCAAATCGCTTGAACTGATCGATGTTGTTCCGATTGTAGTGAAAAAAAAGCGATAAGCCGTGATAAATAAAATCTTTAATTATCTCATTATTAGTTACTTAGTATCAAAAAATCATGGAAAAATATAACCGACGTTCCTTCCTCAAATCATCTACTTTGGCCAGCGGCGGACTGCTACTAAGTTTTGGTTGGCTGGCCAAAGCACAGGCCGCCGAAAAAGTGGAGACCCTCGACCAATGGAACCAGCTCACGGGCTACATACAAATTACGCCCGACGGCATGATTAAAATCCTTTGCCCAAACCCCGAATTTGGACAAAACGTGATGACTTCTTTGCCCATGATCGTGGCCGAAGAACTGGATGCCGACTGGAAAAACGTGGTTGTAGAAATGAGTACGCACGACAACGTGAAATACGGCCCGCAGTTTACGGGAGGCAGCAACTCCGTAAGAATGTACTGGAAGCCACTCAGAACCGCAGGAGCAGCTGCTCGCCAAATGCTTAGTGAAGCGGCGGCTCAAACCTGGGGCGTTCCCGTTGGTGAAATCACCACCAAAGCAGGTGTTTTATCTCATTCGAGTGGGAAAACGGCAAAATATGGCGAAATGGCCACCAAAGCCGCTACCATTGCCGTGCCGAAAGACGTAAAATTGAAAGCCCCCAAAGATTTTTCGATCGTAAGCCATTCAAAGAAAAATGCCGAAGGACTCAAAGTTGTTACTGGCAAGCCACTTTTCGGAATGGATTATCGGGTGGACGGAATGTTAATTGCCATGATTCAGCACCCGCCCGCATTTGGCATGAAACTAAAATCTTTCGATGCCACAGCCGCCAAAAAAATGCCTGGTATTAAAGATATTTTTAGTTTCAAACTCTACGATGATGGTTTCGTTCAAGAAGGATTCGATACAAGAACATTCAACGAAATGATAGCGGTAGTGGGTAAAACTACTTGGGAGGTAATGAATGCTCGGAAGAATTTAAAGGTCATTTGGGAACCAATTACCGACACCAAGGAAATAATCAATGTATTTAGAGGTGGGAAAACCGAAGTTACCGTTCCAGGTGGTTTGGAAAGTACGGAAACGCAACTGGCCAAAATGAAGGAGATGGCTAAATTACCCGCTAAGGAGTTAAGAAAAGATGGCGACCCCGAAGCGGCTTTCAAAAATGCGGCAACCATTATCGAAAGAACATACAACGCTCCGTTTTTGGCACACAATTGCATGGAACCCATGAATTTCTTTGCCCATGTGCAAGATGATAAAGCCTTGATTGCAGGGCCATTGCAAGCTCCAGGTTGGATGGAGCCTACTTTGGCAAAAGTATTGAATTTGCCTGCCGATAAAATCGAAATCCAAATGACCCGCATGGGTGGAGGTTTTGGACGGCGAGCATACGCACAATATGCACACGAAGCAGCTCGAATTTCACAAAAACTCAAAGCCCCCATTAAGTTGATTTACAGCCGTGAAGACGATATGACTTATGGCATCTACCGCCCGATGTACACCGCAACTTACCGGGCGGCGCTTGATGCCAACAAAAATTTGATTGGTTTTCATGTAACTGGTGGCGGTATTCCCGAAAACCCCGTCCATGCCAACCGTTTCCCAGCGGGTGCGGTCGATAATTATTTGGCAGAAAGTTGGGAGATTCCTTCAAATATTACGATTGGGGCGTTTAGAGCGCCACGTTCCAACTTTAATGCCGCCGCCGAGCAGTCGTTTTTAGATGAAGTTGCCGAAGCAATGGGCAAAGATGCCATCGAATTGCGCCTCGATTTATTGAAACGTGCCAAAGAAAATCCAGTTGGCAAAAATAACGAATATGATGCTGGCAGATATATCGGTGTTTTAGAGTTGTTGAAAGAGAAATCAGGTTGGGGCAAGCCCGAAAACGCGGGTAAAAAACGTGGCGTGGCTGCCTACTTCTGCCATGCTTCGTATGCAGGTCATGTAGTAGATATGGTTATGCGAGATGGTCAGCCGTATGTAGAAACCGTAACGAGTGCCGTTGATTGCGGCGTGATTATCAACCCCGATGCCGCCCGAAATATGGTAGAAGGTGCGGTGGTGGACGGTATTGGTCAGTCGTTTTATGGAGCATTGACCCACAAAGATGGAGCCGCCGAGCAAAGCAATTTTCATAATTACCGCATGATTCGCCACGGCGAAGCCCCCAAGAAAATAGACGTGCATTTTGTGCAAAACGAAATAGACCCAACGGGCTTGGGCGAGCCGCCATTCCCGCCAGTTTTTGGGGCAGTGGCCAACGCTTTGTTCAAAACCACGGGCAAAAGGTACTACAACCAGCCATTTACGACCGAACAGCCAAAGTCGTAGGGGTGTATTTGGTGTGAGATTCTGAATATATCTGGTTTGAGATTCAACTCTATTGATAATACCATAACCGCAGCAACACTCAAAAAATACAGAATCTTTGACTGCAATGGATACCGAAAACGGTCCTGTAATTAATATAATGCCTGACTGAACTTCTGATAACCCGCGTGAGCGCTCCACACCCTCACAAGGGTTATCAGACCAGTTTTTAGAGCCATTGCATTAGATAAAGCGCCGTCTTTAAAGCAAACCACTGAAAAAAGAATACGCCATTATCCAATCGAAAAACAGTTATTCTAAGTCACACAGCCTTTCTACGGCTTGTTCGAGGGTTTGGTTTTTTTTGGCAAAACAAAACCGCACCACGCCGTGGTCGGTGCCATCTTGATAAAATGCCGACGCGGGAATGCAAGCCACGCCTTTGGTTTTGGTGAGCCAAATCGAAAAGTCGCGGTCGTTGAGGTCCGAAAAATGATTGTAGCGGTACAACTGAAAATAGCTGCCGTGGCTGGGCAGTGGCTCAAAACGGGTTTGGGTCATTAATTGCGCAAAATAATCGCGCTTTTGTTGGTACAAAGCAGGAACGCTGCGGTAGGTTTGTTCGTCTTTGAGGTAGGTTGCCAGCGCCACTTGGGCGGGCGTAAAGCACGAAAAAGCGTTGAACTGGTGCACCTTGCGAAACTCGGCCGTAAACTGGGGAGGTGCCACGCAGTAGCCCAACTTCCAGCCCGTACAGTGGCAAGCCTTGCCAAACGAAAAACACACAAAGGCCCGCGCCCGCAAATCGGGGTAGCGTAGCATACTCAAATGGGGCAAATCGTCAAAAATCAAGTGCTCATACACCTCGTCCGACATGATAAGCAGGTCGTGTTCGGCCACGAGTTTGCGTAGCTCGGCAATGTCGGCTTCGCGCAGCACGCTACCCGTGGGGTTATGCGGCGTGTTGAGGGCAATCATGCGCGTGCGGGACGTTATTTTGCTTCTAACTTCCTGCCAATCAATGCCATAATCGGGAAAACGCAGGGCTACCCGCACGGCCACCCCACCGTTAATTTCGATGTTGGGAATGTAGCTGTCGTAGGCGGGTTCAAACACAATGACCTCATCGCCAGGCCGCAGCACCGCCGTGAAGGCCGTGTAGATGGCGCAGGTGCCACCAGGCGTAATGGTAATTTCGGTGTCGGGATTTACGTCCGTGCCGTACAAATTATATATTTTTTGGGCAATTTGCGCCCGCAACGGCAGCCAACCCGCCATGGGTGCGTATTGGTTGGCTCCTTGCTGCATGGCTTCGGTGGTGAGGCGCACGAGTGCTTCGGGCATTTCAAAATCGGGGAATCCTTGCGAGAGATTAATGGCCTGCGTCTCTTGCGCCAGGGCCGACATCACGGTAAAAATGGTAGTACCCACTTTGGGCAATTTCGACGCTATTCTCAGACTTTCCATCAATGGTTTACTTTTTTGGCGTAAAAATACGTGATCGAAACCAATTTACGCCCACCACGAGC
>JAAFKE010000051.1 GCA_013298215.1 Cytophagales bacterium | reverse complement strand
GCGATGCCGTGTTCACGACAAATAATCTCTACAGTTTTGTCTGAGTTTTGACTCTTCAAAATTGAAACAATTTGCGTTTCATTAAATTTACTTGACTTCATTTTTTTACCGTTTAAAAGTTTGGGAAGTTAATACTTTTTCTCCAATTTTAAATGGTTACGCTATTCGGAGGGAGGACAACCCAAAAAAGGTGAAAAACTCGACGGCAAAATAAAAAACATGCGGTTTTTAAGAATGTCCAGTAGTATGAAATAGGACACACTGTTTTAGATTCTTTCATAAAAACCTTTGAACGACATTATGATTATATCTTAAATTTCTTTACTCATCGAATTTCTAACGGTATCGTTGAAGGTATAAATAATGTCATTAAGGCAATTAAAAGACATGGATTTGGATTTAGAAACTTTGATAATTTTAAACTTAAAATTCAGCTCAAATTTCTATAAGCACAGAAATCATGGATGAACCAAAAAATTTTGTAGAAATATCGAACGCTGCAAAATAGTACAGTACCCAGCCGTATTTGTGGTGGCTAAGATTGGTAAAAAAGGTGCGCCCCATCACCTATTCATCCATCCAAAATTTAACAGTACTTTTACTTTCCCGTGGGCGTTTGTCCGTATTTTTCTTTGTAGGCTTTTATGAAATGAGAAACACTTTCGTAGCCCACTTCCATGCAAACCTCTGATACGTTTTTGGGGGTATTTTTCAATAAAAAGGCCGCGCGTTCCAAGCGTTTGGCTTTGATCCAAACGGCGGGCGAGGTCTGAAAATGATCTTGAAACTCCCGCTTAAAAGCCGACAGACTTCGGCCCGACATGCTGGCCAACTCGCCGATGGACAGCGGTTTGAGGTAGTAGGTGGCCATGAGGTAGTCTAACTCGGTTTTTTGCCCCTGAAAAATCCGAAACAACGTGTTTTTAAATTGATTCGAGGTGTCGGTCTCGAGCAAGTGAAGCAGCAGTTCCTGGGATTTGAGCCTCAAAAACTGGTTGAGGAAGGGTGTTTTGTTTCGGAAATATCCCAAAATAGCATCTACAAAATATCCCAAAGTGGGCGTAGATTCTAAAACTAAAATGGAGGTGCTGGCCTGGGTTGTTTGCCCATCAAAGATGGTTGGGTTTTGGTTTACAAACTCTTTGAGCAACACTTCGTTGAAGAAAAAAACCAGACTCTGGTACTCGGAGTCGATCGACTCGCTCATGGAATAACACCCGCGCTGGAAAAATAAAATCTGGCCCTTGCGCACGTGCAGGGATTGGTGCGGGGCGCTAAATTTTTTTTCGCCAGCGAGCACAAAAACAACGGCGTGTTCTTCAAAAAAAATCTCGTTTCGCGCCGGATAAACGTCGCTGCGGTAGGCTACAAAAGTGGCCTCCTGAATTTTCAGGGACTCAAACTGCTCATTGCCGATCGACGACGGAACGCGAAGCATACTGGTTTGCTTTTTAGTTGAACGCCCCGCCTGCTTTCAGTGCTTCGTATTCGCTACCGATTGTTTTGTACTGGGTCATCAAAAAAACTTGTAGCTGCGCATTGAAGTCGGCTTGCTCGGCCTCGTTTAGGGTGGCATAGAGTGCTTTAAGTTCTTGGTTTATGGCCGCGCGTTCGGCCTCGTCGTGGGCGTTAATGGAGCGCACGTGGTATTTTTTAAAATCGTAGGTTGGCATTGTAATCAAATGGTCAGATCAAAAACTCGAACAGGGTTGGGTTGTCATTGATATACTCGAACTGCAAATTTGCGGCGTGCATTCGTTCAATGAAAGGGGCAAAATCGTCTTTGCATTTTAGTTCTATTCCTACCAGGGTCGGGCCGCGTTCGCGGGCGGTTTTTTTGGAGTATTCAAAGAAAACAATGTCGTCGTTGGGCCCCAAAACGTCGTTCAAAAACTCTTTAAATGCCCCCGACCGCTGCGGAAAACGAACGATGAAATAGTGTTTGAGCCCCTCATATATTAAGGAACGTTCTTTAATTTCCTCGGTTCGGGTTATGTCGTTGTTGCCTCCGCCAATGAGTACCACCACGTCTTTGCCTTTTATTTCGTCTTTTAGTTGGTCCAATGCGGCCACAGTGAGCGCGCCGGCGGGTTCTACCACGATGGCTTCTTCGTTGTAGAGTTGCAAAATACTGGAGCAGACCTTGCCCTCGGGCACGAGCAGAATATCGTCTAAATTTCGTCGGCAAACCTCGAAGGTTTTGTCGCCAGCGCGTTTCACGGCCGCGCCGTCCACAAATTTGTCGATGTTTTCGAGCGTCACCACCTTATTTTGGGCAAAAGCATTGTGCATCGTTGGCGAGCCGCTGGGTTCTACGCCGATTAACTTGGTAGAAGGGCTGAGTTGTTTAAAAACCGTCGAAACGCCCGATGCCAACCCGCCGCCGCCAATGGCAAAGAGTAGATAGTCTATCTTAAAATCAGCATCTCGAAAAATCTCCAAGCCCACCGTGCCCTGCCCCTCCATGACCTGCACGTCGTCGAAGGGATGAATGAAGGTGGCCTTGTTGGTGTCGCAGTATATTTTGGCGGCGTGGAAGGCATCGTCGTAGGTGTCGCCAATTAGTTTTACCTCCACCTGGTCTTTGCCAAAGAGTTTGACCTGCTTTATTTTTTGGGCGGGTGTGGTGGTTGGCATAAAAATCATACCCCGCACTTTGAGGTGGTTGCAGGCGTAGGCCACGCCCTGGGCGTGGTTGCCGGCACTGGCACAAACCACGCCATCGGCCAACACTTCGGCGCTCATGCTGGCCATTTTGTTGTAGGCTCCCCTAATTTTGTACGAACGGACAACTTGCAGGTCTTCGCGTTTAAAATACACGTTTGCGCCGTAGCGTTCCGAAAAATTAAGGTTCAGTTCCAGGTCGGTGTGCTTAACCACCTTTCGGATCCGTTCGGCGGCTTGCAGAATGTTGTCGAAAGTGGGGACTGACGCGTTTTTAGGTCGATTTTTTTCGGAGGCAGTACTCATTTTCGGTGCTTTTTTTGTGTCTCAAAATTAACTAAAAATCCGACCGTTTGTCACGTCCACAGTTCAATTTAATTCGTTTCGTATTTTTGGACAAGAATTTATTTCCTCACAATTTTGCATTACTAAATCAAAATTATTTCATATTTTTCGAGAAAGTAAAAATGTGTTTGATTTGGGCGTGTTATTTTAAAATATTTTTGAACGCGTTGTGTAGCAATAATTAGACACAATTACTTTGAGAGAGCAAGCCCAACGTAAGGTGCCAAGGCAACAACCACCTGCTCAGACTCATGGAGGGAACCCATCAGTTGGAAGGCGTTCAAAAAACCGAAACGCACATGTACCTAAAAGTGTATAAATAGGGCCAGCTGGCCATCGACCTATTAGATAAGAATCAATAATTTAACCATAAACTCTCCTTAATACTATGAACAAATTGTTTCGTTCGGCGGTGGTCGCTTCGTTGGCCATCCTGGGTTTTGGCTGTTCAACCAGCACCGAAAAAAAAACGGCGTCGGCTGATGCCCCCGCTGTCACCGATTTTAAAGGAAAAACACTCACCATACTCTGTTGGGAGGGCTACGCCGACCCGAAGTTTACGAAGGCATTTGAAGAGAAACACGGGTGCACGGTCAAAGGTGTATATTTTGGCTCATCGGACGAGCTGATCGCCAAACTCACTGCTGGCGGTGGCGAGGTGTACGACATCGTAACGCCGTCGCCCGATATGGCCCAGGCATTGGTCGAAAAAGACTTGGTGCAACCGATCGATCTTACCAAAATTACGCAGTACGATTCTTTGGCGGCCAAACTGCGCTCGATGCAGGACGTGGTCAAAGACGGCAAAACATACGGCGTACCGTTTACGTGGGGCCCCGATTATTTGGTCTATAACGCCGACGTGGTCAAAAATCCAACGTCGTGGAGCGTACTTTTTGATCTCAAAAACAAAGGAAAGATTGCCCTTTGGGACGATATTTCGAGCCTGTACTTGGCAGGAATTTTGTTGGGATACGACAAGCCCGACAAATCGGCCATTTACAACATGACGGAGGAGCAACTGGCGGCGGTCAAGAAAAAACTGATGGATTTGAAGCCGCAGATTAAAAAATACTGGGCCACTGCTGGCGAGTTGGACAACTTAATGAAAAACAAAGAGGTGGTGGCGACCATTGGCTGGCCGCTCACGCCCGCAACCCTCCAAAAAGAGGGAATGAACGTAAAGGGAATGATTCCGTCGGAGGGTGCTACGGGCTGGATTGACCGCCTGATGATTACCACAAAAACGGCCAACAAAGACCTGGCCATGGCTTGGATTGAGTACATTACCCAACCCGCCAACATCGCAAAGGTGGCCGAAGTAACCAATTATTCGGTGGCACACGACGGTGCGCGGGCGTTTTTGAGTCCTGAGCTACAAGAAATTACGCAGATGAACAACACGGCGTACTACTTTGAGAAGCTTAATTTTTGGCAATACGTCAAAAATCGCAAGCGCTACAACGAGGTCTGGAACGAAATCAAAGGCGGAACTCAATAGTTTTTGCGCGGCGTTGGGGGCCAAGCCCCCAACGCCGCGTTTTCTTGCCCAGGCCCCCATGAAGCTCAAACCGACCTTTTATTTTCTTTTTATGCCCCTGGCACTGTGGATGCTGGTGTTTTTGGTGCTGCCCTACGGCCAGGTTTTTGTGCAAAGTTTTTATACCGTCGATGACTTTGGCACGTTGCAACCCGCGTTTTCGCTCGATTCTTACCAACGGTTTTTTACCAAAGAACTCTACTACAAAACGCTTTTTAAAACCTTCGGCCTGTCGCTCATCGTAACTGCCGTTGCGCTGCTACTGAGCGTTCCGTTGGCTTATTACATTGCGTTCAAGGCCACCAGCAACAAAACTTTGCTCTACACGCTCATTATTTTGCCACTTTGGGTGAGCTACATCGTGCGGGCCTACGCCTGGAAAACCATTTTGGGTTCGGCAGGAATCTTGAATTCTTTTTTGATGTACGTCGGCCTGATAAATAGCCCAATAGAGGTGCTGCTCTACAGCGATCTGTCGGTTGTAATCGGGATGGTTCACATCTACACGCCTTTCGTGCTGATGCCCATCTATACTGCTTTTGAGCAGATTCCTGTGAGTTTGGTGGAGGCATCCAAAGATTTGGGGGCAAGCCGGCTGCGTACTTTTCTGAACATCGTGCTGCCGCTGAGTTTGCCAGGTATTATTGCGGGTGGCACGTTTGCGTTTGTGCTTTCGCTCGGCGATTTTCTGGCGCCGATCCTGCTCGGTGGCTCAAACACGCTTTTTATTGCCACTATTTTCCAAAATATGTTTGGCACCTCCAACGACAAACCGCTGGGGTCGGCCATTGGCATTGTTTTGCTGGTGGTGGTGCTGGTGGTTTTAGAACTTTCGGCGCGTGGCGAGCGCAAGTACAGTAGCCTAACTTCGAGATGAGCCCAAAAAAAATTGACTTTCTAAACATTCTTATCGGCGCATTGGCATTGGGGGTCATGTTTTTTATTTATTTTCCGATGGCAATCGTCGTGCTGTATTCGTTCAACCCCGAAACAGTAAATGCTTTTCCGATGCGGGGTTTTTCTTTGAAATGGTACGAAACAATGGCCCAGAACCAGTCGCTGCTAAACTCGCTCAAAATCAGTGGGTTAATCGGTATCTTTGGCACACTGATGGCCTTGGTTATTGGAACGATGGGTGCGCTGGCCATGAACAAATTTAATTTCAAACTCAAGCGTACTTTCGAAAGAATAGTGCTGCTGCCCATCACCCTGCCAGGTATTTTGACGGGCGTTGCCATGCTCTCGTTTTTTCCACTTTTGGGGATTTCTATCTCGTTGAAAGCCGTTGTGATTGGCCACACCACCTTTTTGATTTGCCTGGTAGTGACCCAGGTCTATGCCCGCCTCAAACGCCTCGACCCGTACCTCGAAGAAGCCGCCGCCGACCTGGGTTCTACGCCCTGGCAAACGTTTTGGCGGGTAACACTGCCCAACATCAAAACGGCCATGATCGGCTCGGCTTTGCTGGCTTTTACGCTCTCGCTCGACGAGATCCCGATTACCTTCTTCCTCACTGCCCAAGACAACACGCTGCCCATCGAAATATACGCCATGCTCCGCCGAGGAATAACCCCCGAGGTAAATGCCATCTCGACGCTCATCTTCGTGCTATCGTTGGTGGCGCTGGTGCTGTCGGTAAAGTACGGTGAGCGAGAAACCAAAATTGTATGACAAATAGCATTGAATTAAAAAACGTTACGAAGTTTTTTGGGCCAAACTGCGTGATCCCAACCTTAGACCTGACCATACAGCAAGGGGAGTTTCTGACCCTTTTGGGGCCAAGTGGCTGCGGAAAAACCACGCTCTTGCGCATGATCGCGGGTTTTGAAACCCCAACCACGGGAAGGGTTTTTTTGGAGGGTGACGACATTACGAACCTTCCGCCCTACAACCGAAACGTGAACACCGTTTTTCAGAACTACGCGCTTTTTCCGCACCTGCATGTTTTTGACAACGTAGCCTACGGACTCAAACAGAAGGGCTACACGGGCGAAAAACTAAAAACGGCGGTTTATGATGCCTTAGAAATGGTGCAAATGGCCGACTTTGCGCGCCGCAAACCAAAAGAACTATCGGGCGGCCAGCAGCAGCGGATAGCCCTGGCGCGGGCCATCATCAACAAACCCAAGGTGCTTTTGTTGGACGAGCCACTGGCGGCGTTAGACCTCAAACTGCGGAAACAAATGCAGTTTGAACTCAAACAATTGCACCAGCAATTGGGTATTACATTCGTTTTTGTGACCCACGACCAGGAAGAGGCGCTCACGATGTCGGATCGGATTGCGGTGATGAACAAAGGCGTAATTGAGCAATTGGACGCGCCCCAAAACATATACGACCACCCGAAGACCAAATTTGTAGCCGATTTTGTGGGCGAAAACAACACCTTATCGGGCTTTTACGACGGCCAAACGGTGTCGGCAAGCGGCTTTAGTATTCCTTTTCAGGGCGATTTGCAACCTGGCGATGTGCAGCTTTTTATTCGTCCAGAGCATATTTATGTTCACCTAAAAGAACCTGAACACGGCTTTGCCATCCGCTCCAACGTGGTGGGCAAAACGTTTTTGGGTCATTTGTGGAAAATCCATTGCCAAACGACCAACAACGAAATGATTGACGTTTCGGTGAAGCCCGATCAAATCAGCAAGATAGACGGTGTTTCGACCGTTTTTTTGAGCTGGGAGTCCGATAAAATGAATGCAATAGCGGTTGCCAGCGGCAGGCCCGCTTTGACCAGCTCTAAGAGTTTGTTTTGGAATTATAACTTATTGATAATGAATAAATTGCAACTTTTCTATTAATTTCAAACCTCTGACAATCTGATAAATGCAAAATATTTTCTGGTAGCGTATTTCTACTTAATTCTGAGAGCGAAAAAAATAAATATTTACAAAGAAAATATGTTAAAAATCTGATTATCAGCAGTTTAAAAATCCAAAACAAACTCTAACACCCGATGATCTAAAAAGGAGGGCATTCAAATTTATTTTTCAACGCTGCCTCTTTATTCGCATTACCCCGCAGCAACAAAAAACACAGCTATGCCAAAAAAGATCGGTTTGTTTTTTGGGTCTTTCAACCCCATTCACGTGGGACATTTGATTTTGGCCAACACAATGGCTACCACAACCGACTTAGATGAGGTCTGGTTTGTGGTGTCGCCGCAAAACCCGTTCAAGAAAAACAAGGGACTTTTGCACGAGTTCGACCGCTTAGACATGGTTGAGCACGCCATTGCCGACAACGCCAAACTGAAGGCAACCGATGTTGAGTTTGCCATGCCCCGCCCCAGCTACACCATCGACACGCTGGTGCGCCTGCAAGAGAAACACCCCGACTATACCTTCAAGCTCATCATCGGGGAAGACAATTTGGTACAGTTTAAAAACTGGAAAAACTACGAAAGTATCTTGGAGTTTTACGGTTTGTACGTGTACGCCCGCCCCAATACACCCCCGCACGACTTCGGCAACCACCCCAAAGTGCAATTCATCAAAGCCCCGTTGCTCGACATTTCGGCTACTTTTATTCGTGAGGCGCTCAAAAACAATCGTTCAATTCGGTATCTGGTGCCAGAAAACGTCGAAAAAATGATTGAGTTGAAGCAGTATTATATCTGAGCAAAATAGTTGTCGTGGCTATTTTGGTACATAAACAAAAGGGTTGGCCCATGTTCTGAGCCAACCCTTTTGTTGTTATCTGAAACCGAGTTCTACTAATAGAACTTAGAACGGTTGTCGGTTATTTTGGCGTTGTCTTTGATTGCTTGGCTCACAAAGTAGCTTGTCTGTTGCTGGTTACGCTGGTTGAGCGTGGTTTTGTATTGCGTATAGTCGGCAATGATGGGAGCGGGCACAGTGCTGATCTGCTCCATGATAAACACGCCGTTTTCGCCCGTGAAAACCCCCGAGCGTTTGCCAGCTTTGAGGCCAAAAGCCTTGCCCAACGCGCCTGGGTCGAAACCCGCACTGGTCAAAAATCCAGTGGCAAGCGTAATGTCGTTGGCGGTTTCTACTACCGCGCCAGCCCCGTAGTTCTTGGCGATGTCCTCCAGGGTAGCCCCTTTTATACCGCCCAGTTTGGCTGACATTTGAGCGCCCTTGATCTCGTTGCGAACCTTGGCGGTCAATTCGTCCTTAAAATCCTCAACGCGAACGTTTTCTTTGTCGCTTTTTCCCGTCACTTGTGCAATCACAAAGTTATTGTCGGTCTCAAACACAGTCG
This sequence comes from Cytophagales bacterium, assembly GCA_013298215.1. Classification (GTDB taxonomy): domain Bacteria; phylum Bacteroidota; class Bacteroidia; order Cytophagales; family Spirosomataceae; genus JAAFKE01. The sequence continues at coordinate 9,886 of JAAFKE010000051.1, read as the reverse complement.
AAGTTTCGTTCATGTCGGTATCTTTGTTGAACGCCCAACGCACCACCTCGCGGGCGTTTTGCATGGAGTTCACGCTCGTGGCGTTGTCGGCCAAGCGGTTGGCGGTGGCCGACAGCAGTTTTTCTTTTTTCACGCCTTCTTCAAACTGTTGCTTGGTTTTGTAGTTGAGTGCAAATTGCTCGGCTTTGGCGTAAATGGCGTCGCGGGTGGCTTGGCTCGGCGTAATAGTCTTGCCAATGGCCACCACTTTGTAGAGTGTGTTCGACTTGGCCTCGGTCACTTTTATAATGTGAAAACCGAACTCAGTCTCAACGATGTTGGGCAACAAACCCGTGCCCGAAAAACCAAAGACAGCGTCCTGAAACTTCTTCACCATACCACCATTGTTTTTAAAATACCCCAGGTCGCCACCGCGCTGGGCGGTTCCGTCGCTGCCATTCGTAGCGGCCATTGCCTCAAAAGTGGCACCACCTCTTATTTGGGCTAAAACGGCAATAGCCTTTTTGCGAGCCTCGGCTTTGGCCGAGTCGCCAGTGCCATTTGGCCGAATAAGAATGTGGCTGGCGCGGGCCGTAAAGTTGGTGTCGGCTTTTGTACCGCCATATTTATAGATAAAATACGTGTTTCCTTCTTTGAATGGACCATTTATACTGCCTGGCAAAAACGTCCTCACCAAGCCTTTGAGCTGCTCTGGCATATCGGCAATCGACATGTAGGTGTTCATCGGCACGTCGGAGTTCATGCGGGCGAAGGCCGAGTCGTTGGGGGCAGTTGCCAACCCTTTTGCCAACGACTTGATTTGGCTGTAGAGCGCCATACTGTCGTCGCGAGATGGAATAATTGGGTAGGTTACGTACTGAAGCGTGCGGGTGTTTTGGCCCTCAAACTCGTCTTTGTGTTTCGACAAATAGTCCGACAGTTGGGAGTCGGTCACCTTCACAGTTGTGTCTGGTACTGAATAAAATGGCACGTAAAGATACTTCACCGAGGCTTTGGTGGTCTGGGCCACGTATTCTTTTTCGGCTTCGGCTTTGGTAACGTAGCTGGTCTTGGTGATAAGATTTTCGTATTTTTCGGCCAAACGCTGGGCGGCCACGCCGTTCTCAATGTCGATCCACTGCTTGCGGGCTTGCTGACCCTGGGTGCTATTGGCGTCGGCTTTTTTGAGCTGTTGCAAGTAGGCTATCACCTGGTTCTTGTCGAATGGCATTCCTTGTTGGCCGCCAAACAGTTGTTGCACCAACGGGCTAATGTGGTTTCCCTGAACCATGTCTACCAGTTCTTCGGGCGTTACTTTGAGGCCGATCTTGTCGTACTCTTTTTTGTAGGCAATATCAATAATGAACTGGTTCCAAGCCTGCTCGCGGAGCTGCACCAAGTCTGCCTCAGTGGCGGCGCGTCCATTTTGACTTTCAAAATTTTGGCGGGCAAGGTCCAACTTGGCTTGGTAGTCGGGATACAAAATTGTTTCGCCCGCTATGCTGCCAACCTCCTGGTTGTTGCCGCCAAAGAACGAACTTGTACCTAATAGATCTCCGCCTACAATGAATAGAATCAAACTGATGGCGATAATACCAACGGCGATCCCTGATTTTTCTCTGATTTTACTGATGATTGACATACGATTTGACTAAATTTTGAACCCACAAAATAACACTTTTTCCGCGTAGAATCCAAGATTAGCTTGAACAATGATTCTTGGGCGGCATAGCTACCCGTATCAAAGCCTGTGCCAAGATTGGCTTTTGAACTGACTATCAATTCATTATTTTTAATTTACTGGCCCAACAATTTGTTCTTTTTTTTGGGCAACAACAAAGACGGTGGCCTTTTAAAAGCCACCGTCTGCTATCAAAATAGTAAGTAACTGCTATTTTTTGAGCTCGAAACGATCGAGGTTCATCACCTTAGTCCAGGCGGCAATAAAGTCCCGCACAAATTTTTCTTGACCATCCTCGCAGCCATATACTTCGGCAATGGCGCGTAGCTCGGTGTTAGAGCCAAAGATCAGATCAACGCGCGTGCCAACCCATTTCAATGCCTTGGTTCGGCGGTCGGTGCCAATAAACACGTCGTCGGCCTCCGATGCGGCTTTCCAGGTTGTGCCCAAGTCGAGCAGGTTTACGAAATAATCGTTGGTGAGCAAGCCAGGTGTTTTGGTAAAAACGCCATTTTGAGACTGATCGAAATTAGCATTGAGTACGCGCATTCCACCCACGAGGGCGGTCATTTCGGGTGCAGTAAGCGTGAGGAGCTGCGCCTTGTCGATCAACATTTCCTCGGCCGATACCGTATATTTGGTTTTCACGAAGTTGCGGAAACCATCGGCTTGGGGTTCGAGCGCCGCAAAAGAGGCCGCGTCGGTTTGTTGCTCAGACGCATCGGTGCGGCCAGCTGTAAACGGAACCGTCACGGAATGTCCCGCGTCAGCTGCCGCCTTTTCAATACCCGCGCTACCGCCCAAAACAATCAGATCGGCCATCGAAACTTGCTTGCCTCCCAGCTGTGCGGCGTTGAACTCGTTTTTGATGTTTTCCAGTGTGTTCAATACCTTGGCTAACTGGGCGGGGTTATTTGCCTTCCAATCTTTTTGGGGAGCCAAGCAAATGCGCGCGCCGTTTGCGCCACCGCGCTTGTCGGAGCCGCGAAAAGTAGAGGCCGATGCCCAGGCAGTGCTCACCAACTCCGACACCGACAGACCCGATGCCAGCATTTTGTTTTTTAACGTAGCAATGTCTTGTTGGTCAATGAGTTGGTGGGTAACGGCAGGAATAGGATCTTGCCAAATTAACTCCTCGGCGGGCACTTCTGCTCCCAAGTAACGTACTTTTGGCCCCATGTCGCGGTGCGTTAGCTTGAACCACGCCCTCGCAAAAGCGTCGTTCATTTCGTCGGGGTTTTCGAGAAACCGCCTCGAAATTTTTTCGTATGCCGGGTCAGCCCTCAACGAAATATCGGTGGTGAGCATAAACGGCGCGTGGCGTTTTGCGGGGTCGTGGGCATCGGGAATCATCCCCTCGCCGCCGCCGTTTACTGGCCGCCACTGCTGTGCTCCGCCTGGGCTTTTTGTAAGTTCCCACTCAAAGCCAAACAGGTTTTCAAAATAGTTGTTGCTCCATTTCGTTGGCGTGGTGGTCCAGGCTCCTTCCAAACCGCTGGTAATTGTGTCGCCAGCGTTGCCAGTTCCATACGAGTTTTTCCAACCTTGGCTTTGTTGTTCAATGCTTGCGCCGGCGGGTTCTGCGCCCACATACTTGTTTGGGTCGGCTGCGCCGTGGGTTTTGCCGAGTGTGTGGCCACCCGCAATGAGCGCAACGGTTTCGTGGTCGTCCATGGCCATGCGGGCAAAAGTCTCCCGAATATCCCGCGCCGCCAAAAGTGGGTCGGGATTTCCGTTTGGCCCCTCTGGGTTCACGTAGATGAGCCCCATCTGAACCGCCGCCAGTGGTTGTTCCAGTTCGCGGTCGCCGCTGTAGCGGTTGTCGCCCAGCCACTCGCGTTCCGAACCCCAGTAGATGTCTTCTTGTGGCTCCCAAACGTCTTCTCTACCACCCGCAAAGCCAAACGTTTTAAAGCCCGCTGATTCTAAGGCGCAGTTTCCTGCCAAAATCATGAGGTCGGCCCACGAGAGTTTTTTGCCGTATTTTTGTTTGATTGGCCACAACAACAAACGCGCCTTGTCGAGGTTGGCGTTGTCGGGCCAGCTGCTCAGTGGTGCAAAACGCTGCGTGCCAGCCCCTGCGCCCCCGCGCCCGTCGCCGATGCGGTACGTGCCCGCGCTGTGCCAAGCCATGCGGATAAAAAACGGGCCGTAGCTGCCGTAATCTGCTGGCCACCACTCCTGCGAGGTAGTCATCACCGACGTAATATCCTGCTTCAAGGCAGCTAAATCGATGGTTTCAAACTCTTTGGCGTAGTCAAACGCTTCACCCATTGGGTTAGACAAAGTAGAATGTTGGCGAAGAATATTTAATTTCAACTGGTTTGGCCACCAGTCGCGGTTTATTGGCCCCGCGCCAGCACTTTGTTTTGCGGTCACAGCCCCAGAAAATGGGCATTTTGCCCCGTCGTTTACCTGGTATGCGGTTGCGCCCGCGTGGTTGTTATTTTCCATTGGAAAGAATTTTAAATTTGAATTGCAAAGATATAGTCTTATGTGTTATGATGTTTATACGCATTTCTTATTTATTCATGGTTTTTATCTGTTAAAGTCGCTACACAATCAGTTGGTTGAGTTGGGCGTATTGCAGCAGCATAATCGTTTTGGCATCGCAGATTTCGCCCGTTCTCACCATCGCCAGTGCGGTTTCAAAATTCAACTCTAATACCTCAATTACCTCCCCGTCGTCGATGCCGCCACCCGCGTGCTTGCGTTGGTCTTTGCTGTATTGCGCCACAAAAAAATGTAGTATTTCGGTTACTGATCCAGGCGACATATACGCCTCAAAAATCTTTGTTACCTCACTAATTTCGTAGCCCGTTTCTTCTTGCGTTTCTTTGCGGATGCAGTCTTCGGCGTTGTCGGCATCCAACAAACCAGCGCAGGCTTCGATCATCATGCCCGACGCGTTTCCGTTCAGATAAGTGGGCATTCTGAACTGACGCGTCAAAATAACCGTCTTCGTATCATTGTTGTAAAGTAAAATCACCGCGCCGTTGCCTCGGTCGTAGGCTTCGCGGCTTTGGGTATGCCAAGTGCCGTTTTTGAGCTGGGCATCGAACGTGATTTTGCGCAGCACGTACCAGTTATTAGACAATATTTCGGTTTCGGTAATTCTTATTTGGTCATTCATGGTGTTTTTTGGGCAAACGTAAAGAAACTTAGCAGCAATTCAAACCAAAACAGTCCTCTTTTTCGTTAAATATCAAAACGCGCCAACGCATGAAAAAATGGTACTTCTTTTGCTTTCTATTGGGCGTTACCACCCCGCTGAGTGCCCAAGAGTTTGGTTTCAAACTTGATAATTCGGTGGAGGTGGCCATCGACAACAAACCGTTGCTGAACCCCTGGACGGGCGGCTTGAACGGATGCCAGCTTTCGACGATGCGCCTTGATGCCGACTCGGTGGACGACCTGGTGGTTTTTGACCGCTCGGCGGGGCGCGTGCTCACTTTTGTGGCCCAGCAAAAACGCTGGAAATACGCCCCACAGTACGAAATGGCTTTCCCCGCCGACGTTGCCAATTGGATGCTGCTCGTAGACTATGACCGCGACGGACGCAAAGATATGTTTACCTACGCCCTGCAAGGGCTTCGGATTTTTAGGAACGTGGCCAACGGCGAGGCGGGTTTTCGCTGGCAATTGATCCAAGACAACGTTCGGACGGAGGGGTTTAGCGGGTCGGTCAATTTGCTGGTGGCGGCTTCGGACGTGCCAGCCATCACCGACGTGGACGGCGACGGCGACGTGGACGTGCTGACGTTTGACCAGTCGGGCAACTTTGTGGAGTTTCACAAAAACCTGTCCATCGAAAAAACGGGCAAAAACGACCCTTTTAGTTTTAAGCGAATGGGCCTGTGCTGGGGCAATTTTATCAAAGAACACTGCAACGATTTTAGGTTTGGGTTCGATTGCAGCGGTGGCAACACGAACGGCCGCGCCGCCCGCCAAGGCGAAACTGAGCGTATTTTGCACGCTGGCAACGCCATTTTGGTGCAAGATTTCAACGGCGATGGCCGACGAGACGTACTCTTTGGGCACATAAGTTGTACCAATATTGCGCTTCTCAAAAATGCGGGCGGCAACGACACCAACGCCAATATCAATAGTTTTGAGGCCAATTTTCCCGTTAAAAACCCCGTGGATATTGTGGTTTTTCCAGCTCCGTACCTCGAAGATGTCGATTTCGACGGGGTGAAAGACCTCCTGGTGTCGCCGAATACATCGGGCAACGAAAAAAATGAGATGAACCTCCAACAATCTATTTGGATGTATAAAAATGCGGGCAGCGACAAACTACCCAGTTTCGATTTGCAGCAAAAAGACTTTTTGCAAGACCAGACCATCGACGTTGGCGAAAACGCCGCCCCCGCCCTGGCCGATTACGACGGCGATGGCGATTTAGACCTTTTTGTGGGCAACCAAAGTTTGCGCGGCAGTGCGGGTTTGCGTGCCAACGTGAGCCTGTATCACAACGCGGGTACGGCCAACAAACCGCGCTTCGAGCGGCGCACTGACGACTACCTGGGGCTGTCGCAAGGTACTCAATTGTTTAACTTAAAGCCTTTTTTTGCCGACGTAAACAGCGACGGCACGCCCGACTACGGTTGGGTGGCCAATACTTTTAGAGGCATGGAGATTAGGTACATACCCAACCAAGCGGCGCGCGGACGGGCGTTTTTGTTGGATTTAAAAGACAGTATTCAACTGCCAAGACCCGAGCGGTTGGCCAACGGCGAAAACGTTTTGTTTTATGACGTAGATGCCGACGGCAAAACGGATATGCTGCTGGGCAAGAACTTTGGAAGTGTGCAATATTACCGCAACACAACGGGTGGAAACCGCCCCAAGTACGAACTCCGAAACGAGACCTTTGCGGGTTTCGATGTCGATTTCAACAACCGAAGCCCCGCCTTGACGGTTGTTGATCTTAACGGCGATCAAAAAAAAGAATTGGTGACGGTTAATTACGACGGACAATTGCGGGTTTTTGGAAATTTTGATCCCGAAAAATCCCTTCAAAAAGTTGATAGCAACTTGGTATTTAGTGAGTTAGACAACAAATTTAAGTTTTCGCGTTTGGGTGGGTCGCTGCAAGTGGCGGCGGGAGACCTTGACGGTGACAAACTACCCGACCTTATTTTGGGAACCAACGCGGGCGGTCTGAGGTTGCTCAAAAACGTGTCGGCCAACAAAAATCAGCCCGAAACCACCGCCGATATTGCCCTCGTTTACCCCAATCCAGCCAGTCGTTTTGTGTATGTTCGTGCGCCGTTTGACGGCACGGCGGGAGTCTGGGGCGTCGCTGGCCAGCGAGTTGCCGCCGATGTTGTTTTGGGGGTAAACGCCGAAACCTCCATCGATTTGTCTTCGCTGCCGCAGGGGATTTATTTGGTGCGCCTCACCGACGGGCAAGGCCAAAGTATTGTGCGCAAGATTCTGGTTTTGAGGTGAAAATTAAAACGACCGTTTCGCCGTAATTTTTTACTTTTGTGAAAACTACCGTTTAATGCTATGAAAAAAACAACATACATCATCATCAGCTTTGTTTTGGCTTCGCTTTATGTTTCTGGCCAACAAAAAAAGCGGGTCGGTACCGCGCAGGTCGCCAAGCCCGCCGCTGCTCCCAAGAATAAAATTCAGTGGCTTACCATCGAGCAAGCATACGCGCGCAACCAAACCGAGCCGCGCAAATTTATGATCGATGTTTATACTGATTGGTGCGGTTGGTGCAAGGTGATGGACAAAAATACCTTCACGAACCAGAAGGTGATTGACTACGTGAACCAAAAATTCTACGCCGTAAAATTTGATGCCGAACAGACTGCAGACGTAACGTTGGGCACTAAAAGCTACCAGTACCAGCCCCAATCAAGAGCCCACGGGCTGGCCATTAACCTGCTCAATGGCCAGATGAGCTACCCAAATATTGTGTTTTTGGACGAAAAAATGGGAATGATTCAGCCCGTGCCAGGCTACCAAGAACCGCAGGCATTTCATAAAGTTATTGCTTTTTTTGGGGAAAACTACCACCAAAAAGAACAGTTTGAGCAGTTCGCGAACCAAACCTACGTCAAATTATTTCCATAGTGTCACCTGCCGATCATGCACAAATATACGGTCCTCGTTTTTTTTCTCGCACTTTCGATGCGGGGAGTCTGCCAAAATGTAGCCGCCCAAAACGATAGTCTTGGCACGGGCGATGCCTTTTTTGAAACGCTCCAAACCGACCTTTTGCAGAAACGAAAGGCCATGTTGGAGGTGCCAGATCAACGCGATTTTTGGAAAGAATTTACCGAAAAGTTTCAGACTGATTTTAATACGGGTATCCAGCACAAAAAAATGCTGGCGGTAGCAAACACCGATATTTGGGAGATTGGGCTCTTTAAAGCCCGCCGACAGCAGGCCGATTTTTACAAAAAACACCCTAAGTACAGTAGTTTGTCGGACGATTTTAGGGCCATGGTCGATAACCAAATAAAGTGGAACTACTGGCACTTGGTGGTGGCGCACCCCGTGGTGAGAGCCAATGCCGACGCGCAGTTGCTCAAAATATACGCCCTGCCCCCGGTGATGTTAGACGGCTTAGACCCCAAAAAAATATCCGACCCCAACGCCCTCATGACCGAACCCTACCGCCAGTTTTTGGTCTATTATTTGACCTACGTGAACTCGCGAAACCGCCAGTTTGAAAAATATAAAAACTGGAGTTTGGCCATGACCGACAAGGCAACTACCGCCACCCAGAGCCTATCTGGCGCACCGCTCCAGTATTACCTCACCCGTTTGTTGTATGACTACTGCAACGTGACCCCCGCCGAGGCAATCAAGCAGACTATCAGTAAGTTGGCCGAAACTACCGACGCAGATCAGTACTTAGCAGTGGCGCAAAGCCGCTGTGCCGATGCTTTGCTCAAAAAAGAAGAACCGCCGAAGGTTGCCGAAAAGGAGGACAAAACGGGCTACAAAATGCTGGGTTTAGACGGCAAAGAGTTCTCTACGGGGCGTTTTAAGGGCAAGTATATTTATTTAGATTTTTGGGCTACTTGGTGCGGGCCTTGCCGCAAAGAAATGCCCGCGTCGCAGGAACTGATGGGCAAATTGACCGAAAAACAGCGGCGTAAGATCGTGTTTTTGTATGTTTCTATTGATGAGTCGCAGGAGGCTTGGCGCAAAACGCTCGAGGCCCTAAAATTGCAGGGCGAACACGGCTGGTCGCCCGAGATGGGTGCGCGGCTGGGCGTAGAGAGCATTCCGCGCTATTTGATAATCGACAAAGACGGAAAGATTATGAACTCGAACGCCAAACGCCCCAGCGACCCAGCCATATTGGAGGAGCTGCTGAAACTACTGGAATCGTAGAAAATACGTTTGTGTCCGTAGTATAAAGACTTGAAACTTTTCTTTTTAGCCGCAACGGCTTTTTTTAGAAGTGCTTCTTTGGGGTTGGTTGGGGAAAGTGTGCTCCAAGCCCGCCAGGTCCGTGGGCAATGGCAGCCCCCATGCCCCCAGAGGGGGTAACAAAGCCCACGTTTCGGCCACGGGGCATGTACCTTTGCACGTCGGCGGCCTCGTTTTTGTTGGCCCCAAAGTAGGTCGTCATCAGGGCCTTCATCTCGGGCGAGTAGCTGGCCAGCAGGGCGTGGTCGCCCACCTGCAAAGCCCCGCCGTCTTTGTCGGCGTTTAAATCGAAAATAAAATTGAGCTTTTTCTTTTCTTCCACCTCCCACTTGGTCAGGGCGGGGGTAAGCCGTGACATGCAACCGCCCACGCGGACAGCTTTTTCGTAGTGTTGAAGAAATGCTACGCACTCCGAGATGGCTCCATCGCCCACGCCGCTTAGGGTGGGGGCAAACAAAAAAGCGAACCGTTTGGCTCGCTTTAGTTTTTTAGGTTTTTTTTGCTTGTTCTACCTGTTTTAAAAATTCGGTTTTGAAGTCTTCGTAGATTTGTAAGTTTGCTACCAATATCTCTTCAAATTCTTCATAGTTCCTAAATTTCGGGGCAGTAGTTAAGGCATTCATATCATCTATATAATGCCCGAAAAATAAAAGCAAAGTTTTCTTCATAAATAATTTTTTCACTTTCATAATAGATATAAATATCAATATGAGTGCCACTTATGCAGCGTTAATTAAGTCTTGTGGTATAAATTGTTGGCAAAACTGTTCATTAAAAATAGTATTGGGTTCATTTCGTACCAATTTTAATATGTTTTTAGCTGTA
>JAAFKE010000050.1 GCA_013298215.1 Cytophagales bacterium | reverse complement strand
TTAATCTGTTGGGCTTGGGTATCAACGATACCTTTAAGATTTAATATCTGTTCAATCTCTGTCAAGGTTCAAGTTTAACAATTTTTATCCAATATTACTAATTCAGACAACCTGAGTAGTTACAAAAGTACCTACCATTTTTGACAATACTATCAATATTGTCCTTTTACACCTGCCTGTTTATCAGAAATAAGGGATTTGCTTCAATATTGGATGATTGGGAGCTAACAATTGTGGGGTTCTCAACTGCGTTGTTGATTGGTACTTTCGTTTTTAGAAAGGGATTATCAGAACTTCTTAGGAAAAAGTAATTCGTGCTTTTTATACGTGGTTTGAGTGTGATAAATATTCTGTTTCCACACAGAGTACCGCGTAGTATCCCGCTTCGTTCGGGGCTTTATTTTGGTGTTCGTCGTAGTGGCCTCGTACCAATATTATTCTCTGAGTATAAAAGACGAGTAGTAGGTGCTCACAATCAGTACAAAAACCATTGACCAAACGTTGAACCCTATTGTGAGCATCTGTTTTTGATTTCTGGGTACAATTTGGAGCATTTAACAAAGCTAAACTACAATTCTTTAATCCGAATGTTGCGAAACCAAACCTTGTCGCCGTGGTCTTGGAGGCCAATTTTGCCTTTGGCGTTGTATTTGCCAAAACCGCCCCAACCCTTAAATTTGCTGTCGGCCACCAGCGCGTCCCATTCGGGGCCAGTGGTGGCGTATTCCACTATTTTTTTGCCGTTCAGGTAGTGTTCGGCGCGGCCATTGTTTATCACAAGCCGCACTTTGTTCCACTCGTCGGCGGGTTTCACGGCGGCCAAGTCGGATGGCGGGAGCATATCGTAGAGCGAACCCGCTTTGTGGTTTCCTGCCTTGCCCACAAACGAGTCGGGGTGCTTGGCATCGTCCAATATTTGTACTTCGGGGCCAGTCATGTAGGGTGTTTGGTATTTGGGGTCTTCCAACACGCCAAAGAAAATGCCGCTGTTGCCTCCCGCCGCAATTTTCCATTCGAGTTCGAGTTCAAAATTGGCAAACTCCTGGTCAGTTACCAGGTCGCCCGCGCCTTTTTCGGCCAGTACCATGGCTCCGTCTTCGATTTTCCATTTGCTCGACACGTCTTTTTTGAGGTAGTTGTGCCAACCAGCAAAAGTTTTGCCGTCGAAGAGTTTTTTCCATTTTTTCTGGGAAGTACTACTGGCCAGTGTTACCAAAGCAAATGCCGTTAAAAAAACAAGGGCGGGTGTTTTCATGGTGAATAAAAAAGTATTTTAAGTGATCGTATCGCCACCAAAAGCCTGTTGGCGCGGCGGTTCTACTTCAATTGGTCGCAAATTGTGCAAAAGCTGTTTGCTGCGCAAACGTTCAACGATTGGAACAAAATTGAGTTAGGCAAAAATCGGTTACAAAAAGGTAACTTTGCAGACCCAAATAATATTGATAGTCAAGACCGAAAAGTGATGAACCAAATTTTTATATTGTCGCATCTGCCTCCCCAATGTGAAATTGAAACGCCCAAGGTTTTGAGGCAGCTGGCACTATCGCATCGTTATTTGGCAGAGTTGAAAGGAACAGCCAAGACAATACCGAATGAAATCATTTTGATAAATACCCTAACCTTGCAGGAGGCAAAAGACAGCAGCGAAATTGAAAATATTATTACCACCCAAGACGAATTATACAAAGAAAACATTCTGATAAACACCCACAATCCTGCCAGTAAAGAGGTTTACAACTATGCACAGGGTTTGATAATGGGTTTTCAAATCGTGAGAAAAGAAAAATTGTTACTCAATAAACACATCTTGGCTATTCAAGAGGTGTTGTTGCAAAACAACGCGGGGTTTCGTTCTCAAATGGGTACAAAATTGGTAAACAACGCGGGAGAAATTGTATATATTCCGCCCCAAACAAAAGATGAGATTTTAACATTGATGACAAACCTTGAAAAGTTTATCAATGATGCCGATTTTTCTGACCTTGATCCACTTACAAAAATGGCTATTATTCACTACCAGTTTGAGAGTATTCATCCTTTTTACGACGGCAACGGGCGTACTGGGCGGATAATCAATATTTTATACTTGGTTTTGCAGGGCTTATTAGACATTCCTATTTTGTATTTGAGCCGCTACATTACCCAAAATAAGTCCCAATATTACCAAGTGCTGCAAGGCGTGAGAGATAGCAACGATTGGGAGGCATTGGTGCTGTATTTCTTGAAAGGTATTGAAGAAACGGCTGCGGAAACCATTGTTTTAATCAATAATATTAGAAACTTGGTACAAAAATATAAAGAAGAAATAAGGCAAAAATTGCCTAAAATATACTCACAAGACCTCATTAATAACCTTTTTAAAAATCCATATACTAAGATTGATTTTTTACAAAACGACTTGCAAGTAAGCTACCTCACAGCCCGAAAGTATTTGGAACTTCTTGCTGAAAACGGATTCTTAGATAAAATACAAATTGGAAAATCTAACTTTTATATCAATCAACCCTTGATTAATATTCTGATGGATCAAACAAAACCTTTATAGAAAATTCGTTTTTTTATAAACGTAACCCACAACGTTTATACGAAATTGCGTTTTTGTATAAACGTATCCAAGCCCCGAGCCTTATTTTTCAACTTTAACCGTTCGCAGTAAAGGAACTTCGTGCATTTTTTTGTGATTTTTTTCCGATATTTCGGATTATTGCCTAATTTACCTTTCTTGAAAAAATAATAAGCAAACAATATTTCCATTTATTTGGAAATAAATTTCTGATAAATGGAAAATAGCTTTGGTGCAAATTTACGAAAATTACGAAAAAGTAATGGCTTTACTTTGGAGTCGTTGGGCAAAGTGCTTAAAGTCAGCAAAAGTACTCTCTCAGACTACGAAACGGAGAAAAGTTCACCCCCTTTCGATGTGTGCGAACGAATGGCCGACGTTTTTGGTATCAACATCGATGAGCTTAGAATTTCCGACGTTTCGGATAAGTTGAAGGCCAGAACCACCCTCATTACCGCCCGAACGGAGAGCAACCCCCGCGAAACCAGCGAAAAGGCTACGCTCATTGCCCAGAAAAATCAGTTGGAGTTTCAAACCAGAATTTTAAGCCAGCAGGTAGAAGGACTACAAATCCAGTTGAAATTAGTGAACCAGATCGTAGAAAGCCAGCGCAACGAGATTCGTTCGTTGCAAATGCAAGTCAAACTATTAGATGCCTACCTCAAAGAACGCTCCGCATAGTGCCGCCCCCACCCGCCGACGGTTGCCACTGCTTTATTTTTTGTTTTTGGTGAGCGTCCTTGGCGTTTGGTTTTATTACGTTTCCTCCTTGCCCAATGTAGCTTTTCTTCGGCAGCGTTGGGCCGCCATGCTCACGATGTTGTTTGGGTCGTTCATTGCGGGGGCCAGCCCCGAGGGCAGCGCCGCCATTGCCTACCCCGTTTTCACGTTGCTGTTAGAGATTCCACCCGCCGTGGCGCGCAACTTTGCCTTTGCCATCCAAAGCATTGGCATGACCTCGGCCTCGTTGCTCATTTTGGGGCTGCGCGTCAAAGTAGAGTGGCGCTACATCCTGTTTGTAACCATTGGGGGTGTTTTTGGCTTGATTTTTGGCACTTACTACGTCGTTCCGTTCATTTCGCCCGTGTTGGCCAAGCTATTTTTTGTGTCGTTGTGGTTGAGTTTCGGCATTGCGCTGTGGCGCGAAAACCGCCGCCCGCAGCGCGAAGTATTTGAGTCGATTCAAAATTTTGGGCAAAACGACAGGGTGTGGCTCATTGCGTTTGGCCTCGTTGGTGGGGTCATTTCCTCCATTTTTGGAACGGGCATCAATATTTTCACTTTTTGTTTGATGACAATTTACTACCGCGTGAGCGAGAAAGTAGCCACGCCGTCGTCGGTTATTATTATGACCATCGAAACAATTTTGGGCTTTTTTCTGCACGTGCAAGTCCTGCAAGATTTCAGTCAAGAGTCCTTTCAGTTGTGGTTGGCGTGCATTCCTGTGGTCGTTTTTTTTGCGCCGTTGGGGGCGTTTGTCATCACCAAACTGCCGCGCCAGGGCATTGCCAAAATCCTTTACGCTATTTTGGTGGTGCAGTTTGTGGGGGCTATGTTTGTGATTAAGCCCACCCTTACCCAAACGCTGCTTTGCGCCGCCACGCTGGCGGTAGGCTTGGGGCTTTTTATGTACCTCGGAAAACTAAAACGAGACGTTTGAGCGGTTTTGTTGAATCTCAGAAATGGCAGTTCGCGGTCACGAATCCAAGCTCTTTAAATCACCCGCGTTGTTGAACGCATCAAAGCGCAGGTTTTCTTTCGACTCGGTCAGCATTCGGTCAATTCCGTCTTTGGTTTGGCCGAGTGTTTCGGTTTCGCCCGCCAATGTCTTCACCAAGTGTAGTATCCGAGCCTGCGTTTTGAGCATTACGTCGAGGCTTACCTGGTTTTGCACAATTTGCCGCTGGTTCTTAATAATATTGATCTGATTATTAACAATTACTTCTTGGTTGCGAATAATGGTTGATTGATTTTGCACCACTATGGCGTGGTTGTTGGCATTTTGGAGTTGGTTTTGCGCCAAAATATCGTAGTTATCCACAATTTTTGCCTGCATTGTTTTCAGGAAATCGTGTTCGGATAATAAATCTTGCAGCAGGTTTTCTACGTTTTTCATGCTATTTTTTGCTTTAATAACGCCAATATACCTCATTTCGATTAAAGCTGACAAGTATTAGGGCAAAATTTAAGTTACATTCACTAATTTGCTACCCCAAACTATTAAAGCGCAGCACGACCATGAAAAAAAACCTTGTTTTGTTTAACCTACTCGCCTTTTGCTCAGTCACGATGGCTCAATTTCAGTACCCAATTACCCAAAAAATAGACCACACCGACACCTACCACGGTGTGGCGGTGGCCGACCCGTACCGCTGGTTAGAAGACGACAACGCCCCCGACACCAAAGCCTGGGTGGCGCAGCAAAACAAGCTGACTTTCGACTACTTGGAGAAAATACCCTACCGCGCGGCCATTAAAAACCAATTGGAAAAGTATTTTAATTATCCCAAGTACTCGTCGCCGTTTCGGAAGGGCGATTTCTTTTACTTCTACAAAAATAATGGGCTGCAAAACCAGGGTGTGTTATACCGCCAAACTGGGCTCGATGGCGCACCCGAGGTGGTGTTAGACCCCAACGCGCTGGCCGCCGATGGCACCACGCGGCTCACTATTTTTAATTTATCGAAAGACGGGCGTTTTGCGGTCTGCGGGTTTTCTAAGGGCGGGTCAGACTGGCAAGAGCTGCGGGTTATGGATACTGAAACGAAGCAGTTTTTGAGCGATAAAATAGAGTGGGTCAAGGTTTCGGGAGCGGCTTGGCAGGGCAATGGCTTTTTTTACAGTCGTTATCCTGAACCCAAGGGCAGTGCATTGGCTGCCAAAAACGAAAACCACCAAGTATATTTCCACCAAGTAGGTACTGCCCAAACCAGCGACGCGCTGGTGTTTGAAGACCCTAAAAACCCCCAGCGGTTTCACACAGTTTCTGTCACCGAAGACGAGCGGTTTGCTATACTTACCGTAAGCGATCGGGGCAAGGGTAAAGACGGAAACGCGCTGTATTTTAAACAAAAAGATGACAAGGTTTTTTCGACCATCGTGGGCGAGATCACCGATTTTAATTTTGGCGTGGTTGATAACATCGGCGATAATTTTTTGATCGAAACCAACCAAAACGCCCAAAACGGCAAAGTGGTTTTGTTTGACCCCAAACGACCAGACCCCAAAAATTGGAAGACGATCTTGCCCGAAAGAACCGAGCCGCTCCAGGGGGCTGGCACGGCGGGCGGCAAGTTGTTTGCCACCTATTTGAAAGATGTTACCACGCGCGCCTACGTTTTTTCGTTGGGCGGCAAGCTCGAGAACGAAGTGGAGTTGCCTGGCCTGGGTACGGCGGGCGGCTTTGGCGGCGAACGAACCGACACCTTTGTATTTTATACTTTCACGTCGTTCAACTACCCGCCCACTATTTTTCGGTACGACATCGGCAGCCGAAAAAGCAGCGTATTCCGCAAGCCCGAGGTTGTTTTTAATCCAGCCGATTTTGAAACGGAGCGCGTTTTTTACCCAAGCAAAGACGGTACAAAAATCCCGTTGTTTATCACTTACAAAAAAGGAACGCCCAAAAATAGCACCGCACCCACCATTTTGTACGGCTACGGTGGCTTCAATATTAGTATGCAACCCACTTTTAGTCCTTTGCTGATCCCGTTTTTGGAGCAGGGGGGTATCTACGCCTCGGCTTGCTTGCGGGGCGGGGCAGAGTACGGCGAAAAATGGCACGAGGCTGGCATGAAGCTCAACAAACAAAATGTGTTCGATGATTTTGTGGCGGCGGCCGAGTATTTGATTGCCCAAAAATATACCTCATCGGCCAGGTTGGGGCTGCGCGGTGGGTCGAACGGAGGGCTTTTGGTGGGGGCGGTCATCAACCAGCGGCCCGATTTGTGCCAGGTGGCCATTCCGCAGGTGGGCGTAATGGATATGCTCCGTTTTCATAAATTTACGATCGGTTGGAACTGGATTGCCGACTACGGCAGCAGCGACAACGCCACCGATTTTGCGAACCTGCGGGCGTATTCGCCGCTGCACAACGTAAAAATGGGCGTAAAATACCCCGCAACGCTCATCACCACCGCCGACCACGACGACCGCGTAGTGCCCGCGCACTCCTTTAAGTATGCTGCCACGCTGCAAGAAAAAGCGGGAGCGGGTTCCACAAACCCACTTCTCATCAGAATAGACGTGAACAGCGGCCACGGCGCGAGCAATACCGCCAAAAATATTGAAGCCGCCGCCGATATTTATGCTTTTATGTTCGAGAACATGGGTTTGACCTGGAAGTAGAAACGCCGCACGCGTTGGACTGAAAAATACGGTTTTTGCCTCATTTTTTGATCCAGCGCGTAAGGGTTCTTTGCCGCGAACACTTAAAGCGAAAGTCGTCCACTGCCGTTTTTTTGGTGTGTTTGCTGGCGCGTCCCTGCACGCGCTCGCGCCACAGCCGCCACGAGGAGGGTTTCAATTGCCGCCGCATGAGTTCGATTACGTCCTTTTCTGACAGCCCAAACTGTACCTCAATGGCATCGAAGGGAGTGCGGTCTTCCCAGGCCATTTCAATGATTCTGTCTATGTCTTGGGGCGTTAGGGGGGCGTTCATCTATCTGTTTATGAGGTCGTTGGCAAATTCTTTAATGTCTATGATACCTCAAGTTTTTGCTTAACTGACTTAACAAAGTCCACTGAGACCCCTGCAATGTCTGCAATTTGGTCAAGGCTATAGTTTAATTTTGTTAAAAGGCTTTCAATAATTTTCTCTTGTCCTTTGTCAATGCCTAACAAAAAAGCCACATCTTTTTTTTCGTCAATATATTTAGCGATGCTGTCCATAACTACGTTTTTTAGTTTGTGTTCCAATTTACGCAGTTGTGCTAAAATACGCAACTGTTTGAAATATCTTCTCAACTCCAAATCACCCGTAGTAGTTTCTTCGAGGCGTGAAATTATACGTTTCAAAGCATTTTCGGGTGTTTCTTTATCAAAGTTTGCCAGAACTGACAAAACAATTTCTTCGGGTTGGCTCGATTTGAGGAATATTTTATAATCTACTAAATTGATTGCAAGTAGATTGTACTCGAAAGTCAAACTTACATTTGCCAAATGGGTTTTCATTTTAGGTTGTCCCTTACCTAAGAAAATGACATATTGGTAAACAGGAAGTCGATACTTTCGTATGAGCATGGCTTTGTATTCGTGCATACGATATAACATTTCATCATCATTTGCGACTTGAAACTCAATTTGAAGTACAAAAGTCTCCCCTTTGGTATCTACTATTTTTTTCAGTACATCGGGCTTTCGTTCTTTGGTGTGTTGAATGTCGTCGGGTAGCTCCTCCACAGAAACAGCCGTAATTTTAATCACGTTCTGCATAATACTCGAAATTACGGCTTCGATGTTCTCTTTGAAGATTTTATCGTACTGGCTTGATTGTCGTGTTTTCTTTTTTGCTTCCATGAAGTAGAGTTATCGAAAATCAAATATGATATATAGCACCATTTTAAAAATGCTTTTTTTGGTAGCTACCATCTATCTGTTTATGAGGTCGTTGGCAAATTCTTTAAAAGATTTTAGCGGGTAGCGTTCCTGCACGGCGCCGTTGAGGGCCACAAAATCTGGGTCGTCTATTTGGCGCAAAACATGACTCAACCAGTACTCGTCGGCCACGACGTTTTGCGGGGCCAGGTCGCGTAGGTGGAGGTCGTTTTGGTGCTGGTGAATGAAACTGTGTAGGCTCAAACCCGTGTACGACCTCGACCCGTAATCGACAATAAACGACGGCGTATCGGTGAAACACGCCTCCAAACCCATGGTGGTGCCGAGGTGAAAGAAACCCTTGGCGAAGTGTATTTTCTCAAATTTTTCGAGTATGTTGTCGTCTTTCACCGACAAGTCTTTGGTTCTAAAACCATCGTCGAGCACCAGATTGGGTAGCTCCCGCAGCTCTTCGTAATACTCCCATTTGCTCAAAACTGGGTAGGCCCGAACCACCAGCTTCCAGGTGGGCTGCACCTCCGACAGCACCTTGGCAAATGATCTGATGACGTTGATCTCGTCGAGAACTAAGTCGGTAATACCGATGGCGCAGCCAAAATAAATGTACTCAAACGGGTAGGATCGGGTTAGTTGGGCGGGGTCGAGTTGCAAAAAATCGTACACGTACCCAAACTGGCTCGCGCCCACCACATCGATGCGGTGGGGCGGTATTTTTTGGAGTTCTACAATGTCTGCTTTGATGCCCTCCGACCAACACAAATACTGCACCCGTTTGGAGAAACAAATGTGTTTGCAGGGGTGGTCCCAACTATAAACGTACACCTTTACCTTGGTTTTTTGGCGCAGCAGACGGGCCAAAAAATAGTCATCGGCAATGGCCGTAAAGCATATAAACTGGTCAATGTCGTTGATTTGCGTTTGTGATTTGAAGCGCAGGCGGTTCAAGAAAAAATCGTATGAAATCACCTTGGGCAATAGCTTAATGAGCCTCAGCAACCGCCTTCCCTTTGCCCGAACGCGGGCATCGGGTTGGTTCGAGACCTTGAACAACTCCATCAGATAAAAGTTGTTTTCGCTCCTCGGAATCCGTTTGAAAAGTAGGTAGATGCGCTCCCACGTGTTGTTCCAGCGGCTTTTTTTTGCCTCGTCAATAACCCGAAACTCCGCTCCCTGGGGCGCGTGGCTGCGAATTTTTGCTTCGTGTTCGGCGTGGCCAAAAATAACAATCTCGTGTTGGGTGGTTACCTCGGCCATCACCCGCCGAACGTCGTTTCGGAAATCGAAAAAAGAAACTACAAAACCAATTTTCATGCGTTAAGGGTGGGCATTAAATAATGCGATGATTGACTCGAATAGATGAGGTACAAAAAATAAAAGTAGGGTAGTGGTGGTGTTTCACTGTTCCACTTTTTTACAAATGTAGTAAAGCATTGCAATAAATCCGCCACCACTCGCGCTGTAATACGGAACGTGGCCTTTGTGAAATCTGAGTCCGCACCCCGATACGGATAGACGGTGCGACAGAATAGCCTCCACTGCTTGCAACTGGCCGACTGATAGCCAAAAAACCGCGTTAAATTGGTTTATGGGGCGAAAACCAGTATTTTTACCCCAAAAATAGGAAGGCAATGACCCCGATTACGTTTTATAAATACCAAGGAACTGGCAACGATTTTGTGATGATCGACGACCGTACCCTCACTTTTCCAGCCCACCAGTCGGTCATTGCGCGGCTCTGCGACCGCCGTTTTGGCGTGGGTGGCGACGGGCTAATCTTGCTCCAAAATACGCCCGACTACGATTTTAAGATGGTTTATTTTAATGCCGACGGCCGCCAAGGTAGTATGTGCGGCAACGGTGGCCGTGCCACGGTGCGCTTTGCTGCCGACCTGGGACTCATTACCGACAGCACTACGTTTTTGGCCGTGGACGGCGAACACAAGGCGGTAGCGTGCGAGGACGAAATATTTTTGAAAATGGGTGCAGTCACGCAATTAGAACGGCACGCCGACCACGATTTTATGGACACAGGATCTCCGCATTACGTCACTTTTGTGGATGACATCGACGCGGTGGACGTGCTTGCCAACGGGCGGGCGGTCAGATACGGCCAGCATTTCGAACCGCGCGGCGGCACCAACGTGAATTTTGTGCAAATGATTAACCAAAACACCCTCTACGTGCGTACCTACGAACGCGGTGTGGAGGATGAGACTTTCTCGTGCGGCACTGGCGTAACGGCCTGCGCCCTGGCGGCACACCTCCGCTTTGGCACGGTAGAGCCAGTGCAGGTGCTCACGAAGGGCGGCAATCTGAGGGTTTCGTTTCAGACCAGAGCCGACGGTGGTTTTGAGAACATTTTTTTAATCGGCCCGGCCGTGCGGGTGTTCAAAGGAGAGGTTTGGGTTTAGAATGCCTCGCCGAGCGTTGCGTAAAAATTACCCTTGCCGTAGGGCGACAGGCCGTAGTCGAGGCGCAAGTTGAGGTGGTTTTTTTTCTGAACCGTGACCCTCAACCCCGCGCCGTAGGTAAACTTGGGCAGATTGAGACGTATTAACGTTTTATCGTCGCCCATGAAGCCCATTGCCCCAAAACCGACCACGCCCAAACTTTTCCAAACGCCTAAGCGCGCTTCCGCTTGAAAGAGTGCCGCGTTCTTGTCTCTAAAAAAACCTTCGTAGATGCCCCGCATCTTGCGCGGCCCGCCCAAAAACGACAACTGACTGAAAGGAATATTGCTGCCTACCATAAAACTGGTTGTATAGTTGGTGGCCAAAACAAAGTTTTTGCTCCCAAAAGACTGGTAATGGGCCAAATCGGCGAAGAGGCGCACAAAATTTTGGTCTGCTCCGAAGGCGCGGAGCGTTGGTAAGATGTATAACTCACCAAAAACACCGTGGCGTGGAAAAAAAACGGCGTCGCGGCTGTCCTTCAACACCGACACGCCCAAACTCACCGTGCGGCTAAACGAACTACCCGCCACGCGCCCCGAACCCAACTCGCCGCCCAGGGCGGTGGCCGTCACGTTGTAGGTTTCGTACTGAAAACGCAAACCAGCGTAGGTGTTTTTGGCCACCAACTTGGCCGCCAGCAGCCTCACCCTCGGAAACGTTACATCGAAACGCTCTTCGGCGACGCGGTTTTCGCCGATGCCAAAATACAGAAAGTTGAACTTAAACAGACCCGTGTCGCCGTTTAGGTAATACTTGTTGTTGGCAGCAAAAATATTAAAAGGCATAAAAATAAGTACCTGTTTGTTTTGGGTGTAGGTGGCTCCGAACGAAAACTGCGAGGGTTTTGCCCACGCCGAATCCTTGGCAAAAGAAAAAGTTGAACTAACTACTGCGCCCGCCCCAAACCTTGTTTCGGGAAACCTAAAAACAACGGGCAATGGAATGATTACGCGGTCGCGGAAGAAACGTTTTTTTGTAACCCGCACTGCCGAACCAGTAGAATCGGCAGGAACGGCGGCCTGCGTCGAAATTGAAAACACCAGTAAAAAAAGAAATTTCATACGCTAAAAGTAAGTGATGAACTAAAATGAGAAAATGCAAACGAATTGCACCTAAACTTACGCGGCCGAAACTGTTTTGGTTCTGCAACATTGACGCATAGGTCTGAAACTTGACCCACCACACGCGCGTTGTGTCTGCATGAACCCACAAAAATAGTTAGTCAAAGCTAAGTTTTATTAAATTGCAACCCTAAAACCTTACGCCAAGCCTGTTATGAATTATCTCCGCGTGCTTTTTTCTTTAATTGCCATTTACCTAACTGGTTGCGCCGCCAAACCACCAGCTACTTTTTCCCGACCCGACTCTACTTGGAAAAAATCGATTGAACAATCCCCCGTTTTTGCTCAAAACCACACTGGTTTTGCGCTTTTCGATCTCCAAAAACAACAAATGGTGGCCCAGCACAACGCCGAAAGGTATTTTGTGCCCGCCAGCAACACCAAGCTCTTTACTTTTTTCGCTGGCCTGTCCATGCTCGGCGACTCGCTGCCCGCGCTGCGCTACGTGACGCGCGGCGACTCGTTGATTTTCTGGGGAACGGGCGATCCGTCGTTTCTTAACCCCGAACTACCAGCGAGCGGGGTGCTCGGTTTTCTAAAAAACTGGCCAGGAAAACTATTTTTTTCGGCCTCCAACCACGCTGGCAAACGTTTTGGTTTGGGGTGGTCTTGGGACGATTTTGGCGATTACTACCAATCCGAAATTTCACCTTTTCCGATTCACGGTAACGTGATTCGTTTCAAAATTAACAACCAGCAGCATCTTTTTAGTGTGCAACCCGCATTTTTTAGGGGTAAAATCGAGATGGCCGACGGCCCCGCCCCAAAAACCGAAACCAAGGTAGTCAGAAAAGAATTTGAAAACGTGTTTAAGTGCCAAAACTGCGGCACGAGCGACTATTCGGACGATGTTCCATACGTGACCAGCCCCGAGCTAACCACGCAATTGCTGTCTGCGTTGGTGGGAAAAGAAGTGGGCCTGCTCGACCTGCCGCTTGTCCGCACCGCCCGCACGCTTTTTAGCGTCCGTGCCGACGAGGTGTACCAGAAAATGTTGCAAGAAAGCGACAACATGATGGCCGAGCAAATTATGCTTATGTGTGCGGCGCGGTTAGACTCCCTGCCCCTGCAAACCGAAACGGGGATTGAACACGTGCAAAAAACGTTTTTGACCGATCTCCCCGACGCACCCGAGTGGGTGGACGGCTCGGGGCTGTCGCGGCATAATCTTTTCACACCCCGCAGCATGGTGAAGTTGCTCCAAAAAATACACGACAAAGTACCCCAAGAAAGGCTCTTTGGTTTGCTGGCTATTGGTGGTAAAGCGGGGACGCTCAAAAACCAGTACAAAGCCGCCGAACCGTTTGTTTTTGCCAAAACGGGTACACTCGGTGGTTGCTATAATCTGAGCGGATATTTGCGCACCAAATCGGGTAAGATTCTCGTTTTTAGTTTTATGAACAACAACTTCGTGCGCAAAACGGTGGACATTAGGCGCGAAGTAGAACAAATATTGACCAACATCCGAGACACGTATTGACTATTTTTGTAGTCGTTTAAAAGGTGTTGATGTGTTTCAAAACTATTTGCTGTACCAGTATTTAATGGCTGACTCACGAATGAAATCTCCCTATTTTTTTTTACTGCTCGTGGCGTTGTACACGCCGCGTTTGTTTGCGCAAGCACCCGCCAAGCAGCCGCAATGGTCGAAACTGTACGTGGCTCCCGACAAGCGAAACATAACCCGAGGCGATGGAATGCCGTTTTTTTGGCTGGGCGATACCGCCTGGGAGCTCCTCCACCGCCTCAACCGCGAGGAGACCGATTACTACCTCAAAAATCGGGCAGATAAGGGTTTCACGGTGATCCAAACTGTCATTTTGGCCGAGTTGGATGGCCTGACCCAGCCCAACCAATACGGCCAATTGCCGCTCGTAGCCAACGACCCCGCCCAACCCAATGAGGCGTACTTTCGGCACGTGGACTATGTGGTTGCCAAAGCAAATGCTATGGGGATGGTGGTGGGACTGCTACCCACGTGGGGCGACAAGTTTAACAAAAAATGGGGCAAAGGTCCCGAGATTTTTACGCCCCAAAACGCCCGAACCTACGGCCAGTACGTAGGCAATAGGTATAAAAATAGGGGAGTAGTCTGGATCTTAGGTGGCGACCGCAATCCCGAAACCGAAAAGCATTTTGAAATCATAAAAGCCATGGCCGAGGGCATCAGAGCTGGCAACAATGCCACCCAACTAATGACCTACCACCCCGTTGGGCCTGGCAATTCGGCGGCGTTTTTTCACAAAGACAACTGGTTGATTATGAACATGGTGCAGTCGGGCCACGAAGCAAAAAATCTAAAAAACTACGTGTCCGTTCGGCAAAACTACGCGTTGTTTCCGGTCAAACCCACCCTCGACGGTGAGCCGCGCTACGAAGACATACCCGTGAATTTTAAGGCCGAAAACGATTATTTTACCGCCCACGATGCGCGGCAGGCGGCTTGGTGGGCGGTTCTTTCTGGGGCTTGTGGGCACACCTACGGCAACAATAATGTGTGGCAAATGTACGATGCCGCAAAAAATGCTGCCCTCATTGGCGCGCGTACCCACTGGCGGCGAGCACTCGACCAGGAGGGAGCGTTTCAGGTTGGTTTTGTGCGTAAACTCTTTGAGGCTTATCCGTGGACGCAGCTGCTACCCGAGCAAAATGTGATTAAAAATCAAAACCCCGAGGGTGCGGGCTACCAAGTGGCGGCGCGCGGTGAAAACCGCGATTTTTTGTTTGTCTACTCGCCCATTGGCAAGGCAATTCAGGTCGATCTGGCGGAGTTGGCCGCCCCGCAGTTGGTGGCCCACTGGTTCAACCCGCGCGATGGATTGATGACAAAAATCGGAGACTTTACGCCCTCAGACTCGGTCAGGGAGTTCAGAACGCCCGTGGCCTGCCCCACCTGCGACTGGGTGTTGGTGATAGATAACGCCGCCCAAACCCAAGCGCAGCCAGCACTACCCCGAAGATAGGCGCTGCGGTTTTATGAGCAATGGTGTTGAATTTTGACGGAACCGCTCGCACGGTGAATGAATTGTTGAATAAGTATTTGATAGATAGGTAGTTAAAAATAAACAAGGTTGATTATCCAGTTATTATAGTTGTATTTTTGCACCTTAATAAGCAGACACAGTAAACACCACAACCAAACAACATGAACACAGCATTGATAACGGGGGCAAATTCTGGGATTGGTTTTGCGACTGCCAAAGCCTTGGCAGCGCGGGGTTTTAGGCTCATACTGGTGGTAAGGAGCGCAGAAAAAGGCCAAAAAGCCGCCCAGATGATCCAAAAACTTACGCCCGAGGCGCAGATAGAGGTGCTAACGGCCGATCTGTCGGACCTTGACTCGGTGCGCGCCGCCGCTGATGCAGTGGCGGGTAAGTACCTCAAAATAGACCGTCTCATTAACAACGCGGGATACTCGGCCACCGAAATAAAATTTACCGAGGCGGGCTACGAACAGAGCTTTGTGGCCAACCACTTGGGTCATTTTGTGCTAACCGACCGCCTGATGCCCTTGCTGCTGGCATCGGACGAGGCCCGGGTTATCTCCGTGTCGTCGGCGGCGCACGCGCTGGGGAGCGTGGCGCGGTTTTTTCTGAAACGCAACACTGGGCTCAATTTGGCGCAGTCGTATGGCGACGGCAAACTGGCTAACGTGCTGTTTACCAAGGCCCTAACCAAGCGCACCGTTGGCACAAACATAACCGCTTACAGCCTGCACCCTGGGGTTGTCGATTCTAATTTTGGCGGGGCTTTCACGGGGCTTTTTAAATGGGGCTGGGCGCTGATGAAACCATTTAGCATTAGCCCCGAGGAGGGCGCGCAAACATCGGTCTACTTGGCCACCGCGCCCATCGAAACCATCAAACCGTTCAATGGCGGTTACTTCGACAAATCTCGGCCTAAAAACACCCGCAACCGCGATGTGACCGATGCCAAGGCCGATATGGTCTGGGAAATGAGCCAACGCGCAGCGGGTTAGATTTTGACCCAGCTGCCGTTTTTTAAACTCTCAATGGCCGCAAACGTAGCGCGGGTGGTGTTGATGATGTCGTCTATGGCGATAATCGGCGCACCGCCGCGTTGGATGCTCTCAATCAGGCACTTGAACTGGTTTTTGTGGCCCTTGTCCTGGGCGGATGCCATCTCCGAAAAGTCCTTGAAACCATACCCTTGGAGCGTTCGGAAGTTGTCTAAAACCAGCGTTCGTTCCTGCGAATAAACCTCAACGCGCTCCTTGGCGTAGGACTTGCTTCCGTTAGAAAAATAATTGATTACGCCCGTGGAGCCGTTCTCGTATTTGAGCAAAATACTGGCACTGTCGGAGGTTTCGGCGGGGTTTTGGCCCATGGCGTTCATGCAAACTGCCACCACGCGGCTGGCCGTTAGGTAGGTAATGAGGTCAATAAAATGGCAAGCCTCGCCAATGATGCGCCCCCCGCCCACGGCGCGGTCGTGCACCCACGAGTTGGCGGGTATGAAGCCCGCGTTCATGGTGGCCACCACGTTCATGGGGGCGTGGCCGAGGAGTTGTTTCATTTTGAGCGCAAACGGCGAAAACCGACGGTTGAACCCGACCGTAATAGAGGTATTTGGTAGCGGGTCGAGGAGCCAGTTTTCAATTTCGGCGAGCTCTTGCTCATAAATAGCCAGCGGTTTTTCAACAAACACGTGCTTGCCCGCGCGGAGCGCCTCGAGCGTGAGGCGGGCGTGTTGGTTGTGGCGGGTGGTTATGAGCACCAGATCTACCTCCGCGTCGTTGAGTATTTGGTGGTAGTCGGTGGTGCTGAACGCTATACCGTGCTTTTGCGCCAGGGCCGTTCCCGAAATTCCGTTGGCACTGGCAACGTATTTAATGGCCGCATTTTTGAGCGCGGGCAGCATGGTCATCTTCGTAAAATTGCCCGC
The DNA here is from genome assembly GCA_013298215.1 of Cytophagales bacterium. GTDB lineage: Bacteria > Bacteroidota > Bacteroidia > Cytophagales > Spirosomataceae > JAAFKE01. The sequence goes on along the minus strand of JAAFKE010000050.1, from coordinate 2,988 downwards.
TCCCACAATGCCCAACACGCCCTTTCGCCCCTCAAAAGAAGTGTTTTTGTAGCGAACAACGGTTTGCAGGTCGGTTATTTCGGGGTATTGGAGAATGGAGGCAATGGCGCGCGACTGGCCGATTTGTCCGTATATGTGGTCGAAGTCGTTGAGGGGAACAACCTCCGTAATGAGTGGTTTTACGTCTAATATCCCCGCCGAAACAAGTTGTAGGATGGTCTGAAAGTTGCGGTTTTCGGTCCAACGCACAAACGGCAGTGGGTAGTCGTGCCCTTTTTGTTCGTAGTCGTCGTCGTAGCGGCCGGGGCCGTAGGAGCAAGACACCTGAAACGACAATTCTTTTTCGTAAAACTCGGCGCGGCTCAGGTTCAGGCCAATAACGCCAACCAGCACAATGCGCCCTCGTTTGCGCGACATCCGAGCCGCCTGCGAGATGATGTCGTCGGTCTTGGCCGATGCCGTAATAATGACCGCATCCGCGCCCGTGCCGTTGGTCATGTCTTCAACAAACTTCACGGGGTCGTCGCCGCGTGCAGGGTTGCAGGTTATGATGCCCTTTTGGGCCGCAATGTTCAATTTTTGTTCGTCCAGATCAACGCCCACCACTCGGCAGCCGTTCACCCGCAGGAGTTCGGCCGTTAGCAGGCCGATGAGCCCCAGGCCTACCACCACCACGGTTTCGCCCAGGGTGGGGTTTAGCAAACGAATACCTTGCAAGCCAATTGAGCCAATGACAGTAAAGGCGGCCTCGTCGTCGGAGACGTTTTGGGGTATCTTGGCCACCAAATTTCTTGGCACGCACACCACCTCGGCGTGTTGGCCGTTGGAGGCCACGCGGTCGCCAATTTGCAGGTCTTCAATGCCCTCCCCAACTGCTATTACCTCGCCCACGTTGCAGTAGCCCAGCGGCAGTGGCTGGCCAAGTTTATTGAAAACTGCCTCCAAAGTGGGCATTAGGCCGTCGGTTTTTATTTTATCCAGCACCATTTTAACCTTGTCGGGTTGCTGGCGGGCTTTCTCGATCAGGCTTGCCTTGCCAAACTCAACCAGCATTCTTTCCGTGCCGAGCGACACCAGACTGCGGCGCGTTTTTATTAATACTGTGCCGCGCCTAACCTGCGGAGCGGGTACTTCTTCTAAAATGGTTTGCCCCGTTTTGAGGTTTTGTATCAATTGCTTCATGCCACAAAACTACAAAAAAAGCCCGTAAAGGTTTAGTGCTTGTACTGACTCAATTGGTGAAGAGCGGAAAATGGCATTTCAAATATTTAGCCCTTTGCATCCGTGGTCAGTGTCGCACTGACCAACTGGCGACAGCAAAAACCAGAACAAGAAAATAACCAACATGAGCTTTATCCGTGTCGAGTGTCCCCACTCGACAGCACAGTAGATTACTCATTTTGATTGTATATTTATCCGAAAAATTCAAGGTAATCTATTTCAGGACAAGACATTATTCTGAGAAGAAATAGAGGTAGAAAAGTAGCAGAACCTACAAATTTATATAAATTTGTGGGTTCTAATCTATAAATTTATGTAAAATGATAGAAAGAAAATTACAGACCCATCTGAAAAAACATTGGAACGATGGAAAAGTATTAATCGTTTTGGGACCACGTCAGGTCGGCAAAACAACACTTTTAGAGAAATTATGTAACCAAGAAGAAGATTATCTCTTTCTTAATGGTGATGATATTATCACTCGGCAAAGTCTCGAAAACATTGGTGAAGTACAACTAAAGCAAATTATAGGTAAACAGACAACAGTTTTCATTGATGAAGCCCAACGGATTTATAATATAGGCTTGTTATTAAAAATCATTCATGATCGCCTAAAAAACGTCAGGGTGGTAGTAAGTGGCTCTTCTGCTTTAGAACTAAGTAGTAGTATTAACGAGCCGCTCACAGGTCGAAAATGGGAATATAATCTATATCCGATAAGTTGGGGTGAACTATTAAATCATGTTGGTTTTTTGGGTGCAAGACAGCAATTTGATACCCGACTCATTTATGGAATGTACCCCGAAATTATCAATAATTTGGGACAAGAAGAAGCCATTTTAAAGCAATTGGCAAGTAGCTATTTGTACAAAGATTTACTGAATTTTAATGGAATCCGTAAACCCGAAATACTATCTAAATTGCTCATTGCCTTGGCTTTACAGCTTGGTTCTGAAGTTTCATACAACGAATTAGCTCAATTATTGCGAATCGACCGAGCAACGGTTGAGCAATACATTGGCTTATTAGAGCAAGCCTACGTGATTTTTAGGTTGAATCCACTGAGCAGGAATATTCGTAATGAAATTAGTTCGAGTCGAAAGATATACTTTTATGATAATGGCATCAGAAATGCTTTAATTGGCAATTTCAATGCTCTTTCGCTTAGAAACGATGTTGGTGCTTTATGGGAAAATTTTCTGATGAGCGAGCGTATAAAAGCTAATCAATACAATGAAAGTAATGCTAAAGGATATTTTTGGCGAACACACGCCCAACAAGAAATTGATTACATAGAAGAACAAGGTGGGCAAATGTATGCTTATGAGTTCAAATGGAATCCGAAAGCAAAAGCGAAATTTTCGAGTTCTTTTGTTGAAATGTATCAACCAATTGAGAAGAAAATCATCAGTACCGATAATTTTGAAGAGTTTTTAGGTTAGCATGTAGATTCAGGTGAGCGGGGATTACTTATTTATCCAATAACCTTGTATTTGGTCACTTGTTAGTAATTTCTACTATTTTTGTTGTTTATAATGGTATTCTTAAAAAATACTCTACCCAGCTTTTTTTAAGCACTGATAATGAGATACTTGTATTTTTATCCATCTCAAAAGGCTGATTATCCTGTTTTCAATTTTGCTGATTCTAACGGATTTTGTGGCGGTAAAAAAAGTGATAACCATCTATAAATAATGCTTAATTTTGGGTGTTCAAATCTAAAAAGAAGCCAGATGATTACCGCCAGTAAAGATAGTATAGAAACGA
>JAAFKE010000005.1 GCA_013298215.1 Cytophagales bacterium | reverse complement strand
ATAACTTGCCATTGAGAATCGGTGAATTCAGAGAAATTTGTTTTCATTATCTTATGTTTTTTGTCAATCACAAGATAAGCCGATTCTTTATTTATCACAAATTATTCAAATCCCAAACATACTCTTACACCTTGGGCGGCATGAGTCGGTACATAACGGGCGTAACAATGCGCGAAAGTAGCGTCGAACTTATTAGGCCGCCAATGAGCACCCAAGCCAGCGGGCTGTAGAGCGGGTTGCCCTCAATGGCCAGCGGCACCAGGCCACCAATGGCGGTGAGCGACGTGAGTACTATTGGCACAAAACGAATCTCGCCAGCCTGCTCAATGGCTTCGAGCAGGGGCATTCCTTCGGCCCGCAGTTGGTTGGTAAAATCGACCAGCAGAATGGAGTTTTTGACCTCGATGCCAACCAACGCGATTAGGCCCACAATGGCCACAAAAGACAGCGGATACCCCACCAAATACAACGCCGAAAACGCCCCAATGATGCCCAACGGAATGACCGAAAGCACAATGAGCGAACTTTTGAAGGTGCCAAATTCGAGGATCAACACCCCGATAAATCCGAAGATGGTGAGCAAAATGACCGTTCCTAAACCCCCGAACGATTTTTCGCGGGCTTCCAACTCGCCAGCCGCTTTGTAGCTAAAACCCGCTGGCATCGGATAATTATCCAACGCCGCGATGACATTTTTATAGACGTTGTCGATCTGAAAACCGCTTTTTAGGCTGGCCGTTACGGTTATCAACCGGTCTAGGTTGTAGTGCCTGATTTGGTTCGAGGCCGTTTCGAGTTGCAGATCGGCAATTTGGCGCAACGGTACGGCTCCGCCCATCAATGTATTGACGTAGAGGTCGTTGAAGATAGCAAGCGTGGCTGTTTTGCCCTTGGGTAGGGTCACGTTGATGGCGTAGTCGCTGCCGTCTGCGTCTTTGTAGGTGCCCACGTTGAGGCCAGCAATGGCCAGGCGAACGGTGCGGTTCACGTCGGCGATGGATATGCCCAGCAGTCCCGCTTTTTCTTTGTTAATTTTAATTCTGAGGTCGGTTTTTCGGTAGGCCAGCGGATTGTCCACGTAAACTGTTCCGTCGGTTTTTTGGAGAATTTGCGCCACGTCGGCCGCCACTTTTCGTTGCTTCACGAGGTCTTCGCCGTAAATTCTAATGGCAATGGGTGCTTCGATGGGCGGGCCTTGTTCAAAGTCTTTTACCACTATTTTGGCGTTCACGATGTTATAAAAACGGCCACGCAATTGGTCGATGATCTTCGTTTTTTCGGCGGGTTCAACGTCGTTTAGTTGCACAAAAAACTCGGCATAGTTACTGGCCTCGTTGCGTTGAATAATGTTGTAATACACCCGCGGATTGCCCCTGCCCACGTTGGTTGTGTAATATTTTACTGCCTTGTTTTGTTTTAATTCGGCTTCAACGAGCCGAGAAATACGGTCAGTTTCGGCCAGCGACGAGCCCTCGGGGGTTTCGGCGGTTATTAAAAATATTGGTTTTTCAGACTTTGGAAATAACGCAAAGCCAATTATTTTTGGGATCTGCAACGAGGCCACAAACAGCACCACGGCCACCGCGACGGTTGGCCAGGGGTTGCGCAAAGCCCAGTGCAGCACTTTTGAGTACGAGCCGCTTATCAGTTTTTTTAGGGCACGCATAAAAATATTGCCCTCCAGATTGTGGTCTTTTTTTAGGATTCTACTGCTCAAAAAAGGCACAATCGTGAGCGACACCACCATGGAGGCCAAGATGGTGAGCGTTACGGCCAACGGCAGCGACCGGATGAACTGCCCCGAGTTTTCGGGTAGGAAATTTAAGGGTAAAAAAGCCAAAATCAGCGTGACGGTGCAGCCAATAACGGCCAGCGTTATTTGCTTGGTGGCCTTGATGGCGGCCTCCCGTTTGGCGTAGCCGTCGCGCATCCAGCGTTCTATGTTTTCGACCACCACAATGCTGTCATCGACCAAAATACCCAGGGCCACAATCAGCCCCACTATGCTCAACTGGTTGATACTGAACCCCAAGTAGTCGAGGGCGGCCAGGCCGATGGCCAACGAAAGCGGGATGGAGATCATAACCACCACCGCCGCCCGCAAGCCCAGCGGCAACAACGTGAGGCTCACTAAAAGAATGGCGATGGCGAAGTCTTTGGCAAAATTATTGAGGCGTTTGCTGACGCTGATCGACTGGTCGAAGTTTTTGACGAGTTTAATGTTGGAGGGCAACGTTTTGGCAAAATTGTCGATGATCGGGTTTACGATTGCCCCCGTTTTGCTGATGTTACTGCCGTCTTTTTGGGCCACCGTCACCAGCGCGCACCGGTGCCCGTTGAGGCGGGTGATGTGGGTTTCTTCCTCGTAATTAAAATCGACGCTGGCCACGTCTCGCAGATAGACAATTTTGCTGCCGTTCGTACCCACAATTGTGCGCCTAATTTCGTCCAATGACTGGTAATCGCCGCTGGTTTTGACGTTGAATTTGCGCGCACCCGCCACCAAGCTACCCGCTGGAATGTTGGTGTTTTCGGCCTGCAATGCCCCCAAAATTCGGTTGGCTGGCACGCCCGCCTGCGCCATTTTTTCTACGTTCAGCTCTATCCGAACGGTGCTGGTGGGGTAGCCCCAATCTTTGACTTTTTTGAGGGCGGGTATTTTTTCTAACTGCTTACGGAGCTGCTCGGCGTAGTTGCCCAGCACTTTGTTAGAGACCACGTCCGACACCAACGCCATTTGCATAATGCTCACATCCGACGGGCTAAAAATGAGCACTTCGGTGCGGTAAATATCTTGGGGTAGTTCCTTTTGCAGCGCGTTTATCTCGCGGACGGTGGCCTGGTAGTTTACGTCTTGCGCCACGTTATTCCACAAAAACTCGACCCGCACGCTGGCCAAACCGTCTGACACAAAGGTGATAATTTCTTTTACGTTTTCGAGTTCGTTTAGCCGTTTCTCGACCTTATCAACGATCAGTTCTTCCATGTCTACGGCATCGGTGCCAGGATACACGTAGACCACCGCCACGCTGCGGCTCGTCATCTCGGGGTCTTCGGAGCGGGGCATATTGACCAACGAATTGATGCCCAGCGCCACCACGCCCACAAACATACAGAGCATGAACTGCCAATTTTTGACGCTAAATTCGGAGATGTGCATATTTTTCTAATTGTGCTTTTTAACCAAAACCGTGCCCCCGTCCGACAAAAACGCCGAGCCACCTGTAACCACCTCGCCAATGCCGTCTAAACCACTCGTAATCAATACCTTACTGCCTTCGATGTAGCCCACTCGGACGGGTATTTTCTTAACTTTTTTTCTCGAATCATCCAGCACAAACACAAAAGCGTCTTTGCCGCTACCCTCCAAAATGGCTTCGATGGGCACAACTTCGTAGGCGCGGCTCTGGGTCGAGTTTAGGGTGAGTTTGGCAAACATTCCTGGGGCGAGTTTGCGGCTATTGGGGTTTATTTTTACCTCAATTTCGTAGAGTTTGTTCATGGGGTCGGCCACTGGCGAGAGCTCGGTGACGGTTCCGGCGAAAGACTCCTCGGCGTAGGCATCGAGCAAAACTTCGGCACGGTCGCCAATTTTTAGGCGCGTCCAGTCTTTGTCGGTAATGCCCACGCGTACCACCCAGTGGCTTTTTTGGTTAGATGACACCGCGAACACGGGCGAGCCAGGGCCGACGAGCTCGCCCTCGTTGGCCATTTTTTTGGTAATAGTACCCGAAATAGCCGAGCGAATTTGGGCATACGACTGGTTAAACTGGGCAATCGTCAGGTTTTGTTGCGCCACGTCGCGGCCCGTGGTGGCGTTTTGCAGTTGCTCGAGCGTGGCGGCGGTGTCGGTGTACATATTCTGCACCCGCCGGAAGTCTCTCTCCGATTTCTCGACCCCGTACCGCGCCTGCGACACCTGGGCGTTGATCTCGGTCAGGTCGAGCGTGGCCAGCAGCTGCCCTTTGCCCACCGTTTGCCCTTCTTCGACGTATATTTTACCGATAATTCCGCCGAGCTTGAACGACATACGGGCCTCTTCGGTACTGGCCACCATCCCCGACGCAAAAATGGGTTCGGCCCGGGTCATGCGCTGCACTTTGGCCAAATGTACGGGTATGGCATCGTCGTCGGCAAAGACGGATTTTTCGATTTTCGCTTCTTTTTTTTGCGAGCAAGCCAGTAAAACCATCAAAAGCCCCGCGCCAATTATCAGTCCATTTTTCATGCTAAAATTGTTTTGTCTTTGTTGTTTTGGATAACCTTTTACTGCGCCAGCACTTTATCCAAAAAACTCTTTTTTATCAACACATCAAATTGCGCCAGTGGTCGTTGCAATTGCGCCGCCGTTACCTCATTTTGGGCTTTGAGCCATTCAATAAAAAGTAGGTTTCCGTTTTTGTATTTGCTGTCAATTACCTTAAAATAAGCCTCGGCCTTGGTTTGGGCATCTGCCGTTAGAGAGAGGTTTTCGCGGGTGGCTTCGAGTTCCAAAAATGCCTGGGTGGCCTGCAAGTCTAATTGCCGCTCCACCTCGCTTTTTTTGGTTTGCAATATTTCAGTCTGGATTTTAGCCTGCCGAATTTTAGATTTTCGCTCATAGCCCTTGAACAAATCCCAGCTCAGTCCAAACTGTGCCACCGCGTATGCTTGGTTGCTAAACGTGTAGCCAAAACCCTGAAAACCAGCGCTTCCACCCACAAAAACGGATGGCAGTTTGGCTGCTTTTTCTTGCAACAAAACCGCCGATTTTGACACCTCAATGGCGCGGTCGAGTTGAAGAACCACCGCTCCAACCGCCTCGTTCGGCGCACCGTCGGTAGCCGATATTTGTTGGTAAAGTATGGCTCGATCGAGGCTATTTTTTAGTTCTCCTTTGGTAAAGTCCACTTCGAGCGGCGTGCTGGTTAGCGTTTGGGAGTTGGGGGCAACGGTGCCGTTTATCAAATAATTGAGGTAGCTTTTGGCCACGTTTCGGTTCTTGTTCATTACCGCTACCTGCTGGTTTAGTTTCGAGATTTCGTACTCCGCCGCCGCCACCACTTCTTTGGTAGCTACCTGATTGTTCACCAATTTTTGATTGAGACGCAGCAGTTCGTTGAGCGTTTTGCGGGCGTTTTCATATACTTTCAACGCCTCGGTGGTTTGTAAATATTGGTAATAGGCCGCTTCGATGTTATGCCGTATTTCGTTTTCTAACACCTTCTTTTTAGCCTCCTGCACCGACACCAATTGCTTCTGAATCAGGTAATTGTATTTTAGTTCGGGGTTATAAACCGAAAGCTGCACCGAAAACTTGGTATCGTGAAAATTGTTGGGAGCCAGTTGCTCATCCACGTTTCTGATCTGGGGAAATTTACCCGTTTGGGTAATCTGGTTCAACGTCGAATAAACGGGGTTGAGCAGATCGCCGACGGGAAACTGGAGCCGCCGCCCGCCCGCCGCCAAGCTATACGTGGGCGCAAACTGCACCCTCGGGTAAAACAGCGCCCGCGCCTGGTTGATGCCCTCAATGGCCTTTTCGATCTCGAGGTTCTCTTGTTTCAAAGCCAAACTGTTGCTGATTCCCTCCTGAACGTAGGTTTCGAGCACACCCACCTGCCCCCGCAACGAGAACGACAGGCATACCACGCCCCAGAGTAGTACCAAAATGTTGGTTTTTTTTGCCTTTTTTTTCATGTTGTTTCCCTTCAATAAAAACTTAGTGCGTTGCTCCCTGGGGCTGGCTTGGTGTTTCGGCGAGTACAACTGGCTGCCCGATTCGTACCATCACCAGCGGCATATTTAGCTCTTTCGCCGCCTTCGTGACCCGCTCAATCGGCTCGCGCCAAGGGTGCAGGGCAAGCCTAAATTTAGACCAATGCACCGGAAGCAGTGCCTTGGCTCTCAGGTCGGTAGCGGCCAGGGCTGTTTGTTCGGGCATGGTATGGATGTATTTCCAAAACTCATTGTATTGCCCACATTCGAGCATGACGAGGTCGAAGGGACCGTATTTTTGGCCAATCGTTTTGAAGTGGGTGTCGTAGCCCGAGTCGCCCCCCAAAAAGAGGTTGTGCGTGGGCGTTTTTAAAACAAACGACGACCAAAAAGTCTGGTTGCGCTTCAAGCCCCGCCCCGAAAAGTGGCGGGCGGGCTGCGCCGTAAACTTCAAAACGCTATCAACGACCGTGCTTTCGTCCCAGTCCAGTTCCGTAATTTGGCTTTCGGCGTACCCCCAACGTTTCAGGTGCGAGCCCACCCCGAGCGACGTAACTATTTGTTTTACAGTAGGTCGTAGTTTTTTAACGGTCTCTTTGTCTAAATGGTCGTAGTGATCGTGGCTAATAACGAGCACGTCGATCGGGGGCATATCTTCGGCCTTATACAGGTCTGCGCCTGGAAAGCTCTTCACCAAAAACGAAAAAGGCGAAGCATGGCCACTGAGAATGGGATCGACCAAAATGTTTTTACCGTTGATGTGGATCAGGTACGAAGAATGGCCAAACCAAATAATTTGCGGGTCAGGGCCAAGGTTTTTCAAGTCGGTTCTGACCGATTCTACTGGCTCGGACGGGTCTTTGCCCTCCACTTTTTTGAAATAGGCTTTCATAATGTCCCAATAGCTGGTACCTTCTTTGAGGTCGGGCGTAAAGTGCTCGTTTTGGAACTTACCGTCTCGGTAATGCACCGATTTTTTGATGCGCTCCAAATCTGCGCCTTTGGGTGTTTGGCCAAGCACGTCGGTTTGCAAAAAAGCAAAAACGAACATGGTGGTCAGTGCGATAATACATGCAATTAGAATCATTGGTTTCTTCATAAAGTTCTGACAATCAATGGCCTGAAAACCCGTTTGGCCTCATCGGTGTTCCCAGATTGGGTGTTCTGTTTCCTTTTGTATCATGTCCACAAACTGCCTAAACGACTGATTGATGCGTTCCAGCTGGCGGTCGTCGCCGAACATATTGAGGCGGTTTTTCAAATAAATTGTTACCAGCCCGTGCATGTACGCCCAGATGGTGAGCGAAGTTGTTTCTACGTCTTGGTTGTTGAAATACCCGGCGGCACTGCACTGCGCCACCACTGTTTTGAGCAAACAAAACGATTTGAGGCCGTCTTCCCACACTTCGTCGCGGCAGTCTAAGGTTTCCATGGGGGCGGTCATCACAAACATGAGGTCGTACATTTCGGGGTTTTCGAGGGCGTATTTTATATACTTTTGCCCCATTTCTGTGAGTCTTTCAAACGGTTCTTCCACCGTGGATACCTGCCCCAGTTCGGCCATCATTTTCAAAAATGCCTCTTGGTGCAGCGCGAAGAGTAACTCATTTTTGTCTTTGTAGTACAAATAAATGGTGGCGGGACTATACTCTATGGCTTCGGCTATGTTTCTGATGCTGGTCTTCTCGAAACCTTGTTCCAAAAACAGGCGCAGGGCGGCGTCTAATATCCGCCGCCGCATTTCTTCTCGCTCTCGCTCTTTCCGTTGCGTTACGCCCACGTTTCTAATACTTTTTTAGTAACTATATAATTTAATAAATACTGTGCAAATATAATAAACAGTGTTCATTAAAAATATTTTTGCTAAAACTTAGTCCTGCGAATACTTGATTAGATGTAACTGTTTAATTACCAGACACTTATTTGATAGTCACGCGCGGCCACAATCCGAAGACCAATTTTATGCGCAAACGAGCGATGCGTTAAACAAAAAAACCTGCAAGATTCTTGCAGGTTTTCGATTTTGGTTGGCCGACGAGGGCTCGAACCTCGAATAAAAGTACCAAAAACTTCTGTGTTACCATTACACCATCAGCCAGTGTTTACGTTGGTGGTGCAAAATTAAGATTTCTTGGAATATCTCGCAAGAAAAAAAGCAGAAAAATAGAACAGTATTTGACAATTTCTTGATTATCAAACACTTAAACCAGTAAATCTAAAACACCACCCCCGACACTTCGGCCTGAGGAGCTATCTTCTTGACCAATCCCTGCAAAACCTTACCTGGGCCGCATTCCACAAAGTGGGTTGCGCCGTCGGCCACCATGCCCTGCACCGACTGCGTCCAGCGCACGGGGGCGGTTAGTTGGAGCACTAAATTTTGTTTGATTGCCGCGATGTTTACCGAGGGCTGGGCATTTACGTTCTGATAGACGGGGCAACGCGGCTGACCGAACTCCGTATTTTCTATGGCGGCGGCCAGTTCGGCGCGGGCGGGTTCCATGAGCGGCGAGTGAAACGCCCCTCCAACTGGGAGCAGCAAGGCGCGTTTTGCGCCCGCTGTTTTCATTTTTTCGCAGGCCAAATTCACGCCGTTCACGCTGCCAGAAATAACCACTTGGCCGGGGCAGTTGTAATTGGCGGCCACCACTACCTCGCCGTCGGCGGTTATTTGGGCGCAAATAGCCTCAATTTCTGCATCGGCCAGTGCCAAAACTGCGGCCATGGCCGACGGCGCAAGTTCGCAGGCGCGTTGCATGGCTTGGGCGCGTTTAGACACCAGCCGCAGGCCGTCCTCGAACGACAGTGCGCCCGAGGCCACCAGCGCCGAAAACTCGCCGAGCGAGTGGCCGGCCACCATGCCAGCATCGAAATGCCCGAGGGTGGATGCCAAAATAACGGAATGCAAAAAAATGGCTGGCTGCGTCACGTCGGTTTGCTTGAGCTCGTCGTCGCTTCCTTCAAACATAATTTTGGTGATCTCGAACCCCAAAATATCGTTGGCGCGGTCGAACATGGCCTTTGCCGGGGCACTGCGCTGGTAGAGGTCGAAACCCATGCCTCGGAACTGCGAGCCCTGGCCCGGAAATACGTATGCGGTCATCAATGTTGGTTGGTTTAAGATTTTATGGAAACTCCGCCCGAAACAATCATTTTCATGGCATCGGAACTGCTAATGTCTAACATCGAAATCTGGGAGATGGGGGCAATATACAGCTCGCCCGAAAAAGCATAAGAATGTGGACAATACACGGAAACGTGGTCGGATAGGTTAAAGTTTTTTAGGTCGGTTTGGGTAATGAAGCCCAGTTTTTTGATGCCCGTCTCGCGGTTTATGACAACCAAAACGGGCTGGTTAAATTTTCGTTTATCGCCCACAAAAGCCGTAATGAGGTCTTTAATGGACGAATAAATTAGATTGACCAGCGGGAGGCGTTTCAACCAGCTTTCTACAAAACTCAACAACGACTGCGGAATGAAGGTCGAAACCGCGAAACCGAGCATAATAACGCCCGCTATGATAATGGTCAGGCCTACGCCCGGCAAATAAACTTGTTGTTTGCCAACGGTGAGATAAATGGGCAAGATGCCGTCCAGGTATTTTATGGCCCCCACAATGAGCATCACCGTAAAATAAAGCGGAGCCACCAATATTAATCCCCGCACGAAGTAGGCCAAAATACGCCCAACTATTTTATTTTTGGTAAGCATGATCGTAACGATGGTTTCATAAACAAGTACAAAGCACGTACCATACTGGGTGTTTTGCAAATGATGGATCAAAAAAATGAGACTTTCAACGAATGTGGCGGCTTGTGAGGCGATTTTTTGTTGGATTGGCCCATTAAATCGGGACTAACTTGCGCAAAATGGTGTAATTTTACGCCCCCATACCAATTAGTTTATGAATATATTAGACCAAATAGTAGCCCACAAGCGCATCGAAGTTGCCGAAGCAAAGGCCCAAACACCAATCGACGAACTTGAGAAAAGTATATTTTTTAGCTCCGCAATAAACAGCCTATCTGCCGCGCTAACTGCCGCAAACAGCACGGGTATAATTGCCGAATTTAAGCGTAAATCTCCTTCTAAGGGTGTTATCAACTCCGCTGTTTTGCCCGAGGTGGTCACCAAGGGCTATGCCGAAGCGGGTGCGGCGGGGCTATCGGTGCTGACCGATACGCTGTTTTTTGGCGGGACTTTTGCCGATTTTCGCGCCGCCCGTCTGGCCAACCCAACCACGCCGCTGCTCCGCAAAGATTTTATGATTGATGCCTATCAGGTCATCGAAGCCAGGTCGATGGGGGCCGACTTGATCCTGCTCATTGCGGCCTGCTTGTTGCCGCAACAAATAAGGCAACTGGGTGCTTTGGCGCGCCAATTAGGCATGGAAGTGCTGCTGGAAGTACACGATGCCGATGAGTTAGAGCGCAGTATTTGCGACGAAGTAACCATCATTGGGGTAAATAACCGCAACTTGAAAACCTTCCAGACCAGCGTCCAAACGTCCGTCGAACTGTTTGATCTTATTCCGAGCCAGTTTGTCAAAATTACTGAAAGTGGACTGAGCAATGCCGACACCATGCACCATTTGCAGAAAGTCGGGTACCAAGGTTTTCTGATCGGCGAGACCTTCATGAAAACCCAAGATCCCGCCGCTGCCCTGCGGGCGTTTTTGTAAACAACCGTTATTTACAGGTGTTTCATGTAGGTGTTGAGGTCTTTGTCGCCCCGCCCCGATAGATTTATAACCACTATTTCGTGTGGTTTTGCGTTCAAATTTTTAAGGTACGCCAGCGCGTGGGCGGTTTCGAGGGCGGGAATAATCCCCTCCGTTCGCGACAGTTCAAGAGACGCTTCGAGCGCTTCTTGGTCGGTGGCAGCGTAGAACTCGGCACGCCCAGATTTGAACAAATGCGCGTGGATGGGCCCGATGCCAGGGTAGTCTAAACCCGCCGAAATAGAATAAGGTTCCACCACTTGGCCGTCGTTGGTTTGCATCAATATGGTGCGGCTTCCGTGCAAAATACCTGGTTTGCCCAGTGCCGTTGTGGCGGCAGAGTGCCCCGAGTCTATGCCGCGTCCAGCGGCCTCCACGGCAATGAGCCGCACCGATGGTTCGTCTAAAAAGTGGTAAAAAGCCCCCGCCGCGTTGCTGCCTCCCCCCACGCAAGCCAGTACGTAGTCGGGGTTTGGTCGGCCTTCTTTTTCTACCAACTGTTTTTTTATTTCTTCGGATATAACCGCCTGGAACCGCGCCACCATGTCGGGGTAGGGGTGCGGCCCCACCACCGAACCAATGATGTAATGCGTATCCACGGGGTTGTTTATCCAGTGGCGCATGGCCTCGTTGGTGGCATCTTTCAGGGTTTTCGAGCCCGATTTGGCTGGTCTCACCTCGGCACCAAGCATTTGCATTCGCGCCACGTTGGGAGCTTGGCGCTCAATGTCGAGTTCGCCCATGTATATAATGCACTCCATGCCCATCAGGGCGCAAACCGTTGCGGTGGCCACGCCGTGTTGGCCCGCGCCGGTCTCGGCCACTATGCGCTGCTTTTTAAGGCGTTTGGCGATTAAAATCTGGCCAACGGTATTGTTTACTTTGTGCGCACCCGTGTGGCAGAGGTCTTCGCGTTTGAGGTATATTTTGCAACCGTATTTTTCGGATAGTCTTTTGGCAAAAAAAAGCGGGGTTGGGCGGCCCACAAAGTCGCGGAGGAGTGCCTGAAACTCGATTTGAAAATCAGGTTCGGCCATAATTTTCAGGTAGTTCTGCCTCAGCTCTTCCACGTTTGGGTAGAGCATTTCGGGAATGTAGGCCCCGCCAAAATCGCCGTAGTAGCCGCGTTCGGTTACTCCGAAAGCTGGTTTTGTTGTTGTTTCAGTCATCTATTTTTGTTTTTATTCCACCTCTGCCTCCACGTGGCGCAGGGTGGTCATCAGGTTGCGAATCATTTCTACGTCTTTTTGGCCTGGGGCGGTTTCAAACTTGCTGTTCACGTCCACGCCGTATAGCTTCATGCCGTCCATTCCGTTGGTCAATGCTTCTATGTTTTGGAGGTCTAAACCGCCGCTCAAAAAAAACGGCTTATCGTTGTCATAGTTACGCAGCAGCTCCCAGTCGAACGCCACGCCGTTGCCGCCAGGGTGTGCGCCCTTGGCATCGAACAAGAAAAAGTCGCAGTGTGGTTTGTAGTTATTGACCATGCTAAAATTGAAGGTCTCGTCCACCGCGAAGGCTTTTATGATACTCATTCCCCTCATTTTGAGGGTCTTGCAAAAATCAGGCGTTTCCGACCCGTGGAGTTGTACGTACCGCAGGTCGTATTTTTTAACCGTTTTGAGGATCGTATCGGGGCTTGCATTCACAAACACGCCTACTTTTTTTATGTGCTTCGGAAACGATTTCAGCAGGTCAATGTCCAGGTCGTCGCCCACAAAGCGGCTTGATTTCTCGTAAAAAATAAACCCTATGAAATCAGGTTGTAGTTCGACCAACGCCGCTATGTTGGCGTTGTCTTTCATTCCGCAAACTTTCAATTTAAGCATACCTGTACTCGTTTTTTGGGTTAAAAACTATTTGCTTGTTGCCACGAAACCTCCAACTGTCACTGTCGTCTTGCTCTACATACATTTTGTGGTGCTAAACGGTTTTAATTAGGCCACATATTTATCGCAATTTACTTTTTTTTGAGCGGATCGGTTCGTTGCTACCGTTCATTTTTCAGATTGGCAAAACCCTCAGCAGTTCGCGTGCGGTTGTGGCTCCTGCTATTCGGATGTCGGCTTGGAGGTAAGTAGACCGCCTTTCGTCGTACTTTTTTTGGAGGTCTTCCAGCAATTGCTCGCTGTTTTTGTCAAACATCGGTCGGTCGTTGGCTGGTTGCTGGCGTATTCGTCGGAGGATTTCGGCGGGAGAAACGTCCAAAAAAACGCTAATACCGATTTGTTTTATGTGGGCCATGTTGTCATTGAAGCAGGGCAAGCCCCCACCAGTGGCCACCACCAGTTTGCGGTTGGGGCCGATGCCCCGGAGCGTTTCGGCTTCTAAGGCCCTAAAATACTCCTCGCCTTTTTGTGCAAATATATCTTTGATGGCCAAGCCAGTTTGTTTGACAATGAGCCGGTCGGTATCTAAAAATCGGTACGACAACTGCCTGGCCAAGGCCTTGCCGAGGGTTGTTTTTCCCGAGGAGGGCATTCCAACCAAAAAAATATTTTTCATTAAAAAGCTATACTTTTCATTTTGGTACAATTTTTGGTGGTAGACAAGTTCTAAGATGTTTTTCAGTTTAGAGATATGGAAAGCATCTATTTATGGGTTAGGGTAGTTATAAATGTCGCAGTCTTTTGGCCGCGGCATTTATTTTTTTTTGGCCACGCTCTGCTTGGCATTCTGCACGCTCACGTTTAGTTCAAAGCCTACTATGAGCAGCAATGCGATGAGATAAAACCACAGCATCAGGGCAATAAACGTGCCGATGGACCCGTACAGTTTGTTGTACGAACTGAAATTGGACAGGTAAATCGAAAACCCGTAGGTCGAAACAATAATCAGTGCCGATGCCACCAGCGCACCCACATTAAAAAAAGGCCATTTTACGTTTAGGTTAGGCCCAAAATGATAGATGAGCGACACCGCTACCACAAAACTGGCAAACACGATCAGGTAACGCAACAAATTAAAGGTTATGATGACCAAGTCGCTGTTTAGCCAAGCGCGTTGCTCGATGAAGGTGGTAATGAGCCCGCCGACGATCAACAAAACAACGGCCAAAAATAACACAAACGACAACAGGACGGTGAGCAACACAGCCAAGCCCTTGGTCTTTAAGAATCCCCGGCTTTTTTGGGCTTGGTGGGCAATATCAAAAGCCGTCATCAGCGCAGACATTCCGTTGGTGGCGGCCACCAGGGCCAGTATAAACCCAAACGACAGCACGCCGCCCTGTTTGAGACTCACAATGTTTCTGATGGTGCTTTCGGCTTCTTTGTAGATGCCGCCCGGCATAAAATCGCGCAGAAAGACCATAATTTGCTCGTCCAAACGTTCGATCGGAATGTATGGAATGAGCGTAAACAAAAACAAAATGGCTGGAAAAACCGCCAACGTAAAATTGAAGGCCACTGCCGTGGCGCGTTGATCGACGTTGAACATAACGATCTTATCGACCAATAGCGACAAAATATCGAACAGCGAAACCGACCCGTTCAGGACTTTTATGTCCGTCAAAAAACGTCTCAGCGGAGCCAAATAACGGTATTTCAGCAGATCATTGAGCATGGGGGGGCTGGAAGTACTTTTGCATTTTTTCCACAAAAAGCGGTGGCGCTTTCACGGGGCGGTTGGTGCGTACATTCACAAAAACAAGCGTGGTTTCGCCCTCGTGAATGAGCTTGCCCTCTTCGTTAAAAATTTCGTAATTAAACACCGCCCGCACCGCTGGCATGGTTTTCACAAAAACCCGAATCGTGAGCAGCTCGTCGTATTTGGCTGGCTGATGAAACCGCGAGTAGTTTTCGTAAACGGGCATCATCACGCCGTCGTCTTCCATATCTTTGTAGCGAAGGCCAATGGCGCGGAGGGCATCGGTACGCGCTATTTCGTACAGCCGGGCGTAGTTTCCGTAATATACATACCCCATTTGGTCGGTGTCGGCATAACGTACCCGCAGGTTAGTGAGTTCGAAACTAAACATTATTGGATGTTTCTTTTGTTGAGGGCTTCTTGGTAGAGTCGGGCATTGTTTTGGTGGTCGGCGTAGCTTTCGGCAAAGTCGTGGTAGCCCGTAAAGCCGCCGTCGGTGGTAAGGCGCACGCAAAAGTACAGGTACTTGTGGTTTTCGGCGTTCAGCACGGCGTCGAGGGCGGCCAAGCTGGGCAGGTTGATGGGGCCAGGGGGCAGCCCCGTGTTTCGGTAGGTGTTGTAGGGCGAGTCGAGCCCCAAAATGCGCCCCGTGACGCGTTTGATGCTAAAATCGCCGGTGGCAAAAATCACCGTTGGGTCGGCTTGCAGGGGCATATTTTGGCGCAGGCGGTTTAGGTATACCCCCGCCACGCGCGGCATTTCGTCTTCTTGGTTGGTTTCAGCGTCCACAATAGATGCCATCACCGACACCTGCACTGGCGACAGCCCCTGGGCGGTGGCCTTGGCTGTGCGGCCTGGAGTCCAAAACTTTTTGTATTCGTCGTGCATCCTGCCGAGGAGTTTGTCGGGCGAGGTCGTCCACATGACATCGTAGGTGTTTGGCAAAAACATACTCACCACGGTGGTGGTGTCGAAACCAAATTTGTGGCAAGTGGCCGAATCATTCAACAGTGCGCCCAGTGCGGCGGGGCCAAAGGCAAATTTGTTGCCAATTCGTTTTATTAAATCTGCTTTTAGGCGTATGTTGTTGAAGGTCAGCGGTACGGGGTCTTGCAGCCCCTTGCGCAACTTTTGGATCACCTCCAAGTTACCCGCCTTGGGCCTAATGACGTAGCGGCCAGGTTTGAGCTGTTCTTTTAGGTCGAGAAACTTGG
Source organism: Cytophagales bacterium (assembly GCA_013298215.1). Classification (GTDB taxonomy): domain Bacteria; phylum Bacteroidota; class Bacteroidia; order Cytophagales; family Spirosomataceae; genus JAAFKE01. The sequence goes on along the minus strand of JAAFKE010000005.1, from coordinate 124,099 downwards.
CCAAAAACTGAAACGACATCTTGTCGTTCACCACCCTGTATTTGTAGAGCGAGTCTAACACGTCTTTGTAGGTGCCTTTTGTGCCCACGTAGAGCGCAAAGGGCGGGGCCGAGTCTTCTACTTGGAGGTTGGGGGCTTTGGCAATTTGCCAAAAGTAAGTAGCAAAGCTGGTGAACAAGATCATGAACACCAACAATACGCCAATTTTTGTGTTACTCAACATCACATTTAAGAGATAAAAACGCTGGTGCTTTCAAGAAAACACCAGCGTTTAATTCAAAACAATGGGCAAAGTTACAAAAGGTTATTTACTTTGAGCGCATTCAGCGCGAAGTCTGGGTGGTAAACGTACTCTCAAAAATTTTATCGGCGTTGTTGGCCTCAAAACCGTCGCGGCGGTGCTGGCGGCCAATTTCGCTCGGGTCTAAGTGGGCAAACTGCGGCAGCACGCGCCGTTCGGCAAACTCCACGTAGCTGCCCGCAATGGTGTACTGCTCGCCGTCGGCAAAAGTGGTTTCGATCATCTGCGCCACCGTCGAACTCTGCAACAATACGCCGTCGGGGCTTTGTTTCACTTTGCCGCCCGCACTGTTAATCTTAAAGCCCTTTGCCTCCAAAAAATCAGTGAACGCCTGGCACGTATTAAAGCCCTCGGGTAGGTTGTGCACGCTCACCGTGAAATGATTGAGGTAGTAGCGGTTGTAAATGACCCAGGCAGCGTACTCGCTTTCTTGCAGCAGCAGTTTGTAGTCGTCCAGTTTGGGTGTTCGCCAGAGGGCTTTGTGCAAAAACGCGTCGATGGCCAGGCCGTCGTTTAGGTCGAGCGCATCTACGGGGTCGGTCGTTACCTCGTCGGTGTAGCTTCTAATAATATCCTGCGCCTCGTCCGACAGCTGGTTCACGCGCAACTCGCTCACAAAAATGCGTGGAAATTCTGGCGCGGGCGGGGCGTACCAAAAAGCGTTCAGTTTTTTTTCAGGGAAGTTATAAAAATCGCGTTTGGTGTAGCCAAGGTGCAAAAATATTTTCTCGAACGACCCAATGCCCAGGTTTTCAACGCCCATTGTCCGAAAGGCAATGTGGTCGTTTTCGATCTCGGCACTGTTTTTAATTATTCCCTCGGCAATCATCGCCTCGATTACCGCTGGCACGTCGGGCACGCGCTCCTGGTAGCGGCGCATGAGGCCGTTCATCACAATAGTTAAAACATCGGTGTTCATAGTTGTAGCAGTTTGTTGGAAATAATGAACGTTTTATTGCTTGAAATATTGACCGTTTGAGGTGTTTAGAAAATCCGAAAAGGCAATTTCTTCTTGCTTAATGAACCCTTTTTGGGCCAAAGTGCCATCGGCAACCATTTCTACCACCGCCGCAATGGAGGCGGCCGTAGTCCAAGAAATTGCCCGCCAATGTTGGCCATCGACCACAATGGGGTGGTACGCCTCAAAGAACTCCTCGCGGGCCAGTTCGCTGCCTTTCCAGCCCTCCACCACCGCATACACATACACCACGTCTTCTTGAACGGGTGGTTTGGCGGCCGTCAGTATTTCTTCAATTTGGTCGCGGCGTTCTTTAAGAATGAGTTCATAGAGCAAAAACTTCATGAGCTTGCAATGCCCCGGGTAGCGGATGGTCTTGTAGTTGAGCGTATCGACGCGCCCCGCGAAGGTCTCGCACATTGTTCCTAAACCGCCCGAGGTGCTAAACGCCTCAAACTCTTGGCCTTCTATGTTGATAACTTCGATGCCGTCGAGGGCCGACACCATTTTTTGTTGGCCGTTATGAATCACCTCGCAGTCGTTGATGTACTCGTTGATAACCCCCGCTGGCGACCAAGTGAACGAGTACCCCAGCAGGCCGTTCGGATACCTCGGCAGCGCACCCACGCGCAGTTCCATGTCGCGCAGCTTGGTGAAGCGCGTGGCCAGGTCTGCGCCTATGATGCCAATGATGCCTGGTGCCAGGCCGCACTGCGGCGCCATAACACCCGCCGAAGTTTCGGCCATTTCGCGGATGGCGGTGGTGGTGGGCACGTCTTCGGTGAGGTCAAAATAATGAATCCCCGCCGCGTGGGCTGCCCGCGCAATGGGCAAATTGAGGTTGTAGGGCATGCAAGACACCACCGCGTCGAAGCGGGGCATGAGCGTGCTGAGGGTTTGGGCGTTGGCCACGTCGCCGATAACAATTTCAAAGGGCAATGGAGTAGCGGGTTGGCGTTTGTCGAAGCCAGTCACGTCGAAACGTTTGCTCAACAAAACACCTACCAACGAACCCACTTTGCCCATGCCAATGACAAGGACTTTTTGCATGGAGATGCGTATTTAGGGTGTAAAAAATAAGAAAGGAAAGCTATTTTAGAGAAAGCAGTTTAGGCGTAAGACTGCCCAAACGAGATTAGCACCCGCCGCTTGGCACCTGCGAGGACATACTCCGAAGAAAGGAGAAGCGCGAAAGTTGTACGTTGATAAGGTTATTCATGCGGCCACAAATGTACGCCACCCCAATCTATTACACAATAAAAAAAGACGTTTTGCGGGTTTTTTGATAACTTTGTTCGTGAGGCGGTAATAAAACAGAGAGATAGTAACAATGGACAAATTTCAAATAGCGAAAAATGAACTTTATAAAATTTCACACCACGACGATCAACAAGGTTGTGAGGCACTATTCTGCAAATTGCATAATGAGGATTATTTAGGTTCACCACAGACAGAAAATACTAATTCACACAATTGCATCGCTTGCCAATTACAAGTTGGAAATATGAGAATTTTTAAATTTCTTAATGACACTAAAACAGAGGAAGACATTGAATACTCATTTACAATGTTCATTTTGTTATTGTATTTGCAGGTTGAAAAATTTCAAACTATTTTCAGATTGATTGGAATTACATTCGAGTATGTTGAACAAAATTGGGAACAACTGATAAGAATTAGAAAATGGGCTAATTTTGTAAAGCATCCAAAAGGATTTTTATTTACACACCATCCAAACTTTATTTTTGAAGATGACCCACGTTGTAATGCTTTAAAAGCAGACAGTCAAAATCAATTTATAGATTACGAAATAATTAAAAAATTCTTTACAAAAGAGACAGATGAAGGATTTAAGAATACAATTAAAGAAGTTGGGAATAAAAAAAATGTAGTGATAGTTATTCCTTGTCCCGAAAAAGTAATTCAAGAGTATTCCAAAATAAGTACGGAGTTTTGTGAGAAAATTGGAGCAAATCCACATTTTAAAGAAATTTTAAAAAAACACACCACAATAGAGGATTATTAGGTTGATAGTATGGCAAATAAAAAAGTAACATCAGACAAAATTGCGTCAGTCGCATCAAAAATTTTGAGTAATCAAAACTCATCAGAAATTACAAAAAAATTAGCAGGCTCTGCACTTTCTCAAAAAAACAAAACTCACGAGACGGGAAAAGAAATGGAAATTATAGCCTCAAATATTTTGAAAAGCGATAAATATAGCGGCACAACAAAAGAACTTGCGGCATCAATTTTATCACAATCTGACAAGAACCGATAAATTTACTGCTTAATAGCAAGGGTTTGGCATACATAATGGAACCAGAACTGCTGAATTGAATATTTGTACTTTTGATTCCTCCACCTGCCACAAGCCTCAAACCCTTTACACCAAACCTACAACACCAAACCCTACTGAATGGAACGTTTTACTGGACTCATCGGCATTGTAATGATTTTGGGCATTGCCTTCGCCCTTTCCAACAACCGCAAAGCCATCAACTACCGCACCGTGGGTGTGGGGTTGCTGCTGCAATTTGGCCTGGCCATTTTTGTTCTGAAAACCACTATTGGCCAAAATACCTTTGCCTGGATGGGCGACAAGATAAAGCGTCTCCTCGAAATGTCGGACCAAGGCGCTGAGTTTGTGTTTGGCTCGCTCGTAAAAACCCAGTTGATGACCAAGGCGTTTGGGGCGGGCAACGATTTCATTTTTTTCTTCAAGGTAATCCCGACAATTATTTTTGTGGCCGTGTTGGTCAATCTGGCCTACCACATTGGCCTCATGCAAATTATTGTGGCCTTCATGGCCAAGATCGTCCACCGCCTCATGGGCGTGAGCGGCGCGGAGGCTGTTTCTAACGTGGCCAGCACGTTTGTGGGGCAGGTAGAGGCACAGATTATGATTCGCCCTTATCTGAAAGGCATGACCAATTCCGAACTCATGTCGTCGATGACGGGGAGTTTTGCTTGCATTGCGGGGGGGGTCATGGCCACGTACATTGCCTTCGGCGTGCCCGCCGAATACCTGCTGGCGGCCAGTATTATGGCCGCACCCGGGGCGTTGGTTATTGCCAAAATTGTGTACCCAGAAACAGAAGTATCTGAAACACAGGGCGTAGTAAAATTAGAAGTCAAAAAACAGCACGTAAACCTGATAGACGCAGTTGCGGCTGGCGCCGCCGACGGCCTCAAAGTGGGCTTGAACGTAATTGCGATGCTCATCGGCTTCATTGCGCTCATTGCCCTGTTAGATTTGGTGCTGGGCAAGGTTGGCTCGCTGGTGGCGTTCCCCGAGCTTAGTTTCAAGTTTATCCTCGGCAAGGTGTTCGCTGTTTTTGCCTGGGCCATGGGCGTGCCCACCAAAGATATTGAAATTGCTGGCTCGCTGATGGGTACAAAAATGGTGGTAAATGAGTTTGTGGCCTACTTAGACCTCATCAAACTCCGACCTACCTTAGACCCCAAAACTGTCGCCATCACCAGTTTTGCCCTTTGTGGTTTTGCCAATTTCAGCTCTATTGCCATTCAGGTGGGCGGCATTGGGCAGTTGGCCCCCGAACGACGCTCGGACCTGGCCAAACTTGGTTTCAAAGCCCTCATTTGTGGTACGCTGGCCTCCTATCTGTCGGCCACGCTGGCGGGCTTGTTGCTCTGACAAAAAAAGCTGTCACTGAGCTGCATAGGAATGAGTTTTGAATTATTGAGTGGTTGAATAACGCTTGACAATCAGCTATTTATATGTCAAAATCCAACTACTTATTTTATGTTCCATAGATGCTTTATTGTCGTGGTGAAACCAAAAATTGGGGGCAAAAATTGCGCCTCATTGAAATTTATTTTGCCCAGTAACGCCTGCCCAAGAATCGGTTCGGAAGGGTGCTGCTGGCAAGCCGTTGCGGTTGTATAAATTACCTTCTTTGGCATCGTCGGCCCAATTGTAGCGCACCGACAGTATTTTGGGCACGCGCTCACTCGAAACCACCACTTTGTTGGCCACAATGTCGGCCTTGGCCGCATAAAAAACCTTGTCTGCTCCCGCCACTTCAAATCCCCCGAGGGTGCTTCCTTTTGCCATGAGGCCACTGGCGGCGTAGTCGAACTGGAGCTCGGCTTTGTTGTTGTAGGTTTTAAAACTGTTGTAAGTGGGGCCACTGTACGGCGTTTTAAGGCCATACGACAACGCCAGCGCGGGCATTGCCAGCCGTTTTCCAACGTCCAACTTATTTTTTGGGTGAATATCCCCCGACTCGCCAATGTCGGTAGTTACGGCCATGCCCGTGTTGGGCAGAGCGAGCGTAAAAGCCTGCGCTTCACGGAGTTCGGCCCATCCGCTGCCTTTTTTACTGTTGCCGCCGCCCGCGTCGAAACTCGACAGTTGGGCGTACAAAAACGAAAAATCGCCCTGCGCCCAGTGCTTTCGCCAGTCTTTAATCAGCAGCGGAAAGGAGCTTCGGTACTGAAACGCACGGCCAGCGTTGGCCTCCCCCTGGTACCAGAGTACGCCCTGAATGGCATACGGAATTAAGGGCGCAAGCATGGCATTGAAGAGCAACGTGCCAGCGTTGTTGTGGTGCAAGACAATCTTCATGGGGGCCGTAACGCTCACTGCGCCTTTCCAGTCGCCGTGCAGGGGTATATCAACGGCATCGTTTCGGAGAAACACGTCTTGGCGGTTTCCGTTTATGCCGCCAATCCAGTCGCGGTCGCAGCTCACGCGGGAGGCAATCACGTTTTTGCCTACCTTCAACAATCCCTTCGGCACATCATACAACCGTTTTGTTTCTCCCGTTGTGCTGCCAATGAGCGTGCCGTTTAGGTAGGTTTGGTCGGCAGAGTTTATCAGGCCCAAGCCCAGTTTAAAGTTATCAAGGTTTTTTTCGTCCGACAGCTCGAAGGTTTTTCTGAACCAAACCGTCCCCGTGAATCCCGTCAAATTGTTTTGCCACTCCCAGCTTCCGGGCACTCCAAATGTTTGCCATTTGCTTTCGTCTAAAAGAGGAGATGTAAAAAACTGGGTTTCGTCGGTCGGCGTTTTCACGTCGGCGTGGGCGTACTGTTGTTTTATTTTGGTTTCGATTTGTTGCGTGAGGGTTTCAAAATCGGCAGGAAGCTCGTTGGCTGCCTTAATCAGATCGGGGTGCGTGAGCATGGCCTCCTTGCTCAACCACGACTCCAGCTGCGAGCCACCCCAGGCGTTGTTAATGAGGCCAACTGGTACTTTAAGTTTTTTTTGAAGCTCCCGCGCAAAAAAGTACCCCACCGCCGAGAACCCTCCCACCGTTGCGGGCGAGCAAACCTGCCAGCCCGAGGTGCGTTCGATGTCTTCTTTGGGGCTCAGTGCCAGGTCGGTTCCTATTTTTATGTGCCTAATTGTGGGGTAGTTGGCTTCTTTTATCTCGCTTTCGGCGTTGGCCGACGACCCCACGTCCCACTCCATGTTCGACTGCCCCGAACACACCCAAACCTCGCCCACGTACACATCTTTTAGAACGTTGATTGCGTTGTCCTCGCCAGTTAGCTCCAAACTAAACGGCCCGCCCGCCAGTAGGGGTTCTAAGCGGAGCATCCATTTTCCGTTCTTGTTGGCACGAACCGATTTTTTCTGATCGGCAAAACTCACCGTTATTTTCTCGCCCGCCCTGGCCCAACCCCAAACGGGTACAGGTGCATTTTGCTGCAGAACCATGCCCGAACCAAAGATTTTAGCCAACCGCAGTTGGGCACTCGACGATAACGCGGCCAGCAACAGGGCCGTCAGAAGTGGGATTGATCTACGCATGAGCTACCTATTTTTAAGACAAATGAAGTATTTATTGTTGTTATTTCTGTAAAAAAACAATAATTTTCTCAGACTTAATGGATAAATGCAAAAACAGTTCGCCGTTGTAAGAAGCTACACTGGCGAAGGCCAAAAGATTCTTTCTTGCCAAAAATATGAAGCGGATCGCCGGGGAAAGAATGTGAACTTCGAGCTACGAACGAAGCACTTTCACAAACCTTAGCCAACAATGGCTTTGTTGCATTTGAAACTTGACTCTACCTTGTTTTAAACAATAAGTCAGAGCGTTAGCCAATAATTGAGTTTGAACACAATGGCGCGGTTTTGATTTTTGAACAACGGATCGGTAAAATAATTATCGGTATAGACCAAAAAGAAGTCCGACATTGGTTTGTATCGCCACTGCAAACGGCTGTTCACGTTGAAGTTATTGCGCTGGGTGTTGAACTGCAAAAAGGTAGTCCAGAACATATTGGTCGAAAAATTAATTTCAATTCGCGGACTAATCAGCAGTAGGCGGTCGCTGCCGTGGGGGTCTGGCAGTTTCACGTCGTTTTGCTCGAAACTCATCGAAAAATTCCCCCACGGCTGGGCGCGGTAGGTCATCTCCAAATTATATTGGTTGAGCGTTCCACCGTAAAAACCACCCACCCGCGCGCTGGCCGAGAAATAAAATTTCTTTCGGTAGTCCGATTCGTACCGCGCACTGTATTGGTTGTAGGTGTAGCGGCGGGGTAGGAGCGGGAAGTCGCTGTCGGTAAACACAAAAGGGAAGAGCGCACGCACGTCGTTGTGGTCGAAACGCACCCTAAAACTACTGGCATTTTGGAGCTGCACGCGGTAGCGAACCCCCGTCGAATGGTCGCCGAGAGTGCCGTTGGGGTTCCAGAGCAAAAACGTCTCGGCGCTAAAAGTATGGGTGTTTATTTTGCTTTTTTCGGGCCTGATGTTGTACTCGGTCTCCGAATAAATTTGTTGGTAGCCGAGCCTAACGGTGGTGTCTGACCTAATTTTACCAAACTGGTCCAACTGAAAGGTATAGTTTTCGATCCGATTCAAAAAACCCATGTCGGCGTGGTAATTGGTGCCCAGATTGAGGTAATCGATAAAAAAACTAAAGTCGCGCCCGAAGTACCCAAAGCCGAGTTGCTTGGCATCGTTTTGTTTAGAAACCGTTGGTTTTTGCGACAAATGATACCCCGCCCACACGTTCAGATCGCCCTTCACGTTCGAGTAATTGAACTCTAAACCTTGGTTGCGCCCGAACTGGTTTTGGGGGTTGGCTTGCTGCTCTTTGGTGTTCATAAAACCTTGTCGGTTAAGCACATATCCTTTCACCAACGATCGTTTAAGTACTTTTCTGTTGAACGAAAAAGCGGTAAAATTTTGCGCGGGCGTGAGGCTGTCTTTGGCGGCGGTCTGCATGGTCATGAGCCCAACGCGCCAGTTTTTGTCTAAGTTGCCACTCAAACGCAGCCCGCCCAGTATTTGTAGGGGTTGCGCGTTTCGATCGAGGCCAATGGAGCGCGAAAAAAACGGGCGAAACACCGGCGATCCGTAGCTGCTAAACAGGTCGTCGTTTTCTAAAAAAAAGGTGCGCCTCTCGGGAAAAAATATACTAAAACGCGTTAAGTTGGTCACTTGCCGATCTACCTCTATCTGCGAAAAATCGGGGTTTATCGTTACGTCCAGATTAAGTTGGGGCGTAATGGCAATTTTGGCATCCAAGCCACCTTTAAAAGTGCCAACGGTGGGTTTTTGGGCGAGCTGGTTGCTTTCTAAACCACCCGTTATGTACGGAATCAGGGCGGCGTTTCCTTGCACGGGCGGCGGGGCGGTTTGCCAGTTTAGCGCGGCGGTGTAGCCCAGGTCGTAGCCGTTAAAATTGACGGGAATGAACGTCCAGGTCGAATACTGGTTGTTTTTGAGGTCATTGCGCGAGAAGTTTATCCCCCATTTTAGTTTTTTTGGGTCGTAGCGCAACGTTTTGAAAGGAATCGCGATCTCGACGGTCCAGTAGGTCTCAAAAACCTTGGTTTGCGAGTACCAGCGGTTGTCCCAGCTCCCGTTGAGGTCGTCAGAACTAAACGTCAGCAGGTCGTCGGTTTGGGCATTGGCCACGCTCACACCGAAAAAAAAGCCGTTCGTCCGCTCGTTTATGGGGTCGAGCGTCACCGCAAACGCGTCCGAACTCCAATAATCGCCGTCGCGTTTCAGGCTTTGAATAATGTGGTAGTTGGTATCTCGGCAAACGGCCGCGATGTACAAAAACTTGTCGTCGAAAGTCATCCGCACTTCGGTTTGGCGCAGCAGCGGCACGTTGTCTTGCGGCCAGTGGGCGGCAAATTTATCGGCCACTTCCAGGCCAGCCCAAGCCGAGTCCGACAGGTTGCCGTCTATTTTAATTAGGCCCGTTGCCTTGCGAATTGGGTGCTGGTATTTTTCTTGGTACGCCGCCCCGCCAATGCCCGTCGAATCTTTGTTGGCAGCGGCTGCAAATGACCAAAGCAGCAGTAAAGCACCGATGTAGCGTTTTAAAAACATATTTTAGGCTGAAAATGACAACGTAAAGGTACGATCCTAATTGGTTTGGCGCGATATAAACGCCCAAACCCGCAAAAAAATCGACTCGGCTACCCAAACGCCACCAGTACTTCTTGGTACGAAATGAGCAATATGGCAACCACAGCCAGAATTAGGCCAATTTTATTGAAACCCGAGAGTTTTTCTTTAAACAAAATAAAGCCCGCCGCCGCCGATACCAAAATAACCGAGATATTGAATATCGGAAAGACAAATGCCGCGCTGTTGCCGAAAGAATCTAAGGCTTTGAGCAGGAAGTAGAGCGACAAAAAGTTGGGAACACCCAAAACTACGCCCCCAAAAACGGTTTTTAAGGTTGGCACCTGGCCCCTGACCACGTCGTAGGCCAGCACACCCGCGCCCACCACGCACGCACCCGTGCAGGCTACAACCGTAAACAGCGAGGTTTCGGTGGGTTTGTAGTACGTAAAACTCAGGTAATTAATGAGCGTGTTGTTGGTGCCACTGCCCACAAATAGCAAAATGGGTAGTAGCCACAGCGCGGTCTTTTTCTGGGTTGATGCCCGCCCGTCCGCATTGTTGTTTTTTTGAAAACTACTCAACGCCAGCGCCACCAAAGCGACCAAAAGGCCCACATAATTTAGGTTTGTGAAGACCTTACTGGTGTTTTTGAACACAAAAAGACTAAAAACCACGGGGATGACCAACGACATATTGCTGGCCAGCGATGTGGCCGTGACTCCCACTTTCTGGGTCGTTTGGCCGATTAGCACAAAAACAACCACAAACAAAATCCCGAGCGACACCGTGAGGAGCGTTGCTGGCGACGACCAATTTACGGCCGACAAACCCTGGCCAGTGGGCAACAGAAACCAGCCAGTGGCCACGCACGAAAAATAATTGATGGCCACCGCCTGGGTGGTATTGACCCCAAAATGGCCGAAAGCTCTCATAATCAAGTACAAAGAAACGGTGAGCAGCACCGTGAGAACAAAAAAGAGCATGAATAGGTGGTTTTGCGTTGGCGTATGTTTTAGAATTATTGGTCGTTTATTTGGTGTATGTCTACAATTGACCTCTAAAATAAGGCAAAGACATCCCCCAAAAACATGGTGCTAAGTGCCACGTTGGGTAACATTACCAGGTTCGTGGCGCATGATGGTGACTTAGACTACGCCCTTGTCCAGTGCCTCGGTGCCGCGCTCAGACAGGTATTTTACCATCAAAATCAGGTCTTTGAAGCGGGCATCTTGGGTACTGCCGTCTTTCCAGCGTTTATAAATTTGCTGGGTGATGACGGCATTTTTGTAGAGGCCAAACACGTAGTAGAACAAAATATCGGTCAAATCGCGGCCACTTTGCAGGGCGTAGCGTTCAATAACCTGCTGGCGCGAGAGGTTGCCAGGCATCCAGGTGGCGTTGTAGAGCCGCAGTGTGGGGCCTTCGTGTGCCTCAACCCAGTAGGCCAACGATGCCCCCAAATCCATGAGCGGGTCGCCGACGGTGGACATTTCCCAGTCTAATATGCCCACTATTTTCGACAGGTGTTCGGTGTCGTAAATTACATTGTCAAACTTATAATCGTTGTGCAAAAAAGCGGGCTTTTGCGGACGTGGTGCGTTGTTTTGCAACCAGTGCGCCAGGGCATCCATGGCTGCTACCCGGTCGGTTTCGGCGTTTTGGTAGCGCTGGATCCAACCCAAAACCTGCCGTTGCACGTAGCCGTCGGGCTTGCCCAATTGAGCCAGCCCAGTGGTTTGTATGTCTGTTTTGTGCAGTTCTACGAGGGTGTCTACCAGCGTGAGCGACATTTGCTGCATGGTAGTTGGGTCTATTTGCGCCGAAAAAGCCTCGGTTGGGCGCAGTATAAACCCCCGCAGGCGTTGCATGATGTAAAAACCCGCACCGTCCATAAACGCCGCTGACTCGCAAAAATGAACGGGCTGCGGCAAGTAGCTAAAATGCGGGCGCAGGGCTTGAAGCACCCTAAACTCGCGCCCCATGTCGTGCGCCGATTTTATTTTTGCCCCAAACGGCGGGCGGCGCAGCACGTATTCGTGGCCGTTTTGGGTGGTCAATAAGTACGTAAGGTTCGAGAAACCTTTGGCAAACTGCCTGATTTCTAAGACTTTGCCGAGTTCGGGGACTGCCTGGCTCAAATAATCGTTGAGGTCTTCGAGCGGGATTTCTTCCCCTTTTCTGGTCTCCGACGCGCCGTCGATGTGTATGTCCATTGTTGTTGAATGTTGAGGTTTGAGATGGGTATTTTGTGCTACTGTTTTATTCGTCACACGTTGAACCAATAGGTGATTTTTGCCACCAGGGCGCGGTTTTTTCGGGCGAAACTATCGGCAAAATAATTATCAGCATACACCAAGAAAAAATCGGACACGGGTTTGAAACGCCACTGCACCCGCGAATTTACGTTGAAATTATTGGTACGGGTGTTGTACTGCAAAAATGTGGTCCAAAACACGTTTTTGGAGAACGTAATGTCGGTGCGCGGGCCAACCAAATAAATGATGTTTTGGGCCGTGGGCGTGCTTATTCGACTAAAACTATAATTGAGTGTGAGGTTGCCAAAGGGCTGAAAACGATAGAGCAGCGCACCGCTTATGCTTATAATTTTTCCATTAAAATACTGACCCACAGTTCCTTGTGTGCTCATACTTAGTTTTTTGCGTTGGTCAGACAAATACAAAAACTGGAAATTATTGTAGGTATAGGTGCTTTTGGCGAGCAGCGGCGCGGCCTTGCCGAGGGTGGGGTCGAATTTATCAAAAAGGTACGTAAAATTATTAAGTAGTTGCGCCGTGAGCCGCCCCGTTTTGGTAAAAAGCACCGTCCAGATCAAGCCTGTGGCGCGGTCGGCCAGGCCAGTGCCGAATATATTAAACTGCTCGTGCGTGAACCCGATGCTGTGCTGATTGAAGACCCGATTGCGCGGATAAAAGTTGATTTGCGCCTGCGGATTGACCCGCCAAACGCCCGTGCGAGGCACAAACCCCACCTCGGCATCGAAACCCCGCCCCACCCAGTCGCCAGCCAAAGAAATTTGGTAGCGCAATTTGTTGTAGGTCAGTGTGCCGCCCGAGGCAAAGTTTTGGTCTCTGCTGCGTGCCGAAAAAGTCTGGTGGTAATAGACCTTGCCCTGCCAGCGGTTGTCGGTAGAGGCCAGGTTGTATTCTATCCCCGCCGCGCGGTTGAAACGCGCCAGACGGGGGTTTATTTCGGGGTTTAGGTTGTGTTTGTTCACAAAAATAACCGATACGTTGGAGCGGCTAAACAGTTTTCGTTGCAGCACGCCCACGGTGTAGTTGGTGCCAGGTATGCCCTTGTTGGGCTCGTCGGCGGTTTGGAGGTTTAGCACGCCCAGCCGCCAGTTGTTGTCTATTTTGCCGTTGAGCCGCGCCCCGTACCTGATCGGATTGGGCACAAAAACGCCCGTGGTGGTGTCGATAGCCAACCCCACCCGCCGCGAAAAAAACGGGGTAACATTCTGGTTTCCAAAGCCGCCGAAGAGATCGGCGTTCTCTAAAAAAAACTGCCGCTGCTCGGGAAACGAGTACGAAATGTCGAATCGGGTGAGGTTTTGAATCTGGCGGTCGGCTTCGACCTGCGAAAAATCGGGATTGACCGACAGGTCCAGCACCATGCCCGGCGTGATACCCACCTTCACGTCGGCACCGATGCCGTTTTGGGGCAGCGCGCGGCTATCTTTGGCGGTGTTGTCTTGGCTAAAACCAGTGCGGGCGTAGGGGATGACCGACAGGTTGAGGCCAGGTTTTTTGAGTGGCTGCTCAAAGTAGAGCGGAGCCGTGAAGGCCAAGTTGAAAATAAGTTGATTTTGTGGCACGCGCACCCACGTCGAATTTTCGTTGAGTTGCGTATCGAAACGGTAGCACATAAAGTTCCACTGGGCCACGCCGTCTTTATAGCGCAGCGTTTTGAAAGGAATAGACACCTCGCAAACCCAGTAGTTTTCGTAGGCTTTGGACACGCCCGTCCACTTATTGTCCCAAAAAGTATTGAGAAACTCGGGGGCAGAACCGCCGTTAGAAATCAGTGCCTCGCGCATGACTCCGAGCGGGTTCATACCAAACAAAAAAGCGTTGGTTTTGTCGTTGAAAGTATCAAACACAAAGCTAATGTTGTCGTTTCCGCCCGCGCGGTAGTCTCTTCGGTACGACGGCACAACGAACTTGTTGGCCGATGTGTAGCACTTGGCAGCCACGTAAATATTGTTGGCGTCGCAGGTTATGTACAATTCGGTTTTGCCCTTGGCACGCGCCGTGTCCGACGGAAAATACTGCCAAAAATCGCCTTCCAAGCGGCTGCCTTCCCAGGCAGTTTCGTTGATTATTCCATCAATTTTAATGGGTGTTTGAACGGTTTTAACGGTAACGGACGGCGTTTGGGGGTTTTGGCAAAAAACGGTAGGAACAAGACCGATCGAAGCAAATAGTAAAAACAGCGAAAATGCCAGAGGTGGTTTTTGTTTCATAAATCAGCGAAGAAATTGCCCCAAATTTAAACACTTAAACGCTAAATGATGGTATCGGGCGTGCATTTAGCACCAGAAACGGCCTCACTGTGTGTTTTTAGAAGCCAAGTTTTTAAAATTTCGTTTGTTTTGCGCAAATCAGGTTCGGTGTCTTTTGAAAAGAATTGGCTATTTTTGTGCCCACAACCACCAATAACAGTGCCCATGACGATCGAAGACAAGAAAGAAGCCGCCGAAAAACCCCTGAATTTTATCGAAAAGATAGTGGAGGAAGACCTCCGCGCGGGCAAAAACGGCGGGCGGGTGCTAACGCGCTTTCCGCCCGAGCCAAACGGGTATTTGCACATTGGCCACGCCAAGTCTATTTGCCTCAACTTTGGTTTGGCCAACCGATACGGCGGCCAAACCAACCTGCGTTTCGACGACACCAACCCCGTAACCGAGGATACTGAATACGTAGAATCGATCAAGGCCGATGTGCGCTGGTTGGGCTTCGAGTGGGCAAACGAGTTTTATGCCTCCGATTATTTTGACACCCTCTACAACCTGGCCATCGACCTCATCAAAAAAGGTCTGGCCTACGTCGATGACTCTACGGCGGCACAGATAGCCGAACAGAAAGGCACGCCAACCGAGCCAGGCACTGGCAACGAATACCGAAACAGGAGCATTGAAGAAAACTTGGCCCTGTTTGAGGGAATGCGCAACGGCCAATTTGCCGAAGGTACGAAGGTGCTGCGGGCCAAAATAGACCTTGCTGCCCCCAACATGCTTCTGAGAGACCCACTTTTGTACCGCATAAAATTTGCCCACCACCACCGCACGGGCAACAAATGGTGCGTTTATCCGATGTACGATTTTGCCCACGGGCAGTCCGATTCGATCGAAAAAATAACGCATTCGATCTGCACGCTCGAGTTTGTGCCGCACCGCGATCTGTACGACTGGTGCATCGAAAAGCTGGGGATTTTTCCGTCTAAACAATACGAATTTGCGCGTTTGAACATGACCCACACCGTGATGAGCAAACGAAAACTGTTGCAATTGGTCAATGAGGGCTTCGTGTCGGGCTGGGACGACCCCCGGATGCCGACCATTTCGGGGCTGCGCAGGCGCGGGTTTACGCCCGAGTCTATCCGCGAGTTTTGCGACCGCATCGGAATAGCCCGCCACGAAAACCTGATTAGTTTTAGCCTCTTGGAGTTTTGTGTTCGCGAACACCTGAACAAAAAGGCTCGGCGGGTGATGGCCGTTTTAGACCCCATCAAGGTTATTATTACCAACTATCCCGAAAACCAAACCGAACTACTCAGCACCGAAAACAACCCCGAAGACCCCGAAGCTGGCGTGCGCCAAGTGCCTTTTAGCCGAGAATTATACATTGAGCGCGAAGACTTTATGGAAAATCCGCCGCCGCCCAAAAAGTGGTTTCGGCTCGGGCCAGGGCTGATGGCACGCCTCAAAAGCGCGTATATTATTCAGTGCCACGACTTTGTGAAAGACCAAAACGGCCACATCACCGAGTTGCACTGCACCTACGTGGCCAACAGCAAAAGCGGCCAAGACGAGTCGGGCATTGTGGTGAAGGGCACGCTCCACTGGGTGTCGGTGCAGCACGCGCACGCCGCCGAAGTACGCTTGTACGACCGCCTCTTCAAGGCCGAGGACATGAGCCAGGCCGAGGGCAATTTCCAAGACCATATTAACCCCGAATCGTTGCAACGCACCACTGCTTTTGTGGAACCCTGCCTGGCGGAGGCGCAAATAGGCCAAAATTACCAATTCGTCCGAAAAGGTTATTTTTGTCTGGACACCGACTCAACGCCCCAAAAACTGGTCTTCAATCGGACGGTTACACTCAAAGACTCCTGGGCAAAAGTGAAGTAGCAGTTGCCTAAAACTATTTTATTCGTACAAAACAATATGTCGAACTGGTTATCGCGCACTGAACTATTGATTGGCCCAGACGGCCTCCAAAAACTACACCAAGCCCACGTGCTGGTGGTTGGTTTGGGCGGGGTGGGGTCTTTTGCGGCAGAATTTATTGCCAGAGCGGGCGTGGGAACGATGACCATCGTGGACGGCGACGTGGTGGATCCGACCAACCGAAACCGACAACTACCAGCCCTGGCCACCACCCACGGACAGTCTAAGGCCCTGCTGATGGCCGAGCGGCTATTGGCCATAAACCCCGAGCTAAAACTGACGGTTGTTCAGGCATTTCTGACCCCCGAAAAAGCCGAATCTATTTTTGAGGACACGCATTTCGACTACGTCATGGACTGCATCGACAGCGTTACGCCCAAACTTACTTTGCTCAACACCGCCTACCGCAAAAACCTCCGCATCGTAAGTTCGATGGGTGCGGGCGGCAAAATGGATGCCACCCAACTGAAAGTGGGCGAGCTTTTTGAAACCTACGAGTGCGTATTTGCGCAGTATGTGCGCAAGCGGTTGCGCCGCTACGGCGTAGGGGCGGGCATCAAGGCGGTGTTTTCGACGGAGCGCGTTCAGCGCGACTCGCTCATTATGACCGACGGCAGCAATTTTAAGCTCTCGGCCTACGGTACCATCTCGTACCTGCCCGCTGCTTTCGGCGGGGTGTGCGCCTCGGTGGTGATCCGAGACCTGCTCGGCACGCCCATCCAAATGCACCAACGCCCCGACGAAAACCGCCGCAAGCAAAAAGAAAAAGCAAAAAAACAACAGCGCGACATTGCCAAAAAAAATGAGTAATGGGCGCCATTTTAGAGCGACATTGTGCGAAATTTTGACAATTTAAAAAATCAATAAATGAAATTTACCTTTATCATTTTGACGCTTTTAATTTCCAGTCTTGGTTTCGGACAGACAACCAAGTTTTCAGAAGTTATTAATTATTACAAATCTGAAAAGAATTTTAATGGTTCTGTTGTTGTTGCCACAAACGGGCAAATTGATTTTATAAGCGGAGTTGGATTTGCTAACAGACAAGCAGGAACTAACATAAACACAAAGTCTAAATTCAAAATTGCATCTATCACAAAAACATTTACAGCAGTTTTAATTTTGAAACTTTATGAACAAGGCAAACTTGATTTAAAAGAAACAATTGGAAAATACTTGCCCGACTACAAAGGAGATGGAAAAGACAAAGTAACCATTCACAATTTACTAACCTACAGTTCGGGAATTCCTAATTGCGAAGGAAAAACAGGAATAGAAGTTTATCAGCTACCAATTTCTACTGACGATTTTATTGCAAAATATTGCAGCGGAAAATTAGAATTTGAGCCAGGCAAACAATTTAGTTATGACAATGGCGACTACATTATTCTTGGACGAATAATTGAAAAAATAACAGAAAAATCATTTCTACAAAATCTTAATGAAACTATACTGAAACCTTATGGATTGAACAACACAAGCATGCTTGCCACCAAAGACATTGTAAGCGGACTTGTACCAACCTACAATATTGACGACAGTACAAAAACATTTTTCATTGACGACCCAATGTATATAGAAAATTATTTTACGGCAGGAGCAATGTATTCAACAGTTGAAGACTTATTGAAATTTGACAATGCAATTTTTGGAAACAAAATATTAGCTAAAAAGACAGTTGACTTAATGCTTACACCTTACCCCGAACTTTACGGAGTTGCTTATGGCTTTTGGGTTACGGACAATAAGTACGGAAACATAACAACAAAAACTGCAAACCGACAAGGTTCAATTTGGGGAGCAAACACAAATTGGATTCATCTAATAGATAAAAATAAAACTGTAATTGTTTTTAGCAATACCAACGCAACAAATCTTAACGATTTAACCGAACAATTGATTTTAATTGCAACAGGACAGCCAACAACAATACCAAAAACTACTATTATTAACCCAACGACAGGTTACGACCTTGAAAAAATAAAAGGTACTTGGCTACTTGACTTACGACCAGACCCAAACAGTGAGCCTTACTTAAAAGATTTTATAATTATCCCAACGAAAGGCAGAGCATTTAGTGGAGAATTTTATGGAACAGCTTTTACAACAGGATACTTTAATACTGATTGGGAAAACTTATATTTTGCATTTTCAACGAAGGACAAAACGAATACCTACTTTCATTCTGGCTACATTGTTGGAAATAAAATTTATGGAATTTCTTATTCAGCAGACAGAAAGTTTACATCACATTGGACAGGGGCTAAGAAGTAGAAAAACTGCCGCCAACATGGGGTTTTGTGCAAGTGGGGCAGACGGAATAACAATGAGCATTTGTAGTTCTGTTCAGTTTGACAAGCATCGCTGAATATTGGTAATAAATTTGTACGGCACGAGCCGCCCCGATTTGTTATGGCTCGCCGTTGCGATTCTATTTCCCCACCTGCACAAGGCTCTGTTCGTAAACGCGTCCCTATTCCCAGTCGAACGACCGCTCAATGGCTTTGAGCCAGCCCGCAAACAGCTCTTGGCGCGTGCCGTCGTCCATTTTTGGTTGCCAAGTTTTGTCTATGCCCCAGTTCAGCACCAGGTCGTCTAAGTTTTTCCAGTATCCCACGGCCAACCCCGCCGCGTAGGCAGCACCAAGGGCAGTGGTTTCGATCATTTTGGGGCGCGTAACGGGCGTGTCCATAATATCGGCCTGAAACTGCATCAGCAACTCGTTCACCGTCATGCCGCCGTCCACCCGCAGTGCCTTCACCTCTATTCCCGAATCTTGTTGCATGGCGTGCAGCACCTCGCGGGTTTGGTAGGCGGTGGCTTCGAGGGCGGCGCGGGCTATGTGCCCCTTGTTTACGTAGCGCGTTAGGCCCGCAATTACGCCCCGGGCGTTGCTTTTCCAGTAGGGCGCATAAAGGCCCGAGAAAGCTGGCACAAAATAAGCCCCACCGTTGTCGTCCACTGTTTTGGCCAGCGCCTCAATGTCCTCGCTTTTTTGGATTATCCCCAGGTTGTCGCGCAGCCACTGTACCAACGCGCCCGCAATGGCCACCGAGCCCTCGAGGGCGTAGTGAACGGGTTGGTTTTCAAACTGATACGCCACCGTGGTGAGCAAACCGTGTTTCGACGGCACAGCTTCCGTACCTGTGTTCATTAACATAAAACAGCCAGTGCCGTAGGTATTTTTGGCCTGGCCGGGCTGGTAGCAAGTTTGGCCCACCAGGGCAGCCTGCTGGTCGCCGAGTATGCCCGCAATCGGTACGCCCGTCATCACCTCCGACGTTACCTTTCCGTATATTTTGCTGCTCGGTTCGATGGTGGGCAACATTTTTCGAGGAATGTCGAGTTCGGCCAAAATCTCGTCGTCCCAGGCCATTGTTTGTAAGTTCATAAGTTGGGTGCGCGAGGCGTTGGTCACGTCTGTGATGTGCACCCCGCCGCGCACGCCGCCCGTTAGGTTCCAAACCAAAAACGAGTCCATGTTTCCAAAAAGGGCGTTGCCTTGCTCGGCTTCTTGGCGCAAACCTGGCACATTTTGCAGGAGCCACACTATTTTTAGGCCGCTAAAATAAGTGGCCAGTGGCAACCCAGTTTTGTCTCTAAACCAGCCCGACCCAATTCGTTCTTCGAGTTGGGTTACGAGGTCGCTGGTGCGGGTGTCTTGCCACACCAGCGCGTTGTGGTAGGCCGCGCCCGTGGTTTTATTCCAGATCACGGTTGTTTCGCGCTGGTTTGTAATACCCAATGCGGTTATGTCGGCGGTGGCAATGTGTTCGCCGATGCGGGCCTTGGCTACTACCTCGAGGGTGTTTTTCCAGATTTCTTCGGGGTTGTGTTCTACCCAGCCAGGGCGGGGGTAAATTTGCTCGTGTTCTTTCTGACCCACCGTAACGATGTTGCCCTTTTTATCAAAAATAATGCAACGCGTACTGGTTGTT
The DNA here is from genome assembly GCA_013298215.1 of Cytophagales bacterium. Classification (GTDB taxonomy): domain Bacteria; phylum Bacteroidota; class Bacteroidia; order Cytophagales; family Spirosomataceae; genus JAAFKE01. Next base: position 104,146 of record JAAFKE010000005.1, on the reverse strand, counting down.
CCTTGGTCAATGGCGGCTACGTATTTCATAAATTGTATTTTGTACTTTTACAGCTTAAATTTGCCAAAAATGGTGATAATCTGTTAATCTTAAAAACTAAATCTAAAATTGTGCCATGAAAACAATCCTGACCCTCATTCTGTGTTTAGTAATAACCGCCGCTCAGGCCCAAAACGCCCCCACCGCCAACCAAGTCATCGACACCTACCTAACGGCCATTGGCGGCAGAGCGGCCATTGTCAAAGTTAAGGACATGAGCATGGACATGGCGGCCGAAACTGAGCGCGGTACCATGTTGAGCGAGTTTAAGATGAAAGCCCCCGACAAATTTGTGAGCGTTATGTTTGCCATGGGTAGCGAAGTGCGCCGCGTAACGGGCAGCGGCGGGCGGGTATCTACCACCCAGGGCTTCGGTGGCAACAACCAAACCCAGCTCTCTGACGGTGCCAAGGCGCAGGGCGAACTCATGCAAAACCACCCTTTTCCCGAACTATTCTACGACTCGTTGGGCGTGCAGCGGGTGCTGCTGGGCAAAGAACCCATCAACGGCGCGGAGGCAAACAAGGTAGAGTTTAGCCTCGGCGACCGCAAATGGATCGAGCACTTTGACGTAGCCTCGGGCTTAAAAGTAAAGCGGTCGGCTACGGTAGAAACGCCACGCGGCAAAATGGATATTGCCCAAAGCTACAGCGATTACAAAGCCGTGGAGGGCGTTAAAATTCCTTACGTCCGCGAAATGGGTGGCCGCTTTGCCATGAAAATGGAAGTTCAGTCGGTCAAGATCAACAAGGGAATCAAAGACAAGGAGTTCGAGATAAAGTAAAAAAACGCGGTGGTTATCGGTTCAGATAGCCCTCCAATTCTGCTTTTTGGCGCAGGTGATGGCGCAGGTGCATCTCGCCAATATGGTACCACTCGTGGGCGTTGAGCCACCCAAAAGCGGGCTGAATGCACTTGTACGCGCCCAGATCTTGCGCTACGGGTTGCGCCATTTTGGCGTAGTCGTCCACAATTTTATCCAAAAGTGGCGCGTATTCGGCGCGGGTTTTGCCCACTGGCTCGGGGCCGCGCAACGCCTCTGGAATCTTGATTTTTACGGGCGGAAAACCACCGTATTTGTACAAATTTAGGCCGTGGTCGTTTTTTTCGCCGCCCAACTGCCCCTTTCGCTGGTCGAGACAACGCTGGGTATTGGCCAAAAAAAAGAAATTGGCCGTCGTGTACAGGTGCTCGTACATTTGCGCCAGCGACCATCCGCCGTCGGCCTGTTGGTGGGCAAACTGCTCGTCGGTGTAGGTGTCCAACGCCGTTTTGTAGGTCTGAATAGTGGCTCGGAGGCTCTCCAGAATCTCCACGGTTGTCATTTGAGAAGTCATTTTATTTGGTTTTGAGGAATGGTAATGCGGAAGCAGGTAACGCAATGGGTTTCGTAAAGGTACAAGATTGGGAAGCACAAATAATCAAGTTATTTGATCCAAATGCTTTTATTGAAATGGAGCATAAAATGGTAGCTCAAGAACGTAGATATTTGGGGTAATATATTTACGGTTTCCGCAAGAAAATCGAGACTACTTCTGCTTGGATAGACACTTACAAACGAACCTTATTACGGTCTGAGTGTAAGTCCCAAAACTTTAGATTTGGGCTATATTTAGCATAGAGTTTAACATAACTTAAGAACCAAATTCAACTAAGCAAGCCCTACATAAAACCAATCGGATTTACTGTACTACTGAGGTTATAAAACCTTGAAATATTGGGTAAAATGAGGGGTAAATCTGATTTTGATACGCCCATCCATAGGGCAAGCTCCGCTGAATGTTCATCTACCGAAGTGGTGGGAATAATACGTCCCCGACCTGTATCTAAGGGGTTTCCGCTAAATAAGTCTGGGTAAGTACCAAAAACACGTTTGCCATTCACGGCCCCACCCATTACAAATTGATTGCCACCCCAAGCATGGTCGCTTCCCTCTGCGTTAGAAGTGAGGCTGCGGCCAAATTCCGAAGCTGAAAATAGTGTTACGTCATTGGCAACCCCCATTGCTAGCATTAAATCATAAAAAGATTTCATGGCATCACTGACGATGGGCATCATGGTGTTCATGTTGTTTAATACATTATCGTGAAAATCCCAGCCGCCCCATTGCACATAAAATATTTGACGCTTTACACCAAGGGTATTTCTACCGGCAATAATTTTTGCCACCTGCCGCAATGAATTTCCCAGTGGGCCGCCGCCCAAAGTATCGGCAGGCAAGGTTGTACTGGTTGCCTGAGCGAATAGCTCATAGGCATCCATCGCATTTCCCTTCATTCGGGTGTAGGTTTTATCCAGCACATTGCTGTATTCCTGCGCCAGCATATTGTCAATTGCGGCTTTACGGATAGGGTTTAAACCCCAACTGTCACTATACCCATTTAGCTTAGCGGCACCATCTGCATTTACGGTATAGGGCACCACCTTATTGCCCACCTGCCACAGATTGTTGCCAGAAATAGAAATATTCATTGACACTGCGGAGTTTCTATTTGCACCAACCAACAAATCTGCTGTTCTGCCCGCCCAGCCAATTCCGCTGCGGACATCGGGTATGGAGGTTTGCCATTGCTCTTGCTGGTCAGAGTGAGAAAAGACTCCGTAAGGCAATGAAGCACCATTATTGAAATCAATGAGTGTCGTTGGCCTTACGAGGCTACCTATGTTGGCAATAAAGCTCAACTTGCCTGCATCAAATAAAGACTTAATACCTGTCATGCCTGGATGCAAGCCCAATTGCTTTCCTATTGTATTAATGGGGGTAATTGGAAGCAACGATGCTTGGGGCAGTGCCAAGTCCTGCCGAACGGTTGCGTAGTCGCCGTAAGCCCCTCCCATGGGCACCAACATATTAAATGAATCGTTACCACCTGGCAAAAAAAGGCAGACCATTGCCTTGTAGTCCGTAAATGCTGGTGCATTTTGTGCTACTGCGGAGTTGGTGAACAATAAATTGGTAAGCATACTCATCAATGAAGTAGAGCCCACCGCAGCACAGCTTGCCTGTCCAATAAATTTACGCCTTCCGATGTTGTTATTTTCTGTTAACATAGCTTTTACTTTTGGATGTTAAATTCGGTACTTGCGGCAATTAGATAGGCCGCCATATCTACCCGGTCTTTTTGCCAAGTACTACCACTTGCGTCTATTTTTATCACTGCATCTCTCACTATTTGAAAAGTTTTGGGTTGTAATGAACCTCCAAGCATCCTTACCGACAATTGCCGTATCAGCGCATCGGGGTTATTTGCCAAAGGCAACTCTGCTGAAAAATTCAATTTCATTTCATTGGCTGGTGAGCTTGCTCCCCACCTCGCAATCTGATTTTGAACAGAGTTCAATAGGTTGTTTTGAGATTCAATGGCAGTAACGGCCGTTAATATTTTGAACTCAGGCGCGTATTTATCCATGAGTGTAACTTCACCAAATGGCCTGTCTTCTGGTTTATAAAAATTGAAAACACTGGGAGATTGAAAGGGTTCTTGCAGGTAAAACTCATACATATAAGTTGCACTTTCATAATTGTTGCTGGCTGGTTGTGCATTAAAAGTCTTGCCCATATTCATGAGTGTCATGTAAGGTTCTCTCATTTTACCAGCCAATACTCCTGTGGTATAGCTATAGTTTCGAGCCTCCTCATCCATCAAAATTGCTTTTACCACCGCACCCATATCTCCCCTTACGTTAGCTCCGTTGTTATTAAATTTTGATGCTACCCTGTCCACATAAGCTGGGGAAGGGTTAGAATTAACCAAACGCTGTATCAAAAGTTTACTAATGAAAGGGCCCGTATTGGAATGATTAAAAAGATTATCAATGGCCGAATTAATGTCCTGCAAGGTAGTTCTACCAGCGGCGAGTGTTTGCCCACGCAACAAGGTTTTTGCATCTTGGTCATGAAATGCATCGTACGCTTTCATAGGAAATTTAGTTTCCTCGCCTGCCCACTCAAAACTATCATTATTAGGGCCACCATATTGTAATCCTGTAAAAACCCTTGCAAAATTTGTAATATCAACGTTGCTATAAGTTGGGATAGGCTGTCCGTTTGATAATTTTCTTGTACCATCGTTGTTGAGCTCCCAAAGGCCAATAGAAAATAACTGCATGATTTCTCGGGCATAATTTTCGTCTGGGAAAATATTGAGTGCAACATTGCCTTTTCTGTTACCACGATGACTAAGGTATATGCCCATTGCAGGATGCATGGTTACGTCGTACAATATATCCCTAAAATTTCCTAAAGCACCGTCTATTAATCTGTCATAATAATTGGCTACTCCTTCGGGCGGAAGTAACGCATCTACATTTTGAGAGATTACAAAAATTTGTAACAAAGAGTAGGCTATTCTTTGGCGGAGTATGTCAGTATTTACCGTAACCCCTGGACTTGGATAACGCCTGCGCATCATTTGTGTCCACAAGGCTACTTTTGTTTCTGGATGATAAACAGGGCCAATTGCTGCTTTTGCCGTTATTATTGGTTGCAGGTAACCTTTGGGTCGGGCAATCTGGGCATCAATCCAAGCCGAAAACCCAAGAGCCTTTACATCGCTCAATTCGTCGGGGTCGGCTCCAAAACCCGCTTGAATCAAAAAGCGCGTGGCTTCTTCGTCGTTGAGTGGGGCAGACGCGTCTCTTAAATCAACGGAAGTAGTATTAGCACCTGAAATAGTGTAAGCGGTGCTGGCCTGCAACTGGACTTGGATGGTCTCCGTACTTTCAACCAAAGCATCCAATCTGGGGGTGATTTGAATAAAAAGTTCGCGGGCTCCCATTGGCATTGTAACGCTGGAACCTGCTGTGGTGGTATAGTCGGTATTGCGGGTGGCCGTTCCCAAAAAAACGATGGGAATGGTTACGGCTCTTACCCCACCACTTCTTCTTATTACGATGGTGGCGGGGCGAGTCCAACTTTCGTAAGATTCTGTATTTAAGGTAGATATAGAAATAACGTCTGGCGTAAGAGTCGATACGGTCTGTCCCAATGAGCGGGAGTTGTGAATGAGAAGAACGCCAATAACGGCAATTGTCGAGAATATATTTTTAGATATCATACTATCTCAAATTTTAATTTTGTACATCTTACTAATTACAACCTCCAATTTGTGCTTTGAACACAGCTCCTGCCTTGACCTCAAAATTGGGCTTAAATTCAATAGATTTACCAGCCTGATAAAGAATATTAGTGTTGGTATTAATGGTATTGGTTGCGGTAATAAAATTGGTTGCCTTGACGTGCGTGTTTGTTCCAGACGCATAGTTGGGCAAAGTGGGGTTGTCATTGCAAGGGGAAACAGAAACATTCATTGCAATATCATCTAACAAAAAGAGCCCATTATTTACCGATGATTTGTACAAAAACCCAATGTAATAAACAGAAGTAAGTGGGGGCGTGAAAGTGAGCGTAGTGTCTTTATAGCTTGTATTGGCGATATTTGAGATGTTAAAAACTTGATTATTCATCGTTTCTTGGCCAATTTGCTGACCATATTTTACCTCCAACCCCTGCGCTCCGCCCGATGTGGCGTACTTAAATTGGAGTTTGTAAGATTTTCCTTGTTCCAAAGCAAAACCAGGGGTATAAAGCCACGTTTGGGCATTGGCAAAAGCAGAGGCATTTACGACCGCTTTCAAACCGCCCGTTGCTGGCACAATATATTCTGAAGTTTGCCAAAAAATATCCGCAAAATCATCGCTCAGATTTTGACTTATCATTCGGGCAGGAAGTCGGTTATCAATACTTGTTTCAAAACCTTCGGCAAATGGCATCAGAGCGGTTGTGGGCGTTTTGAAACGAAAAATTCGCCAATCTGAACCACATTCGCTGCGGATATAAAAGTAATATTGGGTGTTTGGTACTAAATCCGTGAAACTAACCGAGTTGGCAGTAATGGCAGTCCAAGTGCTTGGCAAAACCTCATAATTCCCAAGAGCATATTGATAATTTGTCGCATTTTTCAACGCTGTCCATTCTATTGAGGCAGTGTTGTCGGTTAAGAATTTAATTTTCAAACCATTGGGTGATGCGCAAGTGCTTGGCGTAAATCGGTAGCCCTGATTCGTGGCGGGTTTGCTGGAAATATTGTCTGTTTCAAGTGTTTTGCTGACGGTTGGACTTGAGCCTGAATTATTCAGGGAAACAAAGTTGCCCAAACCAACTTCTGCGCTGGTAGCCGTAAAAGTTTGGGCAGTCAATCCAATAGATGCCGTGGCATTGGCTCCTGCTGCGCCCGTTTGTTGCTGATATAAAAATTCGACTACGCCCGTTGATTCATACAATTTCATCTGGAATGAAATTGCCGCCGTGCCGCTTTGCCAAATCATGTTTTGCCACTGTACCGTAAAGGTTTTGTTGGGGGAAACACCTTCGGTTTTATAAGTTAAATTACTGGCATTGCTGAACAATAAATTGTCCCAAAAAGGGGCTAAAACGGGTCTAATCGCTCCCTTCAATCCAGTAGCAGACCTCAATTCATTTACATCATACATGGGATTGACAGAAGAGGCTGCCTGAAAAGGATTTCCCAAAGCGGCAAAACCATTGGCATTGAGGTGGATTTTGGTATAATTAATTCCGTTGTATTGAAACGTAAAATCGAGCGGAATGTCATTGGCAAAAGATTCGTCTAAAATAGGTCGAGTACTTGAATACGCTGCCGTAAGCGGAGCGGTTGTTGCCCCCGAAATAGAAGCGTATGTGCCTGAAAACGAAGTGAATACATAATCAATTTGGGCGTTAGCTTTCAATAACAAGCCTATACAGAGCAGGGATAAAGAAATTGTTTTTCTCATGAATAGTATTATTTAGTTCACTAAGTTGTTAAAAACTACGGATAATCAGTTGCTTGAAAATCTAAATTTATCACCTTGCCTATTTTCGAATTCTAAAAAAATGAGGTTATCTTAATTTCCTAATGAAAAAGAGGGGAAGCGTCGCACTTTCTGCACTTTCAGTAAAACTACCATCACTAATATTGATACTATTGTAGCAAAAATAGTTCTGGTAAATGGAATTAGCAAATTAATTTTGTTTTCTGTTAAATTAAAAACAAAATCGTTCGGGGCTATTTTTGGGAACTTGATTGATTTGACGACAGTAACCAAGTTGAACAATCTTATTTTGATTTGGGGCTGTCTTCCGCAATTATCTCATAAACGTTGCCCTTTTTTGTAGCAAATTCGAGGGTATTATTGCCATTTTTGATGGTCTTAATGGGCTTACCACGAAAATAAACTTTGGCATTGGTAGGCAGTGTTAAACGGCACAAAGCACCTTCGTTAGATTTAACCGTCGCAGTTTTTAGTTTGCCTTCTTTCCACTGTATATCAATTTCAAAGCCGCCCCTTGCCCGCAATCCAGTTATATTGCCAGTGTGCCAGCGCCTGGGCAATGCGGGCAGTAAGTCAATGGTGCTGGTGTGGCTTTGCAATAGCATTTCAGCAACTACTGCACCCGAGCCAAATGTGGCATCTAACTGGTACGCATCGCCAAAAAAGTTGGCCTTCATGCCGTATTTTAATTGGTACTGGTGGTGTTTATAGGCCTCTTCAGCTTCGCCAAAACGTAGCCACATCATGGCCACCCAGTTGCTCAACCAGCCACCAAAACTCTTGCCGCCGAGGTAACTACCGTAGCTCAAATACTTGTTGTTTGCCTCCTCCACTTTGGCATTGAGATTGCCCGTTAGCCTGCGTTCCAGCGTTTTTCGGGCAGCCGCGTACAGTTCGGGTGTTTCGATGCTAATCTGACTGGAAGGAAACAGCGCGTACAAATGTGAAATGTGCCGATGGCCAATTTCGGGTTCTTTGTAATCTTCAATCCACTCCTGTATGCCGCCCGTGAGCTTGCTGACTTGTATGGGTGCCAGATTACGGAGTGCCTGCTGCAATTTTGTTTTTAGCAAAGGTTCAAATGGCTTTTCAGGGGTACTTAAATCTTCAATTGCTTTTAAACAATTCGTAAATAGCTCATGGCAAATTTGTACGTCCATCGTGGCCCCGTAGGTAAACATATATTGCTTACCATCGGCTTTTTCAAACGCATTTTCGGGTGAGTGAGATGGGTTGGAAACCAACTTGCCAGCCATCGGCAAACCAGCAGGAATTGGTTTTAAGAAATCAAGATAAAATTCGGCTGCACCTTTCATTAGCGGAAAGGCTTGTTTGCGAAGAAAAGTCTTGTTTTTTGAAAAAAGATAATGGTCGTACACATGGTGGCACAGCCAGCCTTGCCCCATTGGCCACAAACCTGGCACATCATCGGCGGGTGCGGTGCGCCAAAACACATCGGTAAGGTGATGCACCACCCAACCGTTTGCATTGTACATTTGTTTGGCAGTTTGTTGGCCGTGTTTCATCAACGAATCCATCAGTACAAATAAAGACTGGTGGCACTCTGCCAAGTTTACGGCTTCGGCAGCCATGTAATTCATTTGCAGATTAATATTTATGTGATAATCAGCACTCCAAGGCGGGTTCATATTTTGGTTCCATAGCCCTTGCAGGTTTGCGGCCAGGTCTCCTTTTCTGGAAGAGGCAATTAACAAATATCGGCCATATTGAAACAGTAATTCCGAAAGATAGGGGTCTTGGTAATCGTCTTTTTGCACCCTTGCCAAACGCTTATCTTGGGGCAACTCCATTGGATTGGCACTGTTGTCCAAATCAATTTTTACCCGATTGTAAAGTAACTGATAATCTTTTGCGTGGGATTCAAACAATTGATTATAAGTGAATTGAGTTGCGCGCGATATTTTTTTTTCGCAAAGCTGCCTTGGATTTCTACCAGCATAATTGGTAGCGGCGGCAATTATCAAAACCAATTCATTGGCAGCCAGTACTTCCATTTCCCCATTTTCGGAAACAATCACTTTTCCACCACTATTTATTGCTTTTACGTGGCTTTCAAAACCCATGCCCACGGGTTGTTTGGTTTCGTCGTTTATGCAATTGATGCGCCCAGTCATTATCAGCCGATTTGCATCTAATGCTGAATTGGTACTTGCGGCATCTTGCTGCCGCAATAAACGAATGCGCAAATTGATTGCGCTGGGTTTGTCGCAGGTGATTTTTACCACCATTACTTGGCTTGGGTGAGAAGAAAAAATTTCTCTCCTGTAAGTAGCACCTTGGTAAGTAAATTGCGTAACGGCAACCGCCGAATCAAGACTCAACCAGCGTCGGTAATTACGGTATGTTGTGTCGCCATTGGTATTTTTAAAGTCAATTAACAAATCACCCAGCGATTGATAGGGCCGTATTTCTTTGGGAACGCCAGTCATTGACGAAGCCGCCAATGCATCGGCAGCGTCATTTTGCCCAGCAAACAGCAACCGTTGTATTTCTGGCAAAGCCTTACCAGCCTTGGGGTTTACCGCATTGCGCGGGTAGCCGTCCCACAGGCTTTCTTCATTTAGTTGGATGCGTTCTTTCAATACCCCGCCAAACACCATTCCGCCGAGGCGGCCATTGCCAACGGGCAAAGCTTCGTTCCAGCCGTTGTTTTCAAAATGATATTTGTTCTTAAATATTTTTTGGTTGTAGCTAAATTCCGCTGGTTGATAGGCAGGTTTATCAAACCACAATAGCATTGGTTTTTGCTGGGCAACACACGCCAAGCAATTGCATAAAATAAGCGCGGCGACCAAAGCCACTTTTTTGTTCAACTTATCTTGCGGATATTTTTTCATCGTCATCATTGGTTGTGGGGTTTTGTAACAAAATTAGCGATACTTTATAAGTAGTTGATAATCAAATGGTCTAAGTATTGGGGCTGCAAACTACTGGACAGTAAAAACAAGGCCTGAATTTACGAAAATAAACCTTGGTTTGGGCTCATGCTTGAACTAAATTTGAACTAAAATGAACTGCCACTTACTCACACACTGCTAACAAACCCACTTACCGCCATGAAAAGGATCTATTCATTGTTTTTTTGCATCTCAGTTATGTCAAACATAGCTACAGCACAGCTAACTGGCACAGTAAAAAGCCCTGATAACCAAGCAGTAGCGGGGGCAACTGTTGTGCTATTGAAACCCGATAGTAAACTCATTAAGGTCGTTTTTACAGACCCAGAAGGGAAATTTGAGTTTGAACAACCCGTGGCCGACAGTTGCAAAATTTCGGTTTCTTACGTGGGCTTTACTACTTATTTTTCGGCATTATTCACGCCAAAAAATACAGTTCTACCATTTGCTATTACGCTTTCGATTGCTGCTACCAATTTGCAAGAGGTAAAAATTGTTGCCCGAAAACCTTTTATTGAGCGCAAAATTGACCGAACCATCGTAAACGTCGATGCGCTCATTGGCAACGCTGGCGCAACGGCACTCGAAGTGTTAGAAAAAGCCCCAGGCGTTACGCTCGACCAAAACGATGGGCTAATACTGAAAGGAAAATCGGGAGTAATGGTGTTTATTGACGACAAGCCAACCTACTTGGCGGCGGCAGATTTGGCGGGCTATTTGAAATCGCTGCCCGCAGGCTCAATAGAAACAATTGAGATTATGACCAACCCGCCCGCCAAATACGACGCCGCTGGAAACGCTGGGGTCATTAATATTAAACTCAAAAGAAACATTGAACGGGGTTTTAACGGCGGTATCAACCTGGCCTATGGACAAGGCCGATACGGACGAACCAACAATAGCCTCAATTTTAATTATCGAATCAACAAAATTAACTTCTTTTCGAACGCCGGCATTAGCCAAAACGACAGTTACCAAGATTTGACTATTTGGCGGCAATACTACAAACCAACAGGCGAGTACAGCTCGGCTTTCACGCAGAATTCGTACATCAAAAAAGAAAATGGCAGCGCAAATTTGAAGATGGGGTTTGATTATTACTTTTCTAAAAAAGCCACGATGGGCGTAGTTTTGACGGGTTTTAGGAATCCTTCGGCCAGGATAACAACCAATAAGGCCCAGATTTTGGATATTAACAACCAGCTTACGGGCAAGGTAGAGGCCTTCAATCCGACGAAAAGCCTCTGGAAAAACGGGAGTGCAAACATTAATTATGCCTACAAATTAGACAGTACGGGCAGGGAATTGAGCATGAATTTGGACTATATCAACTACAATTCTGAGATGAGTCAGACGCTCACAAACGCGGTATTCGACGCAAAAAACAAATTTGTGAGCCAGACTATTTTAGATTCGTCATTGCCCACTAATATTTCTATTAAAACCGCCAAAATAGACTACGTACACCCCTTGACAGGCGGTGGGAAGTTGGAAATTGGTACAAAAACGAGCTTTGTCGAAACAAAAAACGTGGCTGATTTTACCGACGTTTTTGACAAAATTCGCACGCCAAATTATGATTTTTCCAACAGTTTTAATTACAACGAAAACATAAATGCAGCTTATTTGAACTACTCGAAAGATTTCAAACGGCTGTCTTTGCAACTCGGTTTACGCCTCGAAAACACCAACATTACTGGTTATCAGTTGGGCAATATTAAAATAAAAGATTCGACCTTTGTTAGAAACTACAGCAATATCTTTCCAACTTTTTACGCTCAATATCAGTTAGATACAACCCAAACGCACGTTGTAGGTTTTAATCTGGGGCGGCGAGTTGAACGCCCAAATTACCAAGATATGAACCCGTTTAGCTACCCCATGGACAGGTTCACTTATTACGGCGGGAATCCGTTTTTGCAACCTACTTTTTCGTATAATTTCGAGCTGTCGCATACCTACAAAAACAAATTTACGACTACGTTCGAGTACAGCCTTGCCAAAAATATTATTTCAGAAACCAACGAGCAACGCGGCACCATTTATTACAGCCGTCCAGGCAATTTTGGCGAGCAGGTCATTTACGGAATTTCGTTCAACGGGACTTTTCAACCCTACAAATGGTGGACGATTCAGGTGTATGGTTTGGCTCAAAACCGAAGTTACAAGGCTTTTTTGTACGAACAAACCCTCGACGAGTCTCGCCCGTTTTGGTTGATTATGCTCACCAATCAGTTTCAGATGAGCAAGGGTTGGTCGGCCGAGTTGGCTGGTTCGTACCAATCAAAAGTGCTTTCTGGTCAGTTTTTAGTATTGCCCATCTGGGCCATTCGCGCGGGAATTTCCAAAAAAATACTAAAAAATCAAGGAGCTATTAAGCTCAATGTCAGCGATATACTTTACACAAACCAAGTGGGTGGCGACATCAGAAACATTGCCAACGCCACCGCCAACTGGTATAGCTACCTCGACACGAGAGTCGTTTCCGTTGCTTTCTCATACCGTTTCAACAAAGGCAAAACGCTCAATATTAGGCAGTCGGGCGGGTCAGATGCAGAGAAAAGTCGGGTGAAGAGTTAAGTGGATAATTTAACTTTGCAACTACCACACGGGGGTTTGGACAGTGTGACCAAATAAGGTCTTCTTAGGCTGGTTCGTTTCTTTTTCAAGGGCGCGTGGGTTGTTTTAGGGCCAAAAAATGTGCTATTTTGCAGGCTCAAATTCGGTCGTATTAAATGAGTCTGTTAGCTTTAAGAAAAAACTGGGGTCTGCTACTGGTCATTTTGGGCGGATTTGTTCTCAACCATCACATTACAAAACGCTTAGATATTATCGCCACCGACGACGATAATATCTTTTACAACGGCCTCACGCTTTCTACCAACGGGATGCCTCCCGTTCAGACCTCACCATTTTTCAGTTTTTGGTACGCGGCGCTCAATCTTTTCTTGCAAGACTCCGTTCAAGTCTATTACCTCAATTGGGTGCTCATCTCGGCACTGGTAGGCGTAGGATTCTATTGTTTGCTACGTAGCCTGCAAATAAATACGGCGGTGAGCGGCTGGCTGGCGCTGTTTTTTCTGTTTTTTCATCTCAACTTCCCACTGCTTCCGAAGGTATCGTTGTTTGCCCTCACGCTCATGCTCTTCGGCATGGCCGCCGCCAACACGTTTGGAAAGACCATTTTTCAGCGAACCCTGCTCACGGCCCTCACCGTTTTGGTGGCCAGTTACGTTCGGCCAGAGTTTTACGTGGCATTTTTGCTTTTGACGCTACTGGGCGTGTTTTTATTTTTTCAAAACCGCCCTCAATCGTCCCCCAAAAATCTGCTACTGGTTTTGGGAGTCGCTGTTGCGATGGTTATTGTTTTTGGATTTCCGCTCGGAGGTGGGCGCAGCCACATTGCTTTTGGGCAACACTTTGCGATGAACTACGCCATTTGGCACCCCGAAATACCGTTTTCTCCGTGGATGCACTCCGAAGTTTTCATCCAAAAAGCCTTCGGGCGGCAGGTCACATCCGTCGGCGATGCTTTCGGCCTGAACCCCTCCATTTTTCTGAAACACATCTTCACCAACATCAGCAACCTGATTTCAAACACCTTTTATAACATCAAAACCCTGTTTTGGGGTTCTGTCTATGACTCCGTCCACTTCGGCGGGCGGCGGTATTTGATCGGCGGCCTGCTTGTGGGCACAATCGCCATGATCGATTTTCCACGATCGATGCGCCAAATAAGTATCAATTTCAGAACCAGCGGCTGGTTTTTGGGTGTTTTGCTGCTCGTACTCGCACCAACGTTTATCTCCACCGTGCTGATCTTCCCGCGCGAGCACTACGTTGTGTTCCACTGCGCCATGTATCTAACATTGGCGGGGCTGCTCTTAGACGGAATCGAGTGGCGTAGCTTGGCCCGGCTTGGTTCTTTTAAAACACCTTTTTTGGTTGCGTTAAATACCTTTTTACTCGTTTTGTTTTTGTGGCCACGCTACCAAAATACCACCCAAAACGCCCCCCGCCCAAACTACGACGTACTGCACGCTTTGCAAAATCTGCGCATCAGCCAGCCAATAACCATGCTCGGCACTGAGCCGCTCACGTACTATCTTTACCTGGGTTCGAACTGGAACTTTCATTACCTGGATCAGTATTATCCGAAAGATTTCAAAAAGTTTATCACCGATAAACAAATCAACTGTATTTTTGTGCGAGATAAAATGACCAAATATTTTAAAAACGACGCGGGTTTTGCCGATTTCATTAGAAATTATGATGCCCTGGGTTACGTAAAAAAGAAAGGCGTGTTGCCTTCGGATGCCATTTACGTGTCCAAAAACTTAAAATAATCGACCTCTTTATACATGTTCTCTTACCGCAATAATTTCGCTATCGTAAGTCCGATGGCCAACGAAGAAAAGGAGTTTGGCGAATTTACCAGCATCTTGGCCGACGAGTTGGACAAGCTCCAGTGCGGCAAGGTTTACATGGTAATCGACAACGTGTCGAAAGATCGAACCCTGGAGCTGGCGCAAAGCTTGGCCGCCAAAGACCCCCGGTTCGTGGCCGTGTGGGCACCCGAAAACCGCAACATTGTGCACGCCTACCTGCGTGGCTACCGCGAAGCCCTCAAAAACGGCCACGACATTATCATCGAAATGGACGCGGGGCTGTCGCACGATCCACGCGCTGTACCCATGTTTTTGCGGGTACTCAACGAGGGCAACGAGTGCGCCTTCGGCAGCAGATTTATCAACGGCGGGTCTATTTATCAATCTAATTTTAAGCGCACGTTCCTCTCAAAAATAGGCACAACGCTTTCAAACGTACTACTTGGCTCGGAGATGTACGACATGACCTCGGGCTACCAGGGTTTTCATGCCGAAGTGGTAGCACAGTTTTTGGCCTACCCGCTCAAATCGACGGCACACTTTTACCAAACCGAACTGCGGTATTTGCTCCGCAAAAAACGCTACGCCGAAATACCCATTCATTACCGCGCACCATCGCCGAGCGTGTCTGAAAACGCCATAAAAAACTCCCTCAGCACGCTTTGGTATTATTTTAGACTCAGACTGGCGGGGCAATCCGCTGTTATCGAATGAACCAGAACTCCTTTTTAGTCATTACATCCATCGCTGCCCCAAACGCAGTCTTGAAGTCGTGTGCCGACGGCACTGCCCAAAACCAAGTAGGCTACATCGTCATTGGCGACACCAAGTCGCCAGCTGAGTTCGATTTGCCAGGCTGCGATTTTTGGAGTATCGACCGCCAACTTACCATGGACTTTAAGTTGGTTAAAGACCTGCCTACGCGCCACTACGCCCGCAAAAACCTGGGCTATCTGCAAGCCATTAAGCAAGGTGCGGAGGTTATCATCGAAACCGACGATGACAATTTCCCATTAGAAGGTTTTTGGCACAACCGAAGCCGCACCGCCCCAGCCCACGTCTTAGAAAACACTGGCTGGACCAATGTGTATCGGTATTTTACCGACCTCAACATTTGGCCGCGCGGATTTGCCCTCGAAGACCTCCAAAAGCCAGTGCCTACCCTCACTGGACTTACCGAGGCAAACTGCCCGATTCAGCAGGGGCTGGCCGACGAAAACCCCGACGTGGATGCAATTTATAGGCTCATACTGCCGCTGCCGTTCAATTTCGAGAAAAACGACAGCGTGGCCCTCGGCAACGGCGCGTGGTGTCCTTTCAATAGCCAAAACACCACTTGGTTCAAAGAGGCGTTTGCGTTGCTTTACCTGCCGTCGTATTGCAGCTTTAGAATGACCGACATTTGGCGTAGTTACATTGCCCAACGCATTGGCTGGACTTGCGGTTGGAACGTTTTGTTTCACAACGCCACGGTGTATCAGGAGCGCAACGAGCACAACTTAATGAAAGATTTTGAGGACGAAATATCGGGCTACACCAATAACTTTAACATTTGCAAAGCCCTGGCCGAGCTCGATCTGAAACCTGGCGTCGAGAACATCAACCAAAACCTGCTAACCTGCTACCAAGCCCTGACCGATGCCAAGTATTTTGGCGACGGCGAGGTGGCTCTGGTGCGGGCTTGGATCGAAGATATTGAGACGCTGAAATAAGGTTTTTTGCGCTCTGTGCAGTAACTTTACGCGCTACCGAGCGAAACAAAGCCGCCGCTCAGAAAGTTAAAAAGCAAACTGAATCGAATTAAAAACTGACGAAGGATCTATACTTATGGAGAACGTAACCCCGATGTTCAAAGTAACCATTGACGGTGTGGAGGTGGAAGTGGCCCCAGGCACAACCATCTTGCAGGCCGCCCGAAAGGTTGGCCCCGAAGTAGCACCGCCCGCCATGTGCTACTACGAACCCCTCAAAGGCAGCGGCGGCAAATGCCGCGCTTGCTTGGTGCGCGTGGCCGCTGGCTCTGGCAAAGACCCGCGCCCAATGCCCAAGTTGGTAGCTTCGTGCATAACACCCGTGCAAGACGGCATGGTGGTAGAAAACACCACCAGCCCCGCCGTTTTAGAAGCCCGAAAAGGCGTGGTGGAGTTTCTGCTCATTAACCACCCACTCGACTGCCCCGTCTGCGACCAAGCGGGCGAGTGCCACCTGCAAGACTTTGCCTTCGAGCACGGATCGGCCAAAACCCGGTACGAAGAAGACAGACGCACTTTTGAAAAAGAGGACATTGGCCCTTACGTGCAGCTCCATATGACGCGCTGCATTTTGTGCTACCGGTGCGTCTATACTGCCGACCAAATTACCGACGGGCGCGTGCACGGTGTGATGAACCGGGGCGACCACTCTGAAATTAGCACCTACATTCACAAGGCCATCGACAACGATTTTTCGGGCAACGTAATCGACGTTTGTCCAGTTGGGGCATTGACCGATAAGACCTACCGGTTCAAAAACCGGGTGTGGTTTAGCAAACCCGTAGATGCCCACCGCAACTGCACAAAATGCTGCGGCAAAGTAACGCTGTGGTACCGGGGCGATGAGGTAATACGGGTCACGGCGAGGAAGAACCAGTGGGGCGAGGTAAACGATTTTATTTGCAATACCTGCCGTTTTGAGACCAAAAAAACCAGCGACTGGACAATAGAAGGGCCAACAAAAATTGACCGCCACTCGGTAATTATGGCCAACAAATACCGCGCCGACGTGCGCAAACCAACATTCGGCGACAAACTGGCCGCTGCCACTTTCAAGCAGATCGACGATTCGCGGTCTTTTATAACCGACCTACCCGCCATCAAAGCCTTGCCCGATGCAGTGGCGTTGGCCGAAAAAAATGAAGCGTTTTTTGAGAAATAAAACACAACCGAAATAACCGCACTACTGTTTATGGATACCGCAAGTTGGATCATAAAGGCACTGATAATTGTGGGGGTTTTTGCCGTCACGTTGCTCATTGCCACGTACTCTACCCTCGCCGAACGAAAAATCGCGGGGTTTATGCAAGACAGACTGGGACCCGATCGGGCTGGCCCGTTTGGGGTTTTTCAGCCCCTGGCCGATGCGGTCAAGATGTTCTTCAAAGAAGATTTTATTCCCGCCCAAGCCAATAAATGGTTGTTTATAGCGGGGCCTTGCCTGTCTATGCTCACCGCCCTAATGACCAGCGCCGTGATACCGTTCGGAGATACCATCCGCTACGAAGAACAAACAATTGCTGTGCAGGGTGTGGAACTGAACGTTGGTATTTTGTACGTGTTTGGCATTGTTTCGCTCGGTGTCTATGGTCTGATGATCGGCGGCTGGGCATCTAACAACAAGTTTTCGCTGCTGGGCGCGGTTCGGGCCGCCTCACAAAATATTAGTTACGAGATCGCCCTGGGGCTTTCGATCATCGCCATCATCATGTCGGCGGGGTCGCTTTCGCTGCGCGACATCGTGAACCAGCAACACGGCTTTGCTTGGAACATTTTTTACCAACCCGTTGGCTTTATTATATTTGTGACCTGTGCGTTTGCCGAGTGCAACCGCACGCCGTTCGACCTGCCCGAGTGCGAAACCGAGCTCGTGGGCGGCTACCACACCGAATACAGCTCCATGAAACTGGGTTTCTACTTGTTTTCAGAGTATATTAATATGTTCATCTCGTCGCTGGTCGTTTCTACCCTCTATTTGGGCGGTTTCAATTATCCTGGCATGGACTGGGTATATGCCAAACTCACCGCGCTTGCGGGAGACACAACGGGCCATAACTTGGCCACCTTGATTGGCTTTTTAGCACTGTTTTTCAAGGGGCTTTTCGGCGTGTTCTTTTTCATGTGGGTGCGCTGGACGGTTCCCAGGTTTCGGTTCGACCAATTGATGGACTTGGGCTGGAAGGCACTCTTCCCGCTGGCGATCCTCAATATTTTCTTTACGGGTGCGGGCGAAATGCTCGGCTACCACGGCTTCACTTGGATCATCGTTGGCATTATGACCATCTTGGCCGCCACCAACGCCGTTAAAGCACCACCCCGCAAAATGTACCCCGCCGATGTTTAACCAACAACTGTTGTAGAGTAGGTTCATTGTTCATCCCACCAAAATTATGCAATTAACAAACCGATCAAAAGAGGTAAGCAAAAAAGAAATGACGTTTGCCGAGCGCCTGTACCTGCCCGCTATTGTGTCGGGTTTGGGGATTACAATCAAACACTTCTTTGCTAAAAAAGTAACCATCCGTTACCCCGAAGTGAAGCGGTATTTGGGACCAGTTTTTAGGGGGCAGCACATTTTGAAGCGCGACGACGAAGGCCGCGAACGCTGCACCGCCTGCGGACTGTGCGCGGTGGCTTGCCCAGCCGAGGCCATTTCGATGGTGGCCGCCGAGCGCACCAAAGAAGAAAAACACCTCTACCGCGAAGAAAAATACGCCGCCGTTTACGAAGTCAATATGCTGCGCTGCATATTTTGTGGCCTCTGCGAGGAAGCCTGCCCAAAACAAGCCGTGTACCTGCGCCACGACCAGTTTGTGCCCGTTTTCACGGAGCGAGAGGGGGTTGTATACGGCAAAGACAAATTGGTTGAAGACATGAACGCCCGCTATAACCGCGACTCCTGGACGAAGGAGGAGTGGTCGGAGAAGTGGAAAAACGAGCGCGTATGACCGTAATCTTTGAGGCCGAGCCCGAGCATTTGTCCGCCGTTCGGGACATTGCCTACCAAACTTGGCCGAGTACCTACAAAGACATTGTGTCGCAGGAGCAGATCGAATATATGTTGGAGCGTATGTACGACCTGTCAGAACTCCAGCACCAGATGACCCACAAAGGGTACGTTTTTTTGATTGCAAAAGTTGAAGAAAGCATTCTGGGGTTTATTTCTTACGAACTCAATTACAAGAACCAACCCCAAACAAAAATCCACAAAATATACCTGTTGCCCCAAAGTCAGGGCCGTGGCATAGGCAAAGCATTGATCGATCAGGTTGTATTGGCGGCGCAATTGGCCCAAAATCAGCAACTTATCCTCAACGTGAACCGAAAGAACAAGGCAGTGCAGTTCTATGAAAAAGTTGGTTTCATTGCCACCGCAACCGAAGACATAGACATTGGGCGTGGGTACTTGATGCAAGATTTTATAATGACAAAAACAGTTTGATCCCTCAATTGCAACATGGAATTTATTGACCGAATTTTCTCGACCCAAAGCCTATTTTGGTTTTTATCTTTTCTCACCATTTTGAGTGCGCTCATGGTCGTTACCTCAAAAAGCCCCGTTTACAGCGTGCTGTACCTGATCCTTACTTTTTTCTGCCTGTCGGGTCATTACATTATCCTGAACGCGCAGTTTTTGGCCTTTGTAAATATCATTGTCTACGCAGGCGCAATTATGGTGCTTTTTCTGTTTGTTATTATGTTTCTGAACATGAAAGAAGACGAGGCCGAAACCTCACCCACCCTCATCAGGACGCTGGCCACTGGCACGGCCATTGTGTTGGGTGTAACACTGGTGCTGGCGTTCTCCACAGTAAAGGTAGCGGCTTTCAATCCGATGGCGTTCGACTCGCAGGTGGGTATGGTAAAAAACTTGGGGTCAGTGTTGTTTAGAGAATATTTATTGCCCTTTGAGTTAGCATCGGTACTCTTTTTGATTGCCATGGTGGGAGCCGTGATGCTCGGGCGGCGCGAGGCGGGAGACCGTCACTTCTAATGCCCATCATCCCGCAATCGTCGTACCCAAACCCACCCCTGTTTCAGTTCAACGGCCACGTTCAGACCATTGCGCCTAGTATTTTTCGTAAAATTGAGGGCGTAAACTACCAACGGGAGCGGCTCGAACTACCCGACGGCGATTTTGTGGACTTAGACTGGCTCACCAACAAAGCCGACAAAGCCGACAAACTTGTTGTGCTAACCCACGGTTTGGAGGGCGACTCGGGACGACACTACATAAAAGGCACCGCAAAATTGTTTTTTCAGCACGGTTGGGATGCCATCGCCTGGAACTGCCGCTCGTGCAGCGGAGAAATGAACCGCGCTTTCAGACTCTACAACCACGGCGAAATTGGCGACCTGCACGAGGTAATAACCCACGCCTGCCGAAACAAAAACTACCAGCGCGTTGTGCTGGTGGGCTACAGCATGGGCGGCAACATTACGCTCAAATACCTGGGAACAAAAGGCAGCGCACTGTCCGATAACATAAAGGCTGGCCTGGCTTTTTCGGCACCTACCGACTTGATTTCGAGCGCAAAACTCTTGGATGAGCCCCGCAATTGGTTTTATAGGCAGCGGTTTATGAAAAAATTGGTGCTGAAAATGACCCAAAAAGCGGCGGCATTTCCCGAAAGAATAGACATGGGTCGCCTAAAAGACGTGAAAAAATGGCAGGATTTCGACGATCTGTTTTCTGCCCCCGTCAATGGCTACCGCGACGCGCTCGATTTTTATGAGCAAGGGTCGGCCATCAATTACGTAGCTGGCACGGCCGTGCCAGTTTTGATCTGCAACGCCCAAAACGACCCGCTGCTCAGTGCGGAGTGTGCGCCTAAGCAGTTGGGCAAGCAGCATCCACTCATTTTTGTAGAAACGCCCGCGCGTGGTGGGCACGTTGGTTTTATGGTGCCCAACGACGAGTTTACCTGGGCCGAACGCCGAGCTCTGGCATTTTGCCAAGCGCACTCGTAGCTTTTAGGCTATCTCCAACGTACTTCTTTGCGCCAACTCGGCGGAACTGACCCGAATGTAATGCTTAAAAAAACTTCTGATTTTCAGGTACATAACCCCAAATATGGCTTCCTTAAATATTTTAGAAGACATTTTAGAAACTCCTCTGGTGCGGTCGGTGAAGGTGATGGGCACTTCGGTGATCTCGTACCCGTACTTCCAAGTATTGAACTTCATTTCGATCTGAAAGGCGTAACCTACAAATTTTATGGAGTCGAGATTGATGTTTTCGAGAACGGCGCGGCGGTAGCAGATAAACCCTGCCGTTGGATCCATGATGTTCATGCCCGTGATGAAGCGCACGTAAATACCCGCAAAGTACGACATCAGCACGCGCCCAATTGGCCAATTGACCACGTTCACCCCCTTGATGTAGCGCGAACCAATGGCGGCATCGTAGCCGTCTTTGCAGGCTTGGTAGAGGCGGGCCAGGTCGTCGGGATTGTGCGAAAAATCCGCGTCCATCTCAATAAAATACTGGTATTGTTGCGCCAGTGCCCACTTAAACCCGTCGATGTAAGCCGTACCGAGGCCAAGTTTGCCTTTGCGTTCGCGCAAAAATAAACGCTCTGAGAACTCCAATTGAAGCTCCCGAACCTTGGTGGCAGTGCCATCAGGCGAACCGTCGTCCACAACCAAAACATCGAACGGCACCACCAGGCTCATTACCTTACGGATGATATTCTCGATGTTTTCAATTTCGTTGTAAGTCGGTATTATTACAATGCAGTGGTGCATGATCCTGTCAGTTTTTCAAAATAGTACGTTTTCAAAGCTATACTCCAAAAACGATTCCAAATTTCGTAAAATTGCCGTATTCTTTTTAAAAAATGTTAAAAACACGATAATTCTTGATCGGTTATGTACGCTGACTCGAAAATTGGGTGTTCTCAATCAATGTCGAGGGTAACCAATAAACCCATCGTTGCGAACTGCCAAGTTAAAATACGTAGTCAGGTTGAACGCATTTCGATATTAGAGGTATTAAAATATTTAGTAGCGCAGGCAAAAGCACGCCGATAAGCAAGGTAAAAAACAAGACCACCACAATAATGTTTTTGAGTAACCCACTGGCCACCAATTTTTTTAACCAAAAAATGATGCTACTTTACACAATAACTAACGCCACTACGCAACAGGCGTAGATACAAAAACAACCAATTGAACATGAAAGTACGCCCCGCCGCACTGATAATAAAAAACAATTCCGTTTTATTGATGCAATACAACTACGCAGGAATGGATGTATTTGGGCTACCTGGCGGCAACCCTGACCCAGGCGAAACCCTGGCCGAAACCTTAGAAAGAGAGTTGGCCGAAGAACTTGGTATTGAGATTGAGGTGGAAAAAATGTGCATTGTGGGAGAGGTAATTTTGCCCCAGCTCAAAAACGACGTGCTGCACTGCGTCTTTGAAGCCCACATTGTGGCGGGCCAGCCCCGCCCAAACCCCACCCAGACTACCGCATTAGATGCAGTCTGGAAACCCATCGACCAGTTGGAGGCGCTCAACTTGTACCCCAACGTTGGGCATCAGATTGGAATGCTTTTAGAAAACCAAAACGCGCCCATTTACGTTGGCAAGGTAGCGCAAAGTTATTTTGGGTAAACAGCAGTCGGCCGCCATTTTTTTATATTAGCACCCATGAGCAAAATTCAGTACCAATACAACGCCCAACACCTAAACGCATCGGAGCCCAATGTGTATAATACCAGTAATCTTCGCACCGAGGAAATGGTTATTAACATTGGCCCCCAGCACCCATCGACGCACGGCGTGCTGAGGTTGGAAGTGGTGAGCGACGGCGAACTTGTGGTTGATGTGGTGCCGCACGTGGGCTACCTTCACCGGTGTTTTGAGAAACACGCCGAGGCGCTGCCCTTCAACCAGATTATTCCTTACGTGGACAGAATGGACTACGTGGCGGCCATGAACTCCGAACACGCCTACGTAATGGGCCTGGAACGAATGCTGGGCATCGAAAAAGAAATCCCGAAGCGGGTAGAATACATTCGGGTGCTGGTGGCAGAGCTCAACCGGCTGGCATCGCACTTTGTGGCCGTTGGCACGTATGCGCTCGACATTGGCGCACCCACCCCTTTTTTGTGGCTCATGCGCGACCGCGAACACATCCAGCGGATGCTCGAGTGGCTGTCGGGCACGCGGATGCTCTACAACTACATCTGGATTGGCGGGTTGTTTTATGACCTGCCCGTGGGCTTCGAAGACCGCTGCCGCTCGTTTGTGGCGTACCTAAAACCAAAATTGGTCGAACTCCAACAGTTGGTAATGGACAACAAAATTTTTGTGCAACGCACCGCTAACGTGGGCGTTTTGCCCCTCGACCTGGCCATAAACTACGGTTGCACGGGGCCGATGCTGCGCGGTTCGGGGTTGAGATACGACCTGCGGCGGGTTGATGGCTACTCGGTGTATCCCGAACTGGAATTTGACGTGCCAATTGGCGAAGGAAAAATGGGGCAAGTCGGCGACTGCTGGGACCGAACTTACGTGCGGGTGCAGGAGTGCTGGGAGTCGGTGCGCATTATTGAGCAGTGCGTTCGGAAGCTCACCGACGAACACAAACGAAGCCTTGATTTTGACCCCCAGGCGTTGGTACCCAAAAAAATCCGCCCCAAGGCCATGGACTTTTATATACGCGCCGAAAACCCCAAGGGCGAACTTGGGTTTTTCTTCCGCACCGACGGCAAGTCGGACGTGCCTGTGCGGTGCAAAGCCCGGGCGTGTTCGTTTAGCAACCTGGCCGTGCTACCCGAACTATCGCGCGGTGGCCTGCTGGCCGACCTCATTGCCGTCATCGGTTCGATCGACGTAGTAATGGGCGAGGTAGATCGATGAAAAAAACATAAACGCACCCAATCATTCAAAATTATACTAAAAATGATCGTAGCCCTTCAAACCGAGACCAACCAACCAATTAGTATTAGCCAAATACCCAAACCAGTGGCCGCAGCGGGCCAGGTGGTGGTGGGCCTCAAAGCTGCCGCCCTCAACCACCGAGATGTTTTTGTGCAAGAGGGCAAATACCCGGGCATAAACCTGCCCGTCGTACTGGGCTCGGACGGCGCGGGGGTGGTTGTGGCGGTGGGCGAGGGCGTTTCGGACGCTCTTCTTGGCAGGGAAGTGGTCATAAATCCTGCCCTAAATTGGGGAGTAAATCCAGCGTTTTATGGCAAAGATTTTAAAATTTTAGGAATGCCCGACAACGGCACGTTTGCCGAGTTTATCGCAATAGATGCCAAAAATTGCTACGCCAAGCCAAGCCACTTGAGTTTTGAGGCGGCCGCCGCTCTGCCCCTGGCGGCACTGACGGGCTGGCGCGCGCTCATGGGCAGAGCTGGCCTAAAAGCAGGCGAGCGCGTGCTGGTGACGGGCATTGGCGGCGGAGTGGCGCTGTTTGTGTTGCAGTTTGCGGTGGCAACGGGAGCCGAGGTGTGGGTAACGTCGGGGTCGGACGACAAAATTGAACGCGCCGTTGCCCTCGGAGCGAAGGGCGGGGTAAACTACCGCCAAGCCGACTGGCTCAAAAAACTCATGGAAGTTACGGGCGGCGGTAGGGCGGGGTATTTCGACGTAATTATTGACAGCGCAGGAGGACCCTCGTTTGCGAAACTCACCGATGCGGCGGCTCTGGGCGCGCGCATTTGTTTTTTTGGTGGCACAAACGGCAACATCACCGACATTGTGCCGAGCAAGGTTTTTTTTAAACAACTCAATATTTTGGGTTCTACCATGGGCTCAGATGCCGAGTTTGCCGATATGCTCACTTTCGTAGAAAAATACCAGATACAGCCCGTCATAGACTCAATATTTCCGCTGGAGCAGGCCCAAACGGCCCTCGCCCGCATGAACGAAGGGTTGCAATTTGGTAAAATCGTACTCAAAATTGGATAAACACACAAGAAACTTTACGGGCAAGGTGGCGCATAATCGGTTATTTAGTCCGAAATTTGCGGGCACTAAAAGCCACCGTTCGCCAACTTTATGGTACTAAGAACCGAAAATCTGATTAAAAAATACGGCCAACGCCTCGTGAACGACAACGTAAGCTACCACGTTGAGCAGGGCGAAATTGTGGGTCTTTTGGGGCCAAACGGGGCGGGCAAAACCACGTCGTTTTACATGGCGGTGGGCTTGGTGAAACCAAACAGCGGCAAGGTTTACATCGACAACAAAGACATAACCGACCTGCCCATGTACAAACGCGCCCGGCTCGGCTTGGGGTATTTGGCGCAGGAAGCGTCTATTTTTCGCAACCTCACCGTCGAAGAAAACATATTGGCAGTGTTGGAGATGACCGACTTGACCAAGGCCATCAGAAAAGAAAAAACGGAGGCCCTTTTGGAGGAATTTAGCCTCACGCACGTCCGCAAAAGCAAGGGCATGGTGCTGTCGGGTGGCGAGCGGCGGCGCACCGAGATTGCGCGCTGCCTGGCCGTGAACCCCAATTTTATACTACTCGACGAACCCTTTGCGGGCGTAGATCCAATTGCCGTAGAAGACATTCAGAGCATTGTGGCCAAGCTCAAACTCAAAAATATCGGTATTCTCATCACCGACCACAACGTGAACGAAACCCTGTCGATAACCGACCGCGCTTACCTGCTCTTTGAGGGGAAAATTCTCAAGCAAGGGTCGGCAGAAGACCTGGCCAACGATGAGCAGGTACGGCGCGTTTATTTGGGTAAAAATTTCGAGCTGAAACGAAAAGTTTGACCCGTATTGCTACCGATGGAAGTAATACGGGGTGAAATTCTCAAAAAAATAAACCGCCAAACTTACCCATTCACAGATGGACTTTACTACATTTTTATTTTTATCGAACTTTTATTTGCGCTCTTTTTTTAGTTGAAACACCTCTTCATCATCAACCCAAAATCTGGTACAGTTTCGGCTCGCCAACGCGCCCAGGTCATCGAGCTCATTGAGCGAAAGGCCACCGCACACCGCAAAAACATTGAAATCGTTTTTACGCAGAAAGCTGGCCACGCCACCGAACTGGCACGCAACGCCGCGCTAAAAAATGTGGGCGTGGTAGTGGCCGTGGGCGGCGACGGCACAATGAACGAAATAGCTAAGTCTTTGATAAACACCAACACTACACTCGGGATTTTGCCAATGGGGTCGGGCAACGGGCTGGCGCGGCACTTGGGGATACCCATGGACGGTGGCAGGGCGATTGACCGAATATTTCAGGGAAAGACTGTGCTCATCGACGCTGGGATCATTAACACAATGCCTTTTTTTTGTACGGCTGGTTTTGGCTTCGATGCTTTCGTGGCCGATCGTTTCGCCCGCCAACCCACGCGTGGGTTGGCTACCTACGTGCAAACGAGCCTGACATCGTTGAGCGCGTATGAACCACAAAATTATGTAGTAAACGGTGAGCCCAAAAAACTGTTCGCCATGACCTTCGCCAACGCGTCTCAGTATGGCAACAACGCTTACGTGGCTCCGCAGGCCAACGCCAGCGACGGCCTGTTGGATTTGGTTTTGCTGCGGCCGTTTCCGCTGTTTATGTTTCCGAACGTTAGTGCGCGGTTGTTTTTGGGAAGTTTGCCCCGTTCTCGGTTCATTGATACATTCGAGGCCAGCCAGGCGGTCGTCGAAGCGCAGACCAACTTCTTGATTCACTACGACGGCGAGCCGCTGCAACTGGCCACCAATCGGCTGGAGGTGAGCATAAACCCAAAATGCTTGAACGTAATTTTATAGACAAACACCCTACTTTTGTGGTATTGTCCCTAATTTATGTCCCGCGCCAATACCGACCCGTTCGTTTTGAGCGTTAATAAACACTGAAACCAAAATCTAATGCAGAAACGATTAACCAACATATTAACGGTGCTGGCGGCCATTGTTGCCATAAATATACTGGCTTCGTTCGTTTTTTTTAGGTGGGATCTGACCCAAGAAAAACGCTTTACGGTGGCCGAAGGCACTAAAAACGTGCTGGGCAGTTTAGAAGACCAGGTGTTTGTGACCGTTTATTTATCGGGCGACCTCCCCGCTGGTTTCGAGCGCTTGGAAGCCGCCACCCGCGAGACCCTCGACGATTTTAAGGCGTATGCTGGCACAAAAATGAGCGTGCGCTACGTGGACATTGCCGCCGAAACAAACCCCGAAAAACGAAGCGAGCGCTACGCCGAATTAGAAAAAAAAGGAATGGTGGCCACCAATGTTTTTGCTGGAACGAGCGACCAGCGCACCGAAAAGCTACTCTTTCCTTACGCACTTTTGAGCTACAAAGGCCGCGAAACGCCCATTTTGCTCTTGAAAGGCAACAAAACCGCCACCGCCGAGCAGCAACTGAACCAGTCTTACGAGGGCATAGAATTTGAGCTTATTACTGGCATAAAAAAAATTACGCAGACCAAGCGCAAGCGAATAGGGCTCATTGTGAGCCACACCAAGGTTCAGCCCGAGCGGTTTTCGGACTTGATTGCCACTTTGCAACAAAACTACGACCTATTTTTTGACGTGGACGGCAGTGGAAAAGTCAGCGGGTCTTACGCGGGTCTGGACGCTATTTTAGTGCCAAAACCCGACGTTCCGTTTACCGATGCCGAAAAATACCAAATCGACCAGTTTGTGGTAAACGGCGGACGGGCCTTGTTTTTTGTGGACGGCGCACGCGTGGACAGCATCAGCGCGGAGGGAACTTTTGCCCTGCCGCTTTCGCTCAATTTGGACGACCTGTTTTTTAAGTACGGTTTCCGAATCAATCCCAATCTGGTTAAAGACCTCAGTTGTGCCTACATTCCGCTCAATGTGGGCAACAGCGGCGAAAAACCCAATATTCAGCCCATGCCGTGGCGGTTTTTTCCGCTGATTAACAATTTCGGTAAGCACCCCATCGTCAGAAATTTGGATGCCATCTACACCAAATTTACCAGTACCATCGACACCGTGCGGGCCGAGGGCATCAAAAAAACACCCCTTCTAATGACCTCCCAATATACCAAAACGCTGCAAACTCCCGCTGCGGTGGCCTACAACGAAGCACGCCAGAAGATTGATCCTGCACAATACAGTGCTGGCATTCAGACGGTTGCGTATTTATTAGAGGGCAAATTTGAGTCGCTTTACAAAAACAGGGTGTTGCCGTCCGATCCGCGCCATGCTACTTTTAGGGCTCAGAACAAAGACACCAGGATTGTCGTTTGCAGCGACGGCGACGTGCTCATAAACGACATAGACTACAAACGCCAGGCCCCGCTGCCGCTTGGTTTCGACAAATTGACGCGCAATATTTTTGCCAACAAAGATTTTATCTTGTACGCGGTAGATTATCTCTTAGACGACAACGGCCTGATAACCGCCCGCAACAAGCAGGTTACGCTTCGGCCATTGGACAAGCTCCGCCTAAAAGAAGAAAAAACCCAGTGGCAGGCGCTCAACATGGTTTTGCCAGTCGTTTTGGTGCTAACGCTGGGGGGGCTGTGGCAGTGGTATCGGCGGCGGCAGTTTGCGTAAATGCGTCCAAGGCTCGGACGGCACAAATTGACCGCGATATGCTCTTACAACTTTGATTTAACCATCTTTTACAAATGGTACAGTCAAAACTCGTTTGTCTGAATAAAATTTGATTTATCTTTGCCTTAAAGATAGAAGTACACTGTAATATATATCTAAAATAAAGCGTTACATGAATGAATTTATAGGAAACCTAGTTAAAATTGTCACAGATGAATTTTCAAAACAATCAAGTTTAATTTCTGGTATTATTATTGGCATGATTATTATTTCTTTGTACAATAAATTCGTTGGAGACCGTAAGCTAGTTCAGAGTTATGACAATGTAATTAAATCGAAAGACGAACACATACAAAGTTTGAAACTAGCCATTTACGATAAATTAAAAATGGTTCAAGTTGATAAAAAAGACAAGTCATTTTTTGATAAGTTATCTCGTTACTTTAAACAATCATGATATATTTAGTATTTGTAATAATAGTATTTACAATATATTTCCATAGAAAAAAGTCTATGGATAAACGTATATTGTTAAATGAAATGTCCACCACATATGAAAAAATGGAAATTACAATTCTAAAAAATGACATCCCTTTGAACAACAATATTGTTGCATTTTTAAGAGCCCACAAAAATATTATAATCAACCCTGAATTTGCTGACATAAAAATAATTATGGCGATTGCAAAAAATAAAAGTAAGCAACGGAAAAACACATTAAATATTAGTGATATTCCAAATTCACTAATCGAATTATCGGAAGACTTCAAGAATGCATTTATTGGAGTGGTGAAGTTAAGTATGTTAAGATGGTCTTTTATCCGCATTTGTTTGATTTGTGGTACTTTTTTATTGTTTGATTACTTTTTCCATTCTGGAACTAGGTTTTATAGCAAGGCTAATATACAGTTAAGTAAGGTAATGACCCCAAACCCATATGTTTCTTCAATTTTGACAGGTCAAAATCAGGATGAAATAACAAATGTCGTTTTACTGCATAATATGTAACCACCTTAAGTTACGGTAAATATCTAAGGTTTCGATGCAGAAAAAGCAGCCATTAACATAGTATTGCAAAAAAACGGGCTGATGAAAGTACACGAACCGACAAAATACTCTGATTATCAATAAATTACAGAACATCAGTACCTCAAAGCCCATTCTTCGGCAATACCTCAACAAGGCTCGCCCATTAGACAAGGCGGTGCTCACTCCGCAATTAGCTTTTGGTAGTTGGCCATAAACGCATCAAACTCGCGCTCCAAACGGGGCAGGTCGTGGGGTAGTGTGCTGGTGTCGTCGTGTTTGAGTTTGTCTTCGGCCCGACGCGCCACCTCGGCCAGCCGAGCCACGCCGAGCGTACCCGCACTGCCTTTAATGGTGTGTAGATGGCTTTTTAGGGTTGCCAGGTTGCCCTGCGCGTAGCTTTCCACCGCCTCATTGACCAACTGGGTGGTTTCGTTCACAAACTCCTCAAATATTTCGGCCACCAAGTCTTGCCCGCCCAACTTACGCAGTTGGCCCACAATGTCAATGTCAATCACGGGCAGGGCCATTTCTTGCGCCATTTCTTTTTGTTTCACCGACCGCTCGTTGCTCTCCAAGCGGTTGGGTTTGTGGGCGAGTATTTCGCGCACTTTGTCAATCAGAATCTGCGCCCGAATTGGCTTTGGTACGTAGTCGTCCATGCCCTGGCTCAAAAATCGTTCGCGGTCTTCTTTCATCGAGTAGGCCGTCATGGCCACCACCGTTGGCAGGTGTTTGCCAAACTGGGCGCGGAGTTTTTGGGTGGTTTCCACTCCGTCCATGTCGGGCATCTGAATGTCCATAAAAATCATGTCGTAGTGGGCTTTGGCGGTGTTGTGCGTCAGCGTCACCAGTTCAATGGCCTTGAAACCGCTTTCGGCGGTATCGACGTGGCAACCCGCTTTTCGTAGAATTTCGCTGGCCACCTTTCGGTTCACGGCGTTGTCGTCTACCAGCAGCACCACTGGCTTGTAGTCTTTAAACACCCCCATAATCTGCGTTTCTTGGTGCTCAGAGGTCTGGTTTGTGGGCGCAATGCTGGTTTCTTTCACCTCAAAAGTAAACCAAAACATACTGCCCCTGCCGTCGGTCGATTCCACGCCAACTTCGCCCTTCATTAATTTTGCCAGTTCTTTCGAGATCGCCAAACCAAGCCCCGTGCCCCCAAAAGATTTTTTTGACGAATTATCGACTTGGCTAAACGAATTGAAAAGCATCGCCAGACCCTCGGGCGAGATGCCGATGCCCGTGTCTCGAACTTCGACCCTGAACTTATGAAATTTTCCTTTTTTGGCCACCACCGACACGCCAATGGTTACGTCGCCGTTTTCGGTAAACTTGAGCGCGTTGGAGGTCAGGTTAGAAAAAATTTGGAGCAGCCGCGTTTGGTCGGCAATCACAAACTGCGGCACATTGTCGGCAATCTGAAAGGTGAGCGTGTTGTTTTTGGCCTTGGCCGTTTGGCCAAAAAGTGCCGTCACCTTGTTCAAAATCTCCCTAAAAACCACGGGGGCTTCGTTGAGGGCCATTTTGCCCGCTTCTATTTTAGAGAGGTCGAGGATGTCGTTCAGAATATCCAAGAGCGTTTCCGACGACCGCTTGATGGTCTGCACGTAGTCTCGTTGCTCATCGTTGAGGTTGCCGTCGGCCAGCAGGTCCACCATCCCGATCACGCCGTTCATGGGCGTTCTGATCTCGTGGCTCATATTGGCCAAAAATCTTTCTTTCACTTTGAGGGAGCGTTCGGCATCTTCTTTTGCCGCCACGAGTTCCTGCTGGTTGCGGATCAGCTCGGTAATGTCGCGCGCCAAGGCGGCTATCGAGTACTTGCCCTCGGCATCTTTGAGCAACAGCATATTGAACATAAATTGCCGCGTGAGGCCCTCTTTGGTGCGCAAAGTGGCCTCAAAATTCCGTAAACTCCCGTCGCGCCGCAGCCTGATGAGTGCCGCCCGAATGCGTTGTTTGTCTACAAAAAACTGGGTCACATCCTGCCCAATTACGTCTTCCACGGTGTAGCCAGTTCTTTTTAGCACCGACGGGCTTATCATCGTGATGCGCCCCTGCCGGTTGGTGCGGCAGTAAATATCTTGGAAATTAAGGAATATGCCCCTAAACTTTTCCTCGCTTTCGCGGAGGCCAAACTCGGCTTTTTTGCGCTGGGTTATGTCCTGCCCAATGCCCGAAACCTCCTCAATGACCCCGTTCTGGAGCAAAATAGGATTGAGATGAAACTCAAACCAAAGTGCTTCGCGGTGTTTGGTTTGGAGCTGAATCTCAAAATTTTGGGCCTCGCCCCTAAACGCAGCGCGGTATTTTTCTTCGAGCATCACCCGATTTTGGGGCGCAAACATCCGCCAAGTTTCTCGGCCAGAGTTCTGGATTTCTTGCGACGACAGCGCGAACTGATCGAAAATAAGTTGTTGGTAATTTTTATTGAACCCCTTCAATTCAAAAGCCCGATTTATGGACCAGATCAGGTGCGTACTGCTGTCGAAAATAGCATTGAGGCGGGCTGTTTGTTTGGCCAATTGCTCCTCGTTTTGCTTTCTTTGAATGGCAATGGCCACCTGCCCCGAAATAAATTCTAGCATCTCCAAGTGCCTCGTTCGGTACACGTCGCCGTCGTAGTACGACTTCACGCCGATTACCCCCGTGGTGTGGTCTCCCACGCGCAGCGGCACGCAGAGCATGGCCTTGGGTATTTTGCCGTTTATGTGCAAGCGGTTGCTTTTGGCGAGCCGTTCGATGTCTTTTTCGCGCAGGAGCAGGGGGCGGTTGGCGGCAATGGTGTATTCGGTGAGGCCGTTGCCGAGGCGGCGTTTGGTAAAGCGTACATTGCTGTCGAAGTCCTCATCGACGTAGTACGGAAAGTGAATGTAGTTTTTGGTGGGGTCGTAGAGGGCAATAAAAAAATTCTGCGCTTCGATGGCCTTGGCCAGTTCTTCGTGCACGCGCTGGTAAAAATCGTCGAGTGTTCGGGAGCGAATAATCCAGTTGGCGATGCTAAAATAGAGCTTCTGCGATCTTTCGGCACGCACGCGGCTACTGGTGTCGTGTAAAATACACCTAAATGCAGTGGGTTTATCGTTCTCGAATCGGCACGTAATGCTGCCCGTTAAGTATATTTTCTTTCCTGCTTTGCTTTTAAAAATCGTTTCAAAGTCGGCCATTGGCTCGCCCTTTTGGATTTTATCCAATTTTTTTAGGGTGTCTTTGGCCGCCAACGGGTGCAAAATATCAGACAGCTTCAACTTGGCGGTTTCGTCGTAGTCGTAGCCCAGCCGCTCGAGCCAAGCGCGGTTCACAAACAAAAAACGCCCGTCGAGCGCCACCAGCTGAATCAAGTCCGAGGTGTTGTTTACCAAATCTTGCAGTTGCGTACTCGACTGGCTCAGTGCCGTACTCACCTTTTTTTCGCTCGTAATATCCTCGCCAATAATGGTGTACGAATCGTCGTGTACCAGTACCGTATTGAGCTGAACGTCACGCTGTTGGCCGTTGCGGGTAAGGATGCTGATCTCGACGGTTTTTTCTAATAAACCACCTTTTTCCAGTACCTTTTTCAACACCAAATCGGTGTGTTCGTGCTGGTGCTTGGGAATAAAAACGGCAAAAAAATCTTTCCCGATCACTTCCTCGCTCCGCCAGCCGGTGTCGTGCAGCGTAAAACTATTACAGAATCTAATGCTGCCGTCGTGCCCGATGCGCAAACCAATTAGGTTTAGTTTGTCAATCAGCGAGGTATATTGTTCTGCAATCATAGGTTCAGTGCGTTTTGTCGTTTCAATTCACCTGGTTTACCACGGCTCGTTGCCCAGTAATAAAACCGCCAGGCCGCCAATTTGCAAATTAGCCCTCAAAAACCGCAGGGCTTTCACGAGGTGGTCGCTCACGGTTCCTTTGCTAATGCCGAGCTGCTGCCCAATGGCCTCATACGACATCCCGTCGAACTTCGACAGCCGCAGCACTGTTTGGCGTTGGGCGGGGAGTTTCAGGATGGCTTCGTGCAGGCGTTTTTCGCTGTTTAGGTCGTCGGGCGGCCCGTCGATCAGGCTTTCTTTGTAGAGGTGCAGGCCAATTTCTTGGCGCAGGCGTTCTTCGCGGCTGGCTTTGTCGAGCAAATTTAGCGTCAAATTTTTTGTCACCGTAAACAAAAAAGACTCTACGTTTCGGTTTGCGTCTAACTGCCAGCGCATTTCCCAAACTTTAACAAAAACATCTTGGGTGATCTCCTCGGCCAGTTCGGGGACTTTCAGAAAGCGCAACGAGGAGCGGTACAAACGCGCGTGGAAATGGCCGTAGAAATCGCCGAACGCCGCCTCGTCGCCAGCGCGGAGGCGGGCGATGCAATCTAAAAGCGCGGTTTCGTCGAGTGGCTTTGGCAAAACAGATTTGATTTTTGATGCCGGGGTGCAAAAATCAAAAATACAAATCTACGGCCTCAAATTCAAATTAGACGCAAGAAAGCCGCCGAAAAATACTTTTCGGCGGCTTTCTTGCGTCGTTATGAGCTACTCTTAGCGCGGCCCAGCGGCTGGGCGGCCTCCACCACCTTGTTCGGTTGTGCCGCCGCCCTCCGATTTTTGGTCGTCGTTGCTCACCGATTTCTTTTTCTTGCGGCCAGTGTCTTCAAAAGACATCTTGCCAATGCGGTAGCTAAAGGTCATCTTCACGCCCCGGTTGAACAGAAATTGGGTGCTATTTTGGGTAAAGTTGGCATTGTCTAAGCTGTTGCGCACCTTGAAGCTCTCCGAAAAGAAGTTTTCGACCCCAAAGCCTACGCTACCTTTTTTGTTTTTGAAATCGCGTTTCACGCCCAAACTATACACCCCAAAGCCGCCCTGCGTACCCTGTAACTGCACCTGCCCCGAACGCATGAAACCAAAACCCTGCAAGCCCCAGCCTTTGCCCAGGGTTACGTTAGAGAAAAAGCGGTAGTTTGTCACAACCCCCGCGTTGGAGAGTTGCTGCCCGTTGGCAAAGCCGTTCAAAACGGCGTAGAAACCATCTATTCCGCCGCCCAATTGCCAAACCCGCGCGATGGTCACGTTGCCAAATAGATTAACACCGTAGGCATCCTGCTGGCCAATGTTTTGGTAGGTGGTTGCGATCACGCCCTGGTCGTCGGTGGTCCTGACGGCCTCAATGGCGTTTCCAGTGTGGCGCACAAACATGGTGAGGTTCAAATACGTGGTTTTGAGGTACTTACTAACCGACACCTCAAAGTTATCAGTCAGTTCGGGGGCTAAGTTTGGGTTTCCAAAGGTAATGCTTTGCGGGTTTGCGGCGTTCAGGTTGGGGTTCAAAAACTGGATCGAAGGCCGCTGCAACCTGCGGTTGTAGGCCGCTTTGAGGGTTAAGTTTCCGCTTAGGTTCTTGGAAATATTAATGCTCGGCACCAAGTTTCCGTAGTCTGGAATATCAACCTGTTTGTCGGTCCTAAAATTGGCGCTTATCGTGGTGTATTCGTAGCGCGCACCCACCTTTACGCTATACTTGCTTTTGGTAGAAAGCGTGTAAGAAAAATACGAGCCCACCACGTTTTGGTTGTAGTCGAACACATTGGCGGGGCGGTTTGGGTTGATTACAAACGTCCCGTTTTCGCCGGCGGCCATCAAATACTGGTAGTCGCTCGAAATCTGACGCATAATTCCTTTGCCGCCAAACTCGATCAATTGCCGCTTGCCAATGGGCGTTTGGTAGTCTAATTGCAGCGTACTTTCTTGGTTGTAGCTCAGGTTGTCGTTGCGTTCTCGGCTGTTGATGGTATTGTTTGTGGCATCTAACAGGTTGGCCAAAAAATTATTGTTTCGGTTGTTGCGGCTAAACTGCGTGGAGATACTAAACTCCTGCTGGGGTTTGCCAAGTTGCTTGGTGTAGTCCACGTTCACGTCCCACGTTCCCGACAAATCTTTGCTGTCCACGTGGCGGAGTGTACTGCGCAACGGCACGCCGTTGTTGTTGAGGCGCGTGCTGAGGTCTTGCACCGTGAGCTGGTTGCGCGCACCGTAGCGCACACTGGCGGTCACAGAACTGGTCTTAGAAATATCCCAGTCCCAGCCCAGGTTGTAGTTGCCGAAGTTTCCGGCGTTGCGGCTGTCGGAGTTTTGATTGGTAATAAAAGCCCCACCGCTGGCCAGTTTGGCCGTTTGTATCGTTTCTGATTTACCAATAATATTGTAGTTGAACCGCCCAAAACCGCCCAAACTCATGCCCATATTCCCTCGGCGGTAGTTTCCGTTTAGGTTTAGGTTCGACCCACGGTTGCCCACGCTCGACTCCACGTTGAGCGTCAGGCCCTGCAACGTGTTTTTCTTGGTCACAATGTTTATGATCCCCGCCGAACCTTCGGCGTCGTATTTGGCCGACGGCGAAGTAATAACCTCCACCGTCTTAATCATGTCGGCGGGAATTTGTTTGAGGGCATCGGCCACGCTACTGGCCACAATCGTGCTGGGTTTGTTGTTTATGAGCACGCGCACGTTTTGGCTGCCCCTCAGCGACACGTTTCCGTCCAGATCTACCGACAGCATGGGTACTTTTCGCATCACATCGGCGGCATCGCCGCCTTTGCTCGTAAAATCTTTTTCGGCATTATACACCAGCCTGTCCACCTTCTCTTCAATCAGCGACGCTACGCCCGTAACCCGCACCTCATTGAGCAGCCGAATGTCTTGGGGTAGTGCCAGATCGCCGATGTTCACGTCGGAGCCAGCGCCTTTTTTTGCCAGAGTCACGTCTTTGGTGGCTGTTTTATAGCCCAAAAAAGTAACCGATATTTTGTAGTCGCCAGCGGCTAAGTTTTTGATAACGAACTTTCCCTTTTCGTCGGCCACTGCGCCGTCGATCATTTTATTCGTTTTTTTGTCAAACAGCGTCACGTTGGCGTACTCGACGGCCTTTGCCGAGACCGAGTCGACCACGTTGCCCGACACGCGGCTGTTGCCCCGCGCTGGCTCGTCGAGCATTTCGGTCGGTTTTGGGTTCATGCCTGGCATCTGGCTGTTGCGGTCGCGGCTGCCGCCACCGCCAAAACCACCACCACCAGGAAATTGGGCGGAGGCCATCTGCAACGAAAACAGTAAAATGAGCGTAAAGAATGGTTTTAACATGGCAGTACAAAATAATGGTTTATCAACAATACAAAGCTAACACACTCATAATTAGGCGATTTGTGAAAAAAGACCAGCGGGGGCATATAATAGACGAATCTGTACTTTTGACCGATTGGCTGGCGAGGTTATAACTCTGCCGCCACCTCGATGGCTTTTCGGAGAGCGGCCAGTTTGCTGTGCACCTCCTGCATTTCAGATTCTATGTTCGACTTGGCCACCACACCCATGCCCGCCTGAAAAAACAGGGTGTTGTTCTTGCTCAAAAACGTGCGGATGGCGATGCAATGATTAAAATCTCCGTTGAAACCAAGGTGCCCCAGTGCGCCGCCGTAAATACCCCGGTTGGTGGTTTCGTAGCGGTCGATGAGCGTCATGGCGTTGTGTTTGGGTGCGCCCGACAGCGTTCCAGCGGGAAAAGTATCGGCCACCAATTGGAGCGGGTTCGTCCCCGCTTTCATCTGGCCAGTTACCTTAGAAACCAGGTGAATAACGTGCGAAAAAAACTGGACTTGCTTGTACGTTTCCACCTGAACGGTATCGCAGGAGCGGCTTAGGTCGTTGCGGGCCAGATCGACGAGCATCACGTGTTCGGCGGTTTCTTTGGGATCTTGCGCCAACTTGCGCGCCAGTTCGGCATCCTGCTCGTCGTCTCCGGTGCGCCGAAAAGTCCCCGCGATGGGGTGGATTTCGGCCTGCCCATTTTTAATCAATATTTGTTTCTCGGGCGACGACCCGAAGATTTTGTAACTCCCAAAGTCAAAGAAAAATAGGTAGGGCGATGGGTTTATTGAGCGCAGCGTTCGATACACATTGAACTCGTCGCCTTGAAAAGGCCGGGCGAACCTCCGCGAGGGCACAATCTGAAAAACATCTCCCCGCAAACAGTGGCCAATGCACTTTTCGACGATCGCGTACATCTGGTCGTCGGTGAGGTTACTGGTTTCTACGTCGGTTGGTTTAAACTTAAAATTTACTGTTTTTGGCGCGTTCACGATCATCTCAATCATGTCGAGCGTCACGCCAGATTTGCCCGCTGTGCCGTAGTCGTGTTCAAAAATATATACTTCATCCTTAAAATGGTTGAACGTGAGCACGTATCGGTAGGCGCGGTACACAATCTGCGGAATGGCGTTTTCGGGGGTCTTGGCCTGAATCTCAATGTCCTCAAAATACTCCACCGAGTCGTAGCTCATGTGTCCAAAAAGCCCGCCCGTCATAAACGGAAAAACCACCTCGGGGTCGTCCTCAAAACGCTCCGTGAAGGCTTTAAGGGCATTTACGCCGTCTTTTCGGTGGGTGAGCGGAAATTTTTCGGTGCTGCCGTCGGGAAACTGCTGCGTTACCACGTCGTCGTCGAGTTCAAACAATGCCACGGGGTCGCAGGCAATGCAACTAAAACCGTGTTCGGTGCCACGGTATTCGGAGCTTTCCAACATAACGGTGTACGGAAATTTGTCGCGCAGCTTCAAGTAAACCCCCACGGGCGTTTGCATATCGGCCAACAAACTGCGGAAAGCCGTCTTAATCGGAAATCGTTTCGGAACACTCATCGTTGCTTTTTTAGGGTTAAACCAACAAAAAACCCGCTGTTCGTCTCGAACAGCGGGCGTTGGGATTGTGTATCTTTCGCTTGGGCGTGTGCCTACCGTCTGTCCGTGTTAGGGAGTGGCCACCACCAAGCATTTATGTTTGATTTTTTGATCGACATTCCACAAAAGTAAGATTACGCTACTGGATGACCAACTTTTTGGCGTTTTTTTTCTAATTACTCGCCACCTCTTCGGCGTATTCTTCGATCGGCAAACAGGTACAGATCAAATTGCGGTCGCCGTAGGCCGAGTCAATGCGGCTCACCGATGGCCAAAACTTATTGGTTTTCAAGTATTCCAGCGGGTAAACAGCTTTTTGGCGGCTGTATGGCCGCGTCCAACTTTCGGCAAGTGCCACGGTGGCGGTGTGCGGCGCGTGTTTCAGTACGTTGTCGGCACGATCGACCTGGCCGTTTTCGACCTCCCGAATTTCGTTCCGGATCGCAATCATTACCTCACAAAAACGATCTAACTCGGCCAATGACTCCGATTCGGTGGGTTCGACCATGAGCGTACCCGCCACTGGGAACGACAGCGTAGGTGCGTGGAATCCGTAGTCCATCAGCCGCTTGGCCAAGTCTTCGGCTTCAACACCAACCGCTTTGAAAGGGCGGCAGTCTAAGATCATCTCGTGGGCGCAACGTCCGTTTTTGCCCGTGTAAAGCACCTCGTAGTGGCCATTGAGCCGCTCTTTTATGTAGTTGGCGTTCAGAATAGCCATTTTGGTGGCGTTCGTAAGTCCTTCGTTACCCATCATGGCAATGTAGGCATACGAAATGGTGAGGATGCTGGCCGACCCCCACGGCGCGGCAGAAATGGCCGTAATGGCCTGCTCGCCACCCGTTTTAATAACCGCGTGGCCTGGCAGAAAAGGCACTAATTGCGCCGCCACGCCGATCGGGCCCATGCCTGGCCCACCTCCACCGTGCGGAATACAAAACGTTTTGTGTAAGTTCAGGTGGCAAACGTCCGCCCCAATGTTGGCGGGACTGGTCAGACCCACTTGGGCATTCATGTTGGCACCGTCCATATATACCTGCCCACCGTGCTGGTGGATAAGCTCACAAATTTCGATGATCGATTCCTCAAAAACACCGTGCGTAGATGGGTACGTGACCATCAGACAGGCCAGCGAGTCGCTGTATTGTTGGGCTTTTGCCCGCAGGTCGGCCACGTCAATGTTGCCGTTCTCGTCGCACTTTGTCACCACCACTTTCATGCCCGCCATCACCGCCGACGCTGGGTTGGTGCCGTGTGCCGACGAAGGAATAAGGGCAATTGTGCGGTGGGTATCGCCCCGGCTTTCGTGGTAGGCGCGGATCACCATCAGACCCGCGTACTCGCCCTGCGCGCCCGAATTGGGTTGCAACGACATCTCCGCAAAACCCGTTACCTCACAAAGCCAGTCGTTCAGGTTTTTGAACAACATCTGGTAGCCTTTGGTCTGGCTCACTGGGGCAAAGGGGTGTATTTTGCCAAACTCTGGCCACGTCACTGGGATCATCTCGGCGGTTGCATTGAGTTTCATGGTGCAGCTACCGAGCGCAATCATCGAATGAACGAGCGATAAGTCTTTGTTTTCTAATGTTTTAAGATACCGCAACATTTCGTGTTCGGTATGGTAGCTACTAAAAACGGGGTGGGTCATAAAGTCGGAGGTGCGCGCCAGACGCTCAGGAAACGAAACCTCGACGTTGCTCGGAATGGTCATTTCGCCGTTCACGCCCGTAATGTCGGCAAACAAATTGAGCAACTCAATTACGTCGTTGAAGCCCTTGCCCTCGTCGAACGACACGCCCACGGTAAGGTTGGCATTGTAGCGCAGGTTGAGGCCGCGCTCCTCGGCCAGTTCGCGCACTTTGAGCACGAACGGGGTTTTCACGGTCACAGTGTCAAAATACGTTTGGGTTTGCACATCGTAACCCATTTGACGCA
The DNA here is from genome assembly GCA_013298215.1 of Cytophagales bacterium. Classification (GTDB taxonomy): domain Bacteria; phylum Bacteroidota; class Bacteroidia; order Cytophagales; family Spirosomataceae; genus JAAFKE01. The sequence continues at coordinate 64,041 of JAAFKE010000005.1, read as the reverse complement.
TCGAGTTGGCAAACACTTTGGTCAGGCCGTGGATTTTTGCGGCGATGGCTTTGAGGCCGTCTGGGCCGTGGTAAACGCCGTAGGCCGCCGCCATAACCGACAGCAGCACCTGGGCGGTGCAAATATTAGAGGTTGCTTTCTCGCGCCGAATGTGCTGCTCGCGCGTTTGAAGAGCCATTCGCAGGGCGCGGTTTCCCTGCGCGTCTATCGAAACGCCAATAATACGCCCTGGCATTTGGCGTTTAAAAGCATCTTTGGTGGCAAAAAATGCCGCGTGCGGGCCGCCGTATCCCATTGGCACACCAAAACGCTGCGCCGAACCCACCACCGCATCGGCACCCATCTGGCCTGGTGCTTTGAGGAGCGTGAGGCTCAGTAGGTCGGCGGCCACGATCACAAAAACGTTTTGTTCGTGGGCGGCAGCAATCATGTCGGTGTAGTCATATACCTCGCCGTTGGTGGCTGGGTATTGCAACAGCGCACCGAAGATTGACTCATCGGTGATGTCTATTTTTTGGTGGCAACCAACCACTACCTTGATATTGAGGGGAGTGGCGCGGGTTTTTATTAAATCTATTGTTTGAGGATGGCAAAGCTCCGACACAAAGAAGGTGTCGGCATTTTTCTTGGCTGCCACCCGCACACTGTGGAACATCGTCATGGCTTCGGCGGCGGCCGTAGATTCGTCCAAGAGCGAGGCGTTGGCAATCTCCATGCCAGTCAAGTCAATCACCATCGTCTGGAAATTGAGCAGCATTTCTAAACGTCCCTGCGCAATTTCGGCTTGGTAGGGCGTGTAGGCGGTGTACCAAGCGGGGTTTTCGAGAATATTCCGCAGTATTACATTTGGCGTGATGGTGTCGTGGTAGCCCGTTCCAATAAAAGACTTAAACACCTGATTTTGAGCCGCCAACTGCTTAAAGTTGTCCAAAAACTGGCGCTCAGACATGGCCTCGGGCAGGTGCATGGGTGCTTGCAGGCGAATGGCAGCGGGTATGGTCTGGTCAATGAGTTCGTCTAAGGTAGCCACCCCAACGGTCTGCAACATGGTTTGCATGGCGGCTTGGCTTTGCCCGTGGTGGCGGCGTTCAAAAGATTCTTGCTGGTGCAGATTGACTTTCATTGGTTCAGTTTTAATGGTTGTATTTGGGACTAACAAAATGTTTGCGTTTTGGTTTGGGGGCTCGGGATCATTTTTTTTGTTCGTTCCGAAAACGCCGCAACACCCGCGCCAGCGCGAGGGTGTCGCCGAGGGCTTGGCGCACTATTTTCCACGACGCACCTTTGCTCACACCCGCTTCGCGCGGGTAGTAGCGCGACTCTACCTGAACCACCCGCCGCCCGATGGCTTTTAGCTTCGCGCAGATTTCGCTTTCTACCAGCGAGCTTTCGATCTCCAAGTCTAATTGCTGCAAGTCGGCAGTTTTGTAGATTTTTACCCAATTCACGTCCTTCAGATCAAACCCCAAAAAGAGCTTGTTCACCATTCGGTTGGCGAACGAAAGCACGTTTCGGGCAAAGGTATAGGTGGTGTTTTCGATGCGGTAAAACGACACGTAAGCCTGGGCATCTACGTTGATGTGGGCAACGAGCTCGTTGGTGTCAAATTGTCCGTCGGCGGGTACGGCCGTGGTGTTTTCGTGGCGGGCGTTGGCGTATCCAGTGCGGAGGGCGTGGCCAATGCCCAGGTTGGTGGCATGAAACAACGGGCGAACGCAAGGATACTCCTGGGCCATTTTTTGAATAACTCCCTGCGAGCCATCCGAACTGCCGTCATCAACCACTATTATTTCGTACAAACCTGGGCGATAAATATCAAAGATAGCCACCAACTTAGTTACTACTTTTTGCACTGTATGCACTTCGTTGAAACAAAAAACGACAATACTCCACGTCTGGTTCATCTAATATTTGTTAATGGTGTCGATGACGTGGTTCACCTCATCGTCGGTAAGTTCGGCAAACATCGGCAGCGACACGCAATGGTCGGCCAGGTACTCGGCATTCGGAAAGTCGCCGCGCTGGTGACCTAAGTGGGCGTAGGCTTTTTGCAAATGGCACGGCACGGGGTAGTGCAACGCTGGGGCCACGCCGTTGGCGTTTAGGTACTGCATAAAATCGTCGCGGTTTTCAACCGTCACCACAAACAAATGATAGACCGACTCGGCAAAATCTGGCTGTTTTTGGAGTTTCACGCCTGGGTGCACAATGCCATTTTGGTACATCTTGGCAATTTGCTGGCGGCGGCCGTTCCAGGCATCAATATATTTGAGCTTAATGTCTAAAATCGCACCCTGCAAACCGTCCATGCGCATATTATATCCGATCTCATCGTGGTAATAGCGCACCTGGCATCCGTGGTTTCGGAGGCTGGCCACGCGGTCGTAGTATTTTTTGTGGTTGGTGGTCATGCCGCCAGCTTCGCCGTATGCCCCGAGGTTTTTGCCTGGATAAAAACTAAAGCAGGCCATCTCGCCAAAGCCACCCACGCGCACGCCCTTGTAGCGCGCACCGTGGGCTTGGGCGGCATCTTCGATCATAAAAAGGCCGTGTTTACCAGCAACTTCTCTGACAGCATCCACGTCGAAGGGCTGGCCGTAGAGGTGCACGCCCGCAATAACCTTGGTGCGCTCGGTTATGCACGCCTCAATCTTGGTGGCATCGATCTCCCACGTGTCGGGGTCGCAATCTACAAATACGGGCGTTGCCCCCACGTGCGACGGCCCCCAGGCGGTGGCAATGAAAGTGTCGGCGGGCACTATTACCTCGTCGCCAGGGCCAACGCCAAGTGCCAGCATGGCCAGTTGCAGTGCCGTTGTGCCATTGTTTACGCCCATAGCGTATTGCGTGCCACAGTAGGCGGCGTAGTTTTTCTCGAAAGCATCTACGTAATACCCCCCCGAAAAAGCCGTCGAATCAAACACCTCTTCGGTCGCTTTTAGTACTTCGGTTCTTATTTGGGCGTACTGTTTTTTTAAATCAAGACAGGGAATTTTGTTCATCTAATTGTATTGTTGTATCGGTTACAATGGCCATTTTTTATATTACCCACCTTTAAGACTGCTTAAAATTCGGCACTTTTTGGGAAACGCGGAAACGGAATAACGTCGCGGATGTTGGTCATGCCGCTCACAAACAGCACCAACCGCTCGAAACCCAACCCAAAACCTGCGTGGGGTGCGCTGCCAAACTGCCGCGTTTCTAAGTACCACCACAGGGCTTCGGGCTCGATGCCCACCTCGTGGATGCGCGCCAGCAGTTTGTCGTAGTTGTCTTCGCGTTGGGAGCCGCCAATAATCTCGCCGATGCCCGGAAACAGCACATCCATGGCCCGCACGGTCTTGCCGTCGTCGTCTTGCTTCATGTAAAAAGCCTTGATCTCGCGCGGATAGTTGGTCAGAATCACTGGTTTTTTAAAGTGTTTTTCGACCAAATAACGCTCGTGTTCCGATTGCAGGTCGATGCCCCACGCCACGTCGTACTTAAACTTTTTTTCTTTGTGGGGTTTCGACGCAACCAGTATCTTGATGGCTTCGGTGTAGGTGAGGCGCTCGAAGGGATTATTGACCACAAACCATAGTTTTTCGAGCAGCGGAATGGAACGCTCGTTTTGGGGTTTCGATTTTTCGTCTTCGGCCAATCGCTTATCCAAAAAATTTAGGTCGTCGGTACAGTTCTCGAGGGCGTATTTAATGACATACTTCACAAAATCCTCGGCCAGATTCATGTTGTCTTCGAGTTCAAAAAAGGCCATTTCGGGTTCAATCATCCAAAATTCGGCCAAGTGGCGGGTCGTATTGGAGTTTTCGGCACGGAAGGTAGGCCCAAAAGTATAAATTTTTGAAAGTGCCAAGGCGGCCAGTTCGCCCTCCAACTGACCCGAAACGGTCAGATTGGTTTCGCGCCCGAAGAAGTCCTCTTTGTAATCAATCTTGCCATCGTCGGTGCGGGGCGGCTTGTTCATGTCGAGCGTTGTCACCCTAAACATCTCGCCCGCGCCCTCGGCATCGGAGGCCGTAATGATGGGCGTGTTAAGGTAAAAAAAACCGTTGTCGTTGTAGTATTTGTGCACCGCAAAAGCCAGTGCGTGGCGCAAACGCAAAACGGCACTGAACGTGTTGGTGCGCGGGCGCAGGTGGGCGATCTCCCGCAAAAATTCGAGCGAATGTTTTTTGGGTTGAAGCGGATATTTATCCGGATCGGCCCCGCCATAGACTTCAATGTTTTGCGCTTTCAGCTCGACCGATTGCCCCGAACCCGCCGACTCGACCAGCACGCCCGTCACGGCCACGCACGCGCCCGTTGTGATGACCCGCATCAGTTCTTCCGAAAACTGCCCTGGCTCGGCCACTGCCTGAATATTGTTGATCGTCGAGCCGTCGTTGATTGCCAGAAAGGTGGCGTTCTTGCTTTCGCGTTTGGTTCGTATCCAGCCCTTGGCCGTCACGGTGTCGCCAACGCGGGCTTGGCTAAGAATTTGTTTGATCTGAATGGTACGCATACGTTGCATTTATTGACCCAAAAATAAAACTTAATCCACAAAAGTAAGAAAAGCCAACCAAAGGGGCGTTATCAAGACTAAAAATAGGGGTGTTGTGTCTAAAAAGAGCATATTGGTTTTGCTTTCTGTTTTGCGGGCTTTATGCGTACTTTTGTGAAAATATTCTTTATAAATGTCAAATACTAATTTTCAAAAACGCCGCATTGCATTGCTCGGCTCAACGGGGTCGATCGGCACGCAGGCGTTGGAGGTAATGGCGGCGCACCCCGATTTTTTCGAGGTGGAGGTACTTTCGGCGCAAAACAACGCCAAATTGCTCATTGCCCAAGCGGCCCAATTCAGGCCCAACGTGGTCGTGATCGGCAACGAAGATTTGTACGAGCAGGTTTTTGCAGCTCTCAATCCACTCCACATCAAGGTCTATGCGGGGGCCGAATCGCTTTTATCGGTTGTGCAGATGGACACCGTCGATGTGGTGCTAACGGCCATGGTGGGCTACGCTGGTTTGCTGCCAACTATTCGGGCCATTGAGGCGGGCAAACACATTGCACTGGCCAACAAAGAAACGCTGGTGGTGGCGGGCGAACTCATTACCAAATTGGCCGACGACAAGGGCGTGAATATTTTTCCCGTTGATTCGGAGCACTCGGCCATTTTTCAGTGCTTGGTGGGGGAGCACCACAACCCAATCGAAAAGATCATTTTGACCGCTTCGGGGGGGCCGTTCAGGGGCAAAGACCGCGATTTTCTGCGGCACGTCACCAAGGCGCAGGCCCTCAAACACCCCAACTGGAGCATGGGAGCTAAAATTACCATCGATTCGGCCACGCTCATGAACAAGGGTTTGGAGGTGATCGAGGCCAAATGGCTCTTCGACCTGCGCCCCGACCAGATCGAGGTGGTGGTGCATCCGCAGAGTATCATTCATTCTATTGTACAGTTTGAAGACAGCAGCATGAAAGCTCAGATGGGCCTGCCCGATATGCGCGTGCCGATCCAGTTTGCGCTTAGTTTTCCGCATCGGCTTGCGGCCGATTTTCCCCGCTTCGACTTCACCAAGTATCCTTCGCTCACATTCGAGCAGCCCGATCTGAAAACGTTTCGCAACCTGGGCTTTGCTTTTACAGCCCTCGAAAAGGGCGGCAATATGCCCTGCATTGTTAATGCAGCCAACGAAGTGGCCGTAGCGGCGTTTTTGAACGACGAAATAAAGTTCTTAGAAATATCGGACTTAATAGAAAAGTGCATGGACAAGGCAACGTTTGTGGCCAAGCCCACGCTCGACGACTACGTGCAAACCGACGCTGAAACGCGGCGCATTGCCCAAAGCAAATAAAGGGCGCGTTGCCACAACACAAATCAATTTTTCAAGGCCGCCCTGGTGGTTTCAATTAAAATACAAAACAGTGCAAATAGAACGCGCATCCGTCGAGGCCATCGTTTGGGGCCTTGGTCAAGTTTTTGAAGAAGGCCGCTCGGCTGGAAAAGTGATCGAGACGATCCTGAAAAACAACCGAAATTTAGAACCCCGCGAACGCGCCTTTGTGGCCGAGGGAGTTTACGAAATTGTGCGCTGGAAACGCCTGGCGCAGTACGTGGGCGAGGTAAAAAAGGACGATTATTGGGGCTGCTGGCTCACTTTTGGGGCGTATTGGTTGCTTCAAGAGCACGAACTGCCCGAGTGGAGCGAGTTTAAACACCTCAACGCCACGCGCGTGGGGAGGCTCTACAAAGAGGCCAGATCGACCCGCGCCGTGCTGCTGTCGCTCCCCGACTGGATGGATAAAGTTGGCTACGGCGAGTTGAAAGAAAACTGGGCCGTTGAGATAAACGCCCTTAACCAGTCGTCGCAATTGATTCTACGGGTTAATAGCCTAAAAAGCACTCCCAAAAAATTAATCGAAGAGCTTGATTTTGACCACATTGAGGCCGAGACTATTCCAGATTATCCCGATGCGGTGCTGGTGAAACAAAAGCAAAACCTGTTTTGGACACCCGCTTTCAAAGAGGGGTGGTTTGAGGTTCAGGATGCGTCGTCGCAGATGGTGGCGCGTGCGCTCGACGCGCAGGCGGGCATGAGGGTGATCGACGCTTGTGCGGGCGCGGGGGGCAAAACACTCCACTTGGCCGCCCTCATGGAAAACAAAGGCCGCATCATAGCCTTAGACGTTGAAGACTACAAACTCACCGACCTCAAACTACGCGCCCGACGCGCTGGGGTGGGCAACGTAGAAATAAAAGTGATTGACTCTAAGACCATTAAAAGACTAAAAGCCTCCGCCGACCGACTCCTGCTGGACGTACCGTGTTCAGGAATAGGGGTTTTGAGGCGCAATCCCGACACCAAATGGAACCTTAGCCGACAGCAATTTGAGGCACTGCATTTGGTGCAATGGGACATTTTGAGCAACTACGGCTCGATGCTGAAACCTGGCGGCAAAATGGTTTATGCCACGTGCAGCATTATGCCCTCCGAAAGCGAAGACCAAGTTCGGCGACTGCTCGCTGAACAACCCGACGGGTGGGAGCTGATCTCCGAGCGGCGCTACTCGCCCGCCACCGACCGATTCGACGGTTTTTACGTGGCTTGCTTGCTGAAAAAGTAGGTGTTTCGTTGCAAAAAAAAACAATCAAACCCGTCAGGTTTCAGTTCCTTGTGGGTTTGATTGTTTAGTGCTTGAAAAATTTCACCCCGATGGGGCTACCAGTCAGAGAATAGATGCCCGCGCGGGCGGCCCCGTCCTACAAACCTACGATGACAAACAACAGGTAGAAACTTTACTGTTAGAACTGCTCCAACTGCGAGAAAAAGAAGCTGCCCTCGATGCCAGCGTTTTCGTCAGAGTCTGACCCGTGAACGGCATTTGCCTCGATCGACTTGGCAAAAATCTTACGGATTGTTCCGTCGGCGGCGTTGGCGGGGTTGGTGGCCCCAATGAGCGTGCGGAAATCTAAAACCGCGTTTTCTTTTTCTAAGATCATCGGCACAATTGGCCCCGACGACATATAGGCGCAGAGGTCGTTATAGAACGGACGCTCGCTGTGAACGGCGTAGAACTGCCCCGCCTGAGCAGGCGTGAGCCGCGTTTTTTTCATGGCCACCACCCGAAAGCCCGCCTCTTCGATCATTTTTGTAATGGCACCGATGTTCCCGATGGCATCGGGTTTTATCATCGTAAATGTTTTGTTGGTTGTCATTCTCAGTATTATTTGTTGTACATTTTAAAACACAAAGGTAGGTAGTTTAACCCAAGAAAGGGTTCATTGCTCCCTAATTTTCGATCACGACGAACTCCACGCGGCGGTTTTTCTTCTTGTTTTCTTCGCTGTCGTTGGCCGCCACGGGTTTGGTTTGGCCGTAGCCTCGGTAGGTTAGCCGGTTTTCGGCAATTTTATTCTTGTTTATCAAATAACTCGAAATCACCTTCGCACGGTTTTCCGACAGCGCCAAATTGAGGCGCGGGTCGCCCACGTTGTCGGTGTGGCCGCCGATCTCCACCTTCAATTTGGGGTTTCTAATCATGGTTGTGGCCAATTTGTCTAACTGCGCGTAAGACTCTGGGCGCAGCACGTAGGCACTTTGGTCAAAATACACGTTATCGAGCGTGATGGCTTGCCCCACTTTTAAGTCCTCAAAAATATCCGATTTTTTGGCTGGTTTGGGGGGCAATACCACCGCAACTGGCGGCAACGGTGTGAGGTTGAGCGCAAACAACTTGGGCAACGACGTGATCTCCCCTTTGGCATTTCTGATGGCATTTTGGGTGAGCCATTGCAGCGGTTGGAGGTCTAATTTAATGGGTTCGTAGCCAGCGTTGGTGGCGTCGAGGGTATAACGGCCGTCGGCGGGCAAGTCCATCAGTTTGGTTTCGCCCACAAAGTTGGTTGTCTGGTTGGTTTTCAAGTCCAGTATTTTAATGGCGGCCGTAGGCACTGGCTTTTTCGTTTTGGCATCGATGGCCTGAAATGCCAGCGGGTAGGTGAGCCTATACAACTCCACCACGCGCACGGCGGCGTCGGCATCGGTCTGCGTAAACTTCTCTTGGTAGGGGCGGTAGTTGGGGGCGGTGGCGGCCAGGTCGTAGGCCATGTTGGCCAGCTTGGTTTTATAACCCGCCGTGGCCGAAGACGACCCGTTGAGTTCGGTTTCGGTGCCCACCAACTTAAAAACCGCCGCCACTGGCTGTTTGGTGAGGGCATCAACGGCCGAAATCGTTACCTCTTTCAGCACCACCACGGGCGGCAACGGAACGGGTTCTAAACGGGCTTCAAACAAAAAATTAGGCTTGCTTATCTCTATCTTAACCAACTGATTGACAGCCTTGTATTGGGGAGCTGACACGTTGATGGTTAGGCTTTGGTTGGCCGTAAAAATCATCTTTTGCTCGGGCTGTTTCACCGTTACTCTTAGCGCAGTTATCTTGCCCGTGCCTTCTTCGGTCACGGTAATGTCGGCTTCGATGGGTTGGCTGGTGTTGCGGTCGGTGGCTTTTATTGCGAGCGTGGTGGTGGCAACGGGCGTTAGATTAATGGCAAAAGTTTTGGGCAAAAACGCAATGATGCCCTCCGCGTTTCTATTTGAATTTTTAGACAACCACTCAAACGGCCGCAGCGTTAGTTGGACGGGTTCGTAATTTGCCGCCACCGCCTCAATGCTGAACGAACCGTCGGCGGCGAACGAAATCGGTTTCGTTTCACCGTTGGAGGTGGAGGTTTGGTTGTTTTTAACATCCGTAATTTTGAGCGTCGCGGTTGGTATTATTTTTTTACTCTGTGCGTCTATGGCCTGAAAAACCAGCGTGTAAGTCAGCCGATACAACTCCACTGTGCGCTGCGGCGGCGAGCCGTCGGCCTGCGTAAATTTTTCTTGGTGGGGCCGATACTCGGGGGCGTTCACGGCCATGTCGTAGGCCATGTTGCGGAGCTTGGTTTTGTAGGGAACCGCCACCGTCGCCACCCCGTTGAGCTCGGTTTCGGTGCCGATGAGCTTAAAGTTGGCCGCCACGGGTTGTTTTGTGAGGGCATCTACGGCCGTAATGGCCACTTCGGGCGTGGGAATGCGCGTCATACCCACGTTTATGATGCCGTTTTTGGGCACTCCAACGTCGGCCTTGTAGGGCAAATAATCGGGGGCAGTGGTTTCGATGGTATACTTTTCGTCGCTCAGTAGCACCACCAACCAATCGTTCGATTCGGCCTTGCGCACCGCCCGCACCACGCGCCCCTGGCTGTCTTTGACCACAATCGTTGGGTTGGGAACAATAGAACGCTGCTCTAAATCGACGATCACGATGGTATATTGGCTACTGCCCGCGTCTTTTACCAAGCGGGCCTCAAAATTAAACGTTTTTCCCGCGCCCAGCTGCGTGGCGTTCAGTTGCTCGGTGAGGGGCTTGTATCCCTTGGCCAACACCTCGATCTGCAACATGGCGGGATCGGTCAGGTTATATCTATCGGCAGCTCCCAAACCCTCAACCACCACAAAGTCTTTACCTGGCAGGGTGGTTATTTTGTAGGTGGCCGCAATCTGCTTGCTGGTGGCGGCATCGATTGTTTTCAGATTGACAAAAGAATTATTTTTGCGGGTCAGTTCCAACACAATCGGGCTGGAATCGTTGGTGTTTTTTACAAAATATTCGTAAAACAAATAGTCCTGCGCCGACACCTGCACGCGGTAGTTGTGGCCATCGTCGGTGGCAATCTTGGCCTCCCCGCGCGGAGCAACGGCCGCGTAAACATCGCGGTTGGTGGTCAAGTCGGTAATGGTCACTTTGGCGTTTGAGAGCACCTTTCGGTCGGCCTTGTCGATGACCCGCACGGCGAGCTCGGTGTTTTGAGCCTTAATAAAAAGCAAATCTACCTCGACGAGCGACGATTTTTTGGTTATTTTCACGCTCTGAACCCTCCGAACAGTTTGGTAGCCATCGGCATTGGCTTCAATTTCGAGCCGGTCGTCTTGGTCAATCACCAGGCGGTACTCCCCTTTTATGGCATCGCCAGTGAGCGTTTCGTTTTTTCCCGATAAAAAAACAGAAAACGTAGCATCATTTATAGGTTGGCCGCTCACCTTGTCTTTTGCCCGCAAAACGAGCGTCGTAGTTGGCTCGGGGTCGAGCGGCAAAGACAGGCTTTGTACGCGTTCGTTGGCCGTATTAACCACATCGAGCGAGAGTTCTTTTCGGTAGGTTTGAAACCCGTGCAAGGCCGCCACCAGCAGGTATTTATTGCCCGCCTTCACCTTAAAAATGTGCTGCCCTTGCAGGCGCCGCCCCGCTACTTCGGTGGCACTGTTTTCTGGAATCACCGACACCACGGCGGGAATAACCTTGTTGGTGAGCGCGTCGGTTGTTTGCACCATGAGGGTGTATTCTTCTACTGCCACCTGCGCAATATTTTCGGTGGCCTTGGGTTTAGAAAACTCCGCGATCTTGAACGCTCCGCTGGGCTGGGCAAATGCACCGAATGCCAGGCCGAATACTGTAACAATCAAAAATACCAAAAAACGCAACGGACGATACTGTTTCATGAGTTAGGAAAGACTTTGACCCAAATTTAAGCACTTAAACGCTAAATTATGGTGTCAGGTATATAATTAGCAGGGCAGTTTCTGACTACGCGCCAATTATCGTTTGGCATTATTTCGGTTTTTGCAACTTTTCGCTTGCGATAAGAAAACAAAATTCGATCTTTATTGAGTAAGTTTGAAAAACGGATTGTTGCAATCGTTTAATAAAAACCCTAAAAATCAACCACATACATGAAAAAAATCCACTTGTTACCGCTTTTTTTATTTCTCTCGACCGTTTTGTCTCCTCAAAAACAAGTAGAGGCTACCAACGAGATTACAATTTTTGGACTTATCGACGGTACAAAAACGGTTTCATTTTCTAAAATTGCCGAAGGGCAGGCCGCAGATAAGTAATACTATTGAATTTTGGATTGTTGGGTAAGTGCCTAATAATTAAATAGTTGAAAATTTTTGGTCATCTAACTACAGTTACATAAAAGGGCTAAAAAGTATTAAAATCAAACGCATTTAACGATAACTTTTGCACCAAAAACCTCAAAACTTACAATGGATTTCGATCTAATACTATTACTTGCTTTGCTTTCAGTTGTTGCGTTTTTGTATTCTTCCGTTGGGCACGGCGGAGCAAGTGGCTATTTGGCAGTTATGGCTTTGGCTGGGGTTGCACCTTTGATGATGAAACCCTCGGCTTTGGTTATGAACTTGGCAGTTTCGTTGATGTCGTTCATTGGTTTTTACAAAGCAGGACATTTTCGGTTAAAACTCTTCCTTCCTTTCGCGCTTGCGAGCGTTCCGATGGCGTATCTGGGTGGAACAATGACTTTATCGGACAGTATTTACAAAAAAATATTAGCCGCATGTTTACTAATTTCGATTGTAAGATTGCTTTATACGTTCAGACAAGCTAACGAAGAAAACAAGGACATTCCAGTTTGGGCGGGTTTGCTTTCGGGCGGCCTCATCGGACTTTTGTCGGGTATGATTGGCATAGGCGGCGGAATAATTTTAAGTCCGCTGATGTTGTTGATGCGTTGGGCAACACTTAAAGAAACGGCTGCGGTATCGGCACTTTTCATTTTCGTAAATTCGTTGTCTGGTCTTTTTGGACAAATGAACAAAGGTGGAATCAATCTCACCGACAATTTACAATACGCAGTTTTAGCAACAATTTTTGGTGGACTTTTGGGTTCTTACTTTGGCAGTCAAAAGTTCAACGTGCCGACGCTGAGGTATTTATTGGCAATTGGACTCACAATAGCGAGTTTGAAATTAATGCTTACGTAGCGACTCAAAATTACCAATTAGCGAACGTTAGAGATGCTGTTTTTGGTGCTGTACGAAGATTGGAAACAAAACAATTATAATACTGGTTAATAGGCAGTTATATAATTATCGACGTTCAAATAATCCATTCTCGGCGTTTGGCCATAGTACGTAATAAATATCCACAAAACCCGACTTACATAAATGAAAAAAATTATCGTTTTGGCCTTGGCCAATATTGTTCTGATGACCACGGTGGGGTGCAAAAAAACATCCGTCGAAGCCACCAACGAGGTCGAAAACATAAATACTTGGATCGTTGATAACCTGCGGGACGTGTATTATTGGAACGACAAAATACCAGCAAATCCCAACAAAGCTTTGGTGCCGCAGGAGTTTTTTGAGACGCTGCTCTACCGTTTCGACGCCGCGCAGCGGCCCGACGGCGATCGGTTTTCGTGGATTCAGCCCAACGCCGACCAGCTGGTGGCCGCCCTGGCGGGCGAAAGCCGAACCACGGGCGCGGAGTTTCAATTGTACCTAAAAACCAACAGCAACGAGCTGGCGGGGCGCATCCTGTACGTGATGCCCAACTCGCCAGCCTCCCGTGGTGGATTGAAACGGGGCGATATTTTTTTTAGGTTGCTCGTGGACGGTCAAGTGCTAACGCGCGACAATTATGCGACCCTTTTGGGTACATCTAACGAATACCTTTTTTTTAGGGGCATTTACCAGAACGATTTTGTGCCTACCGGCGAGAGCAAAACCCTCAACGCGGTGGTGTATCAAGAAGACCCGCTCCATTTGGACTCGGTGTACGTGCGGGGCGGCAAAACGATTGGGTACCTGATGTATAACCAGTTTGTGGCGACCCCAAACGGTGCCAAAGAGCCGATTTTTAACCAAAAAATGGACCAGATTTTTGCGCGCTTCAAAGCCCGGGGCATCAGCGAGCTCATTTTGGATTTGAGATACAACCCAGGCGGCTCGTCGGTGGCCTCCAACAACCTTGCCAGCTTGGTGGCCAAGGGCGTGACGGCCAACGATATTTTTGCCCGTCGGCAGTACAACCCAGTCTTCCAGGCGGCCATCGAAAAGCAGTACGGGGCCAGTTTTTTGCTCGATAAGTTTCAGACCAAAGCCCAAAACGTGGGCAACAACCTGAGCCGCGTTTACGTGCTGACCTCGACCCGAACGGCGTCGGCCAGCGAGTTGGTCATCAACGGGCTGCAACCCTACATGGAGGTGGTTGTGATTGGCGACAAAACGGTGGGCAAAAACGTGGGGTCGATTACCGTCAAAGACGACACCCGCAAGATAAGCTGGGGGATGCAACCCATTGTGGCCAAGTCTTTTAACAGCTTGGGCAAATCTGACTACACGGCGGGTTTTAGCCCCAAAGTGACGGTGAGAGAACTGCTGTCGGTAGATATGGTGCCGATTGGCGACGTGCGCGACCCTCTTTTGAGCGAGGCCATGTTTCAAATCACTGGCAGCCGAACCATGCGCCTCAACGCCGCCCGAACCACTGCCGCCGACCAAAACGCAGTCGGCTCGTCGTTGGACCGTAAACCTGGCGGCTATCAATTGGATCATTAATGCTTTCATAGACATGAAAAAACAATCCTATTTTTGGAGTATCGCGGCTGCGGCATTTTGCATTTGCGCGGGGTTTGGGGGGAGTTTGACCGAGCCCCAGAAATGCTTCGTGGCCAAGGATTTTTCGCCCGAACACGAGTTTACGACCAACTGCGAAGGGCCGTCGGTGGATGCTGACGGCAATGTTTACGCCGTTAATTACGCCAACGATGGTACGATTGCCCAGATTGACAAAAAAGGCAAATCAAGTTTTTTTGTTACGCTCCCCAAAGGCAGCACGGGCAACGGCATTAGGTTTGGGGCGATGAACACTTTTTACGTGGCCGATTTTACGGCCCACAACGTACTAAAAGTAGATATAACGACCAGAAAAGTGACCATACACGCCCACCAAGCTGGCATGAACCAACCCAACGATTTGGCCATTACGACCACGGGACACATTTTTTGCTCCGACCCCAACTGGAAAACTTCCACGGGGCAAGTATGGCACGTGGCCCCCGACGGCACAACTACCAAAATAGCCACCGACATGGGCACAACCAACGGCATTGAGGTGAGCCCCGATGAAAAAACACTGTACGTGAACGAAAGCGCACAGCGAAACGTGTGGGCGTTTGACCTCATGGCCGACGGCCAGATTGCCAACAAAAGACTGTTGCACAAATTTGAAGACGGCGGGTTGGACGGAATGCGCTGCGATGCCAACGGCAACCTCTACGTGACGCGCTGGGGCAAGGGCGAGGTGGCGGTACTGTCGCCAGCGGGGCAGGTGCTGCACACCGTAGCCACCAAGGGCAAGAACGTATCTAACATTTGTTTTGGCGGCAAAAAAGGCAAAACCTGCTACGTGACGCTGCAAGACAGGGGCTGCTTGGAGACTTTTGAGACCGACACCCCAGGGCGCGAGTGGGCAATGATGCAAGGGTTTGTGGCCTCAGCCCCGCACTGACAAATAGACACCAGCTAAAAAAGTGAAAAATGACGCACCGAACATTGTTATGTTTCTTATTTTTTCTGCTATTTTTCACTACTGCCCATTCGCAGCGCTCAACAAACGGCTTTGTAAAAGACCATTTCACGGGCGAAACCATGGCGGGAGTGAGTGTTACAGATTCGGCCAGCTTAAAGAAAACGATTACCAACCAATACGGCTTTTTTTCGTTAAAAGTCAAGATTCCCGCCACGCTTTACTTTTCTTCGGTGGGCTACCAAACCAGTACTTTTTGCATCGCCCAAGCATCTGATAAAAGCCGCATTTTTGAGATAAAACCCGCTGAATATCAATTAGATGAAGTAGAGATAAAGGCTACCAAAGATGATTCTCAAAATCAACAAATAGGCTACCTCTCCATTCCATTAGAAAGGCTCAATACTATTCCGACGATTTTTGGCGAAAAGGATATTTTTAGGGCGTTGGCACTCACGCCAGGCGTGAGCATCGGCAACGAAGGAACGGTGGGCTTGTTTGTGCGCGGCGGCACGCCCGACCAAAACTTGATTTTGCTGGACGAAGCTCCGATTTATAACTCGGCTCATTTTTTTGGAATTATCTCGGTGTTCAATTCGGAAGCCCTCAAAAAAGTAGCTATGTACAAGGGTATTTTGCCCGCTCAGTATGGCGGGCGCGTGTCGTCGGTGATTGACGTAACGATGAAAGAAGGAAACACCAAACGCCATAAAAAAGACCACGGCATCGGATTGGTGACTTCGAGCATGTTGTTAGACGGGCCGCTTTCCTACAAAAATCGAGAAAGGGGTTCTTACCTCGTTTCGGGGCGAGCCGCCTACTTGGGTTTGGCCACTTTACCCCTGTGGTTTTTGTACCAGTTTGGCAATAGTCAGCAATATTTCAACTATTTGTTGTACGACATAAACGCCAAAATAAACTATAAAATTGACGATAAAAGCCGCCTGTATCTCAGTTTTTACAATAGTTATGACCGTTGGGACTCACGCCAAAAATATGCGGCAGACAGCCGAGGTCGCTTGAACATAAACTGGGGTAATTTGACGGGAACGCTGCGCTATAATCGCATTTTGAAACCTAATTTATTTCTAAAATCGGTGTTACTTTTTACCCGTTATCAATACGACATTGGGGTGGCTACCTCCCAAAAAATAGACGATACATTCAAAACAACCGACGCTTATTCTTTGCAATCGTCGCTGGCCGATGTAACCGCCAAAACCTCGTTGGAATATTTTGCAAACCCCAATTATACCATCCGAGTGGGCGTAGAAGCAACCAGGCACTCGTACCAACCCACCAAAGTGGAAACTACTTTTGAGTTAGATCCACGGGTTGTGGAAGCCAGCAATAAAATATTTAAAGCCAATGAGTTTGGGGCTTTTACCGAACACGAAATAGCCGTTTCTGACGCACTGCGTTTCAACGCGGGGCTGCGGCTGGGAGCGTTTTCGGTTCAACAACAAAACTACTCATCGTTTGAGCCGCGATTTTCGGCCAATTTGATTTTACCCAGAAACTGGTCAATCAAAGGTGGGTTTGCCCAAATGCGGCAGTTTATTCATTTACTAAGCACCAACTCCATCGGTTTACCCAACGACGTTTGGGTACCTGCCACGTCCGCAGTTCGTCCGCAGTTTGCGCGTCAATATTCCGTGGGCGTGTTCAAAAACTACCCCGCCCAAAAATTAACGCTCAGTGTAGAAGGCTATTACAAATCGTTAAAAGACCAAATTGATTATAGAACGGGTTCATCGTTGTTTGCCGATGCGGGCAAACCGTGGGAGACGTTGATAGAAAAAGGCGGCGTTGGTCGGGCTTACGGCGTTGAGTTTTTCTTGAACAAAACCGAAGGTAACTTTACGGGTTGGCTTGCCTATACACTGGCTTGGAGCGAATCTAAGTTTGAAAATATCAATAACGGGCAGTGGTTTTACGGAAATTTTGACCGTCGCCATTCCATCAGTCTCACGGGCAATTATAAAATATCATCGTCGGTAAATTTTTCTGCTAATTGGGTTTTCAACACGGGCCGCCCCGCAACCGTCCCCATTGCCATCATTAAAGCTAATCTTGACCAGTCTCAGCCCGAGTTTATTTATGGAGACCGCAACAACTACCGCTTGCCCGCCTATCACCGTTTAGACGCGGGCATTAATTGGGACAGGCGCAGCAAACGCAACCGAACCGTAACTTGGAGCGTGGGCGCTTACAATGTGTATAGCCGCCGAAACCCGTACTATGTCGAAGTAAACGGCTCAAAAAATCCGCAGCCGCAGGGTACTTTTGATTACCGTCTTTATTCTTACGGGTTAATCCCCATTATTCCTTACGTTGGTTATGTGGCAAAAATGTGAACGTTTGTGGGTACTGCTAATGGCAGTTTTGTTGCAAAGTTGCCAAGAAACCGAGCTGGGGGCAGACCTGCCCTACGAAGGCGACCGATTTGTGCTTTATGCCGAATTGAAACCCAGTGAAGTGGTGAAGTTGCGCCTCAGCAAAACCTATCCACCCACGGGCAAATTTACCGTAACATCGGGACTGGCAGGGGCGAGCGTCAAATTATTTGAAAATGGCTTGTTTAAGACCCAATTGGCCTATTCAGACTCTGGTAATTACGTTGCTCAATCGGGGCTGAAACCCAAAATAGGTTTTGCGTACTCATTTGAGGTGGCATTAACGGGGTTCCCGAGTGCAAATACCCAGCCCGTTGTCATTCCGCAAAACGTAGCCAACGCCCAGGCTGTATTGCAGAAAGACACCATTGCTTCTATTCTTACGGGAGCAATAACGCGCCAATTGGACGTTGAATGGAAAGATGCTGAAAATAGCCCCAACGACTACCTCGTGACCATCGAAGGGCTCTACCAAAATCAAGACCTTGGCCTTGGCGGATTTAATATTGGCAAAGACGGCGAGGTTGAAGACGGGTGCAGCTTTGCGAGAAATCGGCTAAGATTTGTATTCAAAGACAATTGTTTTCCTGCTCAAACCTTCAAAACTAGTTTTGGCCTAAATTCTTTCGGATCCTTACAAAACAGTAATTTAGCATCTGGTACGAGGCAAAGAAACGTTGATTTTTACCGCGTGAGCATTGCCAACGTGTCAGAAAGCTATTTTCGTTTTTTGCAAGACGAACTACAACCCACAGATATTTTTGTGGCCTTTCAGTTGCCCAAATCCCGTTTTTCTAACGTCAAAAACGGCTACGGAATCATACTTGCCGCCAACGAAACTATTTTTTTTGTGAAGGCCAAATAGTACTACTTATGTTGGCTTCGTCTACTACAAACAGGTCAAGATCATTAAAGTCTGAGCTAATATTTGCTGGAAGTGTTAAGTAAAAATAGCTAAACAATCGACATTTGTTTAGTGTACAATAGCTTGATTGTCAGTCGTTTGTTCTGTATTTGCGTGGGCGACGGGTCTCGTCAAAAGTCACCATTGTTACTTATTCTTACAGTGAAGTTGGCAGATCGCTCCGTTTTTCTTCGGGCAAAATAAAGTGAATTGGCTTTTTTACTTTCTCGGGCAGCAGTGCTGCGTCCAAGACCTGATCCACCGTTTCGACGTAGTGAAACTGCAAGTCTTTTATGTAATCGCCTTTGATTTCTTCGACGTCTTTGCGGTTTTTGGCGCACATGATAATGTCTTTTACACCCGCCCGGTTGGCCGCCAAAATCTTTTCTTTGATCCCTCCCACGGGCAACACCTTGCCGCGCAGGGTTATTTCGCCCGTCATGGCGAGGTAGTTTTTTATTTTGCGCTGGGTATAAATCGAGGCCATCGAAGTGAGCATGGTAATCCCCGCCGAAGGCCCGTCTTTGGGCGTTGCGCCCGCAGGTACGTGTACGTGCAGGTCGTAGTTCGAAAACACGCGGTAGTCGATGTCCAGGTCGTCGGAATGGGCTTTGAGGTACGATAGCGCCGTCATGGCCGACTCCTTCATCACGTCGCCCAGTTGGCCCGAGAGCGTCAGCGTGCCTTTTCCACGACTCAAGCTGGATTCCACGAAGAGAATCTCGCCGCCCACCGATGTCCAGGCCAGGCCAGTAACCACGCCAGCCATGTCGTTTCCTTGGTACAGGTCTTTGTCAAAAACCTCCATTCCGAGGAGTCTCTCCACGGTTTCGGGTTTCACTACTTTGGGAAATTCTTCGCCTTTGGCGACGAACTTGGCCATTTTGCGGATAATGGAGGCAATCTTTTGCTCCAAATTCCGCACGCCAGACTCGCGCGTGTAGCCTTCAATGATTCGGAGAATGGCCTTATCGTCGATCGAAAAATCCTTCGGAGTCAGCCCGTGGTCTTTGCGGAGTTTGGGCACCAAGTATTTTTTTGCGATCTGCAGTTTTTCTTCCACCGTGTAGCCGCTCACTTCAATGATCTCCATGCGGTCGCGCAGGGCGGGATGAATCGAGTCGAGCGAGTTGGCAGTGGCAATGAACATCACCTTCGACAGGTCGTACTCGACCTCCAAATAGTTGTCGGTAAACGACGAGTTTTGTTCGGGATCGAGCACTTCTAAGAGCGCCGACGCGGGGTCGCCCCTAAAATCGGAGCTCACCTTGTCTATTTCGTCCAATATAAAAACGGGGTTCGACGAGCCCACTTTTTTGATATTTTGCACCAGTTTGCCAGGCATAGCACCAATGTAGGTTTTGCGGTGGCCGCGTATTTCGGCTTCGTCGTGGAGGCCGCCCAACGCCATGCGTATGTACTTG
Source organism: Cytophagales bacterium (assembly GCA_013298215.1). GTDB lineage: Bacteria > Bacteroidota > Bacteroidia > Cytophagales > Spirosomataceae > JAAFKE01. The sequence continues at coordinate 44,455 of JAAFKE010000005.1, read as the reverse complement.
CGCCCCAGGGCTTTTGCCACCGATTTTCCGAGCGATGTTTTACCCACTCCAGGCGGGCCGTACAAGCACAAGATGGGCGATTTTAGGTTGTTTTTGAGTTTCAGAACCGCCAAGTACTCAATGATGCGCTCCTTTACTTTATCTAAACCAAAATGGTCGGCATCCAATATTTTTTCGGCGCGTTTGAGGTCAAAATTATCCTTGGTGTACTCGTTCCACGGCAAGTCGGTGAGGGTTTCTAAGTAGTTCAGCGTCACCGGGTATTCTGGGGCCATCGGGTTGATGCGGTGCAGCTTATTGGCCTCTTTGTCAAAGTGCAGGCGCACGGCCTCGGGCCATTTCTTTTTGGCGGCTTTGAGGCGCAGGTTTTCCAGTTCGCGGTCGGGGCTGTCCACGCCCAGCTCGTCTTGCAGCACTTTCATTTGCTGGCGCAAAAAATAATCGCGTTGCTGCTGGTCAATGTCCGAACTGGCTTTGTTCTGAATTTCGCGCTTGAGTTCGAGCATCTGAATTTCGCGCATCATCAATTCCAACAACTTGGTGGCTTGCTTCGGAATGTCGTCCGTTTCCAAAAGCATCTGCTTGTCAAACACTTCGGCGTTGATATTAGACGACAAAAAATGCACCAAAAAACTCGGCGTTTCGATGTTATCGAGCGCAATTCGGGCTTCCTGAGGAATCTCAGGGTTGAGCTTGAGGATTTTAGAGGCCGAATCTCGGATCGACTGGATCAGTGCTTTCGATTCTTTTCGGTTTGGATTAGGAAAATAATCGTCGATTCCCTTCACCAATGCCGTAATATAGGGGTCTTCGCGCAGGTATTCCGTCACCTTAAAACGCTTGCGTCCCTGCACGATTATCGTCGTGTTGCCGTCGGGGAGCGTAATCATTTTAATAATGTAGCCCATCGTACCAACTTGGTGCAGGTCGGCCGATGTTGGCTCTTCTTTTTGCGCATTGGCCTGCGCCACTACGCCGATGGTGCGGTTGCCTCGGTAGGCTTTTTTAACTAACCTGATCGACTTTTGCCGCCCGACGGTTATCGGGATCACCATGCCAGGGAACAGTACGGTGTTTCGGAGTGGTAAAATGGGCAGTTCTTCGGGCATCTCATAGTTTTCGTCCAGGTCGTCTATGCCACCGAGTGGTACAATTTCCAGGCTATCTATGTCCGATTCTGCTAAAAAAACGCGATTTTGTAGTTCTTGATTGAAAAAGCTCATATTTTTTACTGCCACAATGGCAGCTTCATGCTCATAAATTATAAAATGCAACGGCGTACTCAAAGGAGCGAACATAAGTACAAGTAGCGTGCCAAACCCAAAATGGGTCGAAGTGTCAGACTTATTTAAAGTAAAGGTACGAATTTTGCGCGGGTAACAAGGGGCGAGATGCTTATTTTTGAAGGCTAAACGACACTGCACCCCACCCTTTGTTTTTCAAAACCAGCCGAGATACTGCCCGTTTTTAGCGTTCTTCGACCGTTGCCGCGCCCAGTTCTTGTAAAAGTGTCTGCCAGTAGTGGGTCACTGTTGGGTTGTTTTGGCGGGTGGAGGCGGTGGCTTCAAAAGGGAGAAAGATTTTTATTTGGGCGGCATTTAGGCTGTTTTCTTGTAGTTTTTTCGCGTCCGTTTTGGCCCACTCTTGGGCCTGGGCGTTGTCTTGGGGGGCTCGAACGTGAAAATCGCGCCGTCCAGCACCGCTTACGCTTTCTATCATATCGCTCAAATAATAAACGTTCACCTGTGCGTCGTCGGCAGCGGCCTTGGCAATGATGGGCAAGCTGGCCCAGATGTCGGTCATCTGGTTAGATACACCCTCGTTTTGGAGGTTTAGTTTGGCCAAAGACTGGTTCAGAAATAGCGCGTGTTGGCGTTTGAGTGCCATATCAAAAACAGTTCGGGCGGCTTCTTGGTCGGTCGGGCTTAGATTTTGGGTGTTTTCGAGCTCGGCCTGGCACGTAAGCGACAGCGCGCGGGCTTTCGACGTGTTTTCGTGGATGAAGTAAATCTCTAACTGATCGCCGCGCTGCCGAATGTTTTCTTGGACGAGGTCGCGGATGGCTTGCTGATACTTTTGAGCCACAAAAGCCTTGTTTACGTTTACACTTTGGGTTTTATCGATAAAAATGATGGCGTGGTTGCGCGGTGTAATGGCTGGTTTTTGCTCCTTTTTGGGTAAGAGCGAGCATCCCCAAACCAAAAAAAGCACCAATATAGATGCCGAAACTCTTTTGTTCATGGCTTTTTGCGTAAAATGTATGCGTACAAAGTTGGTTTAGAAATTCGGATTTGGCAATCTTTACCATCTTTTTCAAACAGTAGTATTGAAACGCAACTCCCTTATTGATTAGTATGTTGCGCCCACGGCAACTAAATTTAGTACGTTTATACTAAAATAATTGTGGTAGTTATTTTTTAAGTTTAAATTTGGTTTTTATGCTATCCGTGCACTCAACAAAAGACAAAATACTTTTTACTGCCATTGGCCTTTTCAACCAAAAGGGCTACAAAAATGTGTCTATCAAAGAAATTGCCGATGCGGCGGGCATGAGCCCCGGCAATTTGACCTACCACTACAATACCAAAGAAAGCCTGATAGGGGCAATCTACGAAGCCATGCGCGACGAAACGGAGGCGTTTGTTTTGCCGCCTGGCGCTCCCACGCTGTTGCACTTCGAAAAAATGTACATGAACTTTTATCATTTTCAGCACCAATACAGTTTCTTTTTTACTGATCTGCTCGAAATTGTGCAGCAGTATCCAGAAATCAGAAAAATGAACGAGGTACGGTCGGCCAAATTTATCGCCGATGGCAACAAGTTGTTCGATTATTACATCCGAACCGACCGCATTAAACCGCCGCCCGATTCTGTTAGCTACGCAAGGCTCACGCACACAATTTGGATGATGGGGCTGTTTTGGATATCACAAAACAAGATAGTAAATATCTACGACGACACCCTCGAAAACTACCTAACTCACCTCTGGAACATCGTGCTGCCACACACCACCGAACTTGGAAAAAGCGAATACGCCACGAGTAAGTTCTACAAAAAGGCGCTGGATAAATAAATTCCTGTGCGCGTACCCCAATTTTACGCACCATGTTTTGTTTGGGTGTAACTTTTGCCCAGCTAAGTGCTTTTATGCAATTTGGATTGGTTAATTTTGGGACTTCTCTGCAAAATTTTCGTTGCAGAGAAATGTAATCTTAGGAATGAGTTTTGAATTATTGAATTATTGAGTGGTTGAATAACGCTTGATAATCAGCTATTTATATGTCAAAATCCAACTACTTATTTATTTTATGTTCCTTAATGCTGTACGCTGAATTAAAAATGACCAAACCTAAAATCTGGCTATCGTCGCCGCACCTGAGTGGGCGCGAGCAAGTGTTTGTAAATGAAGCCTTTGACAACAATTGGGTGGCACCGCTTGGCCCAAACGTGGACGGCCTCGAGCGCGACCTGTGCGCCTACGTGGGCGCGGGCCACGCGGCGGCGTTGTCGTCGGGAACGGCCGGCTTGCACCTGGCGTTGGTTATGCTTGGCGTTGGCCGTGGCGACGTGGTGCTGTGCCAATCGTTTACGTTTTCGGCCAGTGCCAATCCAATTGCCTACCAAGGAGCTACCCCCGTTTTCATCGACAGCGAGCCCCAAACCTGGAACATCTGCCCCGAAGCACTCGAAACAGCCATTAAATTTTACGTGGCAAAGGGCCAAAAGCCCAAGGCTGTTATGGCCGTTCACCTCTACGGAATGCCCGCCCAGATGAACGAGATCATGGCCGTTTGTGCCCGCTACGAAATACCGATCGTGGAAGACGCCGCCGAGGCACTGGGTGCCAGCTACGGCGGGCAAAAAATGGGTAGCTTCGGCAAAATAGGTGTTTTGTCGTTCAACGGAAACAAAATTATTACTACTTCGGGTGGTGGCGCGTTGCTGTCGGACGATGAGAGTTTGGTGCAGAAAGCGCGTTTTTTGGCCACCCAAGCCCGCGACGCCGCTCCGCACTACCAACACTCCGAGATCGGCTACAACTACCGGATGAGCAACATTTGTGCGGGTATTGGCCGCGGACAGATGGGGGTTATAGATGCGCGGGTGGCGGCGCGGCGGGCCAATTTTGATTTCTACCAGCGCAACCTTGGCCACATCGACGGCCTGGTGTTCCAGCCCCAAGCAGAGGGCAGTTTCTCGAACCGCTGGCTGAGTTGTTTCACGCTCGATGCAACCCAGGCGGGGGGCGTGGGCAGGGAAAGCATTAGACTGGCCCTGGAAGCCCAAAACATCGAATCGCGCCCACTCTGGAAACCCATGCACCTGCAACCGATCTTTGCCGATGCGCCGTTTTTTGGCGGCCGCGTGTGCGAGCAACTTTTCGAGAACGGGCTGTGTTTACCGTCGGGATCAAACCTCGAAGTGTCTGATTTGCAACGCGTTGTCGATGGTATTCAAGCGATTTTTATGCCTGTTGCATCGAACTAAGTTTTCGGTAAAAACCGTCTTCGACGGCCAGAAGCTCGGGATGCGTACCGCGCTCAATAATGCGGCCTTGGTGCACCACCAATATCGCATCGGCGTGCTGAATGGTACTCAATCGGTGGGCAATAACGAGCGTTGTTCGGTTTTGCATGAGGTTGGTCAGGGCCTCTTGCACCAGTTTTTCGGACTCCGTATCTAAGGCCGACGTGGCCTCGTCGAGAATCAAAATTGGCGGGTTTTTCAGCACCGCCCGCGCAATGCTCAAGCGTTGGCGTTGCCCCCCCGAGAGTTTAGTACCCCGGTCGCCGATCATGGTTTGGTAGCCGTTGGGCTGGGCCATAATAAATTGGTGGGCATTGGCAATTTTAGCGGCCTCCTCTATGGCTTGGAGGCTGGCGTTGCTCCCAAAAGCAATGTTGTTTAGAATGGTGTCGTTAAACAAAATGGGTTCTTGCGTCACAATGCCCATGAGCCCACGGAGCGATTTTTGTTTGATTTGGCGCAGATCGAGCCCGTCGATTCGTATTTCGCCCCGCGTCGGATCGTAGAAACGCGGCACTAAATCGGCAATCGTCGATTTGCCCCCGCCCGACGAACCCACCAGTGCGACGGTTTGCCCCTTGGCCATTTTGAAATGAATACTCTCCAACACCACGGGGCCGTCTAAGTAAGCAAACGACACATTTTGAAACTCGACCTGGCTTTCAAAAGCCTGAATAGCCACCGCCCCGGGCGCATCTTGAATGGCTGGTTGTGCGTCTAAGAGCGACAGGATTCGATCTCCGGAGGCCAAGCCACGTTGGGTTTGGCTAAAGGCATTGGCAATTTCTTTGGCTGGGCGCATGACCTGCGAGAACGTGGCGATGTAAAAAATAAACTGCGAGGCCGTGAGTTCAGACTGGCCTGCCAGTACCAGCGAACCGCCATACAGCAAAATAACCGCCACCAACGATACCCCCATGAACTCCGAAAACGGCGAGGCCATCTCACGTTTGTTGGCCAACGCCCTGGTAGCGCGTCGGTAGCCCTCGTTCTCGGCGTCGAACCGCTGGCTTATGAACGCCTCGGCGTTGAAGCCCTTCACTACCCGCATCCCACCGAAAGCCTCGTCCATCACGCTGATGATTTTACTGAGCCGCTCTTGGCCTTCGATGGCCTGTTGGCGCATTTTTTTCACGATCGTAGAAATGAAAATACCCGAAACTGGAATTATCAAAAAAGCAAAAAGCGTGAGTGTGGTAGAAATCTTAAAGAGCGCAAAAAGATAAACAAATAGCGTAAAAACCTCTTTGAACGCCGCCGAAAACGAACCCGCAATTGAGCCTTCTACTTCTTGAACGTCCGTTACCAACCGAGACATGAGGTCGCCTTTTCGTTGGTTAGAGAAAAACCCCAGGTGCAGCCCGATGGCATTGTCGAAAACACTTTGGCGCAAACGTGCCACCATGTTGGCCTTGAAACGCTCGAGGATTCGAGCCGAAAAATACTTGCATACGTTGGCCAAAAACACCGACACTACGATGGTGCCACACACCAGCTGCAAGGCGCGCTGCCGCCCAAAATCGCGCACGGTGCTGTTGAAATAATAATCGAACGATTTGGTGAGGTAGCTGACACTAAACTGAAATTCGGGCTTTTGGTAGGATGCTATTTTAGTGCCGTCGATCTGGTCGAATAGTACGTCTAAAAGTGGAATGAGCAGCGTAAAATTTAGGATTCCAAAAACACTGGCCAACAACGAAAAAATAAAAAAAGGCAGGGCATATTGCCGAACCGGACGCGCAAAAGACAAAAGCCTCAGGTATGTTTTCATGCCGCAAAGGTACGCCACCGCAACCATATTTCGGTGGCTGCGGGTCGATATTGACGCGCGCGGGCTATTTTGCTTTCATTTGGCCGCCGCTGTTGGCGTTCAACGCGCGGCTTTTTGGGAGTGTACCGAACAAATAACGCCCCTAAAATCGCCTTCGAGTGAATGTTTTAGCTTTCTTTTGTTGTTTAATTAGTAATAACTAAAAAATTAACATTTTTCCAATACCTAATATCTTGATTATTAGTTTATTATATCATTTATTCATTCAAAATTCAAAATTTCTACTTACCAGTGGTAGCGGAGGTCTTTGCCGAAAATAGCCGAGGCAACCCACCGTTTTAGTACCCACAAATTAGGATTTACACAAAGCTGGGAGCGAGCGCTCCAAAATACATGACTTTCAACGACCTCAACCTCAACAAACAACTGCTGTCGGCACTCGACGACCTGGCACTTACGCAGCCCACCACCATTCAAGAAAAGGTGTTTTCGGTGGTTATGTCGGGCAAAGACGTGTGTGGCATTGCCCAGACGGGCACTGGCAAAACCTTCGCGTACTTGCTGCCCTGCCTGCGGCAATTTCAGTTTTCGAAAGATACCCTCCCTCAGTTGCTCATTATTGTGCCCACGCGCGAGCTGGTGGTGCAGGTGGTCGAGGCTGTCGAAAAACTAAGTAAATACCTGACTTTGAGGGTAGTGGGCGTTTACGGCGGGGTTAATCTAAAACCCCAAGCCGCCCAAGTAGCACTCGGGGCGGATGTGTTGGTGGGAACACCCGGCCGACTGATGGACTTGCTATCGACGGGGGTTTTGAAACCCAAGAGCATTAAAAAATTGGTGATCGATGAGTTCGACGAGATGCTCAACTTGGGTTTTAGGGCGCAGCTCAAACACATTTTTGACCAACTGCCCGTGCGCCGTCAGAACCTCTTGTTTTCGGCCACCATAACCCCCGAAGTGGAGCAGCTCATCGACGTTTATTTTACTAATTTAGTGCGCGTGGAGGCCACGCCCGTTGGCACACCGTTAGACAACATCGTGCAGACGCACTACCGAGTACCCAATTTTTATACCAAAATAAATTTGCTCAAAGTGCTGCTTACCCAAAATGCCGATATGAGCAAAGTGTTGGTTTTTGCCTCCACAAAATCAATGGCCGACCTCGTTTATGAGCAAATAGTGGAGCAATTTAGTGCGGGGGCGGTAAACGTTATTCACTCAAACAAAAGTCAAAACCACCGATTTGGGGTGGTGCAAGATTTTGACGCGGGCATTTGCCAAGTGCTCATTGCCACCGACGTGATAGCGCGGGGCTTGGACGTGGCCGAGGTAACGCACGTGGTCAATTTTGATCTGCCCGATGTGCCCGAAATATACGTACACCGCATCGGCAGGACGGGCCGAGTGGGCAGAAAAGGAATCGCGTTTTCGTTTGTGACCGACAAAGAGGCGGAGTACCTCACAGAAATAGAAAAATTGATGAATTACGTCGTGCCCGCCTCGGAGCTACCCGACGGCGTGGAGATTTCGGAGCGAATTTTGTTTGATGAACAGCCAAAAATACCTTTTAAAGTACCCCCCATAAAAAAATCGTTGAAGGATAATCTGGGGCCAGCGTTCCACGAAAAATCCGAAAAAAATAGCAAGGTGAACGTGCGGCGCAACCACGTGGCAGAAAAAAAGAAGAAATACGGGCGCTCTTACGAGAACCGAAACCGGGAGTAATGTTTTTAGATTGCCGAGCCTTTCCAACCGACCAAAAATACGCCAGTTAGTACCAACACGGTGCCAGCTACTTGCAGGGCGGAGATTGTTTCGCCGAGAACGGAGGTAGCCAAAAATATGGTGAAGATCGGCCCAATACTGGCAATAATCGAAGCGTTGCTCGACCCCACGCGCTTTACGCCCTCCGAAACCATAAAAGTTGGGATGACCGTTGAGCCAATGGCCATTGCCAGGCTGATCCAATATACCTCGGTGGGGTAGTGCCAAATGCGCAAATTATTTTCCACGGCGCAGTGCAACACCGTGGGAACGGTGGCAAACAGCATGGCAAAGCACGTGAACCGCAGCGGCCCCACCCGAGGAATGACCGCGCCGCTGCCCACCAGATAAAATGCGTACACCAAGCCACTCAAAATTACCCAGAACGCGCCCAGCACGGTATTTTTTTGTTGGCTCGCGTCTATGTTTTCCACAAACGCCAGCGCAATGCCAAAGTAGGTCAGTGCCAAGGCGGCATACTGAAGTTTGGTGATCTTGCGCCCGTAGCATACCACCGAAATGAGCAACACGAAGGTTGGATAAATAAAAAGCAGAATCCGCTCTAAGTTGGCCGTAATGTAGTTGAAAGCCTCAAAGTTAAAGAAACTCGCCAGGTAGTAGCCCATCACTCCCAGTGCGGCAGTGTGCCACAGTTGCCGCACTGGGAGTGGTTTTGTGGCCGGACGCAGCCCATTTTGGAGCGCGATGACGGCGTAGATGGGGGCCGAAAACAGCATCCGAAGCGTGAGCAAAGAGATGGTGTCGATGTGGTATTGGTAGGCCAACTTAATAAAAATACCCTTCATGGCAAAGCAAAATGCCGCCGCCAGCACCAGTAAGGCGCCCACCCAGTATTGGGTGCGCAGTGTGGGTTTGGGCATGGTTTAGTTTTGTGCGCCAACCATGTCTTCGGGGCGCACCCAGGCATCGAACTCCTCGGACGTAATGTGTTTAAAATCCAGACCTTTCAATTCCATCTCTAAGGCGGCGGCTTTGAGCGTAATGCCGCGTTTGTGGGCATCTTGGGCAATGGCAGCCGCGTTGTAGTAACCTATTTTGGGGTTAAGTGCCGTCACCAGCATCAGCGAGTTGCCCACGTGTTTGCTGATATTGTCGTGCAGGGGCTCTATGCCAACGGCACAATTGTCGTTGAACGACGAGCAAACGTCGCCGATGAGCCGCGCTGAGTGCAAGAAATTATAAATCATCACGGGCTTAAAGACGTTGAGTTCGAAGTGCCCGTTGGAGCCGCCAATGCCAATGGCCACGTCGTTGCCCATTACCTGGGCGGCCACCATGGTCATGGCTTCGCACTGGGTGGGGTTCACTTTTCCAGGCATAATCGACGACCCAGGTTCGTTGTCGGGAATATAAATTTCGCCGATACCCGCCCGTGGCCCCGACGATAGCATCCGAATGTCGTTGCCTATTTTCATCAAGCTCACCGCCACCGTTTTCAATGCCCCGTGGGCCTCCACAATGGCATCGTGGGCGGCCAGGGCTTCAAATTTGTTTTCGGCAGTCACAAAAGGCAAACCCGTGAGGGCCGCAATGTGGGCGGCTACGTTCTCAGAATACCCAGCGGGCGTGTTGATGCCCGTCCCAACGGCGGTGCCGCCAAGTGCCAGCTCCGACAGGTGTGCCAGGGTGTTGTTGATGGCGCGCAGGCCGTGGTTGAGCTGCGAGGCGTAGCCCGAAAACTCCTGCCCGAGCGTTAGGGGGGTGGCATCCATGAAGTGCGTCCGGCCTATTTTCACTACATCTTTGAAGGCCACCGCTTTGGCGCGGAGGGTGTCATGGAGTTTCTGAATACCAGGTATGGTCACTTCCATTAAAATCTGGTAGGCTGCAATGTGCATCGCCGTCGGGAAGGTGTCGTTGCTCGACTGCGACTTGTTTACGTCGTCGTTGGGATTGAGCACCTTTTTTTCGTCCAACAACGACCCCCCGTTTAGCACGTGGGCGCGGTAGGCAATCACCTCGTTGCAGTTCATGTTCGACTGCGTGCCCGAGCCCGTTTGCCAAACAACCAGCGGAAATTGGTCGGCCAACTGGCCCGCCAGTATTTCGTCGCACACCCGCCCGATGAGTTCGCATTTTTCTTGCGGCAAAATTCCCGCATCGAAATTGGTAAGGGCAGCGGCTTTTTTCAAATAAGCAAACGCCCGAATAATTTCTTTGGGCATTTTGTTAATATCCGCCGCAATGGGGAAGTTCACGATTGAGCGCTGCGTTTGAGCCCCCCAATAGACGTTGGCGGGTACTTGCACCTGCCCCATTGTGTCCTTTTCAGTTCTAAATTTCATGCTTTACTTTTTCTTATTGGGTTGATGAACAGCGGTTTATCTTATTTTTTGAAGCTATCAAACTCGCGGTGATCGGCGTAGTTGTAGAGCACCTCGTCGGGCAAACTTTTAAAGTAATCGTAGGTTATCTTCAAGCCCTCCTCGCGGGATACCTTTGGCTCCCAGCCCAAAATTTGGCGGGCGCGGGTTATGTCTGGCTTGCGTTGCTTGGGGTCGTCGGTGGGTAGCGATTTATAGACCACCTTTTGGGTTGTTCCCGTAAGTTTTATGATCTCTTCGGCAAACTGCGAGATCGTAATCTCACTCGGATTACCCACGTTCACGGGCTGCACATAATCGCTCATCAACAACCGATATATGCCTTCCACGAGGTCATCTACGTAGCAAAACGACCGCGTTTGCGAGCCGTCGCCAAAAATGGTTAGGTCTTCGCCGCGCAAGGCTTGGCCAATAAAAGCTGGCAGCACGCGTCCGTCGTTGAGGCGCATTCGGGGGCCGTAGGTGTTAAAAATCCTGACGATGCGCGTGGCCACGTTGTGGTAGGTATGGTAGGCCATCGTAATGGCCTCCTGAAACCGTTTCGCTTCGTCGTACACCCCGCGCGGGCCAACGGGGTTCACATTGCCCCAGTAGTCTTCGTCTTGCGGATGCACGTGCGGGTCGCCGTACACCTCCGACGTAGAGGCAATAATAACCCGCGCGTTTTTGACCCGCGCCAACCCCAAACAGTTGTGAATGCCGAGCGAACCTACTTTGAGGGTTTGGATCGGTATTTTCAAATAATCGATCGGACTGGCTGGCGACGCAAAGTGCAGAATATAGTCCAACTCGCCAGGTACGTGAATAAACTTGGACACGTCGTGGTGGTAGAACTCAAAATTGGGTAGTTTAAAGAGGTGCTCTATGTTTTTCAAATCGCCCGTAATGAGGTTATCCATCCCGATCACGTGGTGGCCTTCTTTAATAAATCGGTCGCAGAGGTGCGAACCCAAGAAGCCCGCTGCACCAGTTATAAGTGTTCTTTTCATTGTTTTCTTTACGATATTTATTATTTAACTACCTCTCTACCAATCGAATAATAGGTATAACCGAGTTCGCGCATTTGGTCGAGTTCGTATAAATTGCGCCCGTCGAAGATGACCTTGTTTTTGAGCAGGGTGTTCATCTTGTCAAAATCGGGGGTTCTAAAAATAGGCCACTCGGTCATAATCATCAGCGCGTCGGCATCGTCTAAGCCCGCGTATGGGGTGTGGGCAAACGTAATCTTGCCGCCCACTTCGGTCATTGTTTTCACGTTTTCCATGGCTTCGGGGTCGTAGGCAACTACTTTGGCTCCCATTTTTAGTAGGGCTTCGATGTTGTAGAGAGCGGGTGCTTCGCGGATGTCGTCGGTGTAGGGTTTGAAGGCAAGCCCCCAGATGGCAATGGTTTTTCCAGTCAGATCGCCGTCAAAATACGCGCTCACTGCGGGCATGAGCTTGGTTTTTTGGTCTTCGTTTACCTCCATAACCGACTTCAATATTTTGAAATCGTAGTTAAACTCTTCCGAAGTACGCGCCAGTGCCTGCACATCTTTTGGGAAACAACTGCCGCCGTAGCCGATGCCCGCAAACAAAAACCGCTTGCCGATGCGGCTGTCCGTGCCGATTCCCCGGCGGATGTCGTCCACGTTTGCACCCACCAATTCGCAAAGGTTTGCTATTTCGTTCATGAACGTAATTTTCATGGCCAAAAAAGAATTGGCCGCGTACTTGCTCATCTCCGCCGACCGCTCGTCCATAAAAATGACGGGGTTTCCCTGGCGCACCAGCGGCGCGTAGAGTTTCTCCATTACTTTTTTAGCCCTGGCCGACTGCGTGCCAATCACCACGCGATCGGGCTTCATGAAATCTTCCACGGCCACGCCCTCGCGCAAAAACTCTGGGTTAGACACCACGTCGAAGTCCACCTTGGCATTTTTTGCAATCCGTTCGTGCACTTTCTCGGCAGTGCCCACTGGCACGGTGCTTTTATCGACCACCACAGCGTAGTTCTCTAAGATCAGACCAAGGTCGTCGGCCACTTTCAGAATATATTTGAGGTCTGCCGAGCCGTTTTCGCCAGGTGGCGTGGGCAGGGCCAAGAAAATAACCTGCGCGTCTTTTATACCCTCGGCCAGGTTGGTAGTAAATTTCAAACGCCCTTCGGCCACATTGCGGTGGAAGAGCGTATCAAGACCTGGTTCGTAGATGGGAACGATCCCGTTGTTGAGCTTTTCTACTTTTTTAACGTCAATGTCCACGCAAATGACTTGATTCCCAGTTTCGGCAAAGCAAGTTCCTGTAACCAACCCCACGTACCCAGTTCCTACAACGGCTAATTTCATACAATAATTTTAAGTGTTAATAAATGGCTTTGCCACTCAGAGCATTCCGAAATAATCGCTAAAACGATGGAACGCCTCGGTGTTTTTGTTGTCTTTGAAAGATGCCCCAAAATTAGGATATTTTAGCGTAGAGCCGCCTATAATCGTTTATAAAGTTAGAATATCTCTTGCTAAAACCATATAAATCAATTACATTTGCATCACAATTGAAAAGAATGGCGTTTTGAAAGGGGAATTTTTTCCCTTTTTTTATTGCCCACTTTTTAGAAATCAGTCATTATGAGTGCAATGGATATTCGCAGTAAGATAGAAGAACTCTTAGAACCATTCCTCGAAAATGGCAGGATATTCGTGGTGAGCGTTCAGATACCAGCGGGGCGAATAACCAAAAAAATACTCATTCTGATTGACAGCGACGCTGGTATAATGGTAGATGAATGTGCTGACATAAGCCGCAAACTGGGTGATAAAATAGAGGAAATAGAACTCTTTGAGGATCCGTACACCCTCGAGGTGTCGTCGCCAGGGGTCGATTTTCCGCTTTCATCGCAGCGTAGTTACCAAAAAAACGTGGGTCGGATTTTGAAGGTACTCCAGCAAGACGGTACCGAAACGACTGGTAAACTTGAGGCCGTGACCCAAACCCACATTACCATTGCTGAGGAACGGAAAAAAAAGAAAAAAGATGAAGTGGTGCTACCAGCTTCCATCGAAATTATAAACATTAAAAAAGCGCAGGTTCAGATTGTATTCTAATTGAACCTGACCCGTAAAATTGATCGAAACCATCCTAATTTGAACTAAAAATGAACCAACAATAAGATGCACAGCGGAGAGTTAATTGAGTCGTTTGCTGAATTTGCGCGCTCAAAAAATATTGACCGACCAACGATGATTAAAGTGCTGGAAGAAGTGTTCCGCACGATGATTCGCAAAAAATATGGTACCGACGAGAATTTCGACGTGATTATAAACGCCGAAAGTGGCGACCTCGAAATGTGGCGAACGCGTGAGATTGTCGACGACAACTCCGAAGATATTTGGGATCCAGACAAAATTAAACTGTCGGAAGCCAAAGCCATCGAACAAGATTTTGAGATTGGCGAAGAAGTAGCCGACGAGGTGAAACTGATAGACTTTGGCCGTAGAATGGTGCAAACCGCCCGCCAAACGCTCATCCAAAAGATAAAAGACCTGGAAAAAGAAATGCTCTACGAGCGTTACAAAGACCAGGTTGGCGACTTAGTGAACGCGGACGTGTACCAGACGCTCAAAACCGAGGTTATATTGTTAGACACCGACGGCAACGAATTGTCGCTGCCGCGCAACGAACAAATGCCCCGCGACCGCTACCGCAAAGGAGAACCCGTTAAGGCGGTAATCCATAAGGTAGAGCTCAACAACGGAACACCCAAAATTACGCTTTCGCGCAATTCGCCCGTGTTTTTGGAGCGTTTGTTCGAGAACGAGATTCCAGAGATCTACGACGGACTAATTAGTATTCGGCGCATTGTGCGCGAGCCTGGCGAACGCGCAAAGGTGGCCGTGGAGTCTTACGACGACCGAATAGACCCAGTGGGTGCTTGTGTGGGCATGAAAGGCTCGCGCATCCATACCATCGTGCGGGAGTTGAACAACGAAAACATTGACGTAATAAACTTTACGGACAACATGGAGCTGCTCATTGGCCGCGCCCTAAGCCCCGCCAAAGTGAGTCGAATGGTGATCGACAATGAGGCCAAGCGCGTGGCAGTGTATCTGAAGCCCGACCAGGTTTCGTTGGCAATTGGCAAGGGTGGCCAAAACATAAAGTTGGCCAGCCGCTTAGTAAATTTAGAGTTAGACGTGTTCCGCGATTTAGAAGGTCAGGAAGACGACGAAGATGTGGATTTGATGGAGTTCTCGGACGAGATCGAAGAGTGGATGATTCAGGAACTTCGCCGGGTTGGTTTAGATACGGCCAAACAAGTATTGAGTTTGAGCAAAGAAGAGCTCGTGCGGCGCACCGATCTCGAAGAAGATAACATACTCGAAATCCTTGATATATTAAAGAGTGAATTCGAGCAATAGCTCGCCGTGCGGCGTACACCATGGCGAGTAGTTGAACTTATGAATTGTGTACGTTGTACTTACAATAACTAACAATTGAACTGCAACATGGCAGAAGAAAGAATGATGCGCCTAAGCCAAGCGGCAAAAATCCTGAATGTGGGTCATACCACTTTGCTGGAGCGTTTGTCGGTCAAAGGCTTTAAGGTCGAATCGAACCCCAACGCCAAGCTAAGTGGAGAACACCTCGACTACCTGGCGAAGGAGTATAAGTCGGACGAGCTGTTGGGCGGGGGTGCTAAAAAACCAGAGCCCGCTGCACCCGCCGTTGAGCAAAAAGCAAACCCGTCGAACGACGAGATCGGCTGGTTTAGGCCAACAGTGTCCGCTCCGCCTGCGGTGGCCGTTGCTCCGCCCGCCGCGCCCAAACCAATAGAAAAACCCGTTGAAGCCGCCGCACCAGTGGAGGTTGCCAAGCCCGCGCCCGTTGCAGTGCCAGTGGAAGCCGCCAAGCCTGCACCCGTGGCCGAACCAGCGCCAACACCAAAGGTAGAAGTAGCAGCCGCGCCAAAAATTGAGCAAAAAATTGAGGTGAAGGAAGAACCAAAAGCGGTAGCACCCGAGCCAAAAATTGAGCCAAAACCAGTAGTTCTCGAAACAAAAGTGGAGGTTCCAGCTTCTGATCCAGCCCCAAAGGCCGAGGAGAAGCCACTGCCGCCCACCGCTATTGTTGCTCCCGAGGCGGAGGTCGTGAAAATTGAAGCAAAATTGCCTGGCATTACCATTTTGGGTAAGATTGATCTCAACCCCCCAAAACCTGCCGCAAAATCTACGCCGCCCGCCGCAAAAACGTCGGCAACTCAGCCGCCGAAGCCAGCCCAAGCGGGCTCGTTTGGTGGGTATAAAAAACCAGCCGACGCAGCACCAGAGGCAAAAACGGGTGCAGTGCAGTCGCAAAGACCACCCGCTGCTGACGCGAAACCAGAGCGCGACACGAACGACCGCAACAAGTTGTTTGACCGCAAAAGAGATACGCAACCCCAGCCACCACGCGCAGTTGAGCCCGTTGTGGAGGAAGTGGTAGAACTCATAGAAGCCAAAGCCGACCAGTTGAAGGGATTGACTGTTTTGGGTAAAATTGAACTACCAGTCGAAAAACCGCGTGGCAAGAGTGCCGCCGCGATGAGCGAAGAGGAGCGGAAGAAAAAACGCAAGCGGGTCAGAATAAAAGAAAAGGTAACTGGCCCAACCACTACTACCACCGCTGCCCCAGCCAACCGAGATAACCGGGATAATAGACCCGTTGGGCGCGACGGACAAAGAGACAACCGCCCTGCTACTGGCACAGCGGCACCCGCCGCAGGTGTTGGCCAAAATACATCTGCTACGGGCGGCCAACGCCCCGCTGGAACTCCAAATGCCAGCACCAGTTCGGGAGGTGGCGCGCGCGGCAAAGACAACAAACGCCGCGACCGCCGCGATGAGCCAACTCAGAGCGACATCAAAGATTCGATCAAGGCCACCGAGGCGCGTTTGCGCGGAGGCAAAGCCAACTTTGGCGCAAAAGCCCGCAAGCAAAAGCGGATTGACCGAGCCGAGGTGAACGAGCAACGCCTGCGCGACGAAGAAGTAGAATCAAAAATATTGAAAGTATCGGAGTTTGTGTCGGCAAACGACCTGGCTTCGCTCATGGACGTGCCAGTGCAAGAAATCATTGCCACGTGTATGAACATGGGAATGTTTGTGTCGATCAACCAGCGTCTGGATGCTGAGGCGATTTCGATTTTGGCCGACGAGTTTGGCTACGAAGTCCAGTTTGTGTCGGCGGAAGAAGAAATTGACGCAGGTTTTGCCGAAGACGACGATCTGCCCGAAGACAAGGTAGAACGCGCCCCAATTGTAACGATTATGGGCCACGTCGATCACGGTAAAACATCGTTGCTCGACTACATTCGCCGCACCCGAGTGGCTGCTGGCGAGGCGGGTGGAATAACCCAGCACATTGGCGCGTACAGCGTTAATACCGACAGCGGACGAAAAATTGCGTTCTTAGACACCCCTGGCCACGAAGCCTTTACGGCCATGCGTGCACGCGGAGCCAAAGTAACCGACTGCGCCATTATTGTGATAGCGGCCGACGACAGCATTATGCCCCAAACCCGCGAGGCCATCAACCACGCGCAAGTGGCGGGCGTTCCGATTGTATTTGCATTTAGTAAGGTCGATAAGGCGGGTGCCAATACCGAAAAAATTAGAGAGGAACTCTCTCAAATGAACATTCTGGTCGAGGATTGGGGCGGTAAGTACCAGTCGCAAGAGATTTCGTCCAAGAGTGGTCTGGGAATTTCCGATTTGTTGGAAAGAGTACTGCTCGAAACCGACCTTCTGGAGCTTAAAGCCAACGAAAAACGCAAGGCATCGGGTACAGTCATTGAAGCCATGCTCGACAAAGGACGCGGCTACGTGGCCACCATGCTGGTGCAAAATGGCACAATGAACGTGGGCGACGTAGTTTTAGCGGGCGCACACTATGGACGCATTCGGGCGATGTTTAACAGCCGGGGCGAAAAAGTGAAAACTGCTGGGCCTTCAACGCCCGTGCAGGTGTTGGGTCTGAGCGGCGCACCACAAGCTGGCGACCGCTTTAATGTGATGGACAGCGACCGCGAGGCACGCGAAATTGCCAACAAGCGCGAACAAATTTTACGCGAACAGAGCATTCGGACGCGCCGCCACATTACGCTCGAAGAAATAGGTCGGCGCAAGGCCATTGGATCGTTCAAAGAATTGAACTTGATCGTGAAAGGCGACGTGGATGGTTCGGTGGAGGCACTCTCAGATTCGTTGCTCAAACTATCGACCGAAGAAGTTCAGGTCAATATTATCCACAAAGCAGTTGGGCAGATATCCGAATCAGACGTAAACCTGGCCATTGCCTCCGATGCCATCATCGTTGGTTTCCAGGTGAGACCGTCGGTAAACGCCAAGAAAATGGCCGAAGCCGAGCAGATCGACGTGCGCCTGTACTCGATTATATACGACGCCATCAATGAGGTGAAAGATGCCATGCAAGGTATGCTTGAACCAACCGTTGAGGAAACCATTACGGGCAATATCGAAATCCGTGAGGTGTTCAAGATCAGCAAGGTCGGAACGGTGGCTGGTTGCTACGTGTTGGATGGCACAGTGAAACGAAACAACAAAATCAGGATTATCCGCGACTTTATTGTCGTTCACACGGGCGAAATTAGTGCCCTGAAACGTTTCAAAGACGACGTGTCGGATGTCAGAGCGGGCTTCGAGTGTGGTCTGAGCATCAAAAACTACAACGACATTCAGGTGGGGGACATCATCGAGAGTTT
Source organism: Cytophagales bacterium (assembly GCA_013298215.1). Lineage (GTDB taxonomy): Bacteria > Bacteroidota > Bacteroidia > Cytophagales > Spirosomataceae > JAAFKE01. Next base: position 26,310 of record JAAFKE010000005.1, on the reverse strand, counting down.
CGAGCTGAAAGAGGTGAAGCGATCTTTATAGGTCAATTTGCCAATGCAGTGTGCTGAGTTCAACGTCAGATTTATCATAAAAGCCAAAAGCTCTACCAACCAGGTGGGGCTTTTGGCTTTTACAGATAGGAGGCAACCTTTTTTCGTCCACGCTACTTGTCTATCCTTAGTTTCATCATGATGTCTGTTTGCTGGTCGTCGCCCAACCTAAAAATGTGTTTGTCGAACGCCATGAAGCCATTTTTTTTGTAGAAATTTACGGCTCTTGCATTTTCTTCCCAAACGCCCAGCCAAACATAGTCAGCGTTTTTTTGTGTTGCTATTGCAAGTGCTTTATCGAACAGTGTTTGCCCAACGTTTTTTCCGTGGTATTTTTTCAGTACATAAATACGTTCAATTTCAAGTCCTTTATCGTCTTTCAATTCTGTTTGAGATTGTCCAAAGTTCAATTTCAAATAGCCAATTGCAGTTGCATCAATTATTGCAAAATAGAACTCCGCATTCTTGTCGTTAAGCTCCGTTGTCAGCTTCTCAGTAGAAAAACTTTCGTCTAAATAACTGGTCATATTTTCTGCTGTATTCACGGCAGAAAATGTTTCAGAAAAGGTCTGTCTACCAATTTTTTGTAACTGGTCAATATCACTAAGAACTACTTTTTTTATGTCAATATGCGTCATTTTTTACTTGGTTTGTTAAGGTGTCACTAACTTCCTAATTCTCGCAAAATAGCCTCGGTGTCTTGCCCCATGGCGGGTGCGGGCCAGGCGGGTGCGGCGGGTGTTTCAGAAAACTTCAGCGGAACACCAATGCTCCTAAACTTGCCCGCGCGCGGATGATCTTGCTCGCAGACCATTTGCCGGGCTTGCAGGTGCGGGTCGTTTTGGAGGTCGGGGAGGTCTAAAACGGGCGAGACCAAAATATCGTTTTTTAGGCCAAAATCAACCCAATCGCGTTGGGGTTTGGTCATAAAAAGGGCACCAATTTGGGTTTTGAAGCCCGCCAACTCGTCGGCCGACCGCGCCACAATGAATGGCATCCACTCGGGTTTTTCGATTAGTTTACAAAATTTAGCCCAAAACTTAGGCTCCAACGTGCCCAATGCTACGTATTTTTGGTCTTGGCACTGGTACACGCCGTAGTTGGCCACGCCGCCAGAAAGCGGCAGCTCGCCACGCTGGGGTGTGTGGTCTTGGGCCGCAAAAGTGGCGTAACTCACCGACAACAGCGGCATCACCCCGTCGGTCATAGACACATCTACGTGCTGGCCAACGCCCGTTTGGCTGCGCGCGTGGACGGCCGCCAGCGTGGCAATAACTCCCATGTACGACCCACCCGCAATGTCGGCAAGCTGAACGCCAGCCACCGTTGGGGCGGCATCTGGCTGGCCCGTGAGCCCCAAAACACCCGCGTAGGCCGTGTAGTTGAGGTCGTGGCCAGCCAAGTAGGCATAAGGCCCCGTTTGGCCGTAGCCAGTTATCGACACGTAAATAATGCGCGGGTTTGTGGCCCGAGCGGCGGCGTAGCCAATGCCAATTTTATCCAAAAAACCAGGCCGAAACTGTTCCACCACCACGTCGGCGGTGGCTACCAGTTTCATAAAAACCGCTCGGCCTTCGTCGGTTTTGTAGTCTAAGGCCATGCTTTTTTTTGACCGATTGAAGGCCAAATAATTGGCCGACTCGCCGTTTACGTATGGCGGAAAAGCCCGCACGTAGTCTGGGTTTTCGGGGTCTTCTATTTTTATAACCTCCGCCCCCATGTCGGCCATGAGCATTGTGCCGAGCGGCCCAGGCAGGAGGCGCGTCAAATCTAAAATTCGGAGGCCCACCAACGGGCCAGTAGTGGGTGTTCTGTGTTCGCTCATCGACTGCTTTTGTTATTGCTACAACAAAAAAACGCAAACCCGATCCAGAGTTTGCGCCTTTGTTCAACCGTAAAAATCCGTAAATGCACTGATCTTTACAAATACTGTCGCCTGTTTTATTTGTTCATCGGGGCGTAAACAAACTTATTTTTGACCGACACGATTTGGGCAATCTTCACAAAAACCAGTTTAGGTACGTCTATTTTATGATCTACCAGAGCCACCTCAAACTCCGAAACCAACGAGATTACGTTGTTCAAAACGGTGAGTTTACCCTTCAATTGGCGGTCTTTGGTGATGCCGTGGACCGTGAACTGTCCGTCGGAGGTAACGTCATAGATCCCGTCCTTCGCAAAATCAATTTTTTCGTTGATCTTCCCCTTGAACGTTCCCGTTGGATATTTGTCTGACTCCATGTAGCTTTCGTTGAAGTGTTCGCCCATGAGCTTGTTCGGAAAATCGAACTGCTTCATGTTCATCCGCACCACCACCTCGCCCGTGGCTGTGTTCAGGATAGACTGCACTTTTTTGTTGGTGGCCGTAATGTTTTCGACGGGCGTTTTAGAAAAAAAATTGGTCTCCCCCGTCGAGGTCGAGTGCAAGTTCTGGGCCGTGGCCAGCGTACTAACCAGCGTCAGTGCCAGCCCCCAAAATCGATTTATTGCTTTCATTACTGTTTGTGTCTGTTTGGAACTGTCCATTGAATTTCTACAACGTATTCATAACCAGGGAATTGGCAAGCTACTTATGGGTTTCTTTTGCCTTGCGGTCGAAACTAAACGTGCGCGATATATTGAAACCCCAGCGAATGTCGCCCTTGCCCCAAGCCCCCGTGGTTTCGCCGATAAACTGTTTTTCGTTCATTCCGATCACGTTCGTAAAGTGCATCTGAAACACGTGGCCGCCCGTTTCTAAATCCACCCCAATCGACAGCGCGTCGTTGTATTGCACCACCTGTCCGAAGCGGCCGACGAATGCTTTGTCGTCGCGGGCAGTCCAAAAATACTCGGCATTAATCGACAAACGCTTGGTTACTTTGAAACGGCCACCCACTCCAATGGCAAACAGCGCACGCTGTTCGTCGGCGGTTTCGGGGCGGTTTCGGTGCAAAAACGTGGGCGAGACTTGCAACGAAAGCCGATCGCTAAATTTGCGGGCAATGAGCACCTGGGCGCAATAAGTCATTTTGTTTTGCGTCGATATTTCGGTCGGCGAGTCTTTTAGGGTTCGATAAACTGTGCTCCCAAACAACGAAACCGAAACTGGCATATTTTTGGCTCCCGACGATTGCTCCAGCAGCTTGTATTTCACAAACGCGTCGGCGGCTTTCTGAACGGTGGTGCGGCCAATACCCACCATGAGGCGGTCTGTGACCCCAAACTCGAACCCCAACCGCAGGGTGGCAAAATCGAGGCCGTAGAAGTTATCCACGTCGTTCAACGCCCCAAAGCGGTGCTGAATCAAAAAATCCATGTGCTTGGCTTTCACTGTCTCCACCGAATGGCCGTTGATAAGCCGGGTACTTTTGAAAGTCGCGCTGGTGTAATTAGTCACTTTTTTATCCTCGGCTTCGAGCATTTTCAACAGGTCGTCTTGCGCCTTTGCGCCCGTAGACCACAACAAAACAATGACCAAAACAAATTTTGCGCGTAATTTCATATTCGTTATTCTTTGATAGTTAGGGTGTTGCCGTTTGTGCTGAGTGCCGTTGCGAACATCGTGAGCCGCCCAGTGGCTGGCCCGCTCTGGCGCATACCATCGGTACTAAAAACTGATCCGTGGTTGGCACACCACACGTCGTCGTTGGCCAAACGATACTGCACACTCGAACCTTGGTGGGTGCAGGCTTTCGCAAGGGCAATGTACGTATTTCCGCGCACAAAAGCCACCATCACATCGCCCACCCAGGCATACTCGCCCAAAGTTCTGAGTCGGCTATAATTGGCAGCTGTCAGGTCGAGCGCAAAGTCAATTTTCCCCCTTGCCAAGTCGGTGTTGCCCGTCAGCCCCGTGGCGGCAGTACCTGTGCCAGGCGTAGTGGGGGTAGTTGGGGTAGCGGGCGTGGGCGAGTCGCTGCCACTGCTGCAAGCGGTTAGGGTTGTGCCCATGCAGTAAAACGCCATAAGTGCGGTAGAGCTTAAACCAAGCTCTTTCAAAAACTGGCCTCGGCTAATTGTTTCTTGTTTCATATAATTTAGATTTATTAAGGTTGTTTAGGCAAAGACACTTGCCCCTTCACTTACGTATAAACGCAAAAAATGGTTGTAAGGTTTTGGGGTTTCTTTTTCTAATGTGCCGTATTGTTTTATGAATCAAGTACTTAGGGTTAAGGAAGTTGGTTTTGAAAATGGGGGTTTTGGGCAGCACCTTACTGGGCGCAGTCGTTTTCGTTCATTTATTTTCAGTCAAACCCAAAATTCTTAGTGAAGTTGTTGAAACGTCCATCATTATTGGCAACATTTCTTCAACAGTCCATTCAGTCGATTTTGTGTAAATTGATACCGCTTGCAACATAACGGCTTTTCCATCAATGGTGATGAATATGTTTGCGCAGCTATTTTGGTTGATGGGCAAACTATAATTTGCAGAAGTCAGCCTGTCAATGCGGTTTAGTGAACCTGCATCGTGTTTCAAAATTACCTCAGTTCCATCTGGCCTCAATACGGCTATTGGTTCTGTCAGGAAGTTTGAACCTTGCAAAAACAAAATATAAGGAAAGTGCTTTTCATCAATCATCAAGTTTCTGATCTCATTGATGTTCTTGTGAGAACGCTCAATCGCATTTCCCGCGACCATTAAATCTTGGTTGCTATTTTTACCAACTAAAATTCCTTTGGTAATATTTTCAATGTCCTTTCCTTGGTGTTTGGCTTCACAGACTAACACAACACGCCATTTGTCGCCATTGTCTTTCACTTCAATAATTCCACCATCGGGTTTTATTGATGCGTTTCCAACAAATACAGTCACGCCTAATCTTGCATCAACCGAATTGAGTTTTTCGTTGATCTCCTTTTTTTTAATCTTATCTCTGAAACGAAACTCAAGATTGGGGAAATCGTTTTTCAAGGTTTCAAAAACTGCTTTTGAAAAACTATTCACTGATTTATCATGTATTTGTGCATTCTCTCCAAATATTTCTTTCGGCCCTTGACCTCTTACTTTTTCTGTTCTTAATCGGTCTGTTTGCTTTTTTGCCATTTATCTTTTTGTATCGAAATTTGGGAGTCTTTTGTTTTTGATCAAGATTCTGAAGTATGGGCACTTACCATTTACAGCTAAATCTTTTTCGTCATTCCCTTTTCTGAACTTAATTAGCTCAAACTGTTCTGGATTGTATTTGTGTAAAAACGTAATCGGAACGCCCATAACTCCTTCATAATCAAGGGGTATATCTTGGGTTTTATTTACATTTATTGCATCGTAATTATCAAATTTAGGGTATTCGATCTCGTTACCATAATATGTTTTGGCGAGAAAAATATCTTCGTGTCGTTTAAATGTATCCAAATTTGTTAGCCACAGACAATTATTGGGGGAAATTATTCTATTTCCCAAATTGTCAATCCGAGTTTCCGTTCCGTATAGTTCATAGTAGTCTGGGACGATAAAGCCCGAAATGCCCCTACCCATATTTATACCCAGCCAAGCCTTGTTTTCTTTAATGAGTTTAAAGATTTCTTTGTAGGTTATTGCATTGATATTCCCAATTATTAGAAATTTTTTTTTGTATTTTACCAATTGTTCAACGTATTCTCTGAACAACGAAAACGGTGGATTGGTAACGACAATATCGGCTTGCTTTAGCAAATCGATGCTTTCTTTACTGCGAAAATCACCATTGCCTTTCAATGGGGTCAAGCCAATTTTTTCGGCATTAGGGGTTTTGTTTTCGTTTTTATCGCCTGTGTATTCAAGAAACACTGCGTCTTCTGATTCATCCTGACCAAACAAATCTCTTTCTTGATTTTTATAACAGATTGTTATTAGCTTCTTTAACCCTAATTTCTCAAAGTTGTGAGCAAAATAGTTAAAGAAATTACTGTTTCTCGGGTCGTCACAATTACAAAAAACAACCTTATTTTTAAAGTGGTTTTCGTAGTATTTTAATTCACTTTCTATGTCTGATAGTTGGGTATAGAACTCGTCTTTCTTAGCAAATTTTGCTACGTGTAATGTTTGGTTTAGTGTCTTTTCCGCTACCATATCTCTCTGTATTGGTTAATTTTGTAAAGCTACAAAATCTATTTTTTGCCTGATTGTCTTTGTTGCACAGTCGCTTTGCGCCCAACGTCTAAAACACACACATACACGCCGCTCTCCCTTAGATCATTCCCCGGGCTTTGAGTTCTAAGTACTTGTTTATTGTGTTGGCCGTCAGGTCTTGGGGGGTCGTGAGTATGGCCTGCACACCATACTTTTGGAGTTCTTTAACGATCTGTTGCTTTTCGTAGAAAAATTTTTCGGCAATTGTTTTCAGGTAAATTTCCTCCACGGTTTGGGCTGGTTTGTGGAGCGTGTCCGTCAGCTCGGTGTTTTCAAAAAAGACCACGATCAGCAAGTGCGCTTTTGCCATTTTTCGCAGGTAGGGCATTTGCCGGTTGAGGGCGGCCATGGTCTCAAAATTAGTAAAAAGCACCAGTAAACTCCGCTGCCGAATCTGAGTTTGCACACAGGCCGACAAGGCTTGGTAGTCGGCCTCTAAGAAACGCGTTTTTTGTTTGTAGAGCAACTCCAAAATTCGTTGCAGCTGCCCCGTTTTTTTTTCGGCGGGTAGCAGTTGCCCCAGCGTGTCGCCAAAAGTCAGCACCCCCGCGCGGTCTTGTTTTAGCAGGGCAATGTTGCTCAAAACAAGGGTGGCGTTGATGGCATAATCTAAAAGCGACAGCCCCGCGAAGGGCGACTTCATCACGCGGCTTTTGTCGATGAGGCAGTATATCGACTGCGATTTTTCTTCTTGATAGACGTTCACCATCAGCCCCAGGCCCGTGGGAGTTTGCTGGCGGGCGGTGGCTTTCCAGTTGAGCGTTCGCACGTCGTCGCCAGCCACGTAGGTTCTAATCTGCTCAAACTCTGTGCTGCGGCCTACGTGTCTAATTTTTTTAGCACCAGCGTTTATGAGTTGGTTAGAGATCGCTAAAAACGCGTACTGTTTCATCTGCACGAACGACGGATAAACGGGCACCGTAACCGCCTGCGCGAAAGTAAAACGGCGTTTTGTTAGCTTCAACGTGCTCATTACAAACACATTAACATTACCAAAACTGTATTCGCCGCGCTTCACTGGGCGCAGGGTGTAGTTGAGCAACTGGGTCTGGGCGGGTTGCAGGTCTGTTTCAAAGAGTACGTCGCGCCGCTGAAACTGAAACGGAATCTCGTCGATAATCTCCACTGAAACACGGAAAGTATATTGATTTTCTACATAAATTGTAATTGGGTTTTCGTCGCCGTTCGACAGGCGTTCGGGGGTTTGTCGGCGGGCAAAAAAACTGCTTTTGTGCCTAAAAAGCAGCCAAGCATCTGCCGCAACCAGCGCAAAAAAAAGTAGCACCAACATTCTTGCGGTCGGAAAAAGCACTGGAAAAATATAGCTCACCACCAACAGCAGCGCCAAGCCAACGAGCGAGCCCCAGGTACGATTTGAAAAATAAAGTGCGCGAAAAAAAAGGAGCATACCTACGGTTTAATGGGTACTATTTGGCCTAAAAAACAAAGCCGACGGCAGGTGGTGTCGTCGGCTTTGCTTTTTGATAATGAGAAAATATTAAAAATCTTCGTCCATGGCAAAGATCGGTTTTTCATTCTTGGTAGCATCGCCGCTGGCGAGTACGCCCGATTTTTGGTATTCGCCGACGCGTTTTTCAAAGAAATTGGTTTTGCCCTGCAACGAAATCATGTCCATGAAATCGAAAGGGTTGGCGACGTTGTATATTTTTTTGAGATCCAACGACACCAGCAGGTGGTCGGCAACAAACTCAATGTATTGGTTCATCAGTTTGGCGTTCATGCCAATGAGCGACACGGGCAGCGCGTCGGTGACGAACTCCTGCTCAATTTCTACGGCATCTTTAATGAGGTCGTAGATGACATCGTCGGGCAGTTTGTTTTGAATATGTTGGGTGTAGAGCAAACACGCAAAGTCGCGGTGCAAGCCCTCGTCGCGCGAGATGAGTTCGTTTGAGAAAGCCAACCCTGGCATGAGGCCGCGTTTTTTCATCCAAAAAATAGAGCAAAACGACCCCGAAAAGAATATGCCCTCCACGGCGGCAAAGGCAATGAGGCGTTCGGCGAAAGTACCTTTTTCGATCCAGCGCATGGCCCAGTCGGCTTTTTTGCGAACGCAAGGAATGGTGTCGATGCCACGTAGCATCTTGTCTTTCTCGATTGGGTTTTTGATGTAGGTATCGATGAGCAACGAGTAGGTTTCGGAGTGGATGTTTTCCATCATGATCTGAAATCCGTAAAAACACTTTGCTTCGGCGTATTGCACTTCGGTGAGGAAGTTGATGGCCAGGTTTTCGTTTACGATGCCGTCGGAGGCGGCAAAAAACGCCAACACGTGGGATATGAAGTGGCGTTCGCCGTCGTTGAGCCGCTCCCAGTCTTTAATGTCTGAGCTAAGGTCGATCTCCTCGGCAGTCCAAAAGGAGGCTTCATGTTTTTTGTACATCTCCCAAATGTCGCGGTGTTTGATTGGGAACAACACAAAGCGAAGTGGATCTTCTTGAAGGATTGGTTCGAGCTTGACGACCGGGTGCATAAAATCTTGGGGTTGAAAGATTATTGAAAACAAAGATATGACATTAGACAATATTAGTGCGTTAAAAGTTTTAAAAAAGAGCCCATTTTTCGCAGACACTATTTTTAAGACTTGGTGTTCTGTATGTTAGGAAATAACATTATCTTTCGACGTCAAAGTCTCAACTACCTCATCCGATGAAAACACTCGCTTTTCGTATTATCCTGCTGTGCAGTTTCTTAAACACCGATGTTGCACTGGCTCAAGTTCGGCTCGAACTGACCGATCTGAGTGCTTTTAGACCCGCCGCGCCCAACTGGAAAATAGTGGGCGAGGTAGGGGCCGACTTAAACCAAAAGAACACCGTGACCAGTAAACCTGGCACGGGCATTCTCCTCAACGACCCCGTCGAAGCCAAATATGGCCCGCAATACAACCTAATAACCAAACTCGAACACGGCGATGCTGACCTGGAGTTTGACTTTATGATGGCTAAGGGCTCTAACTCTGGGATTTACTTTCAGGGACGCTACGAGTTGCAACTCCTTGATAGTTGGGGGCTTACAAACCCAAACGTGCACGACTGCGGAGCCATATACGAACGCTGGGACGACACCCGCCCTGGCTACAAGGGTTTCGAGGGCGTGCCGCCCCGCACCAACGTTTGCAAAGCACCAGGGCTTTGGCAGCACCTAAAAGTTGAGTTTCAAGCCCCAAAGTTCGATGCCAGCGGTGCCAAAATGGCCAACGCCAAGTTTATTAAAGTGGTGTTTAACGGCGTGGTGATTCACGAAAACGTGGAGGTAACTGGCCCAACGCGCGGCCCGATGCTTGAAAACGAAAATGCCACGGGCCCGCTGCTCATTCAGGGCGACCACGGCCCAGTGGCATTTAGGAACATCGTGCTGCAAAATTACAACAAGCCCGCCCCAAAAATCAGCGGCCTCACGTATGCACTCTACAAGGGGGTTTATTCGGAAGAACCCAATTTCGACACCATAAAACCAGCCGAAGAAGGAAAGGCCACCAACGGAATTTCTTATACATATTCCAAAACTGATAACGATTATTTGGTTCGTTTCAAGGGTACTTTATCAATAAATGAGGCTGGAAAGTACTACTTCGCCATTACGAGCCGGTCTGGAAGTGCCATCTTGAAAATTGGGGGTAAAACAGTATTGCCCTGGAAATGGTGGGAAAACACCGCCTCCGTCGATCTCTCAGTTGGGGATTTGCCGTTTGAGGTCGCGTATGCCAAGAATGCCAACTGGACGTATGCCTCGCTGGGCTTAACGATGAGCGGGCCGGGTGTGCGCCCCACCAACCTCCACGCGCTCGATTCTTACGTGCTGTCCGACCCGACAAATCCTATTTTGGTGTCGCCAGCCGCCGAAACGGTCGTTCACCGCAGTTTTGTAGAGGTGGGCAACAAAAAACTACCCCACGGCGTGTCAGTCGGCGACCCAACTGGTTTGCATTACTCGGTCGATTTAGAAAACGGAGCCTTGGTGCGAGTTTGGCGCGGGGGATTTTTGGATGCCACCGCCATGTTCAACGACCGAGGAAACGGTTTTAGCAGTCCACTCGGAAGTGTCCTCGACCTGGGAACCGACAACCCAATGGCCGTACTTACCGACGAAAGTTTGGCGTGGCCAACCGCCAGCCCCGAGGCACAAAACTACCGATTTAGGGGCTACGACACCGACGCTAAGAACCAACCTACTTTCAAGTACGAAACGCTCGGCGCAAGCATAGAAGACAAAACAACGCCCGACCCCGACAACAAGCGGCTCAACCGGGTCATCAGCGCGACCAATGCCCCGAGCAGTTTGTGGTATCGGCTGGCACAAGGCGCACAGATCGAAACATTACCAGCCGCCGCCGGTGCGACCGCGCAAATATACTGCATCGACAAAACTTATTACCTCGAAGTGAAAGGCCAAACGGCAAAAGTGCGCGACGGCAAAAATGGCCAGGAGCTCATTGCCCCCCTTGCAAATACACCGCTCAATTACGCAATAATCTGGTAGGGGTTATCGGATAGGTATTGCCGAGGGGCGGGGTTTCAAAGCTCAAGTGTTGAGTAACTTCCAACTGTTCGACTTTTCTACAACAGATCAATCACTTCCGTCCGAACGTCTCTTGCCAATACCATGTTAACCGTTCGTTTTTTTTCGTGTTGGCGGGATTAAATGTCCATCGAAGCAAAAGGTTAATTTAATGAAAATTCGTAAAGGCACTTTTCTTTTTCTGTCCAAGGTATTGGATATATTCCGTATCTCTCCAACGCACTAACAAAGTCGTTAGAAACAGTCTTTTCTAAATTATTATACAAGACAAATTTTTTCGGCTGTGATTCCCGAGAAATATCTGTGAGTGTCATTATCGAAGCAAGTGCCGAATCTTTTTTAGGATTGTTTATTATTTTTATGAAACGCTCAGGTTTAGTTCGGGTAGCTGTTACCAAAAAGTCAATGTTATGGTCATATCCACTTTTTCCAGATATTTTAATGTCTTTAGAGTAATAAATATCATTGCTTTTGAAATACATTTCAACATCTTCCTTGAACAAAGATTGTACTGTTTCAGAAGCCAAATTAAACATATCATTTACCGTCAAAATCGCCTGTAAAAGATAATGCTTTTTCTGCCCTACGTTTGCAGGCGTTGCTTCAATAAATAGCTCATCATGCCCGTTCATTTTAACACCGAAGCCATTCAATACTGTTCGAAGTATGCTTTCTCTTTTTGGTGAGTTTATTTCAAGTCCAGACATTTTTAAGTCTGCAATGGTGTATCCATCGTCAGTTAGCTTTATTTTGTCTCCTTTTTTTTCGATGTAAATTTCTAAATGGTCGTTATGCCTGTCTAAAAATGGCGTTGTTACTGAGCATAAACGTCCATCGGCAATAGTTTTCACTATTGTATTATCTTTTACAAATTTGATGTAGTCGTCGATAATTTTTTGGAACTCCATTTTATTTAATTCATCGGGATTTCAATGGGTGGTATTATTTTAATGTTGCAATATACCAATATTTTTTGCAGAACGACCTCAATAGTGTCAGAACTCTCTATGCCATAGTTAGACGCTGGATAGGCAAATTTATCGCCAAAGCCTTCTTTGTAGATATGTACATGATGACCGCTAATTCTTTCTCCATCTGGATTTGAGTGCTCTCCGTAAGAGTCAAATCGCATCAATACCGTAGTTTGCTTGAAGCGATGATTGTAGGTATATTTTTCTAATCGGAAAGTTCCTCTGTAAAAGTCAAGTGAGAATGTGTCTTTTGTAGAAGTAGATTGAATTTTCTTGCTCCACTGCAAAGGTGCTGGGCCAAGCAATATCGTTGATTCGTCCTCAAACCTTTTTTCTTGACCTATTAAATAGTCAAATTCTGATTGAGATAATTCGCTCATGTATTATGTTTATTTTGTCGATTTTCGTTTTCAAAACGCCTGTCTATTGTTTGGCTACTTGATAGGCGTTTATTTTTACAATGTTACAAAAAAAGCACATCGCCGTACTGAAAATAGTATAAATGTTCTTTTACTTTTGGGTCGTTTTTATAATGGCGGCTATCTACGGCGTTTCGGCTTCGGCATCCGCTTTTTTGGCGCGCTCGACGTAGGCAGACACAAAAATACTGATCTCGTAAAGTATCCAAAGCGGTATTGAAACCAAAATCTGGCTCAGTACATCGGGCGACGGCGTGATGATGGCCGCAATAATCAGAATGGCCACGAAGGCGTACCGCCGGTACTCGCGCATGAGGCGCGGGTTGATGATGCCCACCCGCGACAACACAAAAGCAACCACTGGCAGTTGGAAGGTGAGCCCGCAGGCGAGCGTCAGGACGGCCAACAGCGACACGTAAGAATTGACGCTAAACTGGTTTTTGATGCTTTCGTCTAACTTAAAAGTCGCTAAAAAATTGATGGCCAACGGTGCCACAATGTAGTACCCAAACAAAACACCGCACATAAACAGGGCCGTGACGTAGAAAACCGCCCCGCGCGTGATGGTTTTTTCGGAGCCGCGCAAACCAGGTTTAATAAAACGCCAGATTTCCCAGAAGGCGTAGGGAAAAGCAAACAAGAGCCCAATGACCAACGCCGACACCATGGCCATGGAAAACTGCCCCCCAAGTTCGATGCTTTGCAGCTCGAAATCTAATTTATCGATGCAAAGCCCCTGCGCGCCCGTGAGCGCGGCCACTTTGCAGAGCATTCGGTAAGTCCAAAAATCGGGCCGCGACGGCCCCATAATAACGCCGTGGTAGATGTCGTTTATGAACACAAAAGCCGCAATCGTAAAAATCAAAATGGCCGCCACCGCCCTGATAATATGCCAACGAAGTTCTTCGAGGTGGTCTAAAAACCCCATTTCAGACCCGTCTTCGGTCTCTTTTTCAAAATCTTGATCTAATGCCATTCCTAATCGGTACTTTTGGGTTGATAATGTTCAAAGTTACGATTTTATCGGTTGGCAACAATAACCTACCCGCAAAACGGACGGCATTGTACCAGCTTAATCTTACCACCAAATTGTTGTTTTAGAGAGAATGTTTATTGAACCAAACCCCGTTAGAAACCCCAGCCAGTTGCGCGCTGGTTGGATAGAAGTAGTGTGCGGCTCCATGTTTTCGGGCAAAACCGAGGAACTGATCCGACGATTGAACCGCGCTAAAATAGCGCGTTTGCGGGTCGAGATTTTCAAACCAAGCATCGACACCCGCTACAACGAAACCAACATTGTGTCGCACAACCAAAACGCCATTCGATCTACGCCCGTGCAGGCCGCCGAAGAAATTTTGCTGTTGGCGGGCAACTGCGACGTGGTGGGCATTGACGAAGCCCAGTTTTTTGACACCGCCTTGGTGGATGTGTGCGTGAAACTGGCCACGGCTGGCAAACGCGTGATCGTGGCGGGTTTGGACATGGACTTCCTCGGCAAGCCCTTCGGATCGATGCCCCAGCTGCTGGCCGTAGCCGAATACGTGACCAAAGTACACGCCATTTGCGTGGTCTGCGGCGACATTGCTTCCTACTCATACCGCACCGCAGCCTCCACGGAGCGCGTGCTGCTCGGCGAAACCAACGCCTACGAAGCCCGCTGCCGACGCTGCTACAACCTGGCCGAGCACACCAGTCCCCACGCCGTCGAGCAACATCAAAGCGGGTCGTATGAATTATGATCGAAAATTTGGGAACGGAATAATAAAGGGTTCGGTCGTTTTGGCTTTTTTGTGCCTACGCGCCCAAGCTGCATTTGCCCAGCCAATTGGCCAGTGGCAAACGCATTTCAATTATGCGTCGGCGCAGAGTGTGGCTGCGGCCAAAGACTACGTGTATTGCGCCACCAAAAATGGTTTTTTTTACCGCAAACGTTCCGAAAATAAAACGGTACTTTTAGACTCCAAAGACGGCCTCAGCGAGACCTCCATTAGCCGTATTAAGTACGAACCGCTGCAAAACACGCTTTTAATTGCCTACGAAAGCGGCAACTTAGACCTTCTAAAACTAACGCCATCGGGCGCACCCGAAAAAATTGATAATTTTGCGGCCATCAAAAACGCGCCCCAAATAGAGGGTAGTCGGCGCATAAACCACATCAACATCAACCAGTCGAACGCCTACCTGTCCTGCGATTTTGGGGTTGTGGTTTTTGATTTAATCAGGCAAGAAATAAGGTCTACCATCAGAAACATTGGCACAAACGGGCTGCCAATCAGGGCATTAGCTACGGCATTTGCCAACGACAGTCTGTATATCTCAACGCCTGGCTCGGTGTTGGCGGCTCGTTTTGCCTCCAACGTTAATCTGCAGTTTTTTGGCAACTGGACACCACTGTCGCTGCCTTCAAACGCGGGCGTGGCGGGCGTAGCGGCTTTTAAAAATACACTTTTTTTAGCCTTGCGCGGGGTGGGGGTAGTAAGATACGAACGCGGGCGATTTGAAACCGCCTTTGCCACCACCTCCGCTTTTTTGCAGCTCAACGAACTACCCAACAGCCTTGCCATTGGCACCACTCAGCAACTCCGAACCACCGACGGAATCGTTTTCAGTTCGCCCCAAATAACCCAGCCCCAAGAAGCCACCCAAGCCGAGGACGGAACGTGGTACATTGCCGACGCGGGCACTGGTTTATTGTCGGCAAAAACGGGGAATAACCTCCAAACCGACACCCCAAACGGCCCCTCGACCGATGTCTTTCGGCGGTTGTACGCCCACGCAGATCGGTTGATGGCGCTCAAAGAAAACACCACCGAATCCAACGCCACCCTCGACTACTACGACGCAAATACCTGGAAAACGGCTACGAGTACCGCCACGGGGTCGTTTTCGGGCGCGGTTTTTAGTGCCTCTGATAATAAAATATACCTTAGCAACTACGGCAGCGGACTTTGGCAACTGATGCCCGACGGCAGCCTAACAACGGCGGCGGCCAACACGCCCGCCACCCAACGCGCCCGCCTCACTGGCTTGGCCACCGACCGCGCCGCCAGCTTGTGGTCGGTGGCCGATGCTCGCTTTGGCGAAGCTACCTTGTTTCTGAATGCCAAGGCAAACTCGGGCGCGTTTCCGCTCGGGGTGGGCAGTGTTGCCGATGTATTAATAACCCAAAACAGCCAAACCAACTACCAATGGCTGCGCCTGCAAGCGGGCGGCCTCTTGGTTTGCGATGCCACCAGCGCAACCCTCCGCACACTATTTTTAGGAACGGGGCAGGGATCGGGAAACCTGCCAAACGCCGTGGTGAACGATTTTGTGGTGGATGCCGACGGGCGCGTTTGGCTGGCTACCAACAGTGGCGTGGCCGTTTTCGATAACCCCGCGCAGGTCTTTGCCACCCGCCGCCCCGATGCGTTTTGGCCCGTTTTTGGCACAGGATTCTTGCTCCGAAACGAAGTTTGTACCACCATTGCCGTTGATGCTGGCAACCGCAAATGGATCGGGACGCGCAACGGGCTGTTTTTGTTCAACGAGAATGGTACTGAACTGCTCCAAAACTTTACCGTGGCCAACAGTCCACTACCCACCGATGTTATAACCGACGTGGCGGTGTTGCCCAGCTCAGGTCAGGTTTTTGTGGCTACACCGCGTGGCCTGGTTTCTTACGGCGGCGATGCGTCGGCCCCCAGCCAAGCCCTCTCCGACATACAGGTATACCCAAACCCCGTGCGGCCAAATTTTACGGGATCGGTGGCTATCAAAGGCCTCACGACAGACTGTAACGTAAAAATTACCGACATCACGGGACGGCTCGTTCACGAAACCCGCTCGCAGGGCGGCACTGCCACCTGGAACTTAACCGACTACCAAGGCAACCGCGCCCAGACGGGCGTTTATCTTATTTTGGTGGTAAACCAAGATGGCTCTGAGAGCCTGGCGGGCAAACTTGCAGTGGTTCGGTAGTGGCTACACCGAGATTGAGCTGTGCAATTGTGAACCACACCAACTAATCCCAAAAAGTGCTCCAACCAGAGGTGAATGGGATCGAATACTTGTCCGTTTCTTTATTTTTTAAATACTGGAGCGTAAATAACTGACAAATATTTACGGGATAAGTTAGCGTAAATCTTTGATAATCAGAATTTTATTGCCAGTCATGCCATAAATAAAATACACTTACTCATCTATTTAGGCTACTTCTCCGCCGCAACTGCTGCCCGCGCCCGCCGTACAGCCATAACAGTGCTGATTGATGCTAATTTTTCTGTTCGTCAGTTCCGACATATCAAACTCCCGCAGGTGCTGCGACCGCCCCAACACTTTGAGGTCGAGCATTTGGTTAAAGTCGCAGTCGAACAAAAAGCCGTCCCAGCCAATCGAGAGCGTGTTGCGGCACATCACGTTGCTGGCGGCGGTTGGGTTGAAGGCGTTTACCAGTTTTTCCATGTATTCGCCGTAGTTACCGCTCACCAGTAAGTAGTCTAAAAAGCGGCTAATGGGAATGTTGGTAATGCAAAACAAGCTGTTGAAATGAATGCCATATTTGGTTTTCAAGGCTTTTTTGAACTCTTTTTCCAATCCGTCTTGGCCGCTCGGCAAAAAAGCCCCCGCTGGGTTATAGACCAAATTGAGCGTTAAGCCGGAGCCTTCTTGGCCGTATCCCATGGCGTTGAGCATCTGCAAGGCTTTTATCGAATCCTCAAAAACACCATTTCCGCGCTGCGAGTCGGTGCGGCTGGCCGTATAAAACGGCAACGACGACACGACCTCGATGCGGTGTTGCTTGAAAAACTCGGGCAAGTCGTGGTAATTTTTGTTGGCCAAAATAATCGTGAGGTTACAGCGCACAATAATCTTAATCTCCGAGTCAATGGCCCTGATGCCCTCAATAAACCACCTAAAATTATTGTTCATTTCGGGTGCGCCGCCCGTGAGGTCAATGGTCTTGAACTTGTGTTTTCTCAACACGTCAAGGCATTCTTGCATCGTTTCTTGGGTCATTATTTCTTTGCGGTCGGGGCCAGCGTCCACGTGGCAATGGCTACAAACTTGGTTGCACATCTTGCCCACATTCACCTGAAAGATGTCAATTTGCGTGGGTTTGAGCGGAAACAGGCCAAACGGCGCAATTTTTTCTCGAAACAGCGGCAAGTGCCGCCCCAGTTTGTCGTGGTCGTTCAATACTTGGATTTGGTAGCCGCTGTCGCCAAGTGCGTGTTTGAGGGCTTTGAGAGATTTTACTGGGTTCATTGTCTGGGTGTGGTGGGCAGTTAGCATGGCGAAAGGGTGTATGCCTCGACATTCAACTACATCATCAGTTCTTTGGCCTTGTTTATCATTTGGGTGCTGTGCACGAGCGTAACGCCCGCCGCCATAACCGCTCCCACGTGTACGGCCTCCATCATTTCGTCTTCCGAACAGCCTTTTTCGAGGGTTGTACTGGTGTAGGCATCAATGCAGTAGGGGCATTTCAAAACGTGCGACACGGCCAAGGCAATCAACGCTTTTTCGCGGCCCGACAGCGCACCATCGGCAAACACGCCGCCGTAGTATTTGAAAAAATCGGCGGCCATGTCTTTGGCTCCAAACTCGCCAATTTTACCAAACTTTTTGAGGTCTTCGGAATTGTAATAATTTGTCATGTGAGTGGGTGTAAAATTTTAGTTTTTAAGTTTATATAAAAATTAATCTGCTGATTATTAGTGCTTTATAGATATTTGTCACGCTAACTGAGGGCGGGTCCGCACGGGCGGCCTCCGAAACACCAGCCACTTGCAATGCGCGGCGGCTCAATTGCCGTATCAGTTCGTGTTGTAATATACACAATTGGTGGTAGTGTGGTTTTTTCCGTAGAAAATAAAAACCATGTCATACAGTCGCTTGGGACACACTAATAAACCCGACAGGTCTTGTGGGTGCTGTAAGCTCGCAGTGTGGGCAGCAAAATGGGAGTTATTTCAGGTAGGTCTTCAGCCGATC
The DNA here is from genome assembly GCA_013298215.1 of Cytophagales bacterium. Taxonomy (GTDB): domain Bacteria; phylum Bacteroidota; class Bacteroidia; order Cytophagales; family Spirosomataceae; genus JAAFKE01. The sequence continues at coordinate 8,272 of JAAFKE010000005.1, read as the reverse complement.
GTAGAAACCAGTGCTGCGGAAGGTAAAGGTTTTGTGCAACACAAAATTGTTTATGAAACTAAAGCCAACGCCTACCAGCAACGCCAAAGTTCGGTTGATGTCGATCTGCCTCATTTTGGGGGGAATAATCGAGAGTGGAATCTCGAAAATGGTGGGTCTAACAAATGAGCCGATCACGTCTTTGGCTACGCTCGACACGCCCACCGTGATGAAGCCCGACAGTGTGGCAACCATCACAAACTTGACCATTTCGCGGCGCGTCTGCTGGGTGTTGCGCACATCGAAAGCAAAGTATTTGGTGAGCGCGAAACCCACAAAAAATGAGACAGCATACCCAAAACTAACCGACGACTCGAAGTCTAAGCCCCAATAATCTGCCGCAAAACTCCCCGCAATATACTGAACAACCACGCCCGCACCCGCTACCAGAAAGTACGCGGCGAGGTCTTTTGTATTGAAAAGTTTTTTTTGGCTCAACGAATCAGCTATTAACTTGGAACACAAAATAAGCGAATTTGCCCCTAATTGGCAAAAAATACGGCTTAGTTTTTATTTTTCGGTACAATTTTGTGATTCCCGTATTTTTTGCGCACCTTTGCACCCTCATTTTGAAATTTATTAACGAAATACTAATACAAGGCAATTATGGCAAAGGTTTGTCAAATATCAGGAAAAAGAACGGCAACTGGTTTCAACGTATCCCACGCCAATAACCATACGAAGCGCAAGTTTTATCCAAACCTGCAAAAGCAACGCTTCTATGTACCATCAGAAGACAAATGGATCACCCTGAAAGTGGCCACGTCGGTGATGCGGACAATCAACAAAAAAGGTATTGAGGTGGTGCTGAAAGAAGCACGCGCCAAAGGAATGGCCGTTTAGGCGTAAACCAATCCTACTTTTGCCAAAAGGTCAGTTCTTATGAGCTGGCCTTTTTTGTTTTTGCGTATATTGCCCTAAAATTCAGAACTTCACAACTCAAAAATCAAATTAGCATGAATGCTTACATCGTAGCTGGTTACCGCTCGGCGGTTGGTAAAGCCCCCAAAGGTGGGTTTCGTTTCACCCGCCCCGACGACTTGGCCGCCGCCGTTATTAAACATACCTTGGCGCAAATTCCGCAACTCGACCCCGCCCAAGTGGACGACCTGATTGTGGGCAATGCCGTTCCCGAGGCCGAACAAGGAATGCAAATTGCCCGTTTCATTGCCCTGCTGTCGCTCCCTAAATCGGTGCCAGGTTTTACCATAAACCGCTATTGCGGCTCGGGTTTGGAGGCCATTGCCATTGCTGCGGCCAAAATTCACGCGGGCATTGCCGACTGTATCGTGGCGGGCGGCGTAGAATCTATGTCGATGGTGCCAGTGACGGGCTGGAAAACAGCCCTTAATTATGACATTGCCAAAAACCACGGCGACTATTACGTGGGCATGGGCCTCACCGCCGAGCAAGTGGCGCAGCAGTTCAAAATTAGCCGGGAAGCGCAGGATGAATTTGCTTTTGAGTCGCACCAAAAAGCCCTTGCCGCCCAAGCCGACGGTAAATTTGATGCCGAAATTGTGCCCTACCTCGTAAAAGAAACCTATTTTGATGCCGAGGCGGGTAAGAAAAAAAATAAGGAATATACGATGGCCAAAGACGAAGGTCCCCGCGCCGACACGAAGGTGGAGGCACTGGCCAAGTTGAGGCCCGTTTTTGCGGCGGGCGGCTCGGTGACGGCGGGTAATTCGTCGCAAACCTCCGACGGTGCGGCCTTTGCCGTGGTTATGTCGGAGCGCATGGTGAACCAACTCGGTCTTAAGCCCATTGCCCGCATGATGGCCTACGCCAGCGCTGGCGTGGAGCCGCGCATCATGGGCATTGGGCCAGTGGCTGCCATTCCGATTGCCCTCAAACAGGCGGGTCTGCGCATCGCCGACATCGACCAGATCGAACTCAACGAAGCCTTTGCGGCGCAGTCTTTGGCCGTGATCCAAGAACTGGGGCTCGATCGGTCGAAGATAAACCACAACGGCGGTGCCATTGCGCTGGGGCACGCCCTGGGTTCGACGGGGGCGCGGTTGTCGGTGCAGCTTTGGAACGAAATGCGCCGCCGCGACCAGAAGTACGGCATGGTGTCGGCCTGCGTGGGCGGCGGCCAGGGTGTGGCGGGCGTCTACGAATTTTTGAACTAAAAATTCCGAAATGAAGCTCTGTTTTGCAACCAACAACGCACACAAAGCCGAAGAGGTGGCCGCTCTGCTGGGGCCACCTCTTCAAATACAAACCCTCACGCAGATCGGCTGCCACGTAGACATTCCCGAAACGGGCGACACCCTCGAGGCAAACTCGTTGCTCAAAGCCCAGTACGTGTTCGAGCACTACGGCGTCGATTGTTTTGCCGACGATACTGGGCTGGAGGTGGCGGCACTGGACGGTGCACCTGGGGTGGTGTCGGCGCGCTACGCTGGCGAACACAAAAATAGCCAGGACAATATTGACCTCCTGCTCGGTAATCTGCGCCACCATACCAACCGAAGTGCGCAGTTTAAGGCCGTCATTACCCTTATTTTGAACGGCGTTGTGCACCAATTTGAAGGCATTGTTCGGGGGCAAATTATTGAAAAACAGCGTGGTAGTATGGGTTTTGGGTACGATTCGGTTTTTGTGCCAGACGGCTACAACACTACGTTTGCCGAGATGACCCTCGACCAAAAAAGTACCGTCAGCCACCGCGCTCGCGCAGTTGAAAAGCTGGTGGTTTTTTTGCAAAATATGTAGTAGAAAAAACAATTAAATTGATGGTTTTAACTTTCGCTCTACTATTTGAGCGACACTCGAAATACAATAAATTATGGCAGAAATAGACCTGCCTTTCTCTGATTTTTAGCGACTTACGTTTATTGCCTGAGCGTTTGGTCGAGCTACCAATAAAAGTACCTAAATGTTTAGAAATTTGGCCGCACTCAAACCATCGAGTGGCATAGCAACAGGGTTAGAAAAGCCATAATATATGGTTCATGTTTTAGTATAAATAGTTGATTGCCAAAAGCTTGTATTTTTGCAAGAAATATAATAAGTGAAATAGCGTTTCAATACTTGCTCGCCGTTTAATTTTTGACAAAACCAACTAAACACAAAGAATCACATGAAAAATTGCTTAATGACCAACATTAACTTCTGTGTACTTATCTTGGCTTTTTTGAGTTGCTATGGAAAAACGGAAGAAAATACCCAAAGCACTACTCAAACCCAAAACGTAGCTGCCGCAAACGCAGATTTTTATTTCACTTTTACCGTTGATGGTAAAGAAATGAGTTTTACTCCAGATGATGTTTCGAGTTCTTACAATACTGCCTTGAAGAAGCCAACTTTCAAGATTTTTGCGGGTGGTGGCTATGGTAAAATTGCTGTAACGCTCACCACAACCGCCGACATGACAAAGCCCTCTTCGACGCCTTCGGGCTCAACTGATTATGATGAGCAAATCACCCAGGGGAGTGTTTCGTTGCAAAATTATCCCGAAAAAAATTACGCTTTCAACAGTTTCGACACGGGTGATGCTGCTACTTCAACGCCAGTTCCTGATGCAATTGTAATAACCAAAAGCGAAAGAATTACCGATGGCAGAATCATTACAGGGACGTTTAATGTGAAGGTTTTTGGTGGAGACAACAAACAAAATGACCCCAACATCAAAGACCGAGTTATCAAAGGCAAATTTAGAATGAAACATATTTTTACGGACGCAAAATTTTGAGCTAACGTCCTATTTTTGAAATAGACTTCTCGTTGAAGTGTAAGTCGCTGTATATTGGTGACCTACGTTTATTGTTTGAGCGTTTGGCCGAGCCACCAATAAAAGTACCTAAACGTTTAGAAATTCGGCCGCGCTTCTTGCACCGCTTTCTTGCTCTGACTTCGGCTACGTGGCAGAGGAGTAAGTTTTGGTGCTTTTAGATTCTTTGAAACAAGATTTTAAAAAAGAGACAAGACCATGGCGAGTGTTGCTTGGCGAAAACCTACCCGTTATGAACACAAAAACAATCGATTGTTCCCGTTTTTAGGAATGAGTTTTGAATTACCGACGGGGCCGCCCGCGCAGTGATTGAATAATGCCTGATGGTCAGCTATTTATAATTGAAAATCCAACTACTCATTTATTTTATGTTCCTTAGACATCAGAAATTTTTGATAAACTATAAAAAAAACGCTTAAAACGAATGCTTCCTTTCAAAAGAAGCGTTCGCCTACTACGCCCAGAAATGAATAATTGGCAAAGCGTGATTAGTACGCAAATTTGCGTTTTCGTCGCACAATTTAAAGGAATTTGAGGCGTTGTGGGTGAGCAATATTTTGATAAACCAAGCAGATTATAAAAATGCTCGTGAACAAAAACCTACAAAGCCGACGTACATTTTTGCAGAAAATGAGCATTGGAATAACCGCCTCGGCGTTGCCAATGGATTCACTACAAGCCAACCAACAACCATTTGAGGGCAAAAGACTGAATGTTGCCCTTTGTGGTTTGGGGCGTTATGCGGGCTTCATGGCAGATGCTTTGCAAAGTTCTCAATATTGCAAACTGGCTGGCCTCATTACGGGTACGCCCAGCAAGGCCGAAAGTTGGGGTAAGAAATACGACATTGCCCCCCCAAATATTTATAACTACCAAAATCTTGACGAAATAGCCAAGAATAAAGACATTGACGTGGTTTATGTAATTGTGCCAAACGGCCTTCACAAAGAGTACGCCATCAGAGCGGCAAAGGCGGGCAAGCACGTCATTGTGGAAAAACCAATGGCGCTGACGGCCAAAGACTGCGAAGAAATGATACAAGCCTGTAAAGACGCGGGCGTACAGTTGGCAATGGGCTATCGGTTGCATTTTGAGCCTTATCACCTCGAAATCAAAAGATTGGGGCAAGAAAAAGTTTTTGGACAGGTTCGACTCATTGAAGTGTCTTTGGGGTATCAGATTGATAAAAATCCAAAAGATTGGCATTTTCAAAGGGCATTGTCAGGCGGTGGGCCGCTCATGAATTTGGGCGTGTATTGTGTGCAGAGTTGCAGATATGTTTTGGGCGAAGAGCCGATTGCGGTAACGGCCCAGTTTGGCCCAGCGATTGATAAAACCCAAAAATTGGAAGTAGAAACCGCTATCACGTGGCAATTGGAGTTTCCGAGTGGGGCTATCAGTACTTCAACCGCCACTTACAACGGCGGTATAGACCGATTTTATGCTTCTGCTGATGATGGTTTTTTTGAGTTGAGTCCAGCCGTAAGTTATGGGCCATTTAGGGGAAGAACCAGTAAAGGTGAGTTGAGTTTTCCAGATATTGACCAACAAAAACAGCAAATGGACGAGATTGGGAAAGTGATTTTGGCAAACGAGCCACTGCCGAGCCACATTACTGGCGAAGAAGGACTAAAAGATATGAAAGTCCTCGAAGCGATTTATGAGGCAGCGAGAACGGGGAAAAGGATAACGATTAGTAGGTAGCTGACATTCACAGAACCGACGGTAGTAAGTTAGCCGTTCCACTTTTTAAAAAAGTGGAACGGCTATTTTTTTTTCAACCCCCAGGCAACCTTTCTTTTTGTTTCGGCATTTCTAACTTTGAAACGCAACCAAAACCACAAAAGTGAAGCATTGGCAAAACGTAATTGAGATGTGCCAGCAGGGAAACCGATTTGCCCAAAATCGGTTGTACGAAGCCTTTGCCAATCGGCTCTTTCGGCTTTGCATGCGCTACGTGCGGCACCAGCAGGAGGCCGAGGAAGTGCTGATGAACGGCTTTTTGAAATTTTTTCGGGGACTAAACGCCTTTGAGTATCGCGACGACAATAGTTTGGAAGTGTGGCTCAAACGCATCATGGTTAATGAAGCGCTCATGCACCTGCGGCGGCAAAAATCGCTGCCCGTTTTTGTAGAAAACAGCGAGGCCGACGAATGGATAAGTGCCGAAGCGCCGCGTTCTGATTTAGATGCCGAGGCCATTTACGCGGCCATTTTAGAATTGCCAACGGGTTATCGCACCGTTTTTAATTTGTATGTGGTGGAGGGCTACACGCACGAAGAAATTGCCAACCAATTGAGCATCAGCGCGGGAACTTCCAAATCGCAATTGAGTAAGGCGCGGGCCATGTTGCAACAAAAACTAAAAAACCGAGGCTATGAACAAGCAGGAGGAATTTGACGAACGGGCGCGGCAGGCATTAAATAGCCTTGACGACGCGCCCGTTGCTTTTCGGCAAGCCGAACTTTGGCAGCAACTCCAAACGCAGCTGCACACCGCCCCAGCGCGCAAAAAAGCAGTTTGGTGGCCATACGCGGCGGCGTTGGTAGCTGGCTTGGTGGGCGCGATTTGGTGGCAAAGCCAACCCGAGCCAGCCTTGACTTTGGCAAAAATAAAAGAAAACAAAAAGGTATTTACGCCAAAAAACCAGATTGCAAAAACGGATCCAATGCCGCCAGCCGAAGTGCCGAAATTATCTGCGGCTTTGAAAACCCAACGACTCAACCACACGAAGACCAAGCCGAGTGTAGAAAATGCCCCTTCGCCCGTATTGGTAGCTGAAAGTAGCGATTTTGCGATTGACCAGCCAACCCAAATTAACAAAGAAAGGCCCGAAGAGTTGGTTCAAGTTGTTAGCAATGAGTCTGTTATACCAGAAGTTCAAAAAACGATTGCCCGCGTTAGCCCGAAAGCCAAGCCTAAATTTAAAATCGTGCACGCCAACGAACTGGGCAACTACCAACGCGCCGAAGTAGCCGTGGCCTTAGAAAAGGAGACTGGAAATAATGGTTTTATTGTCGTCAATTGGCGAAAAAAGACCGAACAGCCCTCCGAAAACACGCTGCTAACGTGGCTCAAAAACAAACCTTCAAAATCAATCCAATAACTTTCTAAACACCCAAACATCATGAAATCTCTTCTGATTGCGGTGCTCTCAATGGGCATCTTCGGCCACGCCTTTGCCCAAACGTTTGCTCCTATGAAATTCGAGCGTTCGCTTTCTTGCTATCAAATTGAGTTGGGAAATAATGAGCGTATGATTATCAGTACGCGCTATTTAAAAGACCTTCAAGAAATTCAAAACCTCGACTCGGTCGTTCGGGCTTTTTTAATTGATTATGCCGTTATCAAACCTACTTTAACCGAAAACACGAATGCGAAGTCTTTTGACTATCAATTTTTGCCCGACGGACAGCGCAGACTTACATTTACTGAAACGAGTGCAACGATGCAGCGTTTTCAATTTCATAAGGACTTACCACAACCCGCCCAAATAAAGTATTTGCAAGATACAATGCTGATAAACTTTATCAATTCCGATTCGTCGAATTATAATAAGAGTGGGGGAGAGCGAAAAAACAGAGAGTTATCAGTAAAATTTATTGTCAATAACATTGATAACCTCGAGAAAATACGGGAAAGTAATAACCTCAACCAGCACCTGAGACATATTACAGAGAAAACCAAAGCATATCGTCGTTATGATTTGATGAGTGAGAAATATCAGTTTATTTATTTGGCCAAAAATGCCAAGCCTAACGGTGATTCTTTGGTAGAGCGATTCACAAGAGCTTCCAAACGCCTTTCCCCTTTTTTTGCTTTAAATGTAACTTTTGGAGTGGGTGTTTTTAGAAATCAGTTGGTGCCAAATTCACAAATCGAATTATCAATTGTGCCTACCAAGTACCATAACATGGGTTACACGTTAGGTTGGCGGGCTATGTCTTGGGCAAACCAAGACGCGCAAACGGGTCGCTGGACTCCCCACAGAAACAGCGTGTTGCAGGCGGGCGTTACGTTCTATGATTCTAAGGAAGGTACAACGGGAACAGTTGATACCGACCGCGTGTTGTTTGGAATTTACTTGGGGCGCGTGGTGTCCCGTAGCGGCGATATTTTTGAACCCAATACCTGGAACTTTTCAATAACCGTAGTCGCGCGGGGTATTGTCAAGATTCAGCCCGAAGTTTATTTCAACGGCTTTTTTAATCGCAACCTTACCCGTGGCTTGCGGGTGCAAATCGGGTTTTAAAACACCGTGAAACACTGGCAATAAACCCATACCTTTGCTCAATAATGGGCGGCGGACGAATTTCAAATTTTACGCCAACACCAAGCCCCGTTCGGTAAAATACGCTAAAAAAATGGTTAGTGTAAATTTTCCGTTGCACGGTTTTTGTACATTGCGGTCAGCACCGCGAGTGCATTTGACCCTTTTTCCGACCAAGACATCGCTTTTTCTTTTTGTCTTTTAGCAATTATTAGGTCACCTG
>JAAFKE010000049.1 GCA_013298215.1 Cytophagales bacterium | reverse complement strand
TCAAAATTGAAACAATTTGCGTTTCATTAAATTTACTTGACTTCATTTTTTTACCGTTTAAAAGTTTGGGAAATTAATACTTTTTCTCCAATTTTAAATGGTTACGCTATTCGGAGGGAGGACAAATCCAAATCGTAAGACGACCACGATTACATAAAGATTGGTTGTAAGCTTTCCAATTTTTTAATTTATAAGTATCTTTGCTGGGGGTTGTTAACTGAATGGTTTCCATTTGCTTTTATAGTTTTGTCGCTACAAAGCTAACCTAACAACCCCATTTTTTCAAATTAACCCCTTCGTTGCAACAAAGCCGTAGGTTCTATAAAGTTGAATTTCATTTTACTTTTTCTCGTCTGTTCGCTGTGTCGTCCACAGCATTACTGCTAACAATAAAGCAAACGCTACCCTTTTTTTACCCAAACTAATGCTTTTACAGTTTAGGGTGATGCGAAAAAGCCGTTGCTTGTGTCGTCACTGGCAACGATATGCTTACGATTTTACTTGTCAGTGGCCTTGTCAGTGAAGACACTGACAAGGCCACTGACAAGGGCACTGAACTTTTGCACTAAAAGCCCCGCCTTCGGCAATACCTAATCGTTGGTGTAAGTAGCGATTTTGTGCATTTTATCTCACTGCCTTAACCTCGTTCGTAATTTCGTCCGTGGTCATTTTATAGACCCTTTGTTCAAATTTTGACGCATCAGTTAAATTTTATGCGCAGCAACCCTATTGGCCTGATCCCCTCCCAAATACTTGGCTGTCAGCAGGTTTTCGATGCCCGCGTAGGGCACTTGGTCTTTTTGGTAGCCGTATGTGAGCCGCAACGATTGCGTGCGGTTGTTGTCGCCCATGGCCACGTCCACGTCGTCCATTGTAAACTCTGATGGGTGTTCGTAACCGCAGGCAATGGTAATCTCAACAATTTCTTTGGCGAGCGTTTTGAGGTAGTTGTAGCAACGCTCGCTTTTGAGGGCGGGGTCGATGCCCGACTGCAACCACTTGTTTTGCGAGGCCACGCCCGTTGGGCAGCGGTTGGTGTGGCAAACCTGCGCTTGAATGCACCCGATCGACAGCATCGCCTCGCGGCCCACGTTCACGATGTCGGCCCCCATGGCAAAGGCCATCACGGCGGTGTCGGGCAGCCCCAGTTTGCCCGACCCAATGAAGGTTATTTTATCGGTGAGGCCGTGTTTTTGAAAAATTTTATACACACTCGAAAACCCATACACCCACGGCAGCGAAACGTGGTCGGCAAACGACGGTGGTGCCGCGCCCGTACCGCCCTCGCCGCCATCGATCGTAATAAAATCGGGGCCCTTGCCCGTTTTTACCATCAGCTCGCAGAGGGTTTCCCACATATCTAATTTGCCCACCGCCGATTTTATACCCACTGGCAGGCCCGTACTGTGAGCCATGCTTTCAATGAAATCGATCATCTCGGGCAGGTTCGTAAATGCCGAATGCGACGCGGGCGATATGACATCTTTACCCATGGGCAGGTGTCTGATCTCGGCAATTTCTCTGGTAATTTTAGCCGCTGGCAGCACGCCCCCTTTGCCAGGCTTGGCTCCCTGCGACAACTTGAGCTCGATCATTTTGATGCACGGATTTTGGCTGGTAAGTGCCACCAGTTTTTCCATTACAAAATTACCGTCGTCGTCCCTGATCCCAAAGTAGGCCGTTCCGATGTTAATCACCACGTCGCCACCGTGGTTGTGGTAGGGCGTAAAGCTGCCCTCGCCCGTGTTTTGGTAGCACCCAAACTTGGCCGCACCTTTGTTCATCGACTCCACGGCCGCCCCAGACAACGACCCAAAACTCATGCCCGAAATATTAACGACCGAACGCGGGTGGTACGGTTTTTGGCGGTTGTGCGCCAGCCCAATTGTTTTTGCCGACGGCACTACGTAAGGATTGTCGCGGTAGGGGTGGTTTTTTTCGAGGCGGCGGGGCAACATGGCGGGTTTAATAAAAACGTATCCCGCGCTGTTTATGTCCTGGTCGGTGCCAAAACCCTGAAAGTTATTTTCTTTTTTCGACGACGCATACACCCACGCACGCTGCCGGCGGTTGAAAGGCAACTCCTCGCGGTTGTTGGCCACAATATACTGCCTAAACTCGGGGCCAACGGTTTCGATCAAATACCGCAAATGCCCCACCACGGGGAAGTTGTGCTGGACGGTGTGTTTTTTTTGCGAAACATCCCTAATGGCCAAGACCACCAAGCCTACAAGTGGATAACACCACCACGGAATACTACTGAGAAATTGCATGAGCATTGGGTATAGTTTGGGTTTAAAGTAGTTGGGTTACTGTTCGGAGATCGTCCCAAAAAGAAGGGTACGACTTAACAACCACCTCGGGGTTGTCGATGACAATGGGCGCAAGCATTCCCACTGGTGCAAAGGCCATTGCCATTCGGTGGTCGTCGTAGGTATCTATTGTGGGCGTTTCGAAGTGGGCGCTGCGCCTTTCTACGCGGTACTCTTGGTTGGGAATGACCTCCAGCAGTGCGCCGCCAATTTTTTGGAGTTCGGTTTGGAGGGCCAACACGCGGTCGGTTTCTTTTATTTTGAGGCTCTCAATGCCCGTAAAGGTGGCCGATATGCCTTTCATTACGCAACAAACGGCCACGGTTTGGGCCAAATCGGGGCAATCGGCAAAGTCCCAAGTGAGGTGCGAGGCCGCTGTTTTTTTGGTTAATAAAAACCCGCGCCCCGTGTAGGTAGCCTCCACGCCGAGCGCGTCCATGATCTGCACAATGGCACTGTCGCCCTGCAAAGAATTTTGTTTCAGGCCCAAAAGTTCTATTTCGGCCTCTGCCGCCAGTGCCACCACGCTAAACCAATAGCTCGCCCCCGACCAGTCGGACTCCACTGCGTAGGGGCGCGGCACGTATTTTTGGGGCGCAACGCTGATGGTGTTTTGTTGCCAGTCGGCGTGGGTTTCGATTCCAAAATACCGCATCTGCTCCAACGTCATGGTGATGTATGGCACCGAACCAACATCACCCAAAAGGCTAATAATCAAGCCGTTGGGCAGCGTAGGAGCCACCATCAGCAAGGCCGAAATGTATTGGCTGCTCACATCGCCACGCATGGATAAGTGGTTCTGACCCGAGAAAGAAAAACCTTCCAGCTCAATGGGCGGGTAGCCGTCTTCTTGCAGGTAAGTGACTTTTGCCCCCAGCGTTCGGAGGGCATCCACCAAAATACCGATGGGGCGTTGGCACATTCGGGGCGTTCCGGTCATGGTTTTGCGCTGGCCAGTGGCTGCAAAGTAGGCCGTCAGAAATCGCATGGTTGTGCCCGCGTCTATCACGTCGGCGGTTGGGCCGTCGGAGGCCAGCAGGCGCATCATGGTTTGGGTGTCGCGGGCGGTCGATAGGTTTTGGAGTTGGCACTCGAAACCAGTCAAAGCGTTGATAATCTGCGCGCGGTTGCTTTCGCTTTTAGACGAAGCCAAATGAATTTGGGCTTTAATTGCCCCAACTGGTGGGTTTACTTGAATAGCATTTTGCATTAAATACGGTTGGATTTAGAAAGTCAAAGTTACTAAAATACCCGCGACTTAAAGTTGTTGTTGCATTAAATTCAGTGCCACAAAAAAGCCGCCAATCAGGTATGTGAGAGGCGGCTTTTTTGTGGTTAAAACTAATCTTACAAAGTACTCAGCACGTTGTTCATGGCCCGCACCGCGTCGGCAGACTTAGCGAAAGCAGTTTTTTCGGCATCGCTCATGCGGAGGGTAATTATTTTTTCCCAGCCACTGCGGCCCACCACCACGGGCACGCCGAGGCAAATGTCTTTCTGGCCGTACTCGCCGTTGAGTGCCACCGAACAGGGGAAAATCCTTTTCTGGTCGCGCACAATGCTCTCAACCAACACCGCAACCGCCGCGCCTGGGGCATACCAAGCCGAAGTTCCGATCAGCCCCGTGAGGGTTGCACCGCCCACCATTGTGTCGGCGGCCACTTTTTGGAGGGCCTCTTCGTTCAGAAACCGGCTCACGGGTATGCCATTATATGTAGCCATTCTGGTGAGCGGAATCATGGTGGTGTCGCCGTGGCCACCGATCACCATGCCGTGCAAGTCGTTTGGCGACACGCCCATGGCCATCGACAAATACGTCTTGAAGCGGGCGGAGTCTAAAATTCCGCCCATGCCAATGATTCTTTTTTTAGGAATCCCCAGCGACGTGAGCGCCAAATACGTCATGGTGTCCATGGGGTTAGAAACGATAATGAAAATAGTCTTGGGCGAGTACTTCAAAATATTCTCGGCCACGCCCTTCACAATACCCGCATTGATGCCAATGAGTTCTTCGCGGGTCATGCCTGGCTTGCGCGGAATCCCCGAGGTGATAACGACCACGTCCGACCCTTTGGTTTTTTCGTAATCGTTGGTCGAACCCGTAATTTTTGTGTCATAGCCCAGCAAGGTGGCCGTCTGAAACATATCCAGACCTTTGCCTTGGCTGAGACCTTCTTTGATGTCGAGCAGCACAACTTCCTCTGCCAGTGCGCGCCGCGCAATGTTGTCGGCGCAAGTGGCACCTACCGCGCCCGCACCTACTACGGTGATCTTCATATTTTGGTTGTTTTGTTGATAGATTAGAAAAACAGCCTTTCGGCGCGTAAATTTAGTGGAAAGTTGCGCTCGAACCCAAGTATTTTGTATTTTTAGAGCCAAACCAGTAACACCCTTATGAATCTTATGAAAAAAATCTACGCGCTCATTGCCTTCGTTGGCATTTCTACCGCCACGTTCGCCCAAAAAACGCTGCTCCATTGTGGCACGCTCATCGACGGCATCGGCAAAACGCCCCGCTCGCAAGTAACGGTCATCGTCGAAAAAAATCGAATTGTGGGCATCGAAAATGGCTACCTAAGTCCCCAGACGGGTAGTCCCCAGACGGGTAGTCCCCAGACGGGTAGTCCCCAGACGGGTAGTCCGCAAGCGGGCGACAATGTGATAGACTTAAAAACCAAAACAGTGATGCCTGGCTTGATTGATATGCACGTACACATCGAAAACGAAACCAGCCGCGACCAGTTTGCGCGGCGAATTGGCCAAACCACCGCCGATGTGGCCTACGACGCGCAACGCCACGCCTACGTTACGCTCATGGCGGGTTTCACAACGGTGCGCGACATGGGCGGTTCGGGCGTGAACATCGCCCTCCGCAACGCCATCAACCAGGGCAAAGTAACGGGGCCACGCATCTTTACGGCGGGCAAAACCATTGCCACCACGGGCGGCCACGGCGACCCTTCAAACGGGATTCGCGCCGATTTGAGCCTGCCCGCCGAAGCCACCAACGGAGTCATCAACAGCGAAGAAGAAGCCCGCCAAGCCGTGCGCCAACGCTACAAAGACGGGGCCGATTGGATAAAAATTACGGCCACGGGTGGCGTGTTGAGCATTGCCAAAAATGGCCGCGCCCCGCAATTTACCGACGACGAACTGCGCGGCATTATCTCAACGGCCAATGATTATAGTTTCAAAGTGGCCGCCCACGCCCACGGAGCCGAAGGCATGAAACGCGCGCTTCGGGCGGGCGTTACGACCATCGAACACGGCACATTTATGGACGACAAAGCCATTGCGCTCTTCAAAGAAAAAGGGGCCTACCTCGTGCCAACCATCATTGCGGGCAAGTCTACGGCCGATTCGGCCAAAATAATGGGGTATTATCACCCTTTTGTGGCCAAGAAAGCCCTCGAAACGGGCGATTTTATCCAAGCCACTTTCAGTAAAGCCTACAAAGCGGGCGTAAAAATTGCCTTTGGCACCGACGCGGGCGTGTTTGGCCACGGCAAAAATGCCAAAGAATTTGAGTACATGACCGAAGCCGGAATGCCCATGATGGAAGCCCTCCAAGCGGCCACCATCGTAGCCGCCGACGTGCTGGGCATGAAAGACCAACTGGGTTCGGTCGAAAAAGGCAAACTCGCCGACCTCGTGGCCGTGGAAGGCGACCCACTCAAAGACCCCAAACTGATGATGAACGTCAGTTTTGTGATGAAAGAAGGCGTGGTTTATAAACAAAAATAGGAGGCGACACAACAAACAAAACCAAGTCTGTTATTGATGCTACTTTGAATGAAAACTAAAGTTTGTCACCTCTGCAAAATCGAGGAAACGACCCTTTTTCGGGTACAGATTCAAAAAGGCAAGGCGTGGGTTTTTGTCTGCGAAAACTGCTGTAACCACTCAAAAACTTTGCCCGACTACCGCTACGGAGGTACTTGGAAAGGATACCGACACTGAAGCCCGAGGAAATTGCAGCTGAAGTATTTATGGGCCTTACTGCAACATTCTGAGTAGGCTGGTGAGTTTGTCTTTTAGGTCTTTGCGGTCCACGATGAAGTCCAGAAAACCGTGGGCCAACACAAACTCGGCGCTCTGAAACCCCTTGGGGAGGTCTTTTCCGATGGTCTCCCTGATGACGCGCGGCCCCGCAAAGCCGATCAGTGCGCCAGGTTCGGATATATTAAAATCGCCGAGCATTGCGTAAGATGCCGTCACACCGCCCGTGGTGGGGTCGGTTAGCAAAGAGATATAAGGTATTTTGGCCTCCGACAGCAAAGCCAACTTTGCCGACGTTTTGGCCATCTGCATCAGCGAAAAGCCCGCCTCCATCATACGCGCACCACCCGAGCGCGAAATCATCAAAAATGGTATTTTGTGCTGCAAGGAGTGCGTAATGCCCCGGGCTATTTTTTCGCCAACAACCGAGCCCATCGATCCGCCGATAAAATTAAAATCCATGCACGCTATCGTTAGTTCGACACCGTCCATGCGCCCGTGGGCCACCCTAACGGCATCGTTTAGGCCCGTTTTTTGGATCGTGGCGCGTACCCTGGCTGGATATTTTTTGGTATCCGTAAACTGGAGCGGATCGGCCGAACGCAGGTTTGAGTCTAATTCGGTGAACTGGTTGTCGTCGAACAAGATCGAAAAATAAGCGTCCGAACCTATTTTTTCGTGGTAGTTGCAGGCACTACACGTGTAGGCACTCAGCTTGTGTTCGCGGGTGTGCATGATGTGCTTGCAAGCGGGGCACTGGTACCACAGGCCATCGGGAGCTTCGCGTTTCATTTCGGTTGGCGTGCTGATCCCGGGCGATTTTCGTTTAAACCAAGACATAGGTTACTCTATTATTTGAGCGCCAAATATAGCAGATAACCGCGCAATTGTGCCTGCGGTGAGGTACATATTACGGACGCGCTTTTATAACGGTCTGATTATCAGCGAATCTTATTTTCTGAGTCAAAGGTTTGATTCACTGCATTTGAGGCCAGATCCGACGGGTGTTTTTCAATCTTCTAAAACATTGACGATAAAAGTACTTTTGAGGGCCATAATTAAGACCAGAAAAATAAGGCTCCAGTGCAGATAAACCCTGTAATAGTCTTGCGTCTCGACGTACCGTCGGCTTTTGAGTACGGTGCGTTCCAATTGGTTAATGTTGTCGAAGGTCGCCCGTAGGCTAACGTTGTCGGTGGCGTTAAAATAGCGTCCGTTCGTCTCCGACGCAATATTTTTGAGAATACCCACGTCGGTTGTACCCACGGAAGTAGAAGTAGAGTCGGTGGTGGCTCGGTAGGTATTGCTAACCCCCACCAACACTGTATAAATTTTAATGCCGTATGCCCTGGCAAGTTGGGCGGCGGTTATGGGGTCTAAGCTACCAGCGGTGTTGTCGCCATCGCTAATTAGAATGATGGTTTTACTGGTGCTTTCTGAACCTTGCAGGCGATTTATGCCCACGCCCACCGCCGTGCCAATGGCCGTTCCAGTGGTTTTGATGGTATTTTGATCGACCTCGTCCAGAAACGAAACCAGCAGGTCGTAGTCGGTTGTGAGGGGGCAAAGCGTGTAGGCTTGGCCAGCAAAAAGCACCAGCCCGATTCGATCTTGGAAACGGCTTTCAATAAATGCTTGGGCCACTTTTTTGGCTGCTTGCAGGCGGTTTGGCCGCAGGTCGGTCTCCGACATCGACTCCGACACGTCCAAGGCAATAACAATATCGATCCCTTCGGAGGTGTTTTCGGTTCGCTGGCTCATAATCTGCGGACGCGCCAAGGCCAGCAGTATCATGGTCACAAAAGCAGAGACAACCACCGGAAACAAGTGTCTGAAACCAGCCGTGAGGCTGCGGGGGATGGTGCCGTGGATGAACGCCACGCGGAGCTTTTGCCTCGACCGCCCTTCGATGATTCTACGGAACCAAAAGAGAATCGGAATGGCCAGGATTCCGTATAAAAAATACGGCGAAGCCCAGTGAAACTCCCGGAGTTGATCCCAGCTAAACCATTTAAGCGCAAACCAGTCCCACATTGTTTTTATCGGTACCATCCAGTAACGACTGGTACGTTTGAAGTTTTTTTAGCACCTGCCGAAACTGCCGGCGGGCAATCGGCACAACCATGCCATTGTTTAGTTCTACCTCTTGGGTTTCGATGAGAACGTGGTGAATATACTTGAAGTTGAGCATATACGACTTATGAATTCGGATAAACTCGCCATCTGACAAAACCGCGCTGTAATATTTCAGGGTTCTGGCCGATATCAGCCTGCGCCCGTCGGATAAATAAAAATAGCAGTAGTTTACGCTGCCCTGCAAAAGACTAATTTCTGAGGTTTGAATCCTGATGAGCCTGTTCATAAAACTTAAACCGACCATTTTGAGTTTTGCTTGCGCCGACGCAAAGCCGCTCGCCTCACCAGGGTGAGGTATTAACTTAGAATTTTCCATTGAATAGAGTTTTTCAAAAACGTTGAGGTACTAAATGACCTCCAAATTAGAAATAGGGCATTGATTTTCCAAAAATAATAATTTATCGGTCTTTTATCCCGTATTTTTCAAGCTCGCTGGCCACTTTTGCGGCCCAAAGGCTCTGTTGGTCGCGCGCCAACGAGTGGTTGGTATCGGCATCGTATTGCAGTTGCACTCTGTGCATTTCCCTGAAAAACTCAAGATACTGGTACTGCATCTCACTGTTGTAGTCTTCCCAATTTAAGTCCATATCGCTCACTTTTGCTTTAAATCGTTGGGCAATCAGGTGCGTTATGTCGAAGTGGAGTTGTTCGTGGGCGAGGCTGTAAGCGGTTTCGTCGGTGTGTTTGGTCCACGACGAGCTTTTTATCATAAACGTTTTAATTTGAAAACCCACTTCCAAATAGCCGTCTGGGCGCACCCTACTTTTGCCCTCGTAACTAAAGCTGCTGTATATGGCGGCGGCGTAGCGGCTCCCAAAGTGCACCCCCGCCTGAAAGTCTTTCCAGGCAATTGGGCGGCGGCGGGCAAAAAAAACTGTATCGTTTTTGGCGGCATCGTTTTGGGCGTAGTCAGGCAGTACAACGAGCTTTATTCCTTTTACCAGGTTATGATTGAGGCCGTAATTGCTCGCAAACCAATCGTTGAAACCAACAAAAATATGCGCAAAACTTTGGCGCAACACGGTTTCGGCCATGTTGGCCACTGTGGCGGTACGCGTGAAGGCGCTGCCGCCGCTGAGGCGCACCAAAAACACTGCCGACTGGTCGTGGGGGCGCTCAAAGGCCAACGTAAACACCAATTTGCCTTCGATGGTGCCGTCGGCCTTTTTTAGTTCGGTTATCCTGCACGCTTCAACCCTAATCCTGATCGCAATTCGGGCGGTGTCGGGTGGTGCGGTGGTGGTTTGTGCCCAGTCGCTGAGGGTTCTGACCAACCCGTTCCGAATCTGCAAGGCTACTGGCAGGCCGCCCTCCAAAACCAGCCCTACGTTCGAGGTAGCCGCTCGGGCATCTACGACCTCCGAAAAATAGTAGTTCGTGAAGCCAAATGGTAATTTTTGGGCGGGCACGGCCACCGTTTGTTGGGCGGCTGCCCCAAACGCACACAAAACACAAAGTGCTAATATGGTTCTCACGCGTGTTATTTTCGTGATTCTGGCACAATTCCAGTACGTTCGTAGTCGAGCAGCCATTTTTTCTTAGGGCCTTTTATGGTCAGAAAAAAATCGTACATGGGTTTCATGTCTTGGGCATAGTTGCCAGTGGGGTAGATGGGATCCGAAAAAATGAGCGATTTAGTAGGGTATTCAAAACCGCAAAGTAAGATCGGCACGTTGGCTTTGAGGGCCATGTAGTAGAACCCCGACTTAATGGTAGAAACGTCGGAACGAGTGCCTTCGGGGGTAATCGAGATGTGCATAGACTCGCTTTTTTTGAACATATTGGCTACCGCATCCACGAGATTACTGGCGTTTTTACGATCTACGGGGTATCCACCAACCGCCCGAATGAGCCAACTCGAGTACCAATGAAACAACTCACTTTTGGCCAAAAAGCCAATTCTTAGTCTCACGATTGGCCGCACACCGATGCCCAAAAAAACGTCCCAGTTCGACCAGTGCGGGGCCAGCACCCACATGGCTTTGGGCATATTCGGATCTACGTGGCCGACTACCTTCCAGCCACACAACTTAAAAATGAAACCAATAATAGGGTTAAACATGGCTTAGAGACGAGTTAAGGAGGTGAATAATTTTTGATTTTATAGTACTACAAACGGTTTGGGACAAAAGCAAACCACAAAGACCAACAGCGCGAACCACCCCAGGGCTTGGCGTTGCCAATTGAGGGGGTCGTCTTGCTCGGTGTCGGGGTGGTAAACCCCCAAAAAACGGCCCAACAAAAACACGAAAGGCATAAAACCCGAGTACCCCTCCAAGGTAGGGAAAACCTGGGACGTAGCCAGCTGTGCCACAATAACCCCCAACGCCAAAAGCCACACCGTCTGCACGTTTTTGCTCACCCGCGAAAAGCACAAGTACAAAAAGTATGCGTAAAAACCCATTTTACTGATCTGTTCAATAAAATTTTCGTCCTCCCACCAGCTCGTAGCCGTGCCGTTCTTAAAATCTTGGGGCGTAAAGAACCCCAAGCCCGCGTAAAACACAAAAATAACCAACAAAATGGGCATGATAACGGCCGAGGCTCTCTTGCCAACGAGGCCGTACAGAATGTGCCCCCCGTCCAACTGCCCAATTGGTATGAGGTTGAGGGAGGTAAAAAACAGCGCCAAGTAGCCTGCCAGTAGCCACGGATAATGGATCATTTCGAAGGCGGGCGGCAGGCGGGTGGGGTCGGCCACGTAGGTTTTGAAAAAACTGAAAAGTAAATTGTCGCCCAGCACAATTGCGCCAGTCATGGGGCGTTGGCCCACCACTTTGGCAAAGCCCATGCCATATTTTTGGTATTCGGGATGGATCTTAAAGACGTAGTCGAGTGTGGGCAAATTTGCAAAGCCGTACCACAGCACCAACAGCGCCACTACAAACCCCGCCAGGGGGCCAGCAATGCCAATATCGAAGAATTTTTTTCGTGATTTTATTTCTGATTCGAGCCTAATAAAAGCCCCCATTGTACCGATGGTCTGCGAAAGACCAAACCAAAAAGGAATATAATAGGGCAAAGTGGCCTTAACGTGGTGGTACTTAGCCGTAAAATAGTGGCCAAATTCGTGTACCGTCAAAATGGCCAAAAAGGGGATCGAAAACTCGAGTCCTGCCATAAATTCGGGCCAGCCGAGGGGGTCTGGGAGGGTGATCTGGAGCTTTTTTAGGGCCTGCTCGTCGATGAATACGTAAAAAAATTGCCGCCCAAAAATCCATTCCGCTCCCGCCAGGGTGGTGGTAATGATGGTCAGAACGAATAAAATGCCTTGTAAAACGTATCTTTTGGTGTGTGGTTTCATTGATGTAAAGGGTAGGAGAGTAGCCGCTGGCTGTTGCCCACAAAATTACATCTTTTTGGCCGTTTTTGTTTAAAAATACCTTCGCACGAAATAATTATGGCTTTTGGAGTTTTGCCCATTCTTGCCCAGAACCCGTAAAAACGTTGTAATCTACCCGCCCCCGAATGCCGTTCACGTAGCCATTTTCGTTGTGCTGCCAAAATAGCACCTCCGCCCCGAAGACACTAAATGATTCGTTGGAGTAGTCGGCAATCCAGACTGGGTAATCGGCAAAGTTGGCTTTTATGTAGCGGTTGTAAAAGTTGTAGTTTGTGTAGATAATGGGCCTTAGACCGTAGTGTTTTTCGACGATTTTGAGCCAGTTGGCAATCCCGCGCACGATCAGGTCGGGTTTTTGGTTGTGTTCGGTCTCCACGTCTAAGACGGGTGGTAGGTCGCCTTTTTGGAGTTTCACGCGGTCTATAAAGCTCTCGGCTTGCAGATCGGAGAGGGTGTGGGGGTAGTAGAAATGGTACGCCCCCCGGCATATTCCCGCCTTTTTGGCGGCTTGCCAGTTTCGCTCAAACTGTCGGTCGAGGTGGGTGGCTCCTTCGGTAGCTTTTATGAAGGCAAAACTAATTTTCAGGTCGTCGTTGAGCGGCATCTTGGCCACTTGCTCCCAGTTTATGCGCCCGTTGTGGTGCGACACGTCTATGCCGTGGAGGTCGTAGTGGAGGGGTAGTTTAATGCCGATTCGCTCTATTCTTTGCCACTTGTTGCCGCTCGAAAACCAATAAAAGACAACTCCCGCCGCAATCGTGCCCAGCAACAGGTTCACGATCCACCACGGGAGTTGTTTTCGAGTTTCTATTTTATCGTATTTTTTTTGCGCCATTTGGGGGCAAATATACTACAATGGCGTTTTATTTACCAGGTTGGGGTGTGTAGCGCAAATACGGTTTCACGATGTTTAGCTCTGGGAAACGCGCCAGTGCTTCTTCCGTCGTCACGGCCGGAACCACAATCACGTCGTCGCCGTTTTGCCAGTCGGCGGGCGTGGCTACTTGGTGGTTGGCTGTTAGTTGCAAAGAGTCGATCACCCGCAGTAGCTCGTTGAAATTACGGCCCGTGGAGGCGGGGTAGGTGAGGGTAAGTTTTATTTTTTTGTCTGGCCCAATCACAAACACCGACCGAACGGTGGTTTTTTCGCTCGCGTTTGGGTGAATCATGTCGTAGAGCGTAGCCACAGCGCGGTCGCCGTCGGCAATGATTGGAAAGTTTACGACGGTGTTGTTTACTTCGTTGATGTCGGGTACCCAGCGGCCGTGCGATTCAAGGTCGTCTACACTTACTGCAATTACCTTCACATTTCTTTTTTCAAATTCGCCCTTCAAAAGAGCTGTTCTGCCGAGTTCGGTGGTGCAAACGGGCGTAAAATCGGCGGGGTGCGAAAACAGCATCCCCCACGAGTTGCCGAGCCATTCGTGAAAAGTGATTTCTCCTTGAGTGGTTTGCGCCTTAAAATCGGGGGCAATATCTCCTAATCTAAGTGACATGATGGTTGTTTGTTCAGTTTGTTCTCCCACTTATAACACGCCAAAGTAGCTTTTTTGTTTCATTGCCCCGAAAAAAGTGATTTTTTGAGGCATATTTTAGTCTGGGTTGGCTCACTGAGGGGGCATTTGCGCCCTCAAAATAAAGGAAGGTGAGGTCAGAATATTGTTAGGGTGGCCAGTAACGATGTTGTAGATTCGATTAGAGTCATTGCCATTGCCCTGAAATATAGCCCTGCCATCCATATTAATGTCGCCCAAATGGTAGCCGTTGAAGACGAAGCTGGGTGATTTTAAAGCCAAGTTTCCTGTTGCAGCATCGTTGTTTGACTTGGTGCGTTGCGGGTCGTTGCCACTGCCCTGAAAAACGACTCGCCGGTCGGTATTCACATCGCCTGCCCACATGGCATAACGGCCGTTGCTAAACTGAAAACGCCCCAACGTACCATAAACCAAGGAGGGGGCCATGGCGGTAAAGTCTAAGTTTAGGGCTGTGTTTTGCACAAAAGGAATGGCCGTTTTGGTACAAACACCCAAGTGGTTTCGGTGTCTGACGGCCACAAAATAGTTTACGTCGGCCAGCCCTTGTACAGACAGCGGGCCGCCGTTGGTTGCCACCAGGTCGCCGTCGCGTTGAACGAGCGCGGCCACCGTTTTTTTAATAACCGAATCGGCTTGCCCCCTAAACTCAACCAGTACCCAATCTACTATTGAGTTGTTGCCCAAATTGGATAGTACGGCGGGGCTCGCAATGGTTTTGCCCGAGCTTCCTCCCACTTGTACTAATCCCAAACTGGTGTGCGGCTCGGTGGTAGGGATATAATTTTTTGAGCGAAGTGAGTCCTGCATTAGCCCTGCTGCGGGGTTGTATGCCCCCTGCAAAAATACTTTCATGGTGAGGTTGTACATAAAAGTTACGCGGCACGAAATACCCCCAAAAATGCTTGGTTTTCGGTCTATCACGTTGGCAATGCCGTCATTGTCGGGGTCGGTTGCGTTGTCAATCATGCCATCGTTGTTGAGGTCAAAATCAGTGTCACCAGATTTTTCGATGTCGTTCATGCCATCGTTATCGCTGTCGAGGTCGCAATAATCTGCCTTTCCGCTGCCGTCGGTATTTATTGGGAGGGGGTCGTTTCTGTCGCCCTTTGTGTTAGGAATGGCGTCGGCCGAGTTTCTAATGCCATCGCTGTCAGAGTCTGGGCCGTCTACTGTACCATCGTCGTCGTTGTCGGTCGGCGAGTTTCCCGACTCTTTCAAGTCGCCAAATCCGTCGTTGTCAGAGTCTAAATCCAAGTAATTGGGCCAATTGTCGGCATCCGTATTTATAAAAACGGTTATTTTGGAAGTCAGGTCGTGCCGTCCGTCTCCGTCGGCATCAGTGCCTCCTATTTCGCGCACATCGTTTATGCCGTCGTTGTCTGAGTCCAGGTCGTCGCGGTCGGCCACGCCATCGCCGTCCGAATCTTTATTGGCCGCCGACGAATTCGTGTCCTCGTTTATGTTAGATATTCCGTCACCGTCGTTATCAGCTACTGGTTCAATTCCAATAGGCGCAACAATTACGTCAATTTTTGAGCGTGTACTCTCGCACCCCGAAACACTCTGCGACACCCAGTAAGAAACCGTTGCTGGTATGGCCGTGCTGGGTGTAGGGGCGGTATTGCTTCCGCTCGTTGTCGTCGCGCTGCTGTACCACCGCAGGGCACTTCCAGTGGCTGTTAGCTGGGTGGGCGTTTGGGATTGGGTGTAGTTTACGGGGGTGTTTACGGTTGGAGCCGCGGGGCGTGCCGTTACGTTCACAGTGAGTTTGGTGCGTTTGCCCTCGCAGTTTTTTTCCGTTTGCGAGGCATAATAAGCAAAGCTACCCGCCACCGCCGTGGAGGGTACTACTGTGCTGCCCAAAAATGTACCATCATTCAGAGAATCGTACCATTTTAGGTTGTTTCCCGAGGCGCTGAGTGCAACGGGCGTATCGTTTTGGCAATACGCCACTGCCCCCGAAACAACTGGGCCACTCGGTAAGGCATTGACGGTGATGACGGTGGGGCTAACTTGACCGTTCAGCGCGGGGTTCGATGACACAACTCTGAACTGGTATGACCCACTGCCAGCGTTGGCTGGAATAAACGCCGTAATGGGACCCGCCGATTTGAGGTCTGACACGTCGAGGAACGTTCCATTTGGCACAGCTGCCATTTGTACTTTGAAAGTATTGCTTGCACCGAACGCCCCCGAGGTGGTAAAAGCTACATTTACCGATGCTCCCGCACAAAAGGTTGTTTGGGATATACTTGATGTCGAAATGGTGGTTGGTGGGATAGTGCTTGCAACATTGAAGCTGTAATCTTCGGTTTCGCCGTATATGAGTTCTGTGCAAGGGCTACTCACTGGCCCTAATGATGCGAAGACGCTCCGTACTCGCATTCTGTAGACACCTGCCGCCAAGGTGTTTGGAAACGAAATCGAACCCGTCGCGGTTGGGTTCATGGTGTTGCTGGGTGTACTCTGAAAAACCTGCTCGGTAGCCTCGTACATTCCATTCTGGTTAAAATCGACCCAGACGGTAAGGTGTTGCTCAAAATAACTACCCGATCCATTGGCCACAGCTCGCGCCGTAAAAGCATAGCTCGACCCCGCCGTGACGTTGTGGGCGGGGGTCGAAAAATCGCCGTAACTGTTGGGCGAGCAATTTGAGTTGAGGTTGCTTAGGGTTGTTCCTGTTACAACAAAATCGTCGATCAGCACTGGGAGATCGGAGCATTGGTTGGTATACAGGGGCAAACAATAGAACATTCCAGGGTTCAGCGTTTCTACATTGCTGTAGGCATTGGTGGCGTTGCTCGCTTTTACGCGGTAATAATAGTTTTGATTGGCCGACACGCTGTTGTCGGTGTAGGTAGTAACGTTGGGAGCCAAGCCCACTAATGGCACAAACCCAGACGCACCCGACACCACCGAACGTTCGACGATGTAGCCAGTCTCGTTGTTGAGGTCGTCGAAACTGAGTGCCACGCCCCCCATACTAATGGCACTAACTAAGTTATTGGGTGCAGCCAGCACGGCTGGCGAGCAGCTGAGGGTGTAATCGTTGATGGGGGCGGTTCGGATTAGGTGCCCATCTATCATTCTTAATAGTTGGCCGCCCGTAAAGGTGTTTCCACAACCGTAAAAATACGACATGATATTAGTGAGCGATGGAGCGTAGGTGGCGCCGTTGGCATCGGTGGCCGTGCCCGTATAATTACAACCACTCACCGTTACGTTGGGTTTGCCGTAAGGGTCGGCTGGGGTGTCGCAGAGCTGGTCTCCTTTGCTTGCGCAGTTCGACCCGGTGCCGCGCGTCACCAATTCTGTGTCAATGGCATCTGTGCTGCCCTGAAAAGTATGCTGCAAATCGAAATAATGACCCAATTCGTGCGCAAGTGTTCGGTTGTCTGTCAGGCTGGATGCCTGCACAAACACCCGGTTGTAGACATTATATTGGCTCGGAAAGTAGGAGTAGCCCGAAAAAGTATTGTTGCCAAACGAAATGGAGTTAGGGAGATAAACGTTGATGGCGTTGTTTACTGAGTTGGGGTCGCACATTGCCGCCTCTTCGGTGTTGTCGAAATCAAAAAAAGTAGAATTGTCGATGTAATTAGGTTGTGATGCACAGAAATAAAATTGCAGCTCCGACGGCAAATAGTAGGCATTCACCTGGGCAAGGGCAGTGTTAAGGTCGGCTGGGGTCACTCCGCCCGTGCCGTTGGTTTGCCTGACCACGTACACTTTGAGAGGAATGTACCGAATCGCCCCGTTGAGCTGTGCAACATTGGCCGTGGCCAACCTTAGTTTTAGTTGCAATATCTTGTTTTCACGGGCATCACGCTCTTGTCTGGTCTGGTCAGGCGTACCGCAGTTGAGCTGTGCGGTAGCCGTCTGGCCTGCCATCATCAACGAGATAATCAACCCTAAAATATGTAGTAAAATTTTGTGCATCTGTGATTCTATATTTGGGCAATATTGTTCTATTGTTTTTCGAAAGATGTTCAATTTCTACATTTTAGTTAGTCCTAAAATCTCAAATTAGTGCGCCTCGATACCACAATGGAGCAAGTACCAATTATTGTGCCAAAACCTTGGACATAGCTGTTTACGACCGCCCTGTGGTCTGAAATAATACACGAACGACGTTGAATTACAGCGCTGAAATGTAGTTTTTTCCTAACATTCTCATCTGTCTGGCTATCTTGTTGGTGCGGGCTTGCACATAAGCCGATGGATTTGCGACGAGGAATCGGCGCGGATTGGGCAACACTGCGGCCATGCGGGCGGCTTCGGCATGCGACAAATTGGCGGCGTTTTTTTGGTAGTAACGTTGAGCGGCCGCCTCCACGCCAAAGGTCATTGGCCCAGTCTCGGCCACGTTGAGGTATACTTCTAAAATCCGCTCCTTGCCCCAGATCAGTTCGATTAAAAAGGTAAAATAAACCTCGGCCACTTTACGAACGTAGCTGCGCCCGTGCCACAAAAACACGTTTTTAGCCACCTGCTGTGATATTGTGCTCGCGCCTCTGATCTTGCGCCCCCGCCAATTGTAGCGAAAAGCGTTGTACATCGACTTGAAATCGAATCCGTAATGGGCAGGAAAAAGCTGGTCTTCTGACGATACCACAGCCAGGGCCATCTCCTTCGAGATGTCTTCGTAGGAGGTCCAGTCGTGGTATAGTTCGGTGCTTTTCCTTTCTGATGCTGACTCTATTTTGCGTACAACCATAAGAGGTGTAATCCAGATGGGTACGAACTTCAGAACGACCACTGCTCCTACGGTACTAATTAAAAAAAAAGCGAAGGCCTTCAATAAAAAAGATTTGACAACTAAAATATACTGCATCGGTGTTTTTTTGGGGACTGAAAAAAATATTTTTTTATACTCGTTAGAAATTGGATCGCTAACAAAAAATAGGGCACAAACTCAGGTCGAATGCTTTTGGGTCTTTTGGGTTGAGATTAACACGGTCACTGAGAGTGGATTAATGGCCGATCACATTGACTATGTCTGTAATTGAGAGCTCTTTGTTAAACAATATAATGGTTGTATTTGATACTCAGAACGTCTCCCAGTATTACTACATTGGAACGTTTGTAGTTCGTTCCGCCAAATATTTGTTAAACGCATTTCCACGTACTAAAATTGAAAAACAAACTTAACTTCGCGATCCTTTATTACGTTTTGGTGTATCTTTGGCCATGCGGTATTTCATAGAATTATCTTACAACGGAACTGATTTTTGCGGCTGGCAAGTTCAACAAAATGGCACATCGGTGCAGGCCGTTCTCAACGGTG
Source organism: Cytophagales bacterium (assembly GCA_013298215.1). GTDB lineage: Bacteria > Bacteroidota > Bacteroidia > Cytophagales > Spirosomataceae > JAAFKE01. The sequence goes on along the minus strand of JAAFKE010000049.1, from coordinate 1,618 downwards.
CGCTCTCTAAGGTGCTGCGGCAGCCCATCGAAACCACTGGCAGCAGCCGCACCGATACGGGCGTGCACGCCAGCCAGCAGTTTGCGCACTTCGACCTCCAACAGCCCATTCAAAACCTTGCGATGCTGGTACTGAGTCTGAACGGTATCTTGCCCTTTGGCGTGGCCGTTGGCCAGGTTTTTGAGGTAGCGCCCAGCATCCACGCGCGGTTCGATGCCACCCATCGGTGCTACCAATACCGCATAACAACGCGCAAGAATCCCTTTTTGCGGCATTTAGCCTTTTTCTTTCGGGGCGATCTCGACCTTGAAAAAATGAACGAAGCCGCAACTTTGTTAGTTCAATACGTTGATTTTCAGTGCTTTAGTAAAGTAAAAACGAATGTAAAAACGTTTAACTGCCAAATTGAATACGCCTACTGGGCGCAAAACGGCCACGACATTGTTTTCAATATTAAGGCCGACCGATTTCTGCGCGGCATGGTGCGTGCCATTGTCGGCACGCTCATTGAGGTGGGAACTGGCAGGTTGAGCAAATCCGATTTTGAAGCCATTCTCCAATCTAAAAACCGAAGCCAAGCCAAGGCATCTGCCCCAGCAGAGGGGCTTTTTTTGGTAGAGGTGGGGTACAACAATTTGTTTTGAAGCACTTACTTTAATGGCCTCACCACGGTAGTTTGCCCAAATCTACGTTGCCGCCCGTGAGGATAATACCCACTTTTTTGCCCGCAAAGGTAGCCTTGTTTTTAAGCACCGCCGCTAACGGAACTGCGCACGAAGGCTCGATGATTATTTTCATCCGTTCCCAAATTAGACGCATGGCCGCAATTATTTCGGGGTCCGACACCAAAATAATGTCTTGTACGTGCTGCCTGATAATGGGTAAATTTTTGTGGCCGAGGCTACTAAGCAGTCCGTCGGCGATGGTATTAATGAACGGAGCTTTTTCTATTTGGCCACTCTTAAAAGACAAAATGGCATCGGCCGCACCCGCTGGCTCGCCAGCAATCACAACTGACCCTGGCGAAAAATAATGCGTTGCCAAGGCTGTTCCGCTCAACAGGCCACCGCCACCGACGGGAGCCATAAGCACATCAAAAGCCACGTCTCGGCCTGCGTCTTCAATCAGTTCCATGGCGGCGGTGGCCTGCCCTGCTACCACGTCATAGTCGTCGTATGGGTGTATCATGGCCGCGCCAGTTTGGTCAATAACCTGTTTGAGGGTGGTTTCGCGGGCCTCTTGGGTGGGTTCGCACTCAATAATTGTGGCACCGTAGCCTAAAACGGCATCTTTTTTTACCTGCGGAGCCGTGCGCGGCATCACCACGTGGGCTGCCACGCCCAACACACTGGCGGCAAATGCCACTGCTTGGGCGTGGTTGCCCGACGAGTGGGTACACAGTCCATTTTGGCGTTCGGTTTGGCTGAGGCGCAGGGCGGCGTTCATGCCACCACGGGCCTTAAAAGCCCCAATTTTCTGAAAGTTCTCGCACTTATACACGAGTGAAATTGGTTTTCGGATTACTGTTTTCTAAAAACGTGCATAGAGACCTGATTCTGCTGTTCTTAAGATTTTAAAATCACAAAACCACTTTCACTACAGTATAAAATACAACCGT
>JAAFKE010000048.1 GCA_013298215.1 Cytophagales bacterium | reverse complement strand
GGTCTTCTTTTTGGAAAGCCAGCGTTCAAACTCCTCGACGTTGGCGAGTTGTTTGCGTTGTTTATGTGCGGCTACTTCGGTCATCTTTTAGACAAAATCTGTTGTAATCATCGTTGCGTCACTCAAACACTTCTTCTACTGCCACGCCCAAACCAGCCAAGCACAGCGGCGAGACAACGTCGCCCGTTACGTTTGGTTTTTGGGCTTGGTAAACGCCTCGCTGGTCTGACTGGTAGCGTTGCACGATCTGTTCCTCCATAAAAACCACCCAGTACTCCAATACGCCGCATGCTTCGTAAAGGTCGTACTTTTCGCGCATTTCCTTGCGCGAGTTGCCTGGCGAAAGTATCTCTATGACCAAGTCTGGACTGCCTACACAGCCCTTGTGCTGTATCTTAGCGGGATCGCATATCACGCAAAGATCGGGCTGAACGACGGTGTTTTTGTTTTCAGTGGGCAAATATACGTCAAAAGGTGCCGCGAAAACTTTACAAGGTTTGTTTCTTAAGAGACCCGCAAGTACATAGTACAAATTACCCGAAATGATTTGATGCCGACTACTGGGAGCGGGCGACATTTTGAACAACTGCCCCCAGATCAATTCGACGCGTTCCTGAAACCGCCACTGCAAGTAGTCGGCAGTGGTGTAGGTTTTGGTAAGGTCTAATTGCTCAATGTCGGTAATCATATTTGAAAAATTAATTTCGAATGATTGACGGGTCTCAAGCACCAACTTTTTTAGAGTACCACTTTCGACCATACAAACTTACTAAAAATATTTTAAATCCAAACATTGCCCGTGCAACAAATGAGCAAACGGTCAAATGCGGCACAATTGATGGGCCGCCCCGACAATATGGGCGGCTACCAAGGTGTGCGTTTTTTGGTATGACGCGGTATTTTGGGTTACGTTCACTTTTGTAAGAATGCGGTTATATCTTTGCGGCGGCGCAAAACGTAGTCGCTCAAATTTTAATTCACAAAACTTCAACCATGAAATCAATCGTAGTTTATTGCGGCTCTAACCCTGGCAAAAATCCCCTTTACCTGAGCGTTGCCACCCAAACTGGCCAGATGCTCGCCAAAAAACAAATAAAGGTCGTTTACGGGGGCGGCAATCTGGGACTAATGGGCGCGGTGGCCGACGCGGCCCTCGAAGCTGGTGGCGAGGTGGTGGGCATTATTCCCAACTTTTTGGCGCAGTTGGAAGTGGCCCACGCCACCCTCACCGAGATTCACTTCGTAGAAAACATGCACCAGCGCAAGGCGCAAATGGTGGCATTGTCGGACGGAGTTATTGCATTGCCAGGTGGGTATGGTACGCTCGACGAACTTTTTGAGATTTTGGCCTGGTCTCAGCTCAAAACTTTTCACGGCCCGGTGGGCGTGCTAAACGTGAATGGTTTCTACGACCATTTGCTTGCCCACTGCCAAAAAATGGTGGACGAGGGCTTCCTCCGCGCCGAGAACCTCGCGCTGATGATCGTTGATACAACGCTGGACGGGCTTCTGGCGAAAATGCAAGACTCTTACGACCGACGAACCAATGAAGCCGAAACGCTCAGTAAGTCGCTTTATGTTGTAAAATGAATTAAAACAAAAAGCAAACGCCCGCGCCCACGTTGAGCGATCCGCCGAAGGACTGGCGTTGGATTTGCTCGGAGATCATTATGTCGGTGAGGGTCACTACCTTTTGTAGGTTCTCGAACTTAGCCTTCGTCACCACGTAGTCGGCGTGGATGCCCAGGGCTATGTTGCGGCCCACTTTGTAGCGTATGCTCGTGCCAATGCCCGCCGACAACCCGCCGCGTTCCTCGCTGGTGCTTTTTATTTCCATGGGGAGGCTCAAAATGTCGCCGTTCATGACTGTTTCGGGTTTGAGAACCAACGCGTAGCCTCCCTGTAGGCGTACATCGAGCATCCAGCGCCCTGGCGAAAACGTAACGTAGGGGCCCGCCATCAGGGAGGTGCAGTTCCAAAGTTTGGCGTTGGTTTGCCAATTGGAGCCGTAGCCAGCGGCTTCGGCTTGGCGCAAAATTAAGTTGGTGTTGGTTGGGTTGATGCAGTGCGTCAGCGAGCCCACCACGCCCCAGTGGCGCGTGAGGCGGTATCCTGCCTGAACCTGAAACGCCTGGCCGCGTACCATCGTTTCGCGGGGCATTACGTCTTCGTTGTTTTTGCTCAAAAAATCGTTCATTGGTAGGTTAGACCCCACCGAAATGTTGAGGTAGCCGCGCCGATCTACGTGCGAGAGAATGAAACTTTTTTGGGCAAAAATCGGTAAATCAATGAGCAGCAAAACCACTGCTGCAAGCAACGGTCGGAAGAAAGTAGGTGTAGAAGTCATGTTCGTAGAAGGGTCAGTGATGGTTATTTGATTTGCTATTATACTGACTATCAAACTTCGTGCCAAAAAATTAAATTACTGATTTTGAGTAACTTAGAAAACATACTCGCCAAAATTGAACGGCTGCAGCTTGACGGGAGTGGGGTGTTTGCCGAGGGGACTTTTGCCGCCACGCGCAGCAACCCCGCACTCGGCTACGCGCGGGAGGACAGCACCATTTTTTTTACGGCAGTGATTGTGTTTACACTTCAACGGTTGAAAAAACACCTCCCGCCGCCGATGCAAACCAGGATAGACCACATTGCCGACCGAGCCACTAAAAACTATCCTGACTTCGAGAACAAAGACGGACTAAAAACGTACAATTTTTGGCAAACCAAGCCCACCAAACATTTCCCGAATGGGTACGTGTTTAGGCATTTTGACCATTTTAGAATTCCCGACGACACCGATGACACGGCCATGGTCTATCTGACCACCCAGCCGTCGGCTGCGCAAAACCACTGGCTCAAGCACAAGCTAACGCTACACGCCAATTTGAGTACCCAAAAAATAAAAAATACGTTTGCCGAGTACCAAGCTCTACGGGCCTACTCGACGTGGTTTGGCAAAAAAATGTATATCGAGTTCGATGTTTGTGTGCTGTGCAACCTGCTGTATTGGGTGTTTGAAAACAAACTGCCGCTCAACCAACACGATGCCGACAGCCTGGCCTACGTGCGTTCGGTTATTGAATCGGATCGGCACCGCACGGCACCGTTTCGGGTGGCGCACCAGTACCCGCGAACTCCCGTTATTTTGTACCACGTGGCCCGACTGATGGGTGCTTTTGAGGTAACAGCCCTCGAGCCAGTCCGCGCCAAGCTCATTGAAGATGCCCGCGCCGAACTCCTAAAAGCCAGCACCGAGATGGATAAGATTATTCTGCAAACGGCCCTCATTAACCTCACTAAGCGGGTCGATGGTTTGGCAGATGGGAGTTTGGCTATGCCCACGTTTGAACAAATGAATGACCCCGATTTTTATTTTTTTATTGCGGGTTTGCTCACCGCCTACCAGCACCCCATGCTCTACAAATGGGCGACAAACCCGATTTTTCACATTCGTTGGCGCTGCGAGGCGTTTAACTGGGCCTTGGTTTTTGAGCACCAAGTGTTGATGATGGCCAACGACCGAGGGTAGGTGGGTTTCGTTGTTAGCAATTATAAACTTAATATTGCGGTCTCAAACTTATGTTGGGCAATTGCAACCAAGCAATCGATATTTTTAGTTTATAATCAGTCAACCATTCTATTATCTAAACATCCGTTCACTCAACATTAAAAAAATGAAAAAGCTATTTTTTTGTGCGCTTTTGATGCTCTCAGGGGCGGGTGTTTTTGCCCAAAAGGAAGCCCTCCAAACGCAGTATTTAATGAACCCGCTGGCCATAAACCCCGCTTACGCTGGCACAAGGCAAGACTTCCACCTCAATGCCATGTTTAGGCGGCAGTTTTTTGGGGTGGGCATCCAAACGCCCACTTCGCAGTCGCTGGCCATGGACGGAGCGGTGGCCAACGGCAAGGTGGGCATCGGGTTTATGACCCTCAACGACCGCCTTAGTCCGATTGCCAACACGGCTATCTACGGCAGCGTGGCCTACCACTACAAACTTTCGGAAACCCAAACAGTGTCGTTTGGCGTGCAGGGCAGCCTCGATTTTTTACCCCTTTTTGGTGGCCTCGCCGACAACACCGCTGGCAACGTAGGCTTTGGCGTATATTATAAATCCGACAAGTTGTTTGTGGGCGTTGCCCGCCCCGAAGCCCTGCGCCGCACCACCAATCTGAGGGGCGTAAACATTCCGATACCCAACAGCCGCCCGCTGTTTATAAATGCTGGCTACCTGCTTGACCTCACGCCAACCGCCAAACTACTGGCCTCTACGCTGGTGTACAGCATCGAAAACCAGCCCATTGGCATTGACCTAAACGGCACAGTTTGTTTTGGTGAGCGCGTGGCTTTGGGGTTGTCGCTCCGGCGGCAGCGCATTACTTTTTTGCAGTTGTCGGCGCAGTATAAGCTCTCAAACAACGTGCTGGTGGGGCTAAACTACAACACCAAAACCCTCGAATACGACAACGCTTTTGCGGCTGGACAAACCGCCAGTACCTCGCCAGTGGGTTCGGGTATTTTTGAGGCCACATTTCGGTTTGTTCCCAACCCCACTAAGCATCATTATTTTTGACGGGTGCGTCTTTGCTGCCTTAGTTTTCATAAAATTTCGTATTTTCTCAATAACTTGCCAACTCAAACAGGACTCGTCCATCATTCTATCACCCACTCATTCAACATTATTAGGTAAATAATGCAGCTTAAAGACAATTCGTATCAAATTCAGGGGCTCGACGTGAGCGCCATCTGCCAGGAGTTTGGAACTCCCTTGTACGTGTACGATTCCGAAAAAATTATCGAAAAAATTGGCCAGTTGAGGGCGGCTTTCCCCGACGTGGACTTAAAAATAAAATACGCGGCCAAGGCACTCACCAATTTGTCGGTGCTGGCACTCATGCGCCAGCACGGCGTTGAGCTCGACGTGGTGTCGCCGCAGGAGCTCAAATTGGGGCTGCTGGCGGGCTACGATGCCTCCCAGATTACGTTTACGCCGAGCGGGGTTTCGTTTCACGAAATTGAGGAAGCCGTGGCGGCGGGGTCCATCATTAACTTAGACAATTTGGTGGTTCTCGAAAAATTTGGCCAGCGCTACGGCAACACCGTGGCCTGCTCGATCAGGATAAAACCCAACGTGGCGGCGGGCGGAAACGCCAAGATTATGACCGCCCACGACGGCTCGAAGTTCGGGATTGACGTGCGCCAAAAGGACGATATTCTGCGAATTGTTGAAAAATATGACCTGAAAGTAGTGGGCTTGCACCAACACACGGGGTCGGACATTAAAGATGCCAACGCCTACACGGAGGTGGCGCGGATTATTTTCGAGCTGGCGTTGCTCTTCAAAGACCTCACGTTCATCGACTTGGGTGGGGGGTTTAAGGTGTCATACCGCGACGGCGACGAGATAGCCGATCTGCCACGCTTGGGCAAATTGCTCTCCGCGTCGTTTTTGGCCATGTGCCAGCAGTACGGCCGCCCGTTGCAACTGTGGTTTGAGCCCGGAAAGTTTTTGGTGAGCGAGTGCGGGCATTTGTTTGTGACCACCAACGTGGTGAAACAAAACCCGACCCGAACTTTTGTGGGAGTAGATTCGGGCCTCAACCACCTCATTAGGCCGATGATGTACGACTCGTACCACCACATCGTGAACGTGTCGAACACCGATGAGTCGCAAAAACAAGTGTATGACGTGGTGGGTTACATCTGCGAAACCGATACTTTTGCCAAAGACCGCGAGTTGAACTTGGTGTGCGAGGGCGATATTTTGGCCTTTAAAAATGCGGGAGCCTACGGTTTTACGATGAGTAGCCAGTACAATTCGCGTTTCAGACCCGCCGAAGTGATGGTGCACCAGGGCGAGGCGCACTTGGTGCGGGAGCGCGAAACGATGGAGGATATTTTGCGAAATCAGATTCTGATTTTTGATTAATTCACAATAGTACCTAAAAAAAAGCCGCAGGTTTACCCAATTTGGTGGCCCTTATTCTATCATTCTATCATTCAATCATTCAAAATTAGTAGCGTATGGGAAGAGCGTTTGAGTTTCGCAAAGCCAGAAAAATGAAGCGTTGGGGTCAGATGGCCAAAACTTTCACAAGAATCGGAAAAGACATTGTGATGGCCGTGAAAGCGGGCGGCCCCGACCCCGAAAACAACTCGCGTTTGCGGGCCATTATTCAAAACGCCAGGGCGGCCAATATGCCCAAAGAAAACGTGGAACGCGCCCTCAAAAAAGCCACGTCGAAAGACCAAGAAGACTACAAAGAGGTGGTTTATGAAGGCTACGGCCCCCACGGCGTGGCCATACTCATTGAGACCGCCACCGACAACCCCACCCGCACGGTGGCCAACGTGCGTACTTGTTTCAACAAATGCGGCGGGTCGTTGGGTACGATGGGAATGCTCGATTTTATTTTTGACCGCAAGTGCATTTTTAAAATACCCAACAGTGGCCAACAAATAGAAGACCTCGAATTTGAGCTGATCGACTACGGCGCAGACGAGGTTTTTTTGGACGACGAAACCAACCAAATTAACGTTTATGGCGAGTTTACGGCCTTTGGTGCGCTGCAAAAATACTTGGAAGACAACAAGTTTGAGATATCCGAGGCATACTTTGAGCGCATTCCGAGCGACACCAAAGAGCTGACCGACGAGCAAATTGTGGAGGTAGAAAAACTGATCGACCGCCTCGAAGACGACGACGACGTACAATTTGTGTATACTAACATGAAATGAAAAACGTTGGTTGTTGGAATCGGTGCGGAGTGGCTCCGCCCCACTTTTATCAACCTTAAACAACTTGATCTATGAAATATCTCTTGGTTTTTGTGTTTGCCAGCTCACTTCAAACTGCGTTTTGCCAGGACTCTTCGTTCTACCGAAAGCCCGCCAACAAAGCAGTTGCCTACCTACAGCCCATCGAAATGGGCAGTGCCATTGGCCCGTATTTCTACGATGGCAAGCGGCTCAGGACTCCGTTTTCGCTGCAAGTGCCTTTCATACAGCTCAACGACCCCGCCGTAAACAAGCAATTTGAAGCCTACCGCATTAGCAACACGGTGGCTCAGGTGGTGTCTTTCGTTCCGCTGATCTTTGTGCTATCAGACGCCCGCAACGCCCGCATCTCGCAGTCTCAGTACCTCACGGTGTTTCTTACTTCGATTGGCGTTTCTTTGGGCGCGGGTATTTTTGGGCAAATAAAAATTCGCAAGGCCGTGATGGGCTACAACGCCGCTTTGGCCAAAAGCCGCCTAAGTTTGTCGGTGCAGGGCGTGCAACTGGCCAACGTACCAGCAGTGGGGGCGTCGTTCACGCACCGTTTTTGAGCATGAAACCAAGACCGTTGCTCTTGTTGCTGGGCGTTTCGTTGCTGTGTGGCGCGTGCCAGCTGTTTAAAGCATCGACCTCAGCCCCCAAACTGGCCTCGAAGCCCAGCGTGAGCTACCAGATATTCTCGATGCAGGTTGTTCGGGCTGCGCGTGCCTACACGGGCGCACCCTACCGAAGCGGTGGCAACGGCCGCGCGGGCATAGACTGCTCGGGGCTAATCTGCGCGGCTTTTGCCGATGCGGGCGTGCGCGTGCCGCGCGTATCCTGGCAGCAGGCCGAGTTTGGCACTGAGGTGGCCGATTTAAAAAACGTTAGGTCGGGCGACTGGCTATTTTTTGTTCCCGAAAACGGCAAAGAGGGCTACGTTTCGCACGCGGGGATTGTTACAACCGTCAAAAACAAACGGGAAATCATGTTCATCCACGCATCATCGTCGCGGGGGGTGCGCGAGGATAATCTGTTTGCCAGTTATTTCAAAAACCGCTTCGTAAAGGCCATGCGGCCATTTTAGTGTATATCTAAGCATTCCTAACAGACCCTCCCAAACTTATGAATTTTCTCTGCATCTGCACCTATTACAAAGGGGTTGAGTTTCTGAAATCTTGCCACGCCGAGGGCAATACTGTCTATTTGCTCACCGACCGCAAGCTCGAACACAAAGCCTGGCCGCACGAAGCCGTGGCCGAGTTTTTTTATTTGGATTGCGTTGATAATTCTTTCGAGACCTACCACACTTTGCTCAATACGTTGTCGGGCCTAATGCGCGACCGCAAGATTGACCGCGTGGTGGCTCTCGACGATTTTGACGTGGAGAAAGCTGCGCTCGTTCGCGAGCATTTTCGTATTCCGGGCATGGGCCAAACCACCGCCCGCTATTTTAGGGACAAGCTGGCCATGCGCGTGCAAGCCCAGGGCGCGGGCATAGCTGTGCCGCCGTTCAACTCGCTTTTTCACGATTGGGAAATCACCGAATACCTGCACCGCACCACCGCGCCGTGGGTCATAAAGCCGCGTTCGGAGGCTTCAGCGGCGGGTATTCGCAAGGTTTTTTCGTTCCAAGAAGCCTGGGACAACATCCACGCGCTGGGCGACGAACGCCACCATTTTCTGATTGAGCAGTTTAAACCCGGCGATGTCTACCACGTCGATGCGCTCACAGTAGGAGGGGAGGTGCTCTTTGCCCGCAGTAGCCAGTACCTAAACACGCCCTTTGAAGTAGCCCACGGCGGAGGTATTTTTAGGTCGGTTACGGTAGCACACAACTCGAACGACACCCAGGAGCTGACTAAGATGAATCAGGAGGTGCTCCAAGCCTTTGGCCTCAATTTTAGTGCCTCCCACACCGAGTTTATAAAATGCCACGAAGACGGTGAGTTTTATTTTTTGGAGACGGCATCGCGGGTGGGTGGAGCGCACCTGGCCGAGATGGTCGAGTTTTCGTCGGGCATTAACCTGTGGCGCGAGTGGGCTAAAATAGAAACCGCCCAAGCCGACAAAAAAAACTACTCCCTGCCCGCCGTAAGCGACCACTATTCGGGAATTATTATTTCGTTGTCGAGCCACGAGCACCCCGACCTGTCGCCCTTCGACGCGCCCGAGGTTGTGTGGCGCATGGACGACGTGTACCACGTGGGTCTCATTGTGCAGTCAAAGTCGCGGGAGCGGGTGCTCGAACTCATGGACAAGTACGCGGCCATGATCCGCGACCTGGGCTACCACGCCTCCGCGCCCGCGCCCGACAAACCTACGCACTAGAATTATTTTTTTTGCAGGCTTTCGATCACAATTTCCTCGAAGCCGGGTAGGGTCTGGTAGGCAAAATCGCACCGCCACTTAGATGGGTAGTCGAACGAAACTTCCAGGTAGTCTTTGTCGGCGGGCTTGGCCATGAGGGTGGTAGCGTCGTTTTTCTTGCGGTTTATCTGCACTGGAATATTGCGGTGGTACTTAAAAAACTGCGGGTGGGTAATGTGTCCCAGTGGCGTGGTGTCGTAGGGAATAAAGCCATCTACCCCAAAAAACGCCTTGTTTTTGACCGACCACGCCCTAAACTGGTCGTGAAGCCACTTGTCGCCCTCGAAATTGTTATCCAAAAAAGCCAAGTCCACGCGCCCCAAAAGCAAAGACGAGCTGCACTCAAAACCCGACAACACCACCCGAACGCCCGATTCAAAGATAACTTTAAATGCCTCCACGTCTTTGTCGAAATTATAGTCCCAGACCGTTATTTTTTGCAGCCCAGGCCGAAACGGAAAATCGGGCGTGCGACCCGCGCAGAAAGTAATTTCTTCGATTTGGGCCACCAGTTCGGGGTGGTTTTTAATGACCGTGGCAATGTTTGTGGCTGGCCCGATGGCGGCAATCGTCAGTTTTTCTTTTTTGAGCGCCGCCGCCAACGCGCGGGTTGCGTCGTTTTCTACGCCCACGTCGCCGCACTTATCTGACCCCCGATACACGGGAATATTTCGGTCTGGCGCGTACCATTTCAGGAGCTTCTGGGCAGTTTGGTAGCCGTAGTCGGCGTAGGTCACGGTGCTAATACCCACCAAATCAACTTTGTCGCTGTGTTTAAGTGCCATAATGAGTGCCACGGCATCGTCCACTTCGCGGGGTGCGCGCTCGGGGAGGCCAATCATCAAATCGGTGTCGAACCAAAGCCGTCGCGGTGTTTTTTGGGCAATACTCAGACACGGTACTGCGAACAGTAAAACCAAGCGCAGCGAGAAATAGCTCATTTTTGTGTTCATACGGTAAAGGGAATTATAAATGATGAATTTTTAACTTGCTGATTATTAGTATTTTGAAAATTTATTATCTTGTTTTGATTGATCCGCCAAGGTATTAATGGTGCATGAGTGAATTATTGAATAAGTGTTTCCCGCTCACCCCACCACCAATTGTCGGGCGTGGGCGAGCAGTTGTTGTTTTTCGGTTAAACTCCATGTTAGTGGTTAGGCGTTTTTGCCTTTCTTAACATATCCTGCTATTTCAACCCACGATTTTTGAGGTCTGCTTTTTGGATAGCCGTTTTCACTACGAAACTTTTTTCGTTCATTCGTAAAGTCCCACCACGTTTTTTTAGTGTCTTGTGTGTTTGCAAAATTTACTACTAATCTGAACTGGTCTTCAACGCAAGGGTCAATCCAATATCCTTTTTTTAGTTCGTATTCATCTGTCAGTTTTGCCCCGCTTGTGTTTTTTAGTTCTTTTAGCGAATAGTAACCTAAAAACACAAGGTCTTCCGCAAATTTTATCCCTACTGACGGAACAGTTTGAAATTCTGCTAACGCATAAATTTCTTTTGCTCGTTCAGTTGTAGCGTTAAGCAATACTTCTAATTCGTCTGTTGCAAAGTTAAGAATGTCTATAATTTTGATTTTGTTCTTTCTCAAATTTGCTTTTTCAACGTCAGTCAGCGGTAGTTTTATGTTTGTCTTACTTTTCATCTTCGCTAAAAGTCAGCAAATAGAATCGGTTAATCTTTTAGTTGAAAGTGAGGATTGTAAATCAAGCCTATTACGTTTCCAAATGGGTCTTTAACAGTCGCTGTCATTAAATCTCCACCAACGCTATATGGTTTTTCATTTTCGGTCGCTCCTAATTCCATTAGTCGATCAAAAGTCGCTTGAATGTTTTCTACTCCCCAATAAGAAACTACACTTTCAACTTTATCAAAAGTTGGGTTATCTTCTGGTTGAAGTCCAAGTTCGTAACCTCTAATGTTAAAACCAACATAATAGGGTTCGTTGTAATAAGGATTAGTTTCAAATGCTTTTGAATACCATTCAGTCGCTTTTTGCAGGTCTGAAACTTTGTAAATTGTTGTTCTAAGTCCTAACATAACATTTCTTTCTATTTTTTAATTTTCCGTTTAGTTGCAGGTTGTCGTTTTTCTACGCTTCCCGATAACACCGTCGTACTTCCGAAGGGCGGGTTTTGGAGTACAAAAGCTCAGTAAACTACTTCTGCCCGTCTTTTGGCCATTCCATCCTATGTTTGTAAAGGTATTAGTTTTGTATTAGCGGTAGTTATTCTTTCTCAATATTTGACTTTTAGATTTAATTTGTCAAACTCTTTTGTTAGTCTATTTTTATGATCGTCAAATGTCAATGTTAAACTGTTAGTCTCAGATAAAGTGAATTTTATTTTCTCCTTTCCAATAAATTGCTCAATAAACTCGTCTTCTTCGTTATAGTCTTTAATTCCGAACTCTACATTTGTCAGTTTTTTAAGCCCGTATTTATGCTCGCTTGGTTCAGTTTCGTTTTTCTTTTGACCTTTAAATGGAAGTCTAAAAGTCCAAGGTAAATTAGGTTTCTTTTCGTTTGTTAAAATTTCAATGTTTAATCCTATTGGAAAATACGCAGGTTGGTATTTATAAGCGTTTTCAAAAAGGCTTTCGGTTTCGTCTGTGTTTACAATGCAAAGTCCCAAAGGCGAGAAATTAGCTGAGTTAGTGTCTGCACGTTGCCAAAGCCCTGTCGGTTTCATTAAATCACTCTTAATTTCCGCTTCACTGTGAACCCAAAGTATTTCTAAAAAAAAGTTGTCAAAGTAAAACTTCCTATTTGTTGTCCCTTGTCCAACGTGAACTCTACTGCTACCTTCTGTCAAACCAAAGAGCACAAGTTCGTCTGCGATTTTTCCGTTGTCGTCAGTGAAAATAAAAATGTGGTCTATATCCATTTTTTAACTCTTTATTGTCTGTAGTCCTTGTAAAGTTACTCTAACTATACACTTTACCCCACCACCAAGTCTCGGGCGTGGGCAAGCAGTTGTTGTTTTTCGGTTAAACTGAGCGACAAAGGCAGTTGCGCCAGACCAATGAGTCGCCGCATAATCTCCACGCCCGCAAACTGGTCGAGCAGCCTTTCGTCGAAACCGTCGGAGCTTTCGTAGTTTGTTTTTAGTACTTGGATGCTCTGGTCCGACTGCCGTGCCATTTTGAGGTGGGCAATTAGCACGCCCAGGTCGAACTCAGCGGGGCCGTAGAAGCAAAATTCGGGGTCGATTATTTTTATACCCGCCGTTGTTTTGAGAAAGCTACCAAAATAAAAATCGCCGTGGAGCAAGTGCCGACCATCCTGCAAATACACCTGGCCCAGGGCGCGGGCGGCCTTGCTCAAAACGGCATCGGTTTGGTAGGGCAACGCCACCGATTGCAGCCCCGCCTGCACGGTGTCTAAGTCGAAACCGCTGTCGTTCCGAAACGGATAGTTAAAAATGTGCTCGTGGTTGAGCGCGCGCATGGCACGGTTGGCAAAAATTGCGTCTGGGTTGCCCGCAAAAGTGAGGTGCAATTGCGACGCAAAACGCGCCAATCCCACCAAATCGCCGTCGTCGATGCGTTGGTTGGGTTGGTAGAGGTGCGTATAGTCGTTGGCTTGCCCCAGGTCTTCGACCGCCAGCACGCTGTTTTGGGAGTCGGTGCCAACGAGTTGGGGCATAAAAGCGCGCAACTGGTCGTGGTGCTGGATTTTGCGGTAAAAATTACCCTCAATAACGGCCCGCTCGGTGGGGGCGGCTATGCTCGGGTATTTTTCGACGTAGGCGCGTGCCTGTTTCACAATAAACGACCGCCCAGTTGAAGTCTGCACCCGCAGGGCGTAGTTCATGTTTCCTTCGCCAGGTTTGGTGGCCGATCGCAACGTTTCGTCGGCGGCGAGCCAGTTTTGGGCTTTTAAGTAGGCTTCGAGGTCGGTGGTGTTGTTAGAATCTAAGTGCATGTGGGTTGGTCATTGAAAAAACGGTAGCGCCACCACCGCAAATATCGTATTCAAAGCTGATATTGACGCGGTGGTGGTGGTAATTTTAAAATGGCAATTGAAATTTGCCGATATTGTTGCCCGAAACTTACCCAACTTTGCGCATCTATGAAACTCGTTTTGCACCCTTTCGACCTCACACTCAAGCACACTTTTACCATTGCCCACGACAGCCGCGACGTGCAGCCAACGCTCATTGTGGAACTAATCGACGGCCATTTTTCAGGCCTCGGCGAGGCCACCGCCAACCCTTATTACGGCATCACGGTAGACTCCATGCGCCAAGCCCTCGAAGCCATCCGCCCACTCATCGAAAACCACGAGCTGGAATCGCCCGAGGATTTTTGGCAATTAACCAGTTCATATCTGAGACACAATCCCTTTGCCCAGTGCGCGCTCGACGAAGCTGCCCACGATCTCTTTGCCAAAAAAAATGGGAAAGCACTCTACCAAAGTTGGGGGCTGAGTGCCGCCAAAAATCCTTTGACAAACTACACCATTGGCATAGACAGCCCAGAGAAAATGGTGGCCAAAATGAAAGAAATCCCCTGGCCAATCTATAAAATTAAGCTGGGCACAAAGCACGATTTGGAGATTGTGCGCCAACTGCGCCGCCACACCGACGCTGTTTTTAGGGTCGATGCCAACTGCGCCTGGACTGCCGCCGAAACCATCGAAATAGCCCCTGAACTCAAAAAACTGGGCGTAGAGTTTATCGAACAGCCACTTGCCGCCAGCGATTGGGCGGGTATGAAATCGGTTTTTGAGCGCTGCGCCCTGCCAGTTATTGCCGACGAAAGTTGCATTACCGAGGCCGACGTGGCCAAGTGCCACGGGTATTTTCACGGGGTGAACATAAAACTCACCAAATGCGGCGGCCTAACACCCGCCCGACGGATGATTGCCGAGGCTAAGTCGTTGGGAATGAAGACCATGGTGGGCTGCATGACCGAGAGCAGCGTAGGGATTTCGGCCATTGCGCATTTGCTACCAGTTTTAGACTACGTGGACATGGACGGCACGCTGCTCATCTCGAACGATCCCGCCACGGGCGTTGGTTTTGACTTTGGGACGGTTATCTACACCCCAGGCACTGGCACGGGGAGTGCTTTGCGGGCGCATTAGCTCACTAAAAATACCCAAAATGAGTTGTTCTGGGCGATAAAAAAAGCCGCTGGTTTGAAATTAAAAGAAAAAAATGTACTTTTGCACTCCAATTATTAGTAAGCAACATCAGAACTTGAAAATTATACGAAAATGGCAGTAACCGAACTCAAAAGAAAAGACCGCAGAAACCACGCTGTTTCAAGAAACCGCTTGGCCCGCATCAAAGAACTACTCTGGAAACCAGAAATTAAGGTTCTCGACATCGACGAACTCAAAGCCAAGTACGCGGCAATGAACTAAAACAAAACACCGGCCAATGAGGTCGGTGTTTTGTTTTATTATCCCTTTGGAAGTTCTTTGCGCCTCAGCTGCTTGGAGGCATTCTTAATCTCCCGCCTAATGTCTCGGCGCACGTCGAGCCTCGCTTTTAAAACCATACCACGCCCGTGCAAGCCTAAGCCGCTCATTATCAGTACCAAACTGTACGTGCCCGACAACACCCACCTGGCGGTGGGCTCGTTGGTGTGTTTTAGGTGGGCGGCCTCCGTGAGCGAGCAAAGCCCCGCCCCAAACAAAAGCACGCCAATTGTGCTAATAACAAACCACTTTGTTCTCAGACTTATGTTGTTCAATAATCGCAGGCCAGGGGGTTTTGGTTGTTTCTGTGGTATCATATTGGCAAACTTTTTGTTACTTTGTAACTGAGAAAATACAAAATAACGTTCTAACCACCAGATTGTCAAGGCAAATTAAGTATGAAGTCAGTAATTAGTTGGGTGCTTCGCCACGTTCCGCGCAAATATTTGCAATTGGTCAGTCATTTTGCACTCAAAATTGCGTCGGTTTTTTACGCGGGCAAGGCCGTAGAATGTACCGTGTGCGGGAGTAAGTTCAGAAAGTTTCTGCCTTATGGCCGCGTCGGGCGAGACAACGCACTGTGTCCCAACTGTTTGGCCTTGGAGCGGCATCGGCTGATGAACTTGTATTTGGAGCGCAAGACCAATTTTTTCAAAGAAAACCTAAAAGTACTCCACGTTGCTCCCGAATACTGTTTTATTGACCGTTTTGAGCAGATGAAAAATCTGGATTACATCACTGCCGACATCGAATCGCCGTTGGCAAAGATCAAAATGGACATTCACCAAGTACCTTTTGCCGATAATACCTTCGATGTGGCCATCTGCAACCACGTCATGGAACACGTCGATGACGACATCAAGGCCATGAGCGAGCTGCATCGGGTGCTCAAACCTGGTGGTTGGGCCATTATCCAGTCGCCGCAAGATTTTACCCGCGCCACTACCCTCGAAGACCCCACCATAACCGACCCCCGCGAACGCGAACGCATTTTTTGGCAAAACGACCACGTCAGGCTCTTCGGGCGCGACTACGGCCAGCGGCTTCAAAAAGGTGGTTTCAGCGTAATCGAAGACCGCTTTGTAATGGACGAACTAACGCCCGCCGAGGTGAAACGCTACGCGCTACCCCAAAACGAGATTATCTATTTTTGCCAAAAATAGGGTTTGGTCACAAATTCCCTTTTATCATTTGTTTCACGGCGTAGTCGGCGGCGCGGGCCGTGAGCGCCATGTAGGTGAGCGACGGGTTTTGAGTGGCCGTTGAGGTCATGCAGGCACCGTCGGTAACAAACACGTTTTTGCAAGCGTGCAGCTGGTTCCACTTGTTGAGTAGCGATGTTTTAGGGTCTTTACCCATCCGAACGCCGCCCATTTCGTGAATATCCAGCCCTGGGGCTTTGTTGGGTTGGTCGTGGGTTTGGATGTTGGTAAAACCCGCCTTGGTAAACATCTCGGTGAGCTGCTGGTGGTAGTCTTTTACCATTTTTTCGTCGTTGTCGTCGTAGGCAACTGAGATATTCAACTGCGGGATTCCCCACTGGTCGGTCAAAACTGGGTCTAAACGCACCGAGTTACTTTCCTTCGGAATCGTTTCGCCCATCATGTGTGCGCCCACGCGCCAGCCGCCGTAGTTGGTTTTGACCAGCCCTTCTTTGAGGCTCTCGCCAATGCCCGCGCGGTCGTTGTACGTAATGCGGTCGGCTCCGAAACCCGAGGCATAGCCGCGCAAAAAATCAGTTTCTTGTTTATACAAATTCCTGAACCGAGGAATGTAACCGCTGTTTGGGCGGCGTCCGTCGGTGGTCGAGTCTAAGTGGCCATCGTACTCGGCCGAAATGCTGGTTCGGTAGTTATGAAAGGCCACGTACTTGCCCATCAGCCCGTTGTCGTTGCCCAGTCCGTTCTGGAAACGATTCGATTTCGAGTTCAGCAGCAGCAAGTTGGTGTTGAGTGCGGCGGCGTTCACGAAAATAATGCGGGCGTAGTATTCGGTCATTTCGCGGGTGAGCGCGTCTATTACCCGCACGCCCGTGGCCTTGTTTTTTTGTTCGTCAAAAATAATTGAGTGCACCACCGAATGGGGGCGGAGGGTCATTTTACCCGTTTTTTGCGCCCACGGAATGGTGGACGAGTTGCTGCTAAAATAGCCGCCATAAATACAGCCGCGCTCGCAAATGGTTCGGTTTTGGCACTGCACGCGCCCTTGCTGGTTGTGAATGGGCTTGGCTTCGGTGAGGTGGGCGCAGCGGCCAATAATAACGGGGCGGGCGTTGTTGTAGTGCTTCGCCATTTGGTTGCTAAAATATTTTTCGGCGCAATTCAGTTCGTGGGGGGGCAAAAAATCGCCGTCAGGTAGTTGGGGTAGGCCGTCCTTTTGCCCTGAGATTCCCGCAAAACGCTCCACGTAGCTGTACCAGGGGGCCAGGTTTGCGTACCTGATGGGCCAGTCCACGGCGAAGCCGTCGCGGGCGGGGCCTTCAAAATCTAATTCCGACCACCGCTGGGTTTGTCGCGCCCACAGCAGCGATTTGCCACCTACTTGGTAAGCGCGGATCCAGTCGAAGGGTTTTTCTTGAACGTAGGGTTGGTCGGCATCTTTGGCAAAAAACTGCGAAGTAGCCTCCCCGAAGGCGTAACATTTACTCGCAATGGGGTTGGCTTCGCGGAGGCTGCGCGGGGCTTGGCCCAGGTGATCCAACTCCCAGGGCTGTTTCATGGTGGTTGGGTAGTCGGTTACGTGCTTCACGTCGCGGCCGCGCTCCAGCACGAGCGTCCGCAGGTTTTTGCCCGTTAGCTCTTTGGCCGCCCAGCCGCCCGAAATCCCCGAGCCAACCACGATGGCATCGTAGGTGCGGGCCTTGATCGAATCTATATTTAAGTAGCTCATTGTCGGAAAATTATTTTTTTATCGGTACGCACCCGTGGTAGCGAGCGGGCGCAAATTCAAAATCGGTCAGGTTGGTCATCACGTACTCGGAGTTTAGGTATCCCGAGATGGTGAGGTCTTTGGTCATGCCAAAAAAACGGGCGTTTGCCGCGTCCTCGCTTCGACCGAGTTCGGTGAGCAGCGCCAACCGCTGGGTTTTGTCGCAGGCCACAAAGTTTTTTTGGTGTGTTTGCTGCGCCATTTTATCGACCGTTTCCAACCCGTTGGCAAACAAATTTTGGTCGGCAGGGCTGTAGCAATCCCGCACCATGCGCATCACAAAGGTTTGTATTTGTAGTGCTTTTGCGCCAGGGGTGGTCGTTTCGGGAATAATCGTTTCCACAATTTCGGCCAACAGTTCGGTCTTGTGGTCTTTGAAAAGGTGCAGGTTCGGCTCCAGCGCGGAGGCCGACCAAGCATTTGCCCACGCGGGTAAACTCAGCAGGCCGCCCGCCGTTAGAACCACGTTTTTGAGTACAGTACGTCTTTGCATATCTAACGCATTCGTTTATGATCTAACAAGCCACAAAATATGGGATAGTACTCATTTCTGCCCATGTTTGTGGAAGAAATAAGTGTTTTGGTAGGAGTAATCAACAGATACTTTTGCTGTAAAATACTTGCGAGCCTGCTTTTATACTTTTATCGTCCCATCACGTATCAACGTAATTTCTTGCGCAACGATTTGGCATCTACTCGCCGAATTACCTCCCTTTTATTGAACAACACACTCCAGACAGCGAACCCTACTGGCTGGTTGGCGAAGCATTTTCGACAAATAGGGCTACTGGTAGCAACAGCAGCGTTGTAAACGTATGCCGTGTCACCCAGACGTTGGATATTGTCGACGGGCGGAATGTTATTCTGCGAGTTATACATAAAAGCCCCAAGAACTTCCCTCTCTTTGGCGCTAATGGCTGGATTTTCAATGTCTTCCGCCCCAAATAACCTGATTTGTACCGCGTAGAGTTCTCGCAGCGAATCAACTACAACCAGGTCTTCGAGTTGGCAGGCTGTGGCAGCCCGCGAATTGCTCTCTGCCAATTTTTGAACCAGCCCACGCTCCACATCCCGCACAATCCGTTTGCCCCAGTTGTCTACGATCTCGGTGAGTTGTCCCCCCGTAACTCTTTTTATTTGGTTGTCCTTCATCTCTTGTACTAATTCTTTGGTGTTGCCAACGCGGTCGGGTGTGTTGCAGGCAACCACAAAACCGAGTACCATTAAAAAAAGTAAAGTGCATTTTTTCATATTTGGCTCAGGGACTTAGGATAGGTTAATTTAAGTAATAATGTTGAATGAATGACGAGATCGCTCGCTCAGTTGTTGAGTAAATGCCTGACAATTATATAGTTGAAGGAAGTTAGTCACTCAGTTGCATTTATTCATTTAAGGTATATTGTCAAAAAATGAGCCGCTTTTATTCGTGTCACCTTCGGTCATTTCTTCGGGTTTGTCTTCGGCAACCTCGGGCAGTTCCGCTGGTTGGGGGCTTTCGATGGGTATAGCCTGGTGGTCTTCGGGCTCGCTGGTTTCGGCCTCGTTGGGTGGTGTTTGCTGGTCGTTGGCGTGGCTCAGGTTTTCGGTTTCTGCTGGTGGTTCTTCGGCAGTATCGGCGGGCAAGATAGCCAACGCGTTTAGGTCGGTCTGCGCAGCTTTGACGGCCTGATCCGATTCTTTAATTTGGGTTTTTACCTCATTGATTTTTTCGGCAACGCTTCCCTTCAAAAACTTTTTCTCGAAACGCTCCAAACTATCGGTCGTGTTGTTGGCCAGCGACCGCAACTGAACCAGCAAATTGTCGCGGTATCGCTCCATGCCTTTCAGGTCGCGGTCTTGGCTTTTGAGTTCGTTGAGTAGGTCTTCGCGGAGGAATTTGGCCTGATTTTCGGCGTCTAAACGGGTTATGGCTGCCTTCCGACGGGCATCTGCTTCTATGTTGGTGGCTTGCTGTTGTGCTTCTGAGAGAAGCTCGTCGGCTTTGGCTCGGGCTTCGTTGAGGGTGGTTTGGGCGGCTTGATTGGCGTGGCTCACAATCTGTTCGCGGTCTTCGTCGGCGGTTTTTAGGCTTCTGAACAACTGCATTTCCACCTCTTTTAGCTTGTTGAGATCACGTTCGGCAATTTCGAGTTGCATCTTCATCATCTTGCTTTCGTTCATTGCGCGCTCCCACTCGTTGGAAAGCGACCCCAAAAAAGCGTCCACTTCTTCGACGGTGTATCCCCGAAAAGTTTTTTCAAATTTGTGCTGCCGAATTTCAATTGGTGTAATTTTCATCCCATTAAGTTGTTCAAATTGACTATCTTAAATGTAAAAATGTGGATTTCACATTAGAAAACCAAAGACCACACCGAAATACTGCGGTCGTCGCTGGCCGAAAGCACCTGATTTTGGTGATTTGTCCACAACAATCGGTTGATGGAAGTGCCGTGGGCGGCGTGGCGGGCGCGGTCTATGACTTTGAGTAGTTTGAAATTTTGCGCACCCCAAACCTTTATTGTCTTGTCCATGCTGGCGGTCAAGAAATGCTGGCCGTCGGGGCTAAAAACCACGTCGTTTATGGCAAAAAGGTGGGCGGGCACGTCCGTCATTTGCGCGTAGTTGTTTTCAACGTCCCAAATCTTGAAACGGGCATCGCGGCCCGCCGACAGCAGGTAATGTGCCTCGGGGGCGTATTTTACCACAAAAACCGAGTTGGCGTGGGGTTCTAAAACCCGTTTTAGGTCGAAGCTGTGCGCATCAAATATCCGAACGTGGTTGTCGCTGTATCCCACGGCCATCTCGCCAGTGTTTTCGTTAAAATCAATACTCCGCACGCTCTGGTCGGAGGCTTTGATGTGTTTTCTGATGGCGAAGTTCTTTAAGTCCACCACCACGATAACTCCATCGGACGTGCCAACGAAAGCGTTGTGCGCCCGTATTTTGACGGCAAAAATGGCCGCACTGGTTACTTTTACGGCCGCAATCTCTTTTCGGTCGCTGAGGCTAATTACGTGCAGACCGTCGTAGTTTTGACCAACCAACAGGCAATTACTCGTTGTGTCAAAGGCCATTGCATACACCGACGCGCCCATTTGGGCCACAGGCTGGCCGAGGTCGGGGCGCACCAAGTCCCAGGCCACCACCATGCCGTCGCCACCCGCCGAAAACACCTCATTTGGTTTGGCCCCCGCTTCGAGTGCGTACACGCAGTCGCGGTGGCCCGAAAACGTATCTATTTTTTTTACTTCAATCATCTGATGGGGTATTGTCGAAGTGGAGTAGCTCAAACGCGTCCGCCCAACTTTTGTGTAATAGCCAAATTACGAAATTGTCGCTTGTCCTTTGTTTGTCAGCGCGGGCGAGCCCGTTTATTTTGGTACCACCATGTATGGCGTAGTACTTTTCTGTTTATGCCAAATAATCTGTTTGTGGCTCTTCTACGACAAATAAGGTAGGCGTATTTTCAATTTGTCTAACTCTTTGCCTTGCCATTTCGCAATATTCGTGGCTAATGTCAATGCCAATGTGTCCTCCCCCCTTATGCCGCAACCACTATTGACTGGAGATACTCTTGATTCTTATAGACCATTTGTGGGGTCTTACCTTTGAGAGCCGAATGGGGTCTGTCAAAGTTATAGGAGTTCCACCATAT
>JAAFKE010000047.1 GCA_013298215.1 Cytophagales bacterium | reverse complement strand
GAGATCCTAAACAGGCTTTTAATTCTATAAGTGTGAGCATTAGAATAAGAAGAAAATTAGTTTGCAATACAAATTTAACTCTTTTCTATGCTCACGCTTTTTTTATCCTAATGTGGCACTCATATTGAAAAATAATTCTCAAATTTGAATATAGTTAACCTAATTAACTATATTTAGGCCTGATATTTTTAGAATAACCAAATAACCTTTATGACTATGTTGAAAAAACTACTTATTTGCTGTGTCACGCTGTTTGGTGCGCTCAATGCGTCGTTGGCCCAGACCGCCACCCTAACTGGAAAAATTACGAGTGCCAACGGAGAGGCCATTCCAGGAGCTTCGGTGCTGGTATTGAGCACCAGTCTGGGTAGCTCGGCCGACGCCTCTGGTACGTACAAAATAACGGGTGTACCAACGGGTAAAGCCATTTCGGTGCGCATCTCGGGCATTGGTTATAAAGACGCAAGCGCGTCGGTGACGCTCGCCAGCGGAGAAACCCGCACCCTGAACGTCGAACTCGACGAAGGCACCAAGTTTTTGGACGAAGTGATCGTGACGGGTCTATCGATCAACACAAAACAAAAAGAAATGGGTACGTCGCGGGCCAACCTCAACGCCTCGACAATCGAAAGTTTACCCGCTCCGAGCGTTGAAAACGCCCTCGTTGGCCGCCTGGCGGGTGTGGAGGCATACAACACCGACGGCGCACCAGGTGGCGGCTTTCGTTTCAGGATTCGGGGAGGTAACTCCATATCGGGTACGTCTGAGCCGCTGGTGATTATCGACGGTATTTTTATGGACAACGCCAACCGCAACACCACAACGGGTGCTGGTGGTGGCAACAGCGCCACGGGCGCGGCTACCTTTGGAATGCAGGGTGGCACGCGTGGGTTGGGTGCACTCAACCCCGAGGATATTGAGTCGATGGAAATACTCAAAGGCGCGGCGGCGGCATCGCTCTACGGCTCGCGGGCAGCGGCGGGTGTTATTGTGGTAAAAACCAAAAGCGGCGGCGGCGGCAAGCTCAAAATAGACTACTCGCTCGACGTTGGTACAACCGAACTGGCCCGCAACGTGCGGTCGTACAAAACCCAGTGGACAGCCACTGAAATAGACACGTGGGCGGCGCTCATAAACCCCACAAAATCAATTTATACCGATGCCAACTTAGCTCAATACAAAATAAATCCGATTACCGACTACCCAACCGAGAGTTTCAGACAGGGGTCGTTTCAGCGCAATACTGTTCGGCTGCAAGGTGGCACAAAAAAGTTTGGCTATTATTTTTCGGGCAACGTTCAGAACTCAGTGGGCCACATTAAAGGAACCGATTACAGGACCAAAGGTGGCTTGTTGAGCCTCAGCAGCGAACCAATCAGCGGACTGAGCATCAAAATAAACGTAAACTACCAAGATGCCGACCGCAACACCGTGGCATCTGGCTCGCCAGGTTTTTTTGTGCCAAACCGTTGGGCAAACGACGTTGGTATGATGCCGTTTATGCGTTTGACCGACGCAAAAGCAACCCTGCAAGGCATTACCAACTTGGACGACTACGCCACCATTCGCCGCGAAAACAACTCGACGCGCTGGGTGGCATCGGGAAACATAAATTACAAAATACTGAGCAATTTGAGCATCGACGTAAACGCGGGCATCGACAAGTCTAAGATCAACGGAAACATGATTTATCCGTTTGGGTTGGTGGCCATCTTTCCGACGGGACGCTTAGACCGCGACTACGAAGAACTGACCTCAAAAACCCTGACAGTTGGCCTGAACCACGCCTGGAAAATATCGGAGCAGGTCTATTTGAAGTCTGCCGTAGGGTCTCAGTACGACGACAATGAGCGCTTCTACGACTACACCCGTTTTCAGGGTTTAACGGCTGGCCGCGATTTTAGGGATACTTCGGCCTACACCGCCCCCCAACGGCCAACGTTCTTTCAGGTGCAGCCCATCGTGCGAACCCTCGGTTTGTATTTCAACGAAACCCTGGGCATTAAAGACAAGCTGTTCATAAACATAGGTGGCCGCCGCGACCAAAGTACGGCTTTCAGCGACGATGCCTTCTATTATTTTAGGTCTTCGGTTAGTTATCAGGTCATGGACGAGTTTCGTCTGCGGGCTTCATACGGGCAGTCGGGCACGCAACCAGCAGCCTACGGAGCCACGCCTACTTTTCGCACGGTGGCGGGCGGCTACAACGGCAGTGGCAGCAGCTACGTGCCCAACACGCCCCCAAACCCAGGTCTGAGCCCCGAGCAGCAGGACGAGTTCGAGGCTGGTTTCGATGCCAATCTGGCCAACGGCCGCCTGCGCGTGGAGATGTCTTATTACAACAAAATGTTTACAAATTTACTGCTTACCTCGCCCGTCAATCCAGCATTAAACCTGGGTTTGGTGTCGGGAATCAGAAACGTGGGGTCGATGTATAACCGAGGCTTGGAGCTGTCGGTGAGTGCCGACATTATTCAAACCAAAGAAATGAGTTGGAACGTGACGCTCACGGGTTCGACGTTGGACAATAAAGTAACGCGGATGCCCCAGCCTCCAACGCCCATTCCTGGCGGAATCGACAACATTGTGCAGATCAGAGAGGGCTACCCCGTGAGCGGAATTTGGGCGGGAGTACCGTTCAGTGCCGCGCCCGATGCCCCAGCCGTGGCCGCGCCAGGTAGCACTGCCGTGCGGGTTTTTATGGGAAACACCCAGCCCAAGTTTGAGGGAAATATAAACACCACGTTCCAGTACGGCGGACTGACTCTGAGCGCCTTGGTGGGTGGCAAGGGCGGATTTTTTAAGTACAACCAAACTGCCCGCGACCTGGCCAACCCAACCAAACGCCAGCACGCTGAGTTTTGGGACACCCCCACCGCCCAGCTCACAACCATCTACAACGACCAGACCCGCTGGGTGCAACGCGCCGATTTTATTAAACTCCGCCAGTTGAACATTGCCTACAACGTGCCTTCGTCGATGCTCAAAAACACCAAGTTCATCAAACGCCTCAACGTGGGGCTAACGGGTGCCAACTTGGCGCAGTGGACAACGTACAATGGCGGTTACGACGTTGAGGCCGAAACGAGCGGATCGGGTTTGACCAGTGCCTGGGCACGAGGAATTGATTCGTGGGACGGCGGAATGCCGCGCAGCTACACGCTTTCGGTCAATATCGGATTCTGAGCCACCTAAATTTATTTTTCTTTACACCGAAAAAATACAAAACATGAAATATCCAATCAAAAATATACTGGTGAGGCTTGCGCACAAAACACAACTAAGCGCAGTGGCACTGGCCGTGTGCGCGTTTGTGGTGGTGGGCTGCGACCTCAAAGTTTTGCAAGACCCCAAAGCCTTTACCATCGACAAAGCGCAGGATGCAAACGGAGCCTACCAAAGCACCTCTGGTGCCATAAAAAGTATTTTCGACGGCCACCAGCGCATGGCGTGGGCGGCGGGTATGGTCGGAAACGAGGAAATTGAATCGGTTTTGGACAATGCCATCACCCAGTACGGCCTCCGTATTGAGCGCGAAAACATTATTACCAAAGACAATACCTTCAACCGTTCTATTGTGGGCATTACGTACCAGGGCTTGTCGCTGGCCAATAATGCCCGGCAAGCGGTGGACAAAAACACGTTTAGTGCCAAAGGCAAGGCACTCCTTTTGGCCAATATAAACATGGCCGAGGGCATTGCCTACGCCGACATGGCCAAGTTCTACGCCCAGGTGATCGAGTACGGCACGGGCGCGAGCCTGTCGCCCGACCAAGCCAAAACCAAGGCCATCGGGCTGCTCGCAGAGTCCATCAACCAGTTTCGGGCGGCGGCGGCAATTGCCGATGCCGCCACCGAACGCCTGGTTGGGTTGCACTTAGACCCCGTCATCGGACAAAAATTTTGCAACTCGTACATTGCCATGCTGCATTTCGACACTGGTACAAAAGCGCAGGCGGCTCCGTTTTTAGACTTGGGCTACGTGCTCGCCGATGCTGGCCGCGAGATCGGTATCGTAAACATCAATACTTTGTCTGGCATTGGTATTTATCCCGAGTGGCGCAACGCCGTTGAGTTTCAGTTGAGCGGGTATTCTCAGAAATTTATTGACAACCGCCTAACCGCCGATACCCTGCGACGCGCACCCGCAACGTGGTTTGTGCGCGGCAGAAACATAAGCCTACCCACAAACCGCTTGGTGACGAACTACTTTTTTCCGCAGTCGCCGCTATCGGCCACTACACCAGCGGGTAGCCCTACCCTGGCGGCGTTTCCGCTCATTACTTGGCAAGAAGTTGCGCTGATGCAAGCCGATCCAGCCATCAACAAAGCCACTGCCAGTGTCGTCGAAGCGGCCGTGATGACCTCATGGCGGATTCCAGCAACGCGGGCCGCAGCCCTGGCCGCCGATCCCGCCGTGACCCTCGAACGGGTGGCGCGTTACGAATACATGGGGCGCGGCAGGCGCTGGTCGGCCGTGGGTACGTACCCGAAATGGGAAGTAGCCAACGAGTTCAATTTTAATTAGAAAGCACCTACGCGGACTGAAATACATTTTGCCTGTAACCAACCCACCAACGTGGTGGTGATAGCTTATTGGGATCACTGCCACCTAAACCAAACTACATGAAAAACTTCTCCTACGGCTGGGTAGTTCTTGTTGGGCTGCTCTTTATGTACGCTGCCAGCAATGGCATTGCTCTCAATACCATTCCGCTGTTTTTTCCCGAAATCATCAAAGAATTTAGCATCGACCAGGCCGATGTGCAGCGCGGCCCCGCGCTGCTGTTCTTGCTAATCGCCCTGTTGTCTCCGCTGATGGGCTACCTGTTAGACCGCTTCAACGCGCGTTTACTCATAACGGTGGGAGCAATCGGACTGGTGTTGGACATTCTGTTTTTTTCGCGCGTGGCCAGCTACCAGCACTTTTTGATTTTTTACGTAGCCTACTCATTTTTTTTGACCCTCTGCGGAATCATATCGAGTATGTATTTAGTAACCAATTGGTTTCAGAAACACCGGGGAAAAGCGGTGGGTATTCTGCTCTTAGGGTCAAGTTTGGGGGGAGCGGTGTTTCCGCCTTTGGCTGGCAAATGGATCAAAACCATGGGCTGGCACGCCGCCGCTGGGCAGCTGGGCATCATTGCCGCCGTGTTTTTGATTGTTCCCCTGTTTTTGATTCGCAACAAAAAACGCCCCGAGTTCACAGCATCATTCAGTAGTTTAAAAACCCAAATGTTTGGCGACATAACCCTCAAACAAGCCGCCAGCACGCCTACCTTCTACTTTTTGCTCGTTGGCACGTCGGTACTTTGGTTTTGTATCAATGGCATTATCAACAACAATGCGCTTTATCTGAACGACCTGGGCCTGGACTCCAAACAGGCGGGGGCAATCATCGGGCTGTTTTTTACGTGCAGCGTGGCGGGTAAACTTATTTTTGGTTTTTTGAGCGATTATTTCAGCAAGAAAAACATCATGCTTCTGGCCATCGCCAACTTGTTCGCGGGGGCTGTTTTGCTCAAAATGACCGTTCAGGACCCGTCCCTGCTCAAAGCATACGCCATTTGTTTCGGGATCGGGTTCAGTGGTGCCTTCACAATGATCCAATTGCTGGTGGCCGAGCTCTACCAGGGCAAAAACTACGGCACCATTTTGGGGGTTGTCACCATGGTAGATACCCTGGCGGGCAGCGCGGGGGCGTTGGTATTGGGTATTTTGCGCAAAACATCGGGCAGCTACCTGAGCAGTTTCACCCTCATGATCGCCCTCTGCATTATTGCGTTCATAGCCACCACGTTTGTGAGACCCAAAAAACGGTACGTTTGAAGCCCAACAGTAGTTTCGGGCGGGCGTTGGCTACCCCTTCGTTGCCAACAAGCCCGCCAAACGTTCGGGGGTGAGCATCGTAAAAATGAGCTCGCCAGTGGGGGTATAGTTGGGATTGGACGACGCAAACAACTGGTCGATCAGTTTGGTGAGTTCGAGCGGACTAAGTTTGGTTAAATAATGCCGCGAAAACCGTTTGGCCAACGACCGCGCCAGGGCATCGGACTGCCCCGTTTTGAGTTCGCCGTAGCTTTCTTTTATTTGCTCGGCCAGTGCTTCAAACGATTTTTGTTCATCTTCGGCGGGCATATCGGCGGGAATCCCCCTCACCAAAAAAGTGTCCGTACCAATGGCGTCAAAATCGAACCCGAGGGCTAAAATGAGGTCTTTAATCTCTAAAATCAATGCACAATCGGCGGGAGTAAGCCGCACCGTTTTGGGGAAAACGAGCTGTTGCGATGCCCCCGAACGTTTGCTAAAAGTGGCTCGGTAGCGGTCAAAAAGTATACGCTCGTAGCCCGCCCGCTGGTCGATGAGGATCGCCCCCGACTTCATGGCCGAAATAATGTATTTATTCTGAATTTGCAACGACAGCCCCTGCGCCTCAAAATCATCGGTCGAGTCTGCCGCTACTCGGTTGGCCCTACTGCCCAGCGTGATGGTTGGCGTGGCGGGTTCGGGGTCTAAAAAAGTAGTTTGAACCACTTCGTTGTCGGTATTATTGGCCAAGCCCTCAAAGAGTTTAGACCAGTTTTCTACGTTCGTCCGCCCAGTGTTGTCTCTCTGCAACCGCTCGGGGTTTTCCCATTTTTGCTGCAAACTTTCGGAATCAGGAAACTGCCGCAGCCTGCTCGCTGGCGACGGGCTGAGGAAATTGGCATTGGCCTCAAAATCAATCGATGGCCGTATGTTATTGATATTCAAAGACCTACGAATGGTAGCCATAATGATGGCGTACACCGATCGCTCGTCGTCGAACTTAATTTCGGTTTTTGTGGGGTGAATATTAATGTCGATGTGCGACGGATCGATGTCTAAAAACAGCGCGTAAAATGGGTGGCTACCGTCGGCAATTGCTCCTTCGTAGGCACTCAAAACGGCGTGGTGTAGGTAGCTGTGTTTAATAAAACGGTCATTGACAAAAAAGTACTGTTCGCCCCGGGTTTTGCGGGCAAAATCGGGCTTGCCCACGTAGCCGCGCACCGTCACGTAGGGCGTTTCTTCTTGGCAGGTTACCAATTGCTCGCGGTAATTTTTACCAAACATATCCACAATCCGGCGGCTCAGTTTGCCCGCCGAAAGATTAAAAACCTCCGTGTCGTTGTGGTACAACGCAAAGCCGATGTGCGGGTGTGCCAACGCCACGCGCTGGAACTCGTCTAAAATGTGGCGCATTTCTACGGCGTTGGTTTTGAGGAAATTGCGCCGAGCGGGAACGTTAAAAAAGAGGTTTTTTACCAAGATATTTGCCCCCACCAAACACCCCACCGACTCCTGCGTTTTGACCTCCGAACCTTCAATTCGGATGAGCGTACCGATCTCATCGACGGCACGGCGGGTGCGGAGTTCGACCTGCGCCACGGCGGCGATGGAGGCCATGGCTTCGCCCCGAAAACCCATCGTTCGGATTTTAAAAAGATCGTCCGACGTGCGTATCTTGGACGTGGCGTGCCGCTCAAAACACAGCCGCGCGTCGGTTTCGGACATTCCAGCCCCGTCGTCGATGACCTGCACCAAGGTTTTGCCCGCTTCTTTCACAATGAGCTGGATGTTGTCGGCGCGGGCATCGACGGCATTTTCGAGGAGCTCCTTCACCACCGACGCGGGTCTTTGCACCACCTCGCCAGCCGCAATTTGGTTGGCAATTGAGTCGGGGAGTAAATGAATAACGTCAAGCATCTTTTACTATTTTACGCATAAAACCACGGTAAAAAGCCTGGAAACCCTTGGGTGCTTTGGCCTCGGGCCAACTCACTTGGTAGTACTTTATTTTTTCTCGGTAACGCACAAAATAGTACACGTTTCCCGTTTTTTGGTGCACCAATTCTTTGATTTTGAGCTGATTAGCCCACGCTTTCCACTGTTCAAAAATGGCGGGTGGGTGCTGTCGCACAACCCTAAAAAGCGAATCTTGGCCCGTTTTTTTGGCCACCATACCATCCTCCGAAAAACGGTATTGGGTTTCGGTGCCCGCAAAGCCTCCTCCCCTGCCCACCACAATTTCTTGGCGTTTGAGGGCCGACAACGCCGATTTATTTTGAGCCCGCAAGAAACAGCACAGGCCAAAAAATAGAATTATGGTGATCTTTATTCTCATTTTTTATTATTGGATAATGTACCTCAAAGGTAGCCAAATAATGAAATGAATAATTTTGAAGGCTGTTATTTTAAAACCCTAACCCTCGTAAAGAGTCGGATAGCCAGTCTATTCCCTTTTTGAGGTGAGCCAGCGTGGCGGCTTCGGGGCTGTTGGCGGCAGGCTGGTAGTCGTATACCCAGTTGGCTACTGGCGGCAGGCTCATCAGGATGGACTCGGTGCGCCCGTTGGTCTCCAAGCCAAATTTGGTTCCACGATCCCAAGCCAAGTTAAACTCCACGTACCGGCCGCGCCGGAGCATCTGCCATTGTTTTTGCGTTTCATCGTAGGGCAGGGCAGCGTTTTTCTGCATCAAATGGACATAAATAGGCGCAAAACTCTCGCCAATTTCCCGCCAAAACGCAAAAATTTCATCCTTGGTTTTGGCCAGTGCTTCGGCGGCGGTGTTGTTGGTTTGGCCTTTTGGTTTTAGGTAATCGAAAAAAATACCGCCCACGCCCCGCGTTTCTTGGCGGTGTGGAATGTAAAAATAGTGGTCGGCCCAATCTTTGAACTTGGCATAATACTCGGCATGGTGGCGGTCGCAGACAGTTTTAAGCTCGCCATGAAACCAGCACGCATCGGCAGTATTTACGTAGTGCGGCGTGAGGTCAATGCCTCCACCAAACCAGCACGTACCATCAGAAAGCTCGAAATACCGAATGTTCATGTGGATAATGGGCACAATGGGGCTTTGAGGGTGCATGACGATGGACACGCCCGTGGCAAAAAAATCGGCTTTTTGGCTAAGTTTCATCTGCTTCACGAGCGCGTCGGAGGTTTGCCCGTGCACGGCCGAAAAGTTTACGCCCCCTTTTTCAATAACCCGCCCGTTTGCAAACACCCTGGTGCGGCCGCCGCCGCCGCTGTGGTGTTGCCAGAGGTCTTCTTTAAAAGTCGCCCCGCCGTCGGCTTGTTCGATGGCCGCGCAAATGGTGTTTTGTAAGTCAGTTAAAAATTGGGTTATGTTTTCTTTCATGGATCAATGTACGTATTTTGCCGCAAAAAACCGATAAATAACCCGACTTTCAAAACTTACTGGTGCGTTTTGGGGCGTTGTAAAAGTTTGTTTCTGACAATAACACAAAAAACGGTATGACCCTGAAAGAGGCAATTCTAAAAAGCTTGGAAGACCTGAGCCGACCAAAAAATCACTCCGACGTTTTGAAGGTGATACAAAATGAAAAATATTACGACTTCGGGCTTGCAAAAACGCCTGCCTCGACCGTGTCTGCGGCTCTGGGGGACTTTATTCGCAACGGAGACACCCGAGTGAACCGGATAAAGCAAAGCAATGGGGTTTATTTGTATTACTTAACTGAGCATGAACCAAACCTGCGCATTGAAATATTAGACGGTTTAGAACGCGAGGAAACTGCCCCTCCCAAAAGCCCCAAGACCAAAGTTTACCAGGAAAGAGATTTGCATAAATTGTTGAGTAGTTATTTGAAAAATTCGGGGATTTACGCCAAAACAATTTTTCACGAACTGTCAAACGGAAGCGACTCCAATCAAATCTGGACGCATCCCGACATGGTTGGGGTCAAGTTCTTGAACCTTCAGAGCCACGTGAGTCAAAAATTTTTAAAATCCATCAATCGAGCCGACACCTTTAAATTAAGTGCCTACGAACTCAAAAGGGAAATAAACAGCGATAACGAACTAAAAAAAGCGTTCTTCCAGGCTGTTTCAAATTCAACTTGGGCTAATTATGGCTATCTGGTGGCTTTTGAGTTTAGTGGTAGTTTAAGGGAAGAAATGGAGCGTTTGAACCAATCTTTTGGCATTGGAGTGATTGAACTTGGCTTTAATCCTTACGAAAGTAGGGTGCTGTTTCAGGCAAGATACCAGCATTTAGACTTTAAGACCATTGACAAACTGTGCGGAATGAACCACGAGTTTGAAAAATTTATTGAGCAAATTGAGAAACTAATGACGGCAGACGAGCGGTATTTTAAATCGACTGAGAAAGAACTTGCAGAGTTTTGTGATCCGTATTTTACCAGCGATACCGAGGCCGAAACATATTGCAACGATAAGTTTATCCCAACAAAATAATGCAGCTATTTGACCTTTATGCCACCTAACAACAACGATACAATAGGCGCGTCGCCGGGGAGTTTGATCTACGTTGGGCCAGAAATTGAGCGCGACACCACCATCAAAGTTGTCCACTACGATGCCCTCACGCACGCCCAGCACACCGTGGAGCTACTGAGCGAGTGCGCCATTGCGGGTAAATCTAAACTCACGCATTGGCTCGACGTGGATGGCATCCACGAGGCCGCCGTTGTGGCGCACATTGGCCAGCAACACAACCTGCACCCGCTGCTGCTGGAAGACGTGATGAACACCAGTCAGAAACCCAAAATTGAGTACTACAACGACACCAACGTGTTTGTGGTGCTAAAAATGCTCAATCTGACCCCGCAAACGAACCAATTAGACGTGGAACACGTGAGTTTGGTGTTAGGCAAAAACTACGTTATTTCGTTTCAAGAACAACGGACGGAGGATATTTTTGCGCCCATCCTGCAACGCATACAAGTATCGGCGGGTAAAACCCGCAAAAACGGGGCCGATTACCTGTTTTTTTCACTCATCGACCTGATTGTCGATCATTATTTTTTGGTGCTGGATACCTTCGGCGAAAAATTTGAAAAACTCGAGGATGGCATTATTTCGCAGCACAACGCCGACCCGCTCAAAGAGCTTTACAACCTAAAACGAGAGCTCAATGCAATGCGGAAGGCGGTTTGGCCCGTCCGCGAAATGATCGGAACGCTCCTCCGCGACGACAGTACCCTCATCAAAAAAAACACTTTACCCTACCTCCGCGATCTGCACGACCACGCCGCGCAGGTAATCGACACCATCGATTCGTACCGCGAGATGCTCACTGGGCTCATGGAGCTGCACTATTCTATCCTGAGCAACCGCATGAACTCAGTCATGAAAACGCTCACGATCATCTCGGCTATTTTTATTCCGCTCTCGTTTATTGCGGGGGTTTACGGCATGAATTTCGACAACATGCCCGAACTACACTGGCCCAATGGCTATTTTTATACCCTGGCCTTGATGAGCGTGGTGGCTGGTAGTTTTTTGGTCTATTTCAAACGGCGCGGCTGGTTGTAGTGGCCGAGTTTGATAATCGGTTATATTGCATTTTGATGCTACCTTGTGAGGGTATCGCGTAGAAATACGCTCAAAACAATTTCAATCAGTGCGCTTTTTTCAGCGGGATAAGCTTTTCTTTTAACATGATAAAACGATTACTTCCAACCCTACTTTCAGGTATTTTATTGGGGCTTTCCTATCCTTCCTACGATCCGATTCCAACGGGCATTTTGGCTTTGTTTGCATTTGCGCCTTTTTTATTGGCAAATCGAGACCGGAAGTCATTTTTAAAATACCTCATAGATGCCAGTTTATTCATCATTCTGGCCATTTTGATTGATGTTTGGTGGCTCAATTATTATAGCTGGCAGTCATACTTATTTTGTGTATTTTCACAATTTTACTTTTTAGTTTTGCCACTTATCTTTCATTATTTCATACAAAAACGCTTTGGTTTTCAGCATGCAATTTTGCTGCTACCATTTGCGTATACCCTTACCGACTGGCTGGCCCATATTGCGCCCCACGGAATGCAGGTATATTTACTGGCTTACACGCAGGCCAACAATATTTGGCTCATTCAGTTTGCCGATATTTTCGGAATGTGGGGCATTACATTTTGGGTAATAATGATGAACGTTTTGATTGTAAGATTCATTGATTCAAAAACCAGGCAAAACCTCATTTTACCCGCAACTTGGCTCATTTTACCACTTCTTTACTCATTTTATTGTTTAGACCTGAACCCTAAAAGCGTTTTAGGTTCAAGCACTGACAAAGTAAAAGTGGCATTGATTCAAACAAATTTAGACAGTTATGCCCACGATTCAACAAGTACCCAAAAAACCTTTAATGAAATCGTTTCACTGTCAGACTCCGCCGTTCTAACCTCTCAGCCCGATTTAATTGTGTTGCCCGAAGCGGCTATTCCTTTGCCACTTTTTCAAAATAAAGAACTTTTAGATTTTACAAAAAATGCCATTGCTTCTTGGCAAACTTCGGTAGCAATTGGTTTCGTAGAATATCCTGACTCAACAAAAAGGCATATTTTTAGAAACAATGCCCTGGTTTTCACACCTCAATTGGCTATTTTCTGGGATTCTCTCAAAATAAAACCCCAAGATATAAAAATCTATCAAAAGCAATTCGGGCTACCTTTTGTGGAGCTAATGCCTTATTTTGAAACCCAGCCAACGCCCCGAGGATCTGCCATGCAGCGTGGCAGCGAACCTTATATTTTTAATTTTTTAGATGCCAAAGGGTTTGCCACAAAAACCGCACTAACCATTTGCTGGGAACAAATGTACCCCGAAAAAATGGCTTCGTTGGTCAATGAAGGGGCCGAAATGATAGCCTTGATGAACAATGACGCCTGGTTTGGGCGTTCGGGTGGAGCAAAGCAATTGGCGAGTTTTACGAGAATGAGAGCCATCGAAAACCGAAGGAGTATTGCACGCTGCTCGAATGGTGGTATATCTTGCTTCATTGATCCTTTTGGTAGAGTTTATGGCAAGTTACCGTGGTACAAAGCCACTTTTGGCACGCAGGAAGTACAAAAAGTGTCGAAAAAAAGTTTTTACACCAAGCACCCACATCTTTTTCTCGTTGCAAGTGCCATTACTGCAATATTGATCCTGTTGGTTTGTGAATTTAAGCGCCGAAAGTCCAAACCATCTTTTAAATGATTTATCTGTACGATGCAAAGCTCATTTTTTTTATGCGTTAGTTACAGTGCTGACCAATGAGCCTATATGCCACTAAGTAGCCTTGCTCGCCAGCCTTGCTGAGGTCTAAGCAACCGCCGTTCCGGTCGCCAAAATTAAATCTAATGACACCCCTTAAATAATATGCCTCGGGGTATTTTACTTTTAACTTGATAGCGCTGTTGCAGTCGGTTATTGCCCCCCTTTGGTCGCCGAGCGACGAGCGGACTAATCCGCGCACAAAATAGCTGTCCGAGTTTGTGGGATCGAACTCGATGGCCTTGTTCAAGTCGGCCATTGCGCCTTGGCCGTCGCCCATCATGTTTTTGGTGATCCCGCGCGACATATACACCTCTGGCCGGTTGTTCGACACCTCCTTGACCTGGTTAAAAGTAGTAACTGCGTCGCGGAGCAGATCGAGCATATTATTGGTGATAAAATCGTTGTAATAAGGCCTGGTACTATTCGACGGCCCGTTGATCTCGATGGCCAAGTTGAGGTCGTCCATCGATTTTTCGATGTTTCCCAACTGGCTGTAGCACACACCGCGTCCGTAGAATGCCTCGTAGTTTCGGGGTTCCAACTCAATGGCTTTGGTATAATCGGCAACGGCTCCCTCACAATTTTTGGAGCGGCTTTTGGCAAAACCACGGTTGTAATACGCCTTGGCATCGGCTGGGTTCAGCGCAAGTGCCTTGTCAAAATCTGCGATTGCACCCTTGTTGTCGTTCTGCCTGATCCGCACGCGCCCGCGCCCCGTAAAAACCTGCGAATCCTTTGTTCCGAGTTCGATGGCTTTGTTGAAGTCTACGACACTTCCAGGATAATCCTCCAACTCCATCTTGCATTTGCCCCGCTCCGAGAGTGCGCCCACGTTGTTTGGCACGAGCTCTACCCAGCGGTTAAAATCCTGCAATGCTCCTTTATAATTGGCACCTTTAGCCCGCAAAATGCCGCGTTGAGAATACGGCAAAAAATCGGTGGGCGTAAACTCGATGGCCGCCGTGAAGTCTCTCATAGCCCCCTCGAAATCTTCTTGTGAGGTTCTCAGTTGCCCCCGGTACAGGTAGGCGCGGGCGTTTTTGCCGTCCAGTTCAAGGGCTTGGTCGTAATCCATCGCTGCACCCCGGTAATCTTTTTGGCTGGCTTTTACCAGCCCCCGAAGCGCAAAAGTCGGCGCATGATCGGGATTTTGTGCCAGCGCGTTCACAAAAGACTCCATCGCACTCGAGATTTCACCCGCTTTGAAGCGGGTCAATCCCTCTTGGCTGTATTCATCTGCCGTTTTTTGGGCAATCGAAACAAAACTCGTTATAGTGATTAATAGCGTAATTTGACAAAATTGTTTCATAATTAATGGGTTGGGTACAAAATATTCGAGCACAAATATGGTGGGTTGTATTCAAGAAATAAAACTACTTGCCCTGATTTTTGAACTCAATCCAATCGACTGCAAAAAGTGGTTTGCCTTTGTTGTCTGGATTGGTAAACACAAAATACACATCGTGTTTGCCCTCCTGACTTTTTATGGACGTACTAAGCGGTGCCATGCTTCCATTGGGTATGGTAGCCTCACCGATTAGCGTTCCGGCTGGCGACCCAGTTCTGATTTCCATTTTACCACCGCACGTAACCCCAGCCGACGAAAAGGCTTGAACGGTAACGCCCAGAACCGTCGAGAGGTCAATGTCTCGGAAAAGCACGTAGCTTTTGTCGGTTATGGCCACCACCACTTCCGCCCCAGTGGGCAGTTTGTACTTCATGTAGTCCTTGCCGCCGTCGAAGGTGTTGGCCTTCAGTTTCGGGCTTCGCAAAACTACCGTCCGATTGATGGTGTTTGGCCCGATGGCTCCGCTGCCTTTGTCGGTGTAGCTGGCGTTGAAAATGTACGTACCCTCTTTTTTCTGGTCGTTCAATGCGTAATTTCCTTTGAGTGGCTCTTTCTTAGCGGCCTTTTGGTCGTCTAACGACAAAATATACTTGACCATATCTTTGGCCTCGTCTTCGGTTATCTGGGGGTGTGCGCTCATGGCCTGCTCGCCCCAAACGCCACCGCCACCTTTTATGATCTTGCGCGTCAGGTTTTCTACGGCCATAAAACCGTTTTTGTATTTTTTGGCCACCTCGCGGTAGGCTGGCCCGATCGATTTTTGCTCGTTTTGGTGGCAAGACTTGCAGTCCGACAGTTCGATGAGCCGCTTGCCCGTCGAAACGCCCGTGTTGGCTTGGTGGCCCTGCGCAATGACCGTTTTGTCAAAACCGTCCAAATAGTCGATCGTCATCACAACGTCTTCGGGGTCAATACCCTTGGCAAGCGTTCCGTCTTCTTTGTCGGTCACTTTTACTTCATAATCTACCTTTTGGTTGTTCCAATAAAAAGTCTGGTTGCCCTTCACGGCCACCTGCACGTTGGGTTCGGCGTTGCCCACTTTTATTGTTTGGCTGGTCAGACTTTGGTTTCCCTTGGCATCTGTCACTTTCAAAACGGCATTATAAACGCCCTTTTTGGTAAAAGTAAACTTGGGGTTTGGTTGGGTACTTTTGGGCAGACCCTTCCCGAACGTCCATTCGTATTTGAGCGCATCGCCGTCCGAATCCATCGACTTGGCCGACGAGAACTGCACCGTAAGCGGGCTCGCCCCTACTTTTTTATCAACCGCAAGTTCGGCAACGGGCTTGCGGTTGCCTGGGTTAAAATCAATCCGCGACAGGGTTGCTTCGGGGTTTTGGGCAAACCAGTTTTGGCCGTATTCGAGCACGTAAAGCGTCCCATTTTTGTCGAAAGCCATGTCCATCGGGTTCTCAAATTTTACGTCTGGCAAAAACCGCTCCATGTTCACGTAGTCGCCTTTGTCGTTCATTTCTACGGTCATTATAAAGTCGCGCATCCACTCGTAGGCAAAGAACTTACCGTCGTAGTAAGCTGGAAACTTGGTGGCTCCTTGGTGGTCGTCGGCATAATAAACGGGGCCAGCCATGGGGTTTCGGCCACCTTTGCCCAACTGCGGAAACTCCTTTGAATCGTTGTACGGATACCAAATAAAGGCTTTTTGGGCGGGTGGCAACTCGCGCAGACCCGTGTTGTGGGGCGAGTCGTTGATGGGTTTGTTGGCCACAAAAAAATCGCCCGAAGTGCTGTCGGCAAAGTTAAAAGCCCGGTACGGTTTGTTGTCGGCCACAAAAAGCGGCCAACCGTAGTAGCCAGCCTCGCGCGCTTGGTTGAACTCACAATGCCCAGCCGAGCCGTATTTTGCCAAGTTGTCCTCGCCCGCGTCGGGGCCTACCTCTCCCCAATACAAATAATTATTGCGCTGATCGACCGAAATACGGTACGGGTTGCGGTTGCCCATCACGTATATTTCGGGCCGTGCATTTTTGGTTCCAGTGGCAAACAAATTCCCCTCGGGAACGGTATAACCTCCGTCGGCGGTTGGCTTTATTCTGAGTATCTTGCCCCGCAAATCGTTCGAGTTCGACGACGTGTGGCGGGCATCCCAACCCTGTCGTTTGGCGCGCCCGTCGATGGGCGAAAAACCCTCCGATGCAAACGGATTCGTGTCGTCGCCCGTCGAAAGATACAGATTTCCTTTGCTGTCCCAATCGATAGACCCACCCGTGTGGCAGCAGTCGTTGCGTTTCACATAAACTTTTAGCATCACCTTCTCGCTTTGCATCACGAGCGTATCTTTTGCATCGTCATACACAAACCGCGACAAATACTGGTCGTGGAAAGTACTGTCTCCCACTGGCGAATAATACAAATACACCCATTTATTTTGGGCAAACTTAGGGTCAATATTCACGCCCATCAGTCCGTACTCGAAGGTATTGTAAACGGGTATTTGAGCAACCACTTTGGTTTTTTTGGTAAGCGGATTATAAACCTTCAACGCACCCCGACGCTCGCCAAAAAGCACTTTTCCTGTGGGCAAAATGGCCAGCTCGGTGGGCTCGTTGAGGTTGTCGATCAGCACTGTTTTAGTGAACCGGTTTGCCTCGGGCATGG
This sequence comes from Cytophagales bacterium, assembly GCA_013298215.1. GTDB lineage: Bacteria > Bacteroidota > Bacteroidia > Cytophagales > Spirosomataceae > JAAFKE01. Next base: position 5,703 of record JAAFKE010000047.1, on the reverse strand, counting down.
CTTTGGCGGGTGTAAGCTGAGGGGCCATCACCGATTTAAGTCCCCCCAGAAGGTGATTCAAGAAAACGGGGTCGGTATACGCTTCGTTGGTGTGGCCAAAAGCGGTATAAAAAGCCTTTCCGCCGTCAAAATCGTGGTACCAAGCCATTGGGTGATCGCTACCCATTCTGCCTTCTTTGTAGGTATCCTCGTCGATCTTGACCAGATTTTTTACGTGAACGTTGTAGTTTTTAAAATTGTAGAACTCGTCTTTGGTTTTCCAGCGTTCAGGAAACCCAAACATCGACGGGTGCGTGTTATTAACAGGATAGGCCTCGCCATTTTGAACGTTCGGGCTGGCGGGGTGGCTGGCAAACTGCGCTCCCACCAAGCGGTTGTACCACGGCCAGCCGTATTCGGTGTCGGTGGCAGCGTGAATGCCCACGTAGCCGCCGCCCGCTTGGATGTAATGCTCAAAAGATTCCTGCTGCTTCGGGTTTAGAATGTCGCCGGTGGTGCTCAAAAACACCACGGCATTGTATTTTTGCAGGTTAGCGTCCGTAAATTGGGTGGCATCCTCGGTGGTATCGACGGCAAAACCGTTTTGTGCACCCAATTTAATTAACGCTATTTTACCCACCCCGATAGATGCGTGCCTAAACTCGGCGGTCTTAGAAAACACCAACACGCGCTTGGCTGCTACCTGCGCCGAGGCCCCGCCAAAGGCAAGACTCAGGGCTAAAACAATGCACAATTTTTTCATTTTATGGTATAATTATCAGTTCAACGTATTTCTAACGGCTTATTCTCACAAATTGTTCCAGGTACAAAGCAATCGAGCGTCAGTTTTTAATAACGTTGGAAGTTATTTTTTTTTCGGGCTAAAAAAAAAGCACGCAATTCGGCAATAAAAACCCAATTTTGCGGGCAATTATGGCACAACAAAATACAGTTTTTTTGCTACTTGGCGCCAATTTGGGTGAGCCTTCGGTTACATTCGAGGCCGCTCGCGCGGGTATTTCGGCGCAGTACGGCGGCATTGTTGCGGCATCGTCGGTGTACGAAACTGCCCCCTGGGGAGTGGTCGATCAGCCCGCTTTTTTGAACCAAGTCGTTGTAATTCAGACGCACTACCACCCAATTGATGTGCTTCAATTTACCCAAAAATTAGAAAAAACCTTGGGCCGAGAACTCCGCCAACGCTGGGGACCGCGCATGATTGACATCGATGTGCTGTACTACGGAAACGTTGTAATGACCATGCCCGAGTTGTGCGTTCCGCACCCGAGGCTGCACCAACGACGCTTCACGCTCGTGCCGCTGGTTGAGATTGACCCCCATTTTTTACACCCCAAATTAAAACAAACCAACCAGCAGCTGCTCGAAGACTGCGAAGACGACACCGCCCCGCCCACAGTTTGGCAGCCTGGGAATCGGTGAGCAATCATCTCCTCTATATTCTATCTGACGCACTTATTCGGGTAAACTTTATAACTTTTTTTGTAAAAAAATAGAATAAACTTACATTTGAGACTCATTACACATCTAACTAACCTTTAACTGAATGAAAAAAATATTTTTACTCCTATTTACCCTCGTTTGCTTTTCGGCATTTGCGCAAACCACCATTACGGGAACTGTGACCGACAAAGACACCAAGTTGCCACTTGCGGGGGTCAATGTGGCCGTCAAAGGCACCATCACGGGGGCAGTAACCGACGGCAAGGGGGCGTTTTCGCTCAAAACCACTGCCACCGCCACTACCCTGCGCGTAAGTTTGATTGGCTACAAAACCCAGGAAATACCCGTTTCTGCAACTAACTTGACCATTGTACTGGTAGAAGACATCGGGTCGCTGGCAGAAGTGGTCGTGACGGGAAACCGCGTCGAAGAGAGCCTCACCAAATCGTCGGTGAGCATCGAAAAGGTATCGGCCCGGCAGTTCCAGCAATCGCCCGCCGCCACGCCGTTCGACGCCCTCCAAAACGTAAAGGGGGTTGATTTGATGACCCAGAGTTTGAGTTTTAAATCAGTGAATATGCGCGGTTTTGGGGCCAACAACAACAACCGTTTTGTGCAACTAACCGACGGCATGGACAACCGCTCGCCGGGCTTAGGGTTTGGCTTTGGCGGCGTGGCGGGTATTTCAGACCTCGACATTGAGAGCATCGAGATCGTTCCTGGGGCAGCGTCGGCCTTGTACGGCCCCGATGCCTTGCAGGGAATTATGGTTACTAAATCTAAAAATCCGTTTGAATTTCAGGGATTGAGCGTGCAGATGAAACTGGGCGTAAACAACGTGGGTTCGTCGGTGGGTGCGAGCCCATACCGCGACTTGGCGGTGCGCTACGCCGAAAAAGTAGGTGAGCGGTTTGCCTTTAAAGTCAATTACCAGAGTTTGACGGGAACTGATTTTATTGCCGACGACTACAACGACCGCCAGCACCGTGGCCGCGACGGTTTTTTTGTGCGCGATGCCGCCCGCAACAACCTGGCAACGGGCGTAACTGGCTACACAACCAACAACGACCCAAACACAAACTTGCAATACGACGGCGTGAATATTTACGGCGACGATTTTAACAACGCCAGCGCCACGCGTTTTGCGGCCAATTTTGTCAACCCTGCCCTGGCTGGCAAGTTAGTAACCAGAACGGGCTACCGCGAAATTGACCTGCTCGGCAACGGTGGAAAAGTATTTAACAACCGCGCCAACGTGTCGCTTTATTACAAATTGACCGATAAGATCGAGGCATCGGTTGGCTGGTACTACGGCAACGGAAACTTGATTCAAACGGCGGGTTTTAGGCAGTATTTTCCAAATTATACGCGCAACCAGTACCGCGTTGAGCTGCGGGGCGACAATTTTTTCTTGCGGGGATACATGACCCAGCAGCAAGCAGAAGGCTGGAACATGGGCCAGACGGCGGTGTCTATCAACAACTTATGGAAACCCCTCGGCACGTGGAGCAACGAGTTCGCGGCGGCTTTCGCGGCCAACGGCGGTAACATTGGCCAGGCGCGCGCCACCGCAGACGCTGGCCGCTTGGCACCCGACTCGTTTCGGTTTAACGAAGTCCGCGACCTGATTGCAGGCACTTGGAGCAACCAAACCGTTGCAACGCTCGGCGGCGTGCCTGGGCGGCGGTTTAGAGACAATTCTAAGATGTACCACGCCGAGGGTATGTACAATTTTAAGAACGAACTAACGTGGATGGAATTGGTGATGGGCGGTAGTCTAAGGCGGTTTGCGCTGGAGTCGGGCGGCACGTCGTTTCCGCGCCAGGCCGACGGGTCAGAATATACCATCATGGAGTACGGAGCCTACGCCCAGGCATCGAAAGAACTTAAATTTGGCGAAAACGTCAGTTTGAAGCCAACGGTGGCGGTTCGCTACGACAAAAACGAATACTTTCAGGGCGGTTTCACGCCACGGGCTTCGTTTGTGTTGAGCGCGGGGGCGCACAATTTCCGGGCTTCGTGGCAGAGCGCGTTCCGCAATCCGTCGCCTGGGCAGTTGCTTAGTTCGCCAGCGCGCCTCACCGACGCGGGCGAGGTGGGTGGATCGGCCATTGCAGCCACCAACTCGAACCTGTTTGCCAACCCAGCCTACTTAGAAATAGACGTGAACGAATTTGTGGCCGGACGGCTCACCGAAGACCAACTGAAATCGCGGGCTTACGATCCCAACCGTTTCACGACCGAAAAAATAACCACGTGGGAGGTGGGTTACAAGGCACTTATTGCCAACAAATTGTTCCTTGACGCTTTCTTGTTCAACAGTACTTATACCGATTTTATTGCGGCCCAAAATATGCGCCAGCCACTCAACGGGCAGATCGCCGACCTCCGCACGCCTGGTACTTTTCGGACTTTGCAGGTCAATTTCAATAACTTCAACCAAATATTTGTGAACGGCTGGGGCGCGGGGCTCGAGTACGCCTTCGGCAGGGGCTTCAACGTGAGCGGCAACTTTGTGCACCAAGTAGGCCGCGTTACGCTCCGCGATGCGGCGGGCAACGTAATAAAAAACCGCGCCAACGAAGAGATCATTAAACGCCGCATGAGCGACCCAGACGTGGCCGACGCGGGCCGAAACTTTTTTATATCGCCCGAAAACCGCTACAACATCACGTTCGGAAACCCTAAATTGACCAAAACGGTGGGCTTCAATATTACTTACCGCTGGACCGACAAAATGTGGGTAGAGCAAGGCACAACGGCGGGCGACATTATGCTGCCGTCGTGGACGAGCCTCGACGGACAGGTGACGTTCAAAGTGCCAAGCCTAAAATCGACGCTTAAAGTGGGTGGCTCAAACTTGCTCAACAACTACTACGCCCAAGGCTACGGCCTGGCGCGCATCGGCGGGCTGTATTACGTGAGCGTTACTTTCGACGAGTTGTTTAGGTAAATTGCTCAAAATACTCCTCAAACACAAGCGCAGGCTGGGGTGCAGACCTTGGCTTGTGTTTGTGTTTGTGTTTGTACCCTGCCCCACCCAACCCTCCCCTGCTGGGAGGGCTTTTTTTTTTAAGGCTGGGAAGTTGGGGCTTTCTTTAAAATTTTCTGAGAACTGCCTTTGTTTGCAAACGGCGGCTCTTTGTTTGACTTTTCGGGTCTTTGCGGTGAGCATAAATATAACCAAACAGTCGTCATTTTTAGCTCTGCAACCACCTAACTATCAAATACTTATGCGGCAAACGCGCGGGCGGCTACGTCAAAATTCAACGCTACTACTTATTTAGCCACTCACCAAACAAACCGATTCTTTCTTTGTTTCAAATTTCAAAACAAACTCTTAGATTTTAAGATTGATCGTAAATTTAAAGTATCGGTAATTGATTTAAAATCAAACTACTGTGGGTTTCGGTCAAGTCGAAACTTTTTTCCTGTTCAAAAACGGGCTGGTGAAAATCGTTGAGCTTCTGCAGTAACTCTACCAACGTATTTTTCTCGGCCACGGTCAAGTTGCCGCCCACTAACTGCGCCACCGTTTGCATTTTTTCGAGTACGGCATAGACTTCGGCCTTTCCCACCGCCGAGATATTGAGCCGCTTGCTTCGCCGGTCTATTTCGTCGTTGGTTTGGCTGATAAACCCATTTTTAATGAGTCGCTTAATGACTTCTACGCCCGCCGCTTTCTCTTGAATATTAAATTGAATGAGTTCAGTCTTGGTTTTTTCGCCATATTTTAGCAGTGCTATCAAATATACAAAATCGTCATAAGTAACTAATTTAGAGCCATTTAGCGCGTGTTTTGTATAAAATTTAGCGTAACGACTCATATAAATAGCGTACTTGGCGATGTCTAAATCCGCAGAACCACGCTCTGTGGGCAAATCATTGGAGGGCAACAAAGCTTCCTTGTTGAGCCACTGCACAAAAGCTACCATATTGGGCGGTTGGAGGCGTTCGGTCTCAAATTTTTCGGCCAAAGTCAGTATCTCTTTTAAAAAAGTAAACTCCATGGAAAGGGAATGATGAGTTGTGAATGATGAATTTGATAGGCAATTTTGGCGAATGATAATAAACTTATGAAAATTTTGAACCATTATTCATTTAAAGTGTTTTCATACTAATAAAATATGACAACATTTTAACAATATGAGTGCCACATTAGGATAAAAAAAGCGTGAGCATAGAAAAGAGTTAAATTTGTATTGCAAACTAATTTTCTTCGTAACTACTCAGGTTGTCTGAATTAGTAATATTGGATAAAAA
>JAAFKE010000046.1 GCA_013298215.1 Cytophagales bacterium | reverse complement strand
GTTTCTTCCGATTTAAACGAAAATCAGGCACTTTGCTGAATGTTTCTAATATATTCATTGGGGGTAAAATCTTTTGTGTCCCCAAATTTAGCAAATCCAGTGATTTACCCTATCTTTTTAATGCGGTTGCCCTGGTTGGCGCGGCTAATTTTATGATTTTGAAATAGGAATGGGTATATTTGTGCGCAATTTACCCACGCCCAATGCTCACACTTCAAAGCAACGTATCGCTTCGGACGCTTAATACTTTCGGAATTGATGTTTCTGCCCGCTATTTTGTAGAAATAAATTCGGACGAAGACCTACAAACGCTACTTCAACTCACCGACCTGCGACACGTACCCAGGCTTATTTTGGGCGGTGGCAGCAATGTGCTTTTCACCCGTAATTTTGAGGGCTTGGTCGTCAAAAATTGCATAAAAGGCATCGAAGTAGTGCAAGAAAACGCAGAGCACAGCTGGGTGAGGGTGGGCGCAGGGGAGATTTGGCACGAGTTGGTGTTGTATTGCGTCCAAAAAAACTGGGGCGGGCTCGAGAACCTTTCGCTCATTCCTGGCACAGTTGGAGCCGCGCCCATGCAAAACATCGGTGCGTATGGCGTAGAAATAAAAGAAACCTTCGAGCAATTGGAGGCGATTGACACAGAAACTGGCCAAAAATGCGTTTTTGAGCACCACGACTGCCATTTTGGGTACCGCGAGAGTATTTTTAAGTACCAAGCCAGGGGGCGCTACATCATCACGCACGTGACGTTTAGGCTCAACAAAACGCCCGTGCTGAACGTTGCCTACGGAGATATTCAAAAAAATCTTGACGTAACTGATACCCGCCCGCTGACGCTCAAATCGGTGAGCGACGCGGTTATTAAAATCCGCCGCAGCAAACTGCCCGACCCCGCCGAGATTGGCAACGCGGGTAGTTTTTTTAAAAATCCCGAGATCAGTACCCAGCAGTATGACGCGCTCAAAACGGAGTTTGCCGATATGCCTGGCTACCCAACCGCGCCAAACACCGTGAAAGTACCAGCGGGCTGGCTCATTGAGCAAGCGGGCTGGAAAGGAAAACGTTTTGGGAGTGTGGGTGTGCACGTGCGCCAGGCCTTGGTGCTGGTCAATTATGGCGGTGGCACGGGGGGCGAAATCAAGGCATTGTCCGAAAAAATACAAGCCTCCGTCTATGAAAAATACGGCATCGAGCTCAACACCGAAGTTAATTTTGTGTGATTTCACCCCGTTTCTTCGTAATTTTGGGGGTTAATTTAAGTTGCTTCGATCGAAAAAAACGTTTCAAGCACCATCCTAATGCTTTTTATTAAAAAATAAAATGGTAGATGTACTCTTGGGTCTCCAGTGGGGAGACGAAGGTAAAGGCAAAATTGTGGACGTTCTGGCACCGCAGTATCAAGTAGTTGCGCGGTTTCAGGGTGGGCCAAATGCAGGCCACACCCTCGAGTTCGACGGCTTCAAACACGTGCTTCACCAAATTCCGTCGGGTATTTTTAGGGGCGATATTCAAAATATCATCGGCAACGGCGTGGTGCTCGACCCCATTATTTTCAAAAAAGAAATCGATGGGCTGGCCAAGTATAACCTCGACCTGAAAGCCAATTTGTTTATTTCCAAAAAAGCGTCGCTTATTTTACCCACCCACCGCCTGCTGGATGCCGCCTACGAAAAGTCGAAGGGCGTAGCCAAAATAGGCTCTACCCTGCGCGGCATTGGCCCAACTTACCAAGACAAGGTGGCCCGAATGGGCTTGCGGGTGGGAGACGTGCTTTCGGGCAATTTTAAACAAAAATACCAGCAACTTGTTGATGCCCACAAGGTTATCTTGGGTCACTATGGGTTCGATTATGAAGCCACTTTGCCCCAGGCCGAGCAAGATTTTTTTGCGGCGGTGGCCTTTATGATGCAGTTTAAGTTTGTAGATAGCGAATACACGGTGAACGATGCCCTCCAAAAAAATAAGACTATTTTGGCCGAGGGTGCGCAGGGGTCGATGTTAGACATTGATTTTGGGTCGTATCCCTTCGTGACCAGCTCGAGCACCATGTCGGCGGGGGCTTGTACGGGTTTGGGGGTGTCGCCCAAGCAAATTGGCGAAGTCTTCGGCATCTTCAAAGCCTACTGCACCCGCGTGGGTAGTGGGCCTTTTCCGACTGAACTTTTGGAGGAAACGGGCGAGCAAATCCGCGCCGAAGGCCGCGAGTTTGGTGCCACCACGGGGCGGCCTCGGCGGTGTGGATGGTTAGACTTGCCCGCGCTCAAATACGCCATTATGATAAACGGTGCCACCCAATTGGTGATGATGAAGGTGGACGTGCTCAATATTTTTGATACCATTAAAGTCTGCACGCACTACCAACTGCCCGACGGAACGCTCACCGACCAGATGCCCTACGACCTCACCGACGGGGACGTGACCCCCGTTTACGTTGATTTTAAAGGCTGGCAAACTTCGCTCGACGGCATTCGTGCGTTCGACGATATGCCCGCCGAGCTGACCGCCTACGTCGATTTTTTAGAAGCTGAACTCAACCTACCAATTACCCTGATTTCTACTGGCCCCGATCGGGAGGCGATTATAAACCGCGTGGTGGTGGCCTAAATGGGTATAAAGTTAAAAATGAACATGGAATCACGTCGTCGTTTTTTGCAAACTGCTACTGCGCTCGGCGTCTCGCTGGGTGGCTCAAAAGTACTCGGTCTGCCCGTGGAGGGCGCAGTGCCAGCCGTTGTGAAACCCGCGCGTCTCAAAATTGGCGATACAATTGGCTTGGTTTGCCCCGCTGCGCCCGCACACAGCCAAGAAACGGTACAGATTACCATTGAGTCGTTGCAGCAGATGGGTTTTAAAGTAAAACAAAGCGCCCATTTTTATGACCGATACGGCTACCTCGCGGGCCGCGACGAAGCGCGGGCAGACGACCTCAACGCCATGTTTGCCGACCGCTCCGTGCAGGCCATCATGGCCATGCACGGCGGCTGGGGCTGCGCCCGAATTGTGCCGCTATTAGACTACGATTTGATTAGAAAAAACCCGAAAATACTGGTTGGGTACAGCGATATTACGGCCCTGTTGTTGAGTATCTACGCCCAAACGGGCATTGTGACCATGCACGGCCCCGAGGGCGCGGCCACCTGGAATGCTTTTACGGTGAATCATTTTAAACGCCTGCTCATGGACGCAGAGGCGGTTTTTATGACCAACCCGACCGATAAAAATGATAACCTGACCCAAACCACCGACCGCATTACTACCTGGCGCGGCGGAGTGGCGCGGGGCCAGTTGGTGGGCGGAAACCTGACGGTTTTGAGCCACTTGGTTGGCTCTAAATACATGCCCGATACCAAAGGCAAAATATTGTTTTTAGAAGACGTGGATGAAGAAGTTTACAGCATGGATCGGATGCTGACCCACCTCAAATTGGCGGGTATTTTGGACGGCCTGGCTGGTTTTGTCTTCGGGAAGTGTACTAAATGTACCAGCGGAGAGGGGGGCTACGGCTCGCTAACGCTCGAAGACGTTTTTAAAGATATTATAGTGCCGTTGCAAATACCCGCTTTTTCGGGGGCGATGATTGGCCATATTTCGCACAAATTCACCGTTCCGCTCGGGATAGAGGCCGAAATAAACGCCAACACTGGCACAATCGAACTTCTGGAAAGCGCAGTGGTTTGAGTGGTAATTTTGAATGAAAAGCCGTTGCCTGTGTCCCCACAGGCAACGAAACACCTATGATTTTACTTGTCAGTGAAGACACTGACAATGGCATCGATAGGAAATAACCTTAAACATAGATAAAAAAATAGTGAAAAAGATAACCCATTTTTTTGTAGTTTTTGGTGTGCTGGTGGCAGCTTTTAGTTGCAAACGAGCCACGCCCGCCGAGTACTTGCCCGCCGCGTCTGACCCCGAGCTGTACCACCGCAGCATCGAAAAACTAACGGAGGTTATTATTCACGATATTTTTACGCCGCCAGTAGCCAGCCGAATTTATACCTACGCCAATTTGGCCGCCTACGAAGCAATGGTGCCAGGTTTTGACAATTACAAAACGCTCGGCGGTAAGCTCAACAAACTCGGTCAAACCCCAAAACCCGAGGCGGGTGCCGAGTACTGTTTTCCGTTGGCCAGCACGCGGGCGTTTCTAAATGTGGGCCGCACCCTCACTTTTTCGGCCAATTTTTGGGACGATTACGAAAAAACATTCTACGAACACTACAAAAAGGCGGGTGTGCCAGCCGATGTAATGAAACGGTCGATGGCATACGGCGACAGCGTGGCCAAGTTTGTGTTGAACTACGCCAGCAAAGATTCCTACAAACAAACGCGCGGTTTTAGGCATACCATTACCAATGAACCTGGTACGTGGGTGCCAACGCCGCCCGCCTACGCCGACGCAGTGGAGCCTAATTGGTTGAAAATTAGGCCAATAGCGATGGATTCGGCCGCCCAATTTATGCCACCACCGCCACCACCGTACAACCTCGACAAGCGCAGTAAATTTATGCAAGAGCTCACGGAGGTTTATACCATTGGCAACAACCTAACCGACCAACAACGCCAAGCGGCCTATTTTTGGGACGATAATGCCTTTGTGATGAACGTGCAGGGCCACGTGATGTTTGCCAACAAAAAAATGACCCCAGGCGGACACTGGTTGGCCATAAACGCCACGGTTTGTCGGGACAAGAAAACGACTTTCGCCCCCGTTGTCGAAGCCTACACGCTCACATCGTTTGCGCTTTTTGATGCTTTTATTAGCTGCTGGGACGAAAAATACCGCAGCGTGAAGGTGCGCCCCGAAACGGTTATCAACGCCGAAATTGACCCCAAATGGCAACCTTTCTTGCAAACGCCGCCTTTTCCCGAGTACACCAGCGGCCACAGCACCATTTCGGGGGCTGCCTCCGAGGTGATGTCTAAATTGTTTGGCGACAACGTGACCTTTACCGACTCGACCGAACACAAATTTGGCCACGGCGTTCTCACTTTCAAGTCGTTTCGAGAGGCGGCCGCCATGGCTTCGGCCAGCCGGGTGTACGGGGGCATTCATTACCGATCGGGCTGCGAAGTTGGGTTGGTGCAGGGTAAAAAAATTGGCTTAAACGTATTGGCCCGCGCCAAAACACGTTGAGTCTTATTGTTAATTAACTAATTACGCTTTGCTTACCATCAAGTTCAAAATAACCGAAACGGTAGGTTTTTATTCATCTAAACTTGCCGATCATCATGTCGTTTGAGAAATTAAATCTGATCCCCGCGATCCAAAAGGCCCTCACTGCCGAGGGATATACCACGCCCACGCCCATTCAGGAGGAGGCCATTCCGATATTGCTGCAACGCCAAGACCTGCTCGGGTGCGCCCAGACGGGTACGGGCAAAACCGCTGCCTTTGCCATCCCGATCTTGCAACTCATGCACGCCGACCAGCAGACCGATCGTCGCTCTAACTACATTAAAGCGTTGATTCTGACCCCAACCCGCGAGTTGGCCATTCAGATCGACGAGAGTTTTGCGTCTTACGGGCGTTTCACGGGCCTGCGCCACTTGGTTATCTTCGGCGGGGTGTCGCAAAAAAACCAAACCGATGCCCTGCGCAACTCGGTTGATATTCTGGTGGCCACGCCAGGCCGCCTGTTAGACCTCATGAACCAAGGATTCATAAACCTGCAACACGTCAAGTTTTTTGTGCTCGACGAGGCCGATCGGATGTTGGACATGGGTTTTATCCACGACGTAAAAAAGGTGATCGCTAAACTTCCCGCCAAACGCCAGTCGCTGTTTTTCTCGGCCACCATGCCGCCCGATGTGGCCAAACTTGCCGACACAATTCTGTACAAACCCGCCCGCGTCGAGGTCACACCAGTGTCATCTACGGCCGAGCGCGTTGAGCAGGCTGTTTATTTTGTGAGTACCAAAGACAAAAAAAACCTACTCAACCACTTGCTACAAGACCCCGCCATGGTGTCGGTGCTGGTATTTACGCGCACCAAACACGGTGCCGACAAAGTGGTAAAAGACCTGTTGAAAGAAGACATAACGGCGCAGGCAATTCACGGAAACAAGTCGCAAAATGCCCGCCAGAATGCGCTCAGTAATTTCAAATCGGGCGATACCCGCGTGCTGGTGGCCACCGATATTGCCGCCCGTGGCATAGACGTAGATGGCCTCACGCACGTTGTGAACTACGAACTGCCCAATATTCCAGAAACATACGTACACCGAATTGGCCGCACGGGCCGCGCGGGGGCAAGCGGCATTGCGTTGTCGTTTTGCGACGGCGACGAGGAGAAAGAATACCTCCGCGATATTAATAAATTGACGGGGCAGGCCATTCCGATTGTGCGCAACCACCCCTACGAGCTCATTGGGGCCGCACCAGCACCCACCCCAGCCGAAAGAAGAACGCCCAGCCAACCCAAAGCTGGTGGCCAGCAGCCCAAACCCGACGGTGGCAAAAAGCGTTGGTTCAGCAGCGACCGCAACCGCAAGTAGTTTTAGACTTTATTTATTTTGATGATTCGGCCAGGATTGCCCCGTACAATGGCGTTGTCGGGAATGTGGCGAGTGACGACACTCCCCGCCGCGATGAGGCAATTTTGGCCGATTTTTAAATTGGGAGCCACCACCGTTCCCGCGCCCACGAGCGTGCCAGCACCCACCCAAACGCTGCCGCACAGCACCGCATTGGGCGCAATGTGGGCAAAGTTGCCGATGCGGCAATCGTGGTCTATCGAGGCCGACGTATTTACGATTACGTGGTTGCCCAGCACCGCGTCGGCCTGCACTACCGCGTTGTGCAAAACCACCGTGCCGCCGCCCATTGCTACCGACTCATCTACGACGGCCGACGGGTGAACCACCGTGCCGAAGCGGTGCGCAATTTGTGCGGCTATTTTTTGGCGAATGTTGTTGTAGCCAATCGCGATAATAAGCGGGTTTTCGGGAAACGCAAGCGCGTTGTAACTCCCCAAAACGGGTATGTTTGAGACCTCAATCTTTGAAAGATCGTCGTCGAAGACCCCGCAAACGACGATTCCGTTGGCGCGCAAAGCACTAATTATAACCTTGGCGTGGCCGCTTGCACCGTACAAAAGCATGGCTTACGACGCAAAGTCGTTGAGTATCTCTGCCGACACGCCCACGTTGGAGAAACCACCATCGTGCATAATATTTTGCATCGTAATCATGCGGGTATAGTCAGAAAACAGCGTGACCACAAAGTTGGCGCAATCTTCGGCGGAGGCGTTGCCGAGGGCGGCCATCTTGTCGGCGTAGTCGTAAAACTTATCGAAACCGCCAATGCCCGACCCCGCCGTGGTTTTGGTGGGCGACTGCGAGACGGTGTTCACGCGCACTTTTTTTAGCTTGCCGTAGCGGTAGCCGTAGCTGCGGGCAATGGATTCGAGCATGGCTTTGGCCTCGGCCATGTCGGTATAAAACGGAAACGTGCGCTGGGCGGCCATGTAGGTCAGCGCCACCACTGAGCCCCACTCGTTGATAGCGTCCATTTTTTCGGCAACCTGCAAAAATTTGTGGAACGAAAGCGCCGAAATATCAACACTTTTCAAAAACCAGTCGTAGTTAAGATCACCGTATTGGCGGCCCTTCCTGATGTTGGGACTCATGCCGATGGAGTGCAGCACGAAATCGACTTTGCCCCCCAAAATATCCATCGACTGGGCGTACAGTTTTTCAATATCGTCCACCACGGTGGCATCAGCGGGAATAATCTGGGCTTCGCAAATGTCGGCGAGGCGGTTGATCTCGCCCATTCGCATCGCGATTGGTGCGTTGGTGAGGGTAAAAATAGCCCCCTGTTTTTTGGCGTTCAGTGCCACTTTCCAGGCTATGGAGTTTTCGTCTAATGCGCCCGATATAATCCCTCTTTTTCCTGCTAATAATCCGTGAGCCATTGCTTTGATCTATTTTGAATAAACGATTTTAGGGTGGTTGGTGCTTGTTTTTCAAGAACCGACCACAAAAATAGTTTTTTTAGGGCGATTCCCCCGCTTTACATCACCATTTTTAGCACCCAGGCGTGGTCGCACGGTAGTTTTTCGGGCATTGTCACCACCACCGAACCGTCGGTTTGGGTGCGGTATTTGAGTGCTTTGGCCACGCCAAGCATTTTTATGGCCGATCCTTTTCGGGGTTTTAGGTTGCTTATTTTAACTTCTTTTTCGTTTTTAAGCACAATGGCGTAGCCGTGTTTGCCGTCGGCACTGGTTGTAAACTTGAGGTCGTTGCCTTCTTTGTATTGCTTCAAACTGTGGGTGGCGTATATTGCCTCACCGTTGATTTTGAGCCACTTACCCATGTCTGCGAGGCGTTCTACGCTTGCCTGCGGAATGAGCCCTTCGGCCGTCGGACCAACGTTCAGCAGGTAGTTTCCGCCTTTGGCGGCAATGTCTATTAAATTATGAATGAGCGTGGCCGACGATTTCCAGTTGGTGTCGTTTTGTTTGAAACCCCACGTATCGTTCATGGTCATGCAAGACTCCCAGTCGGAGTCGGCCGTACCCTCAATTATTTCTTGTTCGGGAGTGCCAAAATCACCCGCTGCGTCTTCGTAGGCGTTCATACCGCTCATGCCCTTGCGGCCTTTGCCCACGCGGTTGTTCACGATCAAGTCGGGTTTCATGGTTCTCAAAAATTGGTACAGGTCTTTGCCCTGCGGCTCGGTCCATTCAGGAATCCACTCGCCGTCGAACCAGATTACGCCTGGATCATAGTTTTTTACCAGCTCCACCAACTGTGGTTTTAAGTACGTTTCGCGGTAGCGGCTCCAGTCGGGGTTGGGCGTATTTTGGTGGCCGTATTCGGCCTTCGACTCGGCATCGGGCTGGTGCCAGTCCATAATCGAATGATAAAAACACATTCTGATGCCTGCCTCTTTGCAGGCATCGGTAAGCTCTCGGAGAATATCCCGCTTAAAAGGCGACGCCTCCATGATGTCATAATTGGTCACCTTAGAATCCCACAAACAAAAGCCATCGTGGTGTTTTGATGTAATCACAATGTACTTGATACCAGCATCTTTGGCCGTTTTGACCCACGCCTTGGCATCAAATTTTGTGGGGTTAAAATCCCGCACGTACTGTTCGTATTCAGACGTTGGAATGTTTTCGGTCTCCATGATCCATTCTGCAATTTCTTTGGTCACTTTGCCTTTGTACACCCCCGCTGGCACAGCATACGCGCCCCAGTGAATGAACAGTCCGAAGGTGGCATTGCGCCACCAAGCCATTCGGGCATCGCGGGCGGCTTTGGTTTCTTGGACGACGCTTTTTTGCGCCTGCAAGCTGCTCAAAAATACCAGAGCCAGTAAAAATAAAAGCGAGGGTTTTTTCATGTTCGACGAGTGTTTGGGTGATAAGTCCGTGGATGGGTAGTTTATCCGTGCCAAAGGCGCAAGCCTGGATTATCTAATTGTAAAGTCGCGTTTCTTTTCCAGGGTCTATTTTAGAACAGGCGCGGGGGCACAAAAAAGCGCACCTTGCTTTTGGTTGTATGAATAATTCGGGCTAATCTTACATCGGCAATTGTGGTGGCCAGCAAAAAAGTGTCTTTTACTGTGCCACGCAATTTACCAATCCGTGTACCGTACTTGAATCTTTTACTAAACTGAGAATCTTTTAAACTTTAGCGCAATGACGAATGCCCTCGAACCATCCGTTCAAACCAAAGTTAATACCTGGCTGGCTGGCAATTACGATGCCGCCACCAAAGCCGCCATCCAAGCGTTGATCGACGGCCACAACAACGTCGAGCTCACCGATGCGTTCTACCGCGACCTCGAATTTGGTACTGGCGGCCTGCGGGGAGTGATGGGTGTGGGGTCGAACCGGATCAATAAATACACCATCGGTGCCGCCACCCAGGGCTTGGCCAACTACCTCAACAAAAATTTTGCGGGCCAGCCAATTTCGGTGGCCATTGCCCACGACAGTCGTAATTTATCGCCCGAGTTGGCCCAAGTTACGGCCGATGTTTTTTCGGCAAACGGCATCAGCGTTTATCTTTTCGAGGCACTGCGCCCCACGCCCGAGCTTTCGTTTGCCATTAGAGAACTGGGCTGCCGCAGCGGCGTAGTCATTACGGCCTCGCACAACCCCAAAGAATACAACGGCTACAAAGCCTACTGGACCGACGGCTCGCAGGTGGTGGCGCCGCACGATACAAATATTATGGACGAGGTGAAGGCTGTCCGATCGATTGAGGACATTAAGTTCGACGGAAACCCCGCGCTCATCAGTGCCATCGGAGCCGAGATCGACGCAAAATACTACGACATGATTGTTGCCAACTCGGTGTCTAAGGCAGTCATTGAGCGGCAGAAGGCCCTGAAAATTGTTTACACGCCCATTCACGGGGCGGGCATAACGCTCACGCCCGAAGCACTGCGACGCATTGGTTTTGAGAACGTGACGGTGATTGCCGAACAAGCCGAGCCGAACGGAAATGGGGCGTTTCCGACGGTGGTGTACCCAAACCCCGAGGAGGCCGAAGCCATGACCCTGGCCATGAACAAAGCCCGCGAGGTAGACGCAGACCTGGTGCTGGGAACCGACCCCGATGCCGACCGCGTGGGTATTGCGGCCAGAAACCACCACGGCCAAATCCAACTCCTGAACGGCAACCAAACGGCAAGTTTGTTGATCTATTATTTGCTAAAAGCCTGGAAAGAAGCGGGCAAGCTGTCGGGCAAAGAGTTTGTTTGTAAGACCATCGTGACGACCGATCTGATTGATCGAATGGCCGATGCTTACGGGGTGAACTGCTACAATACCCTCACGGGTTTTAAGTATATTGCCCAGGTTATCAGGGAGTTAGAGGGTGAGCAGCAGTTTATTGGTGGGGGCGAAGAAAGCTACGGATACCTCATCGGCGATGCCGTGCGCGATAAAGACGCGGTGGCGGCCTGCGCCATGATTGCCGAACTGACCGCCTACGCCAAAGACAACGGACTGAGTTTGTTTGATATGCTCATGGCCATGTACGAAGAGTTTGGGTTTTATTACGAAGGGCTGATTTCGCTCACTAAAAAGGGGAAAACGGGTGCCGAAGAAATCCAACAAATGATGGTTGATTTCAGACGCAGTCCGCCGCGATCGTTGGCTGGATCGGCGGTCGTAAAAATAGACGATTACCAAGCCCTAACCACCACCAACCTACAAACGGGCGAGAGCCAGGGCATTGAGGCGGGAAAAATGGGCATTGAGCGGGCAAACGTAATTCAGTTTTTTACCGCCGACGGCACCAAGTTTACCTGCCGACCTTCGGGAACAGAACCCAAAATTAAGTTCTACGTCGGCGTGCGCGAACCCCTGCCCAACAAGGCTGACTTTGACGTTGTTTACCAGAAACTCCAACAGAAAGTAGTAGCCATTGGCCAAGAACTGGGGCTAACCTAAAAAAGCGTCAAGTATTCGATCATCCATTGATTCAAAATCCAACATTGTTACTCACCGCGTACATACCAGAAAAAAAACCATGAACCGTAAATCCTTTCTAAGAACCCTCGCGGGGCTCACTGTCGTGGGCGCAACAAAAACTTTTGCGCAGACTAACCCGCCACCGAAACGCGTGCTAAAAACCGATGCCGAGTGGAAAAAGAAATTGACTCCCCAACAGTTTTACGTGACCCGACAAAAGGGGACGGAACGCGCTTTTACGGGGCCAAATTGGGACAACCACGACAAAGGCACTTACAAATGCGTTTGCTGCGCCACCCCACTTTTCACCTCCGACACTAAATTTGATTCGGGTACGGGTTGGCCCAGTTTTTTTAAGCCAATCGATAAAAAAGCGGTTAAAGAAGAAACCGACGGGGCTTTTGGCATGAAGCGCACGGAAGTACTCTGTGCCACCTGCGATGCCCACTTGGGACACGTTTTCGACGACGGCCCCAAGCCAACTGGTCTCAGGTACTGCATGAACGGAACGGCTATGACGTTTGACAAAGAATAAATTGCACTATCTTTGGCCATTCAATTTTTAAAGTCCTCTTATGTTGAAAGAATGGTCGCAGAAATTTGGCGTTGTTGCTGGTTTTTTTAGAAAAAGTATCGGTAAGATGTACGACATCGTCGGCTCTTTGCTGTTTGCAATGGCGGGGCTGGTGCTGGGGCAGCACCGCGTTGAGG
This sequence comes from Cytophagales bacterium, assembly GCA_013298215.1. Taxonomy (GTDB): domain Bacteria; phylum Bacteroidota; class Bacteroidia; order Cytophagales; family Spirosomataceae; genus JAAFKE01. The sequence continues at coordinate 11,861 of JAAFKE010000046.1, read as the reverse complement.
CTGCACTGGCAAAGATAACCCAGACCAAAAAGCTCATTTCTGAAAAGTACTACAATTCGGTCGATGTCGAATCGCCTTACTATGGCCCCGTTGTGGCTACGTGGCGGTTTTTTTACCGAACACTGGTCGGAATAGTCTTCTACCTTTTTTGCGTTCAGACCAATTTTTTATGGCTTTGCGGCAGTATGCCCAGCGTAGAAGACCTGCAAAACCCCAAGGTGGCGCAATCGTCCGAAATTTTTACTGCCGACGGCGTAATGATCGGTAAGTTCTACACCGAGAACCGCACGCCAGTTGCCTACGACGAGCTGTCGCCGTATTTGCTAAAAGCACTTGTGGCCACCGAAGACGTGCGTTTTTACCAACATTCGGGCATAGACTCGCGCGCACTTTTTGGGGTGGCGCTGGGCTTGCTCAAAGGCGGCGAACGCGGAGGCGGTAGTACAATTACGCAACAATTGTCAAAAAAATTATTCAATACCCGTCGCAAGGCTGCGCGCGGCTTGCTGGGCTACATACCATTTTTGAGAACGGTCATTTACAAGACCAAGGAATGGCTCACGTCCATAAAACTGGAACGCAATTTTTCGAAAGAAGAGATCCTGTTGATGTATTTTAACACCGTCGATTATGGCAGTAATACGTATGGCATAAAGACCGCCGCCAAGTCGTTTTTTAATACCTCGCCCGACAGCCTCAAAATTGAAGAGGCCGCCGTACTGGTGGGTTTGCAGAAAGCCACCACCACCTACAACCCCAAGACGAACCCCGGAAAATCAAGGATTCGGCGCAACACGGTGCTTTCTCAAATGGCTAAAAACGGGTTCATTACGCCCAAGGCTGCCGACTCGCTGGCGGCTCTGCCGCTGGTGTTGAACGAAAATTTTGAAAAACCTGCCGACGACGATGCCAGCTATTTTAAGAACACCGTGGCCGACTACGTAGAAAAATGGGGCGAAGAAAACGGCTATGACCTTTACACCGACGGACTGAAAATATACACTACCATCGATTCGCGGATGCAGGCCCACGCCGAAAACGCGACCACCGAGCGCATGAAAATTCTTCAGCGGTTGTTTGAGAGCCGCTGGCTGAACCAAAACCCGTGGCGCGACGAAAAAGGGGAGGAGATTCCGAACTTTTTGAACGATGTTGTGCGGCGCACCGAACGCTACAGGTCTTTGGCCAGACATTATAAAAATCAGGCTGATTCGATTGCATATCACCTCAATAAAAAAGATACCATGACGGTTTATGACTGGCAAACGGGTGGTGAGAAAACAGTTTTTTGGAGTTCGATGGACTCCCTGAACTACTATAAGCGCATTATGCGGCCTGGCATGGTGGCCATTGACCCTTACACGGGCCAAATTAAAGCCTGGGTGGGTGGGTTAAATTACCAATTTTTTAAGTACGATGCCGTCAAACAGGGCAAGCGCCAACCAGGTTCGACTTTCAAACCGTTTGTGTATTGCGCCGCCATCGATAGCTCGACTTTTAATATGTCGCCCTGCGATCAGATGCGGGATGTGGCCTTCGAGAAAAAATACGAAGAAAACGGCGAAGAAAAAATATGGAAGCCCCGCAACTCGACGGGGCGGTTTTCGGGCCAAGAACTCACCCTGCGCCGCGCCATGGCACGGTCGGTAAACTCCATTACGGCCGCCCTCACCGAAAAAATAGGGGCGGGGGCAGTCGTAAACTACGCCCACAAATTGGGGATAACCTCGCGACTCGAAGCCGTTCCGTCCATCGGGCTGGGGCCCTACGACGTGTCTTTGTATGACATGGTGGCGGCCTACGCTACTTTTGTGAACCGAGGAACCCACACAGACCCAGTGATTGTGACAAAAATTGAAGACCGCAACGGAGCCATCATCGAGGAGTTTGTTGCCAAAACCCGCCAAGCAATCAGCGAAGAATCTGCTTATTTGATGTTGCACATGCTCAAAGGAGGCATTGAAGAGCCAGGTGGCACGTCACAAAACATCTGGACTTTTGGGTCTCTCTTCCAAAAGGGCTTTGAAGTTGGCGGTAAAACCGGAACGACCTCCAACAATTCGGATGGCTGGTTTATGGGAGTTACCAAAGACATTGTGGTGGGCGCGTGGGTGGGCGGCGACGACCGTAGTATTCACTTTCGGAGCACCAACGATGGCGAGGGAGCCAAAACTGCGCTGCCGCTGGTGGGGCGTTTCATGGAGCTGATCTACAACGACAAGTCGATTGGGCTCGTTAGGGGTGGTTTCCCAAAGCCTGCTTTCAAGATCACCAAAGATATTAACTGTCCTTCGCCCGCCTACACCCGCCCCGACACGCTCGAGTTCGAACCCTCAGATTCGCTGTATCAATTGCCCACCGAAGAAAACATAGACCAGCCCGAGGTTGTGGCTCCCGAAGACACCATTAAGTCGAAGTAAGCCCGTTGGGGGTATACTAAACCATTATTACGGAAGCTTGAGCGCATCTGGTACATTAGCCATTTTGGGCGTGGAGGTCGTAAAGAGATTGCTACCAATGGCGTTTTTCCAAAGTTCCAGGTACTTTTGGTGCCCGGCAACAGTACCCAGAAAGTGCCCACTGCCATTTTGGTCGCGCCACGGCCCTATGGTACTCGACTGGCCGAAATCTATGCCGGGGTAGGTGTTTGTTGTATTGGCAAGTACATTAGCGAGATGGTTATTGATTGTCGCGGTGTTGGTTTCTAACATGGAGTTCCCCTCTTTACAGATCACGAAGGCCAGCAGCGGGTGCTGTGCTTGCACGTTGCGGGTGTGGGATATGACGTACCGTAGGTCGTCGTAAAAATTATTGGGGTCTCCAGCTGGTGCATCGCGGTCGTTCACGCCGTGCTGGTACAATACGGCTCGAATGCCGCTATACGGAACGTATCGCTGAAAAGTAGCTTCGACGGGTCGGTATGGTAGCCTGAACTGGTCTAAGCCCCCAAACCAATTGTAGCCGAAGGGTTGGTTGTCGATATTTCTTTTGCTTTGTAGCATGGTAGAACCCCCGAAAGCAGCCGAATATAACAAAATGGGTACGTTCATGCGTGCCGCCAGCGTGTCGCCCAGGGCTGCCCAAATCCAACTGTTAGTGGCGTATGGACCCACATCGCCTTGAGTGATTTGCTGGTAGGTGTAGGGCAAAATACTAAAATCTTGAAGTCTGCCAGGCTCGTTCGGAATAGCCGGGTTGCGCACCGTTACGACCGTTCGCACGCGCGAATCGTTGGCAGCCGTAGAGTAAGTGCCTGGTCCGCCCATAAAACTGTGTCCCCAAATCATTAATACCTCGCCCACGCCCACGCGCTGAACCGACTGCAGACGCCCATAGACGGGGTTTCCAGACACGTAGCTTTTTATTTCGCGCACCTCAATTCGGTAGTCGCCGCCCGTCAGTTCTAATGCGCCCTCAAAAATACCACCACTCACATTCCAAGCCTTAATTTTAGAATTACCGCCTTGGATCGGCACTGCACGCGCCTCTACTTGTGTAATGCTTGAACTTACGCATTCGCCTTTTATGTACATCCAAGCCTTGTTGTTGTTGTCGCGCTGAACAATCTGACCGGGCTTTGGCCATTCGATATAAAGGGGCACTAACACTGTTTCGTAGTAATTTGTGGCCGTTGGAGAGGTTCGAAAGCCTGGATTCAGCGTGACGCTCCTCACGGCAGAGTCGCGCTTGGTGGGCGGAACGTTCAATGGTGCGGTGCGCGTAATGGTGGCGGGCAACGTGCCTTGCCCCAAGACCAAAACGGAAGTGATAATGTTGATTAAAGCGAGTAATGGGATGCTCATTTTCATGTCGACGAGTCAGTTTTGAAGTCTTTAAATCAAAGAGTTATGACGTTGTTTTAGAACGAAGGTGTGATGTCGCACGCCTTTGCATCTACAATATTACGGTGTGATTTTATTTTTTGTATGTTCAAATTAAAAAAATTACCCAATGGTAAACGTAGACCAACTAATTGTGTGAAAATGAACTTATTTGTTGGTTTGCGTCTTGTTTATGGGGAACATAAACGTTGAACTGAGATGAATAAATTTCTTAAAATTGGGCTAATAACTACTGCTGCCTTGGCGTTGGCATTTTTTGGTTTTATGCGCTGGACAAAGAGCAAATCGCCCGATGCTATGGCGGTTTTGGAACAAAACGGGCTGAAAATAACCGTAAAATACGCCCAACCTCAGAAACGCGGGCGAGTCGTTTTTGGCGAGGTGGTGAAGTTTGGCCAAATCTGGCGGACGGGCGCAAACGAGGCTACCGAAATAGAAATAAACCGCGATGTGACGGTGGCAGGAAAACCACTCAAAGCAGGAAAATACAGCCTCTGGACAGTTCCGACGGCAACCATGTGGGCGGTCATTTTGAACTCCGAAACGGGGCAGTGGGGCACCCAACACGATGCCGCCCGCGACGTGCTGCGCGTTGATGTGCCCGCCACGCCAACCGCCGAAGCCGAGGCACTCACCATTGGTTTGGTGGCCGCCGAAAGTGGCGCCGACCTGACCATAGCCTGGGACAAGACGGCGGTGTCGGTGCCGATTCGTTGATGAAGGCGGATAATTGCCGTTTTTTTACGACTTTTGTGGGAGGTATTAGTTCCTTAGCAAAAATTACACAACAAATATGAGTCTTCTCACAGTAGGATCGGTGGCTTTCGATGCCCTCGAAACACCATTTGGCAAAACAGATAAAATTATTGGCGGAGCGGCCACTTTTATTACGCTCTCGGCATCTTATTTTACCAAAAACAACAACTTAGTAGCCGTAGTCGGGGGTGATTTTCCGCAGGCCATGATTGACATACTCGTGTCGCACGGGGTCAATACCGACGGCTTGCAGATTGTACCAGAAGGAAAAACATTTTTCTGGTCGGGCAAGTACCACAACGACATGAACAGCCGCGATACGCTGGATGTGCAGCTGAACGTAATGGCCGATTTTGACCCCGTTGTGCCAGAATCGTACCAAAATTGCCAGTATTTGATGCTCGGAAACACCGCGCCCGCCATTCAGAAAATGGTGATAGAACGCATGACCAACCGCCCCAAGTTAGTGATGTTGGACACGATGAACTTCTGGATGGACTCGGCAATGGACGACTTGAAAACGGTCATAAAAATGGTGGATTTACTAACCATAAACGACGAAGAAGCCCGCCAACTATCGGGTGACTATTCGCTCCGCAAGGCCGCCAAAACCATTATGGCCATGGGCCCCAAAACACTCATTATTAAAAAAGGAGAGCACGGCGCGTTGTTGTTTCAGGGCGACCGACTATTTTTTGTGCCCGCGCTGCCCCTCGAAAACGTATTCGATCCCACGGGTGCGGGAGACACTTTCGCGGGTGGGTTCATTGGCCACCTGGCCGCCACCGACGATATTTCGTTCGAGAACATGAAGCGGGCGCTGGTCTATGGGTCGGCGATGGCTTCTTTTTGCGTAGAAAAATTTGGTTCGGAACGCATTCAAAACCTCACCCAAGCCGACATCAAAGCCCGCGTGCAGGAGTTTGTTCAGTTGGCTCACTTCGACATGTAAATGAGCCAAACCACAGTAGCCATGCCCAACCCCCAGCTCGATATTCGTCAGTTTTCGATGCCCCAACTCAAAGACTGGCTGCTTCAAAACGGCGAGCAGGGGTTTAGGGCCAAACAGATTTACGAATGGCTCTGGAAAAAAGCAGCCCCCGATTTTGATTCGATGAGCAACCTGTCGCTCAAAACGCGCGAGTTGCTCAAAGAACACTTCCAGATCAGGGCCATCAGCGTGGCGCGAAAGCAAGTCAGCAACGACAAGACCATCAAATCGGCCTTTAAACTGCACGATGGTTTCGTGGTGGAGGGCGTTTTGATACCCGCCTCCGACGACCGCATGACTGCCTGCGTGTCGAGCCAGGTGGGTTGTTCGCTCACGTGCAAGTTTTGTGCCACTGGCTACATGACCCGCGAGCGCAACTTAGAGGCCGCCGAGATTTATGACCAGGTGGTTGAGATAACCCGCCAAGCCCAACAACACTACCACGCCCCCCTGACCAACATTGTTTACATGGGCATGGGCGAGCCGCTGCTCAACTACGCCAATGTGTTGCAGTCGATCGAAAAAATAACGTCGCCCGAGGGCCTCGGAATGGCTCCCAAACGCATTACAGTCTCGACGGCGGGTATTGCCAAGATGATAAAAAAACTGGGCGACGATGAGGTGAAGTTCAACCTTGCCCTGTCGCTGCACGCTGCCAACGATACCAAGCGCAACACCATTATGCCCATCAATGAGTCCAATTCTTTGGACAACCTGGCGGAGGCGTTGCAGTATTTTTACCAAAAAACGGGGTCAAGAATAACATTTGAGTACATCGTTTTCTATAATTTTAACGATACCCTCCAAGATGCCGAAGAGCTTCTGCAATTTACCAGAAAAGTACCCTGCAAGGTAAATATCATTGAGTACAACCCCATTGCGGAGGCCACTTTCAAGAACACCGACCCCAAGACATTAGACCGTTTTGCGGCCTACCTCGAGGCGCACGGGGTGATCGTGAACGTGCGCCGCAGCCGCGGCAAAGACATAGACGCCGCCTGCGGCCAGCTGGCGGGCAAAGAAACCACGTAGCCGATATTGTAGCAACCACCGCTGCAAGGTTTGAAAAAATCTTGCAGCGCGCCGTGGACGTGAAATCTGAAAGTGACCCAACACGTTGAGTTGTGCTGTTGGTAACAGACTTATACTTGATGATTGGAAGATGAAAGACTCGGCTGATCCGAATCCAAGTTGGCTGTAGGTACCTTTTTTTGCTACCTTTGGGCAAATCGAAATAAGAACTTGAAAACGCATCACAAAATCATTAATGGCGACAGCCGACAGATGGCATTATTGGCCGATAGTTCTGTTCATTTGGCGGTTACTTCCCCCCCGTATTGGCAACTTAAAGACTATGGAACGGACAATCAAATCGGTTTCCACGATAGCTATGAGGATTATATTAACAATCTGAATTTAGTTTGGAAAGAGTGTTACCGCACGTTACACAATGGGTGCAGGTTGTGCGTGAATATTGGTGACCAATTTGCGAGGGCAGTGTATTATGGACGCTATAAAGTAATTCCTATTCGGGAAGAGATTATCAAATTTTGTGAGAATATCGGTTTTGACTACATGGGTGCAGTAATTTGGCAGAAAGTAACTACTTCAAATACAACTGGTGGTGGTGTTCAAATGGGTTCGTATCCGTATCCCCGCAACGGAATTTTAAAACTTGACTATGAGTTTATTCTAATTTTTAAAAAACTCGGTGAAGCTCCCAAACATACAAAAGAACAAAAGGAGCTTTCTAAAATGACCGCCGAAGAATGGAATACATTCTTTGCAGGACACTGGAACTTCACAGGGGCAAGGCAAAATGGACATATTGCCATGTTTCCAGAAGAATTGCCGAGACGATTAATAAAAATGTTCTCGTTTGTGGGCGAAACAGTCCTTGACCCGTTTGCAGGTAGCGGAACTACATCGCTGGCTGCCAAAAACCTTGATAGAAATTCTATTGGTTATGAAATTAATCCTGAGTTCATTCCTTTCATAAAAGAGAAATTGCAAGTACATCAGCAAGATTTAAGCGGCACAACTTATGAATTTGTGCAACAAGAAAATGCAAAAACAGATTTTAAAAGCGACATTCAAGGGCAACCTTACATTTTTAATGACCCACACACGCTTGACAAGAAAATTGATGTAAAAAAACTGCAGTTTGGCTCTAAACTCGATAAAGACAGTTTGACAACAAGAGAGGAGTTTTATACTGTAAAAGAAATAATAAGTCCTGAAAGATTGAGGTTAAGTAACAATCTACTGATAAAACTTATTGGGATCAAAGAAGATCCGATCATAAATGGAATGGCAACCGACTTTTTAAACGATAAATTAAAAGGGAAAAAGGTTTTTCTTAGGTATGATAACATAAAACATGATGCCGAAAATAACTTACTGTGTTACTTATATTTAGAAAATAAAACCTTTATAAATGCTCATCTTATTAAAAGCGGGTTGGTTCGGGTGGATAGCCAAATTGATTTTAAGTACAAAGGTAAATTTTTGAATCTAATTCAGAAAATAGAACAATAATGGACGAGGTAGAAGAAGAAGAAACGATATACAAACACGCAAAACCGTTTGGTAAAAAAGAAAAAGTACTAAACTTCACAAGCAATGCTTATCAACTTACAAGACCCAGTAAAGTAGGTGCGGTTATGGAGCTCATTCGGGAATGTCAGCCTAAAACTTTTCAAGAATGGCGACAATATTACTTCGAAAAAGCGCACACGAAAACAAAACTGCCCGTTAAAGTAACGCAGGACGTTCTCAACGAATTGGGTGACAGACTTTACGAAAAAATCACGGAAGTTGTTATCCCAGAATGGACAGAGGCATTTAAGCAGATAACAAAACAAGATTGCTACGATTATGTTTACGAAGTTACCATTCCAAGAACTTTCGATGGCTTTTTGACCGAGAAATCGGTCATTAACGATTTTCTTGCCAAGCAATTTCCAGAAGTTATATTTGAAGAATCTGATTCAGATTTAGACCACGCTGGCGACGTAGATTACATTGGCAAAGTGGGTAACAAAGCATTTGGTATTCAAATAAAACCAGTAACCGCAAACTCAAACTTCGGCAACTACAATTTATCCGAAAGAATGCAAGCAAACTTTCAGGAGTTTGAGGAAAAGTACGGCGGTAAAGTATTTATCATTTTTTCTGCTAAGGTTGGCAACAAAAAAGAAGTCAAGAACAAGGCTATTCTTGTCGAGATTGCTGCTGAAATAAAAAGGTTGAGTCAGTGATGGTGCAGCGGTCGAACCGATGAAACATTATCCGCCGTGTAAAATAAATGCTCCTCCTTATCTATTCGCTGGGTATTCACGCGGAGTCAATTGTGGCGGGCATCGTGGGCGTAAAGAAATTTCAGTACGAAATTTGGGGCGACACCTTTCCCACGGCCAGCCGCATGGAAAGCAACCGGGCGGTAGGCAAAGTGAACATCAGCGAAACGCTCTACCAAATTCTGAAAGACGATGCCAACTTTGTATTTGAAGCCCGAGGCAGCATCGAAGCCAAAGGCAAAGGCCGATGTATTTTGTGGAAATGACCGTTTGAACCTAATTTGTGTTACTTTGCTAAAAAAATAGCCAAATGAACGCACTAAGAACTTTTGCTACGCCATCGCCCGAAGGCTTGCTGACCATCCAACTGCCCGAAGAATACCATCGGCAATCTTTGGAAATAATCGTACTACCTTTGGGAGACTATGTGCCTCCCACCCAAGACCTTGCAACTCCGCCAACCAAACTTTCCGATAAGTACCGAGGCATTTTCACCAAAGAAAATGCCAAAAGTTTCAACGAACACACCCAACGAATGAGAAGGTTCACGGCTACACGCTGATTACCAACGACGGCCATTTTGATAACATTCAAGACTTGCGGACAATTGACCCAACACGTCTGTAAAATCCATAGGTAGTACTGCTTTTTTATGCCGCAATCCCACCAAACAACTACTTCATCACAAACCTTTCCCAGTTCATCACATTGATTTTTGTAAGGATATTTCGGGGTCTAATTTTGAATCCAATCAATGAAACGACCAAATAAATCAAGAAAATGAACAACCCATTCCAATCGAAAGCAAGGCAGTTTTTTAATGTTTATTATGGCTGGATATTATTGGTCACGGGGATAATCCTGTTGATGTTAATTACAAAAGGGGATTTTTTTGATGAAATTATCAAAGGTTGGAATGACGGCTATGATAGACCCTGTGTTAATAATCCTAATGCCCCAAAAACAAAAACAGATATTATTATACCAATTGTGGGAGTAGTTTTTGCCCTACTATTTGTATTCTCTTTTTTTAGCTTGATAGTAGCTCTCGTTGGTAATTTTTTTTACCACATATTTTTTAAATACATCCTTCAAAAAACCAATACAATCTACGTGATTGCTTTTGTCATTTGGTTATTGGCCTTCTACAGCTTATTTTGGGAAGGATTACATCTGATATTTGAGAAAAATAATGCCTTTGAAATGCGTTATTCTTATGATGGTAAAGAAAATTTTGCTGTGTATAAAAAGAATATTATTAAAGAATACAGAGAAAATAATGTTACAGTAATTACCGCTCTCAGTTTCTTATTTATCATTGCCTACGGTTTAGTAAAAAATTATATCGAAACCACCAAAACCCAAGCAAAACTCATTGCTCAAAAATCACAGGCGGAGTTGGCGGCTTTGAAGGCCCAGATAAATCCGCATTTTTTGTTCAATGTCTTGAATAATCTCTACGGCACGGCAATCGTGGAGGAAAGTCCCAAGACTTCGGAGGGAATTTTGCAACTTTCCAGCATCATGCGGCACGTGGTGGAGGGAACAAAAAACGAAAAAATTGAACTGGAAAAAGAGATTCGTTTCTTGAACGATTACCTTGATTTGAGTAAAATCAGAATCCCCAATCGCCCCAATATCAAGATTGAAACCACGATTGATACTGACGAAACACCCAGGATGATTGCCCCACTTTTGGTGATTCCGTACCTCGAAAATGCCTTCAAATACGGCATCAGCATGAACGAAGAATGTTTTATTGAAATGAGTTATGTCGTTAAAAATCAACAACTTGAATTCGTTTGCAAAAACAGCATTATCAAAACCAACGACAAGCTGGAAGTAGGAACTGGTACTGGTTTAGAAAACACCCAAAAGCGTTTAGATTTATACTATCCCGCTAATTATCAGCTCAATACGAGTTCGGCAAACGGAGTTTTTACGGTAAAATTAACGGTTAATTTGTAAAGAAAATGTTAAGAGCAATTGCCTTAGACGACGAACCCATGGCTTTGGAAGTCATCAAAGCCCACGCCAACAAAATCAGTTTTCTCGCACTCCAAGCCACTTTTGTGAGTGCCAAAGAAGCGTTGGAATACTTGAAAACCAATCCCGTAGATTTGATTTTTCTGGACATTAATATGCCCGACATCACGGGTTTAGATTTTTCACAATTGTTGCCCAAAGAAACGGCGGTCGTCTTCGTAACGGCCTACTCACAGTACGCCGTGGACGCTTTTAATTTGAACGCAACCGATTATTTGGTGAAACCCATCGAGTTCACCAGGTTTATGAAAGCCTGCCAGAAAGTTTATGAAAATGCCCAAAATGCGAAGGGCGAAGCAGTGGATATGTCGTATTTGTTCATAAAAGAAGGCTACGATTTGGTCAGAATTGTGGTTGATGATTTGCTCTACGTGCAATCGGAAGGAAATTATTTGACTTTCAAAGAAAAACACCGCAGAACCCTCACCCGCATGACCATGACGGAGGCAATGGAATCGTTACCCAAAAGTAAATTTATCCGCGTTCACAAGTCTTATTTGGTCAATCTCAACCACGTCCAGAAAGTAGAAAAACACCAAATCAGCGTAACTGACAACGTTTTTGTACCCATCGCCGCCAATTATCATCCCGAATTAATGGAGGCTTTAAAGTCGCTATGGAAGGTGATGTAGCACAAAACAAATATATTTTGTTCAATAAACACCCCAATTTTGGCGGGAAAAATAATTCGCAAGATTATTTTATGGAAGAGAAAAATAAAAACCCACTCAACGTCGCCGTTAAGTGGGTCTTGTGGAGAATATCGGAACGGTCCGCCGCTGCGGTCGAACCGATGACTTCTTGCCTGCCGTGCAAAAAATAAAAACCCACTCAACGTCGCTGTTAAGTGGGTTTTGTGGAGAATATCGGAACGGTTCGCCGCTGCGGTCGAACTGATGACCTCTCGCCTGTGGAGAATATCGGAAC
>JAAFKE010000045.1 GCA_013298215.1 Cytophagales bacterium | reverse complement strand
CCCTTTTTGCGGCATTTAGCCTTTTTCTTTCGGGGCGATCTCGACCTTGAAAAAATGAACGAAGTCGCAGTCTTATTGGTTCAAAATACTGATTTTCAGTGTTTTAGTAAAATAAAAACGAATGTAAAGACGTTTAACTGCCAAATTGAATACGCCTACTGGACGCAAAACGGCCACGACATTGTTTTCAATATTAAGGCCGACCGATTTCTGCGCGGTATGGTGCGTGCCATTGTCGGTACGCTCATTGAGGTGGGAACTGGCAGGTTGAGCAAAGCCGATTTTGAAGCCATTCTCCAATCTAAAAACCGAAGCCAAGCCAAGGCGTCGGCCCCAGCAGAGGGGCTTTTTTTGGTAGAGGTGGGGTACAACAATTTGTTTTGAAGCACTTACTTTAATGGCCTCACCACGGCAGTTTGCCCAAATCTACGTTGCCGCCCGTGAGGATAATGCCCACTTTTTTGCCCGCAAAGGTAGCCTTGTTTTTCAGCACCGCCGCCAACGGAACCGCGCACGAAGGCTCGATAATTATTTTCATCCGTTCCCAAATTAGACGCATGGCCGCAATTATTTCGGGGTCCGACACCAAAATAATGTCTTGTACGTGCTGCCTGATAATGGGTAAATTTTTGTGACCGAGGCTACTAAGCAGTCCGTCGGCGATGGTATTAATGAACGGAGCTTTCTCTATTTGGCCGCTCTTAAAAGACAAAATGGCATCGGCCGCACCCGCTGGCTCGCCAGCAATCACAACCGACCCTGGCGAAAAATAATGCGTTGCCAAGGCTGTCCCGCTCAACAGGCCACCGCCACCGACAGGAGCCATAAGCACATCAAAAGCCACGTCTCGGCCTGCGTCTTCAATCAGTTCCATGGCGGCGGTGGCCTGCCCTGCTACCACGTCATAGTCGTCGTATGGGTGTATCATGGCCGCGCCCGTTTGGTCAATAACCTGTTTGAGGGTGGTTTCGCGGGCCTCTTGGGTGGGTTCGCACTCAATAATTGTGGCACCGTAGCCTAAAACGGCATCTTTTTTCACCTGCGGAGCCGTGCGCGGCATCACCACGTGGGCTGCCACGCCCAACACACTGGCGGCAAATGCCACTGCCTGGGCGTGGTTGCCCGACGAGTGGGTACACAGTCCATTTTGGCGTTCGGTTTGGCTGAGGCGCAGGGCGGCGTTCATGCCACCACGGGCCTTAAAAGCCCCAATTTTCTGAAAGTTCTCGCACTTAAAATACAACCGTGCGCCAGTCATCTTGTCGATGGTGGCGCAGGTCAGTATGGGCGTGCGGTGAATGTACGGGCCGATGCGTTCGTGGGCGGCTACCAGGTCTGCGGCAGTAGGAAGCGGCATTATTTCTTCAAAAACGTTTTGGCAGCTTCGATGCTCGTTAGGGCTTTGGTGCGCATCACCTCGGCCGATTTGCGTTGGTCGTTCAAGTATTTTAGCGCAACTTCGGGTTGCATCTTGCTGAGGGTGTCCATGCTAAAACCCTCCATCCAAGCATACATAAGGCTATCGGCTTGTTTCAGGTCGCTGTTTAGCGCCGCCATTTGTTTGGTGGTGGCCGCTACCTTGGTTTTGGCAATGCTATCAGAAAGCACATCTTGCAGCTCGCCGAGGTCAGCCATTTTGGGCATTACCTCGTCGTGAATCGCCACTACGCCATCGGTGGCCATTTTCACGGCTTCTTTTTTGGCATTGTCGCAACCGCCGAGGGTCGCTATCACAAAAATGGCCGAGATTAATTTCATTTTCATTGTCTTGTTGTTTTGAGATAAAATAGTTGTGCCAAAAATACGAAAAGTTATCCACTCCTTTCGTCGCCGAAGTATTATGGTACTTATTGCACCAAAAAACGGGTTAAAATAGCCACGAACTCAACGGGTTTTTCGGCCTGTACCCAGTGCCCCGCCCCCTGAATGGTGGCCAGGGTAGCGTTCGGAAACAAACGTTCGATGCCAGCCCAGTCGCCGTCGCGGACGTACTTAGATTGGTCGCCCCGAATAAACAACGCGGGTTCTTCAACTTGGTGGTTGCTGGTAATCTCCGCGCCGATCAGCGGCAGGTTTTGTTCGATCGCCGTCAGATTGATGCGCCAACAAAATTCGTTCTGGTCGTTTCGGTACAGGTTTTTTAGCAAAAACTGCCGCACGCCCGCATCAGGTTCGTATTTTGTCAGTTGGGTTTCGGCTTCTTGGCGGTTTTGCAGACGCGCCAAATCAATCGATTTCAAACCCTCCATAATGGCCGCGTGGTGAACGGGGTAGGGGCGCGGGGCAATATCGACAACCACCATTTTTTTGAACGTGCCAGGATAACTGAGTGCGTACTGCATCACTACTTTTCCGCCCATCGAGTGGCCAACCAGAATCGGGTTGGCGAGTTGGTGCTGGCCCACAAAATCGCGGAGGTCATTGGCCAGTGCCTGGTAGTCAAAAGCCGCGTCGTGCGGCGACCGCCCGTGGTTGCGCTGATCGACGAGGTACACCGAAAACGTAGGCCCCAACTGCGCCGCAATGTTTTTGCCCACCGTCAGCCAGTTGTCGCACGACCCAAACAGCCCGTGGAGGATGATGACTGGCACTGGGCCGTCTCCAATTTTTCTGAAAAATAACTCCATGTCATTGTTCTTTATTTTACCAAAACTACGTGTTCGCCCTTGGGGGTCATTCGGCCAAAAACGGTCAGGTCAAACCCGTTTTGGCGCATTAATTCTTCAAATTCGGCTTGGCCAGCTGGTTCAACCGCAATCAGTAGCCCGCCGCTGGTTTGAGGGTCGGCCAAAATATATTTTTGTAGCTCCGAAATCTCACTGATCTTGTGGCCGTAGCTGTCCCAGTTGCGCACTGTGCCGCCTGGAAACGATTTCAGCGCCAAGTATTCTTCTATGTGGGGCAGTTTCGGTACTTTATCGAGTTCAATTTCGGCACTTAATCCACTTCCTTCGGCCATTTCGCAGAGGTGGCCCAACAGGCCAAAACCCGTCACGTCGGTGAGGGCGGCAACCTGCGGCAAACGGCTAATAACAGCCCCAATTTTGTTGAGTTGCGCCATTTGCTGGGGGGCAATGTGGGCGTGTTCGGGCTTGAGAATACCCTTTTTTTGGGCAGTGGATAAAATCCCTACGCCAATTTTTTTGGTCAAATACAGCAAGCACCCCTCGGTGGCGGTGTTGTTTTGTTTTAGGTTTTGGCGCGCCACGCGGCCCGTTACAGCCAACCCAAAAACGGGTTCGGGGCAGTCGATGCTGTGGCCACCAGCGAGCGGTATGCCCGCTTCGGCACACACCGCGCGGCTACCCGCCAGCACCTGGCTTGCTACCTCGGGGGGTAGTTTGTCGATGGGCCAGCCCAAAATAGCAATCGCCATGATGGGCTGGCCCCCCATTGCGTATACGTCAGAAATGGCGTTTGCCGACGCAATGCGGCCAAAATCGAAGGCATCATCGACGATGGGCATAAAAAAATCGGTGGTGCTAATCATACAATCTCCGTTGCCGATGTCCATCACCGCCGCATCATCGCGCGACGAATTGCCCACAACCAGCTCGAGCCCCGTTGCGCCCACTGCTGGGGGTTGTTGTTGGCTCTCGTTGCCGTGCAGTATTTTGTCCAGTACTTTGGGTGATATTTTACAACCGCACCCAGCCCCGTGGCTGTACTGCGTAAGTTTGTAAGTCGATGTGGGTGATTCCATGAATAATACAATTTAGTAGAAACAATTGCGCGACAAAGGTAAAGCTCCACGGCCATAATTGGGTGTGATGCACAAACTGTTTTTTGGTAATAATTTAATAACATGGTTTCATTGAAAATTTGCAATAAAAATATGGACTATTTCAATGAATCAATGCGTTACAAACCAATTTTTATCATTTTACCAATAAAGGGGCTTTGGTTGTAACTAAAAAAAACTGTTACTTTGTGTCGGATTAAATATAGTTGAACAACCCAATAAAATCTTCAACCTAACAATTTACAAAAATTATTATGAACAAAAAGTTCTACTTCTCAAAAGCGGTCTGTGCGGCGCTTTTTGTGATGCTCACGTGGGTACAAACCTCAAATACGTTTGCGCAGGGTGTTACAACTGCCTCCATCAGCGGAGTGGTTGCCGACGACAAAGGCGGCCAGCTTCCAGGTGCAACGGTTGTGGCCGTTCACGGGCCGTCGGGTACTAAGTATGGTACAGTTACAAACGTTTCAGGACGCTACAACTTCCCTGCCGTGCGCGTGGGTGGGCCATACAAACTCACGGTTACATTCGTGGGCTTTCAGCAACAATCGATCGGAGACGTTTTTGCTGACTTGGGCTCAAACTCAACCGTAAACTTCAAGGTCTTAGAAGAAGGTAAGCAGTTGCAGGAGGTCGTGGTGTCGGCGCAACGCGGAGCCATCATCAGCGGCGACCGCAACGGCGCATCGACCAACATCAAACGCGAGTCGTTTGAGCGTTTGCCAACAATCTCGCGTAGCTTCACCGATTTCTCTGCCCTGACCCCACAAGCTGGGCCAGGTTTCTCGTTTGGTGGTCGTAGTTCGCTCTATAATAATTTTTCTATTGATGGTGCTACGTCAAACAACGTGTTTGGTTTGAGTGCCTTGCCAGGTGGCCAGTCTAACGCGCAGCCAATTTCGGTCGATGCCATTCAAGAATTGCAGGTGTCTTTGTCGCCCTACGATGTGTCGCAGGGGTCGTTTACGGGTGCTGGCGTGAACGCCGTTACGCGCTCGGGTACGAACGAAATGCAGGGATCTGTTTACTACTTTATGCGCAACCAAAACTTGGTAAACAAGAAAGTGGGAGACCTGTCGTCGCCAATTATTGATTTTAAAAGCGACAATTTTGGCGCACGTTTGGGTGGTGCGTTGATAAAAAATAAATTGTTTTACTTCGTAAACGTTGAGCGCGAAACCCGCACCGACCCAGCCGTTTTGTTTCCAGTAGATGTAACCGGAAACCAGCAAACCTCTTCGGAGTTGGGCCGCTTGCGTGACTTTCTGACCACCACTTCGGCTGGCAAAGATTGGACGTTCGACCCAGGTTCTTTTGATACCTTCAACGCCCTGACTGCCAGTACTAAGTTTTTGATTAAGTTGGACTGGAACATCAACGACAACAACAAGTTTACGATCAGGTACAACCAACTGGATTCTTTCCGGGACATTGCACCGAGTGGCTCGGGTGGTTTTGCGGCCGGCCCAGCGGGTGGCCGTGGCAACTCAAACAACACTTTGCCCTTCTCGTTGTCGTGGTATCGCATCAACAACAACCTTAAAAACGTAATCGCCGAGTTGAACTCAACCTTTGGCAATGGCAAGTTTGCCAATAATCTGCAAGTTGGTTTCTCAGCCTTCCGCGACTTCCGCCAAGCAGGTGGCGGTGCCAGCAGCCCAGATTTCCCAACGGTTGATATCGTAGGGCCAAACGGACAAAACTTGACTGCCTTTGGTGCCGAGCCATTTACGCCAAACAACCGTTTGGATCAGGACATTATTCAGTTCAACGACAAGTTTGATATTTTTGCGGGCAACCACACTTTAACCCTCGGTACTGCCAACGAGTTTTACAGTTTTTTCAACGCATTTACGCCGTTGATTAAAGGTAACTACCGCTTCAACAGCATCAACGATTTCATCTCGAACGTAACCAACGCGCCAGGCACGCCAGGTTTTGTGGCTCCAGCGGCTTACGCTATTCAGTATTCTGCTTTGTCGGGCGTAAATGCCCCAGCGGCCAATTTCAAATCGGCGCAGTATGGTTTCTACGTGCAAGACAAATACACGGGAATCAAAAACGTGACGATCACGGCAGGTCTGCGGGTTGATATTCCTACTTTCGACGGAACAAGCGTAGTGGGCAACCCAGTAACGGACGAAATGACCTTTAATAATGGAGAGAAAATAAAAGTAAACCAGTTGCCGCAATCAACCCCACTTTGGTCGCCGCGCGTTGGTTTCAACTGGGATTTGAAGGGTGATAAGAAAATACAGCTTCGTGGAGGTACGGGTGTATTTACGGGCCGTGTGCCGTTTGTTTGGATTTCAAACCAGGTGTCTAACACGGGTGCTCTGTTTGGTACTTTCCAGGCTGGAGCAACCTCTACGCCTCCATTGGCGCAGGTTCGTTTCAATCCGAATCCAAACGCCTATTTGCCACCCATCACAGGCACCGAGGCTGCACCAGTTATTCCGCCTACATTCACGGTCAATGCCACGGTTCCAAACTTCAAGTTTCCGCAGGTTTGGCGCACCAACTTTGCTACTGACGTAAAACTTCCAGGTGGTCTTATTGCCACGGGAGAGTTTATTTATACGAAAGACATTAACGCGGTGTTTATTCGCGATGCCAACTTGGCCAATCCGATTGGTACCGTGCCTGGCGACGGCCGCCCATTGTTTGGTGCCGCCAACGGCGATGCCACCCAACCAGCTGGCCCCGACCGCCGCATCAACGACCGCGTGGTGCAAGCCCTGATGATCGACAACATCAGTGCGGGTTATTCGGCAAGTTTCACGGCACAATTGCAGAAAACAACTGGCCCAATCCAAGGTTCGATTGCCTACACTTATACCGACTCTAAGGACATAAACGGCCAGAGTGGTTCAACGGCAGGTTCGTTGTTTACGGGCAATAGCGTGGTTTCGACGCTCAACTTGCCAAACTTGGCCTACTCGAACAACGTGGTACCTAACCGCATAAACGGGTTTGTATCTTGGCGCAAGGAGTGGATCAAAAATTACCTCGCTACTTCGCTTTCGTTTATCTACACGGGTTTCACGGGGACTAACTTCTCTTACAACTACGGTGGAAACGTGAACAGCGACGGCTACGCCAACAAAGATTTGATGTACATTCCGCGCAACCAAGGCGAGGTGTTATTAGCTCCAACCAACGCCACCGACACGCGTACTTCGCAAGAAATCTGGAATCAGTTGGATGCCTACATCAGCCAAGACGAATACCTAAACAGCCGCCGTGGACAGTATGCCGAGCGTAACGGTGTGTTCATGCCGTGGGTAAACCGCTTAGATATGCGCTTGCTGGTAGATATTACTCCCTTTAAAGTGGCAGGTCGCAACCTCACGCTGCAATTCTCGGGCGAGGTGCAAAACTTCCTGAACTTGTTGAGCTCTAACGCAGGATTAATCAGAACGCCAATCCGTTCAAACGTCTTGACCTTTGCTGGCTACGAAGTGCCTCACACCGCAGCAGCACCAACCACTGGCCGCCCAATTTTCACGTTCCCAGTTACCGCCGACGGCACTCCACTGAGCAAAACGTACTTAGAAAACACGGGCTTAGGCTCGCGCTGGCAGGCACAAATTGGTTTCAGGGTATTGTTTTAATTCCAACGGCAAAAGTTAACACTCAAAAAAAATCAAGATGAATCTTCTATTCAAAAATATATTAGTTGCCACTACGGCGGTCGTTGCCACGGCAATGCTTACCAGTTGCAAAGAAACCGAGTACCCAGCGGCAGTTCCAGCCACGGGTGCCTCAACCCTTACGTCGCGGGTTATGTTTGTCAATGCAGCTCCAGGTACGTCGTCGCTTAGTTTTTTCGCCAACAACGTGGCAGCTGGCACTGCCGCTTTCGCTGCAAATACACCTTACGGTAACGCCCCAGCTGGCCCGCTTCAGTTTCGTGCAAAAGCCACTACGGGTACTATTGGTGGTACACTTGGTGCCAACGACGTACTTTACAGAGCGGGCAACACCAACCAAAACAATTTTGTGGCACTCCCAAACACATCGTATTCGTTGTTTGTGGTCGATACCATCGGACGGGTTAGACCAACTACACCAATTGGCGTAACCGATCCAGGTGGTCTCCGCATGATGTTATCGGCTGATGTGCTCACTGCTCCAGCAGCGGGGAGTGCAGCGGTTCGTTTCTTTCATTTGTCGCCAAATGCGCCCAACGTTTGGGTGCGCGTAGTGCCAGCCGCCACCAATACCACTGGCCGCCTCACAACTTTCGACAACCGTGCCTACACGGGGCCTCGCGCGGCGGGTTCCTTGTTGGTTTCGGCGGCAAACGCTGCCTTCACGGCTTTGCCAGCGGGTGCCTACAGCATACAAGTTCGCACAACCAACGCCACCACGGGTGCAACCGCCATTCCAGCGGTGAACGTAACGCTTGAAGCGGGTAAAATCTATACAGTTTATGCCCGTGGGCTTTTGCGTGCCGCTGCTCCCAACGACCTTGGGGCGGCCATTATCCTGCACAATTAATTTCACTTCGTAGGGTTTTAACTCAACAAAAAAGCCCCCTGATCGAAAGATTAGGGGGCTTTTTTGTTGTTTACTATCCGGCTATTTTTCTACTGCGTCGTAGCCTACTTTAAATCCTTCGAGGATGAGCCGCACAATGTCGTCGGAAGAGAAACTTAGCATATCCAATTTTAGCGGTTCAAACGGGCGAATCACTTTCATTTTCAGCGGTTTACCTTTTAGATTTTCTTTTTCGATGTAGTTTTGCGCCCAAGAAATATCGCTGTTCACGAGCTGGTTTACGGTTATGTCTTTGACGCGCTCGCTCAGTTTAAAAAAATTACGGTAGTTGAACGGCTCGTCGTAAATCTGTTCGGCGTGGCAGGCTATGCACACAATGTCGGTGGCTCCGTCGTGCAGTGCCACTTTCAGCGGGGCCACCTCGCGCAGGCCACCGTCGAGAAAGGCGCGTTTGGGTTGGTTTTTGATGTGCACGGCTGGCATGAGCATTGGTAGCGAACTACTTGCCAGCACGTAGTTTATAAAATCTTCGTGTTGTGGAGTGGCGTATACCATGTCGCCTTTGGTGACTTCTACGGCACCTACTTTTAGTTTGATGGTGCTATTTCTCAGAATAAACTCGTCTAAGTATTTGCGGATCAGATCGTGGAGGGGCGTTGGGTCGAGCAGGCCATCGAAGCGGCTCATAAAAGTATCCATGCCCAACGTTATCTTGGAGCGTTGGGTGGCAATATCGGTGGGGTTTGTAATATTTTTGACCCAAAATTCGAGTAGTTTCCTACTTACCGAGTGCCAATCCGTTTTTTTTTGTTCGATTTGCTGTTTAGTGGCTTCATGGACCAAAAAGCTGGCGTTGAGTCCGCCAACTGAGTTTCCATAGATCATATCGGGCTCGAAACCACTTTCCAACACTGCCTGAATGGCTCCCACTTGGAATGCCCCTTTGAGCGATCCTCCGCCTAATATAAGTGCTTTCATGTTTTGGTTTAATTTACAACATCACCCCGCAAACTTAGACCAAATATGTAGTGGATCAAAATTTTGGGTGCTTTGTTATACCAATAAAAAAGGTGAGCATTCTGGCTCACCTTTTTTATTGGTATTCTATTAATACTCTATTCCGTACTACTTATCGTCGCTACGGCTAAGTGCATAAATTACCAAACCAAATCCGATTTTGTTTACTGCATCACCGATGTTGTAAATTACGTCCATCGACTGGGCATAAGCTCCACCAGCAATCTCAGCGCCGAACAAACCACCTTTTGTTCCCAAAATGTAGCCAAGTGGGTAGATAGCCCAACCTACCAACACAAACCAACCGAGTGTACCATTTGCTGCACGAACTGCTGGCGATCCGCTGGCGGCCAACTTTGCCACGTCACCAAACCAAACTAAGTAAACAATGTAGAAATAGGCAGCACCTGATACAGCACCCCAAACCCAGCTAACTGTTTCGGTTGGGTAGATTGCCTCTCCAATGTAACCAGTCACGAGCATAACCAACGATGCGAAGATCAACTTCCAAAGCAAGTCGATTTTGGCACCAGCCTTTTTTGTGATGAGGTAGAACTCAACGCACATAAGTGGTACAGTAAGAATCCAGTCTACGTAACGGAAAAACGTTGGCGACTGGCCAGTTGAGAGGTTGTAGTCTCTCATGTAGTAGTAGTGCACTGCGGCAATGAAGGTAATGAGACCCGAAACCAACAGCGAAGTGCGCCAAGTGGCACTTGTGTTTCCGAGCTCAAAAAAGAAAAATACCGATGCTGCCATCATGGCCATGCAACCAGTAAAAAAAGTAAATGCCACGTAGTTGTCGTTTGCAAGTGGCAACATTTCTAATAGGGAAGCGTACATTTTAGTTAGGTTTAAAAGTTTAGAAATTGTGTTTTGGTACTTTTTAATATAATCATAACAATAATAGATTAAATTTGTTTAAAATAAAATTAGATATTTTGGGCAACATTCTAACTCTGGGATTAATCTATTGATTTTCAAGTAGTTGTAGATTGAATATTTTTTTGCACTGGTCAAATATTTATTTGTATTAATTTGAAAGAACTTTTTTTTGAAATATTAGTTACCTCTACATATTCCTTTCCTACCAACATAAATGAAACTACCCTTAATCTTACCCTCAAGCAAGATTTGGCCCTTAAAAATTCAGATTTTAGCATACGGCTCGGCTCTTTTGGTTTGCCATAACTATATATATGTAATGCCAATGGTAGTTCAGTTGGGGCTGTTTGTGGCCATAATGCTACTGACGGGTATTCCGCACGGGGCAATAGATCACCTCGTTGAGGAGCAAAATCAGTCTAAACACAAACTTCGCTTTTCACTGGCCCGCTTCCTGTCCCGATACTTGTCTAAAATGCTGCTCTACGGTATATTGTGGTTGATGCTGCCCACCGTGGCGCTTTTGGTTTTTATTGGCATTTCGGCCTACCATTTTGGCGAAACAGACCTTGCTTCGTTGCCCCAAGAGCCTAAGTCAGAAAAAAATCTTTTTTTGAGCTACGGTTGGCTTTTGGTCAGCATTTTACTCGCTACTCACCTCGCCGAGGTCGTGCCAATTTTGAGTTCACTGCCCCGTCTTTCCGATTCTTCGCTCGACACCGCCATTGTTTGGCTTCGTCAATACCAAACACAGTACCTCATGGCTTGCGCCTGCTGGTTTTTGGTGTCGTTGGCCTACTACATTCTGCGGGCTAAAGCCAGTTTTGGCGTTCTGTTAAACGTGGGTATGCAGGGAGTTGTGCTAATGGTTGTGTGCGCCAAACTGCCGTTGTTATTGGCTTTCTCCTTCTATTTTGGCCTGTGGCACTCGTTGGTTTGCCTGCAAAGTATCAGACAGCATTTAATGCAGAATGGCCAGTTGTTGACATGGAACAAACTGGTAAAAGAGGCGGCTTTTTTCAGCGTCATCGCTATTCTTGGAATCAGCGCTATTATTATTTTGGGCAATAAATACAACCAAACGCCCGATGTGCTGCTGGGACTATTCATCGGAATTGCCATCCTGACCGCACCCCACATGGAAGTGATGAGCAATATGTTCGACGAGCTGCGCACCAATGCCCCAAAACAGCCAGACGGGGGTTTGGCCGTTTAAACGTCAAACTCTGTACCCTCCAGCGCCAGATCGGTATTAGCAAACACCGCCCGGGCTTCGTCCAAAAACGCGCTAAATTCCCTGTAAGTAGCTGAAAAATGCCCAATAATCAGCCGCCCGACTTGGGCCTTGTGGGCTATCATCCCCGCCTGTTCGGCGGTGGCGTGGTAGCGGTCGGTGGCGCGTTGGGCTTTTTCGTTCAAAAACGTGGCCTCGTGGTATAGCAATGTGGCCCCCCGAACCAGCGGAACGATTCGTTCGTCGTAGCGGGTGTCTGAGCAAAAAGCGTAAGATCGCAGCGGTGTGGGCGGGTGCGTATATTCGTCGGCGCGGTAGGTTGTGCCAGCCTCATTTGTGGCATCGAGCCCCTGTTTGAGCATTTTTAGGCACTCAAATGGCATCTCATCCGTCAGTTTCTCCTTTATCAAGTTACGCGGCTGGGATTTTTCTTGAAACAAAAACCCGCAGCAGTGCACCCGGTGGTCGAGCGGCACGGTGGTCACTGCCACGTGGTCGTTTTCGTAGATAAGCTGGCTGAGTTCGGTTTGGTTTTGGTGGTAGCGCAGCGGAAACTCCAAGCGTGTGTCCGAATGCGCAAATTGCAACGTAATAATGTCGTTGAGTCCTTTTGGGCCAAACAAAAGCAGCGGCTCGGTGCGCCCGCCCATGTTTAGGGTCGATAGCAAGCCAGTTAGTCCGAGGTAGTGGTCGCCGTGGAGGTGGCTAATAAAAATGGCGCGGAGTTTGCCGACCTTGGCGCGCTGTTCGAGCAGGCGGTATTGCGTACCTTCCCCGCAATCGATCAGATAGAGGTCGTTGTCGATGCTCAAAAGTTGCGACGTAGGATGCCGACCCAGCGCGGGAGTTGCCGAGCCAGCACCGAGAATTTTTACCGAAAACCGCATTTAGATATCCTCCCCCTTGCCGCCGTCTTCGCCAAGTTCGCTCGTGTCGAACTCATCGTCGTCGTCTTCTTCCATGCCAAAATCGTTTTCGAGCTCGTTCATAAAAATGGCATCGACCGATTCCTCTACGGTAGGCATGAGGGTGAGGTCGGCAATTTTAGCATTTTCGAGTACATCGGCAAAGGCATCGTTTTCGGTCGCAATAACCAGCAGGCCTAACTCAGCAGTACAAAGGCGGTTCAGTTTCCTGATCGTTGCCACGCCCAGCGGGTCTATCTGCCGCACGGCGTTCATTTCGATGATTAAATTGCTCTGTCCCTCTCTGAAAAGACCCCGCGCCACCGCCTCGAACTCAACGGGTACATCTCCAGCGAAGCTCTCTTCTTGCAACCTAATGAGCGCGTACTGATCGTGCCTTTCAATTTTGTGGTTCATAAATAGGTGTGTTTGATTTCAGAATAATATATTTTACAACTTGCTTACTAAACAACTGATGTTGGCATCCAGGTGTTTGGCCATATTGAGCATTAAATAGCATACTTGAATTATTTTTGTGGGACAATTGCGTTGTTCAAATAACGTAGCACGTTGGTTTCGATGCGCGCCAGCACGTCTGTGTCGGTGGCTTTTACGAAAGTTTGGCCAGTTATTTTTTCAAATAACTCAATGTAACGCTCCGAAATTTGCAACACCCACTGGTCGCTCATGGCGGGGAGTTGTTGGTTGTCTTGGCCCTGAAACCCGTTGTCGATGAGCCACTGGCGCACAAATTCTTTGGAGAGTTGTTTCTGGGTAATACCCTCTTGCTGGTTTTGGGCGTATGTATCGGCATAAAAATACCGCGACGAATCGGGCGTGTGAACCTCGTCGATGAGCAAAATTTTGCCATCAACTTTGCCGAACTCGTATTTAGTGTCCACCAATATTAATCCACGTTCGGCGGCCATGCGCGTACCGCGCTCAAAAAGGGCGAGCGCAAAATTTTCTAACTGAACGTAATCTTGCTCCGACACAATGCCCTGCCGCAATATTTCGTCGCGCGAGATGTCCTCGTCGTGGCCTTGGTGGGCTTTGGTAGTGGGCGTAATAATCGGCTGGGGCAGGCGGTCGTTTTCTTGAAGCCCGTCGGGCAGTTGTACGCCACAAACCGACCTTCGGCCCGCTTTATACTCGCGGGCGGCGTGGCCAGCCAGGTAGCCACGCACCACCATTTCGACGGCGAAGGGCGCGCACCGTTGGCCAATGCTCACGTTGGGGTCGGGTACTGCCAGCAACCAATTGGGAACTATGTCGGTGGTGGCCGTTAGGAAGTGGGCGGCAATTTGGTTCAAAACCTGCCCTTTGTACGGAATCGCCCGTGGCAGTATTACGTCAAACGCCGAAATCCTGTCGGTAGCAACCATCAATAGCGTATCGCCAATGGTATAAACATCCCGTACTTTGCCCTGGTAAAAGGCTGTTTGACTTGGGAAAGAAAAATGGGTTTGGCCGATTGCATTCATTGGTATGTTTTTAAAAAATGGTGGGTGCCGATTGCTGTTAAATTTACCAACTGCCAGCTTCAACGGTTGTTGAGGCGCTTTTTTGCTGGCGTGCCACTTGTTGAATGTACTGTGCCTCGCTGTTTTTGAGCGCATCGAGCAGCAGTTGCGCCTGCTCGTCGGTCATTCTGAGGTTTCTGAGCTTACGCAGCAAGTCCTTTCTTCGGTCGCTCACGGTAGTTTCTTGGCTTTGCGGTTGTTGTTCTTTGGTTTGCTTTACAACCTGGTCTGGACTGCTTTTTTTGGGCAACACTTTGGCGTGTCCTTTGAAGCGTTTTTTGATAAATTCGTAGTTGAACCGCGCCTCATTGTTGTTGTTATTGGCCAAAAGAGACTGGGTAAAATGGGTAAGTGCCGCCGCCGAATCTGCGCTGATACAACTCAAAACGCCTAATTGGTTGTGGGCATCAGACGCTAACTTTGGGTTAGATATTTTTGACAGCCGTTCGTAAATAGCCTTTGCACGCTGGTACTGTTTCATTTGGTAGTAGCTGTTGGCCAGGTTTATGCGTGCATCGGGGGTGGCCATCACCGACGATTCGACAACCTGCTCGTACAGCTCGACGGCCTCGCTGTAATTTTTCTTCCAGTAAGCCGCTTCGGCTTTTTCTTTGGCACTATTTATCAAGCGCACTTTTTCGAACGAAAGATTGTCATTGAACCACATCAAAAGCCAGAAAAATACTGAAGTCATGCCGCAAAAATAAGTATTACAACTCAAAAATACGAACCATAAACGTCAAATCGAATAAAACTAACACCAAGGCAATGCCCAAAAAGTAATAATATTTGTTGGACGACACCGAAACCTGCCGGCCATCAACGAGGCGCGCATCAACATTTCGGACTGCCTGAATCAGGTCTGGAACGTCCGAATGGCGGTCTGATATTTCGTAGTACTTGCCATGGGCGGCGGCGGCCATTTTTTGCAAAAAAACACGGTTTAGTTTACTCACCACCACGCTGCCGTCGGAGGTTTTTAGGAGGGCATTTCCGTCTTTCAATTGGCTCCCCCGGTCGGTTCCCACGCCAACGATGTAGAGACGAAGCCCATATTTTCTGATTTGGTCAATTATCGACGAGGCGCAGCTGCCGAAGTTTTCACCGTCCGAAAAAAGCAGAATCACCTTCGATTTATTGTCACTCGCCTTGGATTTTAGGTGTTTTTGGGTGGCCATTTCGAGTGCGGCGCATACGTCTGTGCCGGTGTTCAAGGCCTGATTGGTGTTTAGCATTTGAGCCAACAACTGAAACACCGAATGGTCGAACGTCAGAGGTGCTTGAAGCGAGGCAACACCCGAAAAAGAAATGAGACCAAGCCGGTCGGTGGCCAGGGCGTCGGCCACGCGCTGAATCTCGAACTTTACTTTCTCTAACCGCGACGGAGCCACGTCGCTGGCAATCATAGACTTAGAAACATCGGCAACAAAAAAAACATCCCTTCCCTCGGCCAATATGTTTTTGGTGGTTTCGCCAAAAGACGGCCCCAGCAACGATACAATCAATAAACTCAAATAGACCGACCGCAGAAAAAACTTCAGAAATACGGCTCGGTTTGTACTTTTCAGTTGGCGCGCAATGAGCACCGTGCGGCCTATATAAACAGCATAAGCCACACCGAAACAAGCAATGCCCCAATACTCAACTGGCGAAAAATGGTAGTTCCAAAACATAATCTAACTTTGCTCAAAGGTAAGGCCACTTAGATTATTTTTAATATTTTTTTACAAAACACTTGCAAAAGACGTTCCGAGAGCCGTATATTTGCACCACGAAATCAGGAGAGATGGGTGAGCGGCTGAAACCAGCAGTTTGCTAAACTGCCGTACTGGTAACGGTACCGAGGGTTCGAATCCCTCTCCCTCCGCTGATTTTCGAGATACCATACACCATTTCGGGGTGTAGCGTAGCCCGGTATCGCGCCTGCTTTGGGAGCAGGAGGCCGTAGGTTCGAATCCTGCCACCCCGACACATTAAACAAAAAAGGTCTCTCCAATTCGGAGAGACCTTTTTGTTTTTAGGGCTGTTGAATAATTTACTCAAAATATTTGCCCAATGAGTTTTGGTACAGATCAGCGGCTTCCCCCAGCGACAGTACCGTGGCAGCATCTACCACAAAACCATTTTCTGACACCCTGCCGATGAGCGCGTGAGGTACTTTGGCAACCGCCCCCACGTACTTTTGAAACTCCGCCTGCATACTTGGCCGCACCGACACCACCACGCGGCCCTGGGCTTCGCCGAACAAGTAGGCATCTTTTCGGTAGTTGGCGTCGGTCGATACCTCAAAACCCAGTCCGCGTACCAATGCAGATTCGGCCAGTGCTACAAACAAGCCACCGTCCGAAACGTCGTGCGCCGATACTACTAACTTGTTTTTGATGAGTGTTTTTACGGCCTGCTGCATGGTGTATTCGTCCTCCAAATCGAAAGCGGGGGCTGGCGATTCGCGCACGCCCCGGAAAGAATACAGGTACTCCGACGATGCAATGTCGTTTTGCGACGTACCCACCAGGTAAATCAGATCGCCTGCCGTCTTAAAATCGAGGGTCATCAAGTTTTCGGCGGCGTTTTCCATGAGTCCCAGCATTCCGATGGTGGGCGTTGGAAACACCGGGCCGTCGTCGGACGACTGGTTGTAGAAACTCACATTGCCGCCAGTAACGGGTGTGCCAAACTTTAAACAAGCCTTGCTCATGCCTTTTATTGCGCCCACAAACTGCCAGTACACCTCGGGTACGTATGGGTTTCCGAAGTTTAGGTTGTTGGTAATGGCCATTGGCTCGCCACCAGTGCAAACAATGTTTCGGGCGGCTTCGGCTACTGCTATCTGGCACCCAATTTCGGGGTCAGCCTTCACGTAGCGGCCATTGCAGTCCACGGTCATCACCAAACTTTTGTTGAGGTCGCCGCGTTCAGGCGTGCGAACGCGCACCACCGCCGCGTCCGACGGGCGGTTGGTGCTGAGATTTGCCGTTCCAACGGTAGAGTCGTACTGCTGAGAAATCCAGCGGCGTGATGCTACGTTGGGGTGGGAGAGGAGATGCCTCGCCACGGTGCTAAGTTCGGCATCGGTAACGTCGGCTACGGTGTCGATGTTAAATTTCTTAAACTCTTGGTAGTAGGCGGGTTCTCGGTAGTCGCGGTGGTATTGGGGCGCCCCGCCGCCCAGCACCAGGTCGTGGGCGGGCACGTCGGCCACCAACGCGCCGTGGCGGTAAAAGTGCAATCGGGCTGTGTCTGTTACCTCGCCAATTTGGGCGCAGTGCAAATCCCATTTGTCAAAAATAGCTTTTACGATCAGTTCTTTGCCTTTTTCGATCACCACCAACATTCGTTCTTGCGACTCCGACAATAAAATCTCGAAGGGCAACATATTGGCCTGCCGCGTGGGTACTTTGTCGAGGTCTATCACCATTCCAAAGCCCTCTTTGGCGCTCATTTCGGAGGTAGAACAAATGATACCCGCCGCGCCCATGTCCTGAATACCGATCACGTGGCCCGAATTGATGATTTCTAAACTGGCTTCGAGCAGCAGTTTTTCCATGAAAGGATCGCCCACCTGGACGGCGGGGAGTTTCTCGTTCGATTTGTCTGAAATGTCTTCCGAGGCAAAAGTAGCCCCGTGGATACCGTCCTTGCCCGTGGCCGATCCGACGATAAAAACGGGATTTCCAACGCCGTGGGAGGTGGCTTTGGCCACCTTGCCGATCTCGACAATGCCCGCCGAGAACGCATTAACCAACGGATTGGTGTTGTAGCAATCGTCGAAATAAACCTCGCCGCCCACCGTCGGAATACCAAAGGCGTTGCCGTAGTCGCCAATTCCTTTTACTACTCCTTTGACGAGCCACTTTGTCTTGGCCAGGTTGGGGTTGCCGAAGCGCAGGGAGTTCATCTGCGCAATGGGGCGCGCGCCCATCGTAAAAATGTCGCGGTTTATGCCGCCAACGCCCGTGGCAGCACCTTGGTAGGGCTCCAAGGCCGAGGGGTGGTTGTGCGATTCGATCTTGAAACTACACGCCAGCCCGTCGCCAATATCGACCAATCCAGCGTTTTCTTCGCCTGCTTTGGCCAGCATTTTGTCCGACTCGCGCGGCAGGGTTTTAAGCCAAACGATGGAGTTTTTGTACGAACAATGCTCCGACCACATGACCGAAAATATGGAGAGTTCAGTAAAATTGGGCGTGCGGCCCAAAATTTGTTGAATGCGTTCAAATTCGTCGGGCAGAACGCCCAATTTGCGGGCTGTTTCGGTGGTTGGTAAGGTTTCTACGTGTTCCAAAATGATGTTTGTGGTTGTTTTGTGGCGGCTATTTGCGCCCACAAAGCTAAAAGTAAGTTGCAGAAATATCAAACAATGGTCGAAATACTGTTTTTGGCTATTTTGCTTCGGGGGGGTGTCTGATGTCAGAAAAACTGCCTAATTTTGCCCCAAATATAACTCTATGCAACAAATACTTAAAACACTCGGCATTGGCGCAACCAACGTTGGTACTTCAACTGGCCTCGAATGGTGGCACGGCGCGTCGGCACAAATCGATTCTTTTTCGCCCGTGGACGGCAAACTGATCGCGTCGGTGCATCAATCGACCCCCGAAGATTACGAAAAAGTGGTTCAAACCGCCCAGGCAGCCTTCAAAATATGGCGGCAAAAACCCGCTCCTCAGCGGGGCGAAGTTGTGCGGCAAATGGGCGATCAGTTGCGGCTACGCAAGCATGAGCTTGGCACGCTGGTGAGCTACGAAATGGGTAAAAGCCTGCAAGAGGGCCTGGGCGAAGTCCAAGAAATGATTGATATTTGCGAT
The DNA here is from genome assembly GCA_013298215.1 of Cytophagales bacterium. Lineage (GTDB taxonomy): Bacteria > Bacteroidota > Bacteroidia > Cytophagales > Spirosomataceae > JAAFKE01. Next base: position 9,276 of record JAAFKE010000045.1, on the reverse strand, counting down.
TTTGCGGTGGGGCTGTCGCGCCAATTGTACGGCCTGACGATGCACTCCGAGCGGCCCATGCACCGAATGTACGAGCAGTGGCATCCAATAGGAGTAGTCGGCATTATATCGGCGTTCAACTTTCCGGTGGCGGTGTGGTCTTGGAACGCCATGATCGCTTGGGTTTGCGGGGATGTGTGCATCTGGAAACCGTCCGAAAAAACACCGCTCACCGCCCTTGCTTGCCAACGAATCATTGGCGAGGTGCTCCAAAAGAACGGTGTTCCCGAGGGCGTTTCGTGCCTGATAACCTCCGACGTAACACTGGGCAAAATCATGGCCGCCGACGCGCGCGTACCGCTGGTGTCGGCCACGGGTAGTACGCGCATGGGCAAGGCCGTGGCCGAAGCCACCGCCAAACGCCTCGGCCGAAGCCTACTCGAACTCGGTGGCAACAACGCCATTATTGTTTCTCAGCACGCCGATTTAGACATATCGGTGCCAGGAATTGTGTTCGGAGCGGTGGGTACGGCGGGGCAGCGTTGTACCTCTACCCGCCGGCTTATTGTTCACGAAAGCATTTATGATGCCGTGAAGCTGCGCTTGCAAAAAGCCTACGCCCAGCTCCGAATTGGCAACCCGCTCGACCAACACAACCACGTTGGGCCGCTCATAGACACGCAGGCCGTAGAAGCCTACAAAAATGCGCTGGCCGAAGTGCAGAAAGCGGGCGGCACGATGCTCATCGACGGCGAGGTGCTGTCGGGAGAGGGCTTTGAGTCGGGATGCTACGTGCGCCCCTGCGTGGCCGAAGTTCAAAACCACTGGCATATTGTGCAACACGAGACCTTTGCGCCAGTGCTTTATTTGCTCAAATACAGCAGTTTAGAGCAGGCCATCGAATACCAAAACGACGTGCCGCAGGGTTTGTCGTCGTCTATTTTTACACTCAATATGCGTGAGGCCGAGTTGTTTTTGTCGGCCACGGGGTCTGACTGTGGCATTGCCAACGTAAACATTGGCACGTCGGGGGCAGAAATCGGTGGTGCTTTTGGGGGCGAAAAAGAAACGGGCGGTGGCCGCGAGTCGGGTTCTGACTCATGGAAGGCATACATGCGCCGGCAAACCAACACCATTAATTACGGCACAACGCTGCCGCTGGCGCAGGGAATTAAGTTTGATGTTTGAGGCCGAGTAGAATCGGTAGTGTCAGGTATTTGACTTTGTCTAATCTGGGCAAGACCACAAAAAAGCCTCCCGCTCACAAGAGCGGGAGGCTTTTTTGATAATGTCGAAATGGTAGTTTATTTGGCTTTCTTGGCGGGCGTTTTTGGAGCCGCCTTGCCTGGTACTTTTGGGGTGGGTGCTACCACTGGCGGTACTGGTGGAGTCAAAAAATCCTTGGCAACTTGGTCGTTGGGGTCCAGCTCCAAAACCTTAGCGAAGTACTCTTTGGCCTTCATGTCGTCTTTCATTTTAGAAGCCGCGTAATAGCCGCCCATTACTTTGTAGCTAAATATAAGCGTGGACTTGTTTTTTTCTTTGCCTTCTTTTTCGGCCATTTCAATGTATTTCTGAAAGTGCGGCAACGCCAAAGCATTCTCTAAAAACTCTTCGCGCGAGTAGGCAAAATAATTTGCGCGGGCGCGCGAGCTGTAAGCTGCCAAAAACGGAGCCTCGCCTTTTTCTTCCCTAAACTTGTTGAAACGGTCAAACTGGGCGTCAGCTTTCAAAAACATATCACGTTTCATCTGGCGGTTTGCCAATGAGTCTGGCCCTGACACTACTTTTATGCCGTTTGCGTAGGCGTAGAGTGCTTGGCCGTAGGCAAAAATGTCGTTAGAAAGTGGTTTTTTATCCCGGGTAATGGCTTTTTCCCAGTTTTCGGCGGCCTTGTCGTATTTACGGGCGCTCTGCCAAAAAGCGGCAATTTCTTTGTACCCGTTTTCGATGGTATCTATTTCGGCGGCTTTCTCTAAGTTCATAACAGCCTTGGCGGTGTCTGGCATGGCAAGACGCAGGTGCGACTGCCCCAGGAACTTATAGTCTTCGGGGCGGTGCTTGCTTTTATCGTAGCTGGCCAAAAAACGCTCTAAGTTCGAAACGGCCTTGTCGTAGTTGTTCTGCTTAAAGTTCGACCAGCCCTCCATCCGATCCATAATTGGCACGCGGGGGCGGCCTTCGAGCAATTTTAGTTTATCGAGTACTTTACCAAATTCGTCGGCTAAAAAGTTGAGCTGTGCGCCCCGCAAAATGTCTTCGGTGTCGGTACTGCCACTTTTTTCTAAGTATAAATCAAAGTTTTTGGATGCGTTTTTGTACTGCCGTCCGTAGAAAAACAGATCTGAGTATTCGCGGTATTCGGGGGCAAACTCGGGGTTGTCGGCAATGGCTTTTTTGAAGTTGTCCTGCGCCAAGACGAGGTTTTTGCCACCCCAATAAATCTTTGCAATTCGGGTCGAAGCCTTCGCGTTGGTGGGATCTATGCGCAGCACGTCCTCGTACTTAGAAACGGCGGGGCCAGACTCTCCCTTCAAATAGAAGGCATCGCCCAGGGCCGAGTATGCGTCGGCGTTGTTTTTGTCTAACGCAACCGCGAGCGACAAAATACGAACCGCCTCGGCAGGATCAGTAGTGGGGTAAAGTGTCTTAGAGTCGGCGAGGTTGAAATAGCCCGTGTAGGCCTCTCCGGCGCGGGTGAGCACCTTGACATTTTTATTTTTTGATGCTTTGAGTGCTTCGTCGATGATTAATTTGGCTGCTGCGCGGTCTCCTTTGGCCAACGCCACTGCACCCATACCAACCTTATTGAGGTTGTCTTTGGGGTCGAGTCCAGCTCCTTTTTCAAAGGCAGTTTTGGCCAAATCTGGCTGTTTTGTTTTCAAAAAAAAGTAGCCCAAATTGAACTGATTTTCGGCAGTTGGAGTGCTTTTGGCCAATTGCTCGAAAACTTCTTTGGCTTTGCCATATTGCTCGGCATCCAAAAATTTCATACCAGTGGTGGCATCCTGGGCCACCGCGCTCTCGAAACCCAAGAACCCAAGTGCTATGGCTACCAGCAACTTCTTCTTCATCATTTGTGTTGTGTTTTGTTTGAAAACGAAAATAATATTTTATCGTAGCTATTGAACGAAGAACAAAACTATGAAATTGTTGTTGAAATCTAAAATAATAGTTGGTTGGCTTGGCGGTTCTTTGTTCACAAATGACCGTTTACGCGCTTCAAAGGCTCGGTAGGGCGTGCCCCATTTTGTCGCGTTTGGTGCGCAAGTAGTCCTCGTTGTGGGGGTTCGCGGCAACCTCAATGGGCAGGGTGTCCACTATTTCTAAGCCGTAGCCCATGAGTCCAGCGCGTTTTTTGGGGTTGTTAGAAATCAGTTTTATTTTACTAACGCCCAGGTCGCGCAGTATTTGTGCGCCCACACCGTAGTCGCGCTCGTCCATTTTGAAACCCAGCTCCAAGTTTGCCTCCACGGTGTCGCGGCCCATTTCTTGCAGTTTGTAGGCGCGTAGTTTGTTTATCAACCCAATTCCGCGCCCTTCTTGGTTCATGTACAAGATTACGCCGCGCCCTTCTTGTTCAATGATCTGCATGGCGGCGTGGAGTTGCGGGCCGCAGTCGCACCGGCAAGAACCAAATATATCGCCAGTCATGCACGACGAATGCACGCGCACTAGCACTGGCTCGTGGGGCTGCCAAGTGCCCTTAATGAGCGCCAGGTGGTTTTCGTCGGTATTAATTTGGCGGTAGGCTATCAGCTCAAAATGCCCCCACTCAGTGGGCATATCTACCCCGATCTCGCGCCTAATGAGCGATTCTTTTTTTAATCGGTATTCAATTAAGTCTTTGATACTGACCAGTTTCATGCCCAGTTGGTCGGCTACTTGGCGGAGTTCGGGCAGGCGAGCCATCGAGCCATCGCCACTCAATACTTCGACCAAAACACCCGAGGGTGCCAGCCCGGCCAGCTTGGCAAAGTCCATTGAGGCCTCGGTGTGGCCAGTGCGCCGCAACACGCCCGAAGCCTTGGCTTTGAGCGGAAAAATATGCCCTGGCCGTCCCAAGTTGTCGGGCTTGGTGGCGGGGTTCACCAGGGCGCGGATGGTCTTGGCGCGGTCGGAGGCCGAAATACCCGTGGTGCAGCCGTGGCCTAGCAGATCGACCGACACCGTAAAGGCGGTTTCGTGGGTGGCGGTGTTGGTGCCAACCATCATTTCTAAGCCCAGCTCGGCACAACGGTCTTCGGTGAGCGACACGCAAATGAGGCCCCGGGCTTCTTTGGCCATAAAATTCACGATCTCGGGGGTCACTAATTCGCTGGCGCAGATCATGTCGCCCTCGTTTTCGCGGTCCTCATCATCGACCACGATAATTATTTTTCCATTTTTGATGTCTTCGATGGCCTCCTCAACGCTGTCGAGTGTGATACTGGTATTATTATTGCTCATTGGTTGTTTGTAAAGAAAATAGTTTGTCGTTTTTGTCGTTAGAAGTATCTGTAAGGCACTAATTTTATAATAATTTTGAATTATGAATTTTGAATTGTTGAATAAATGTGTGACAGTTGAACAGTTACGAAATAAAGTATATCGGTTATTTAGGTACATTTACGCGTACAAGATCGGTGTTATTTATTGCCAGTATAGTTGATTTTTGTAGTTGGGCGATAAAGGCAAAATGCCCGCTGTCTCGAAACATAATTTTGCAAAGATACGTTTTCTTTTGGAGTGACACAGACCAGAAAGTTTTAGTAAAGCACCGTGAAAAAATATATATTCCTACTATTTGTATTAAGCTGCTTGGGCGCAAACGCCCAGGGATTGTGCGACAACCCACCCGTGCGGGGAGGCTTTACGCTGCAGTTCGAGAAAGGTTGTGCGCCCTTCACGGTACGGGTCAAAAATACTTCGGGCACGAGCCAGCCCAGCACCATTAAATACGTTTTTATTTACAACGGCGAACCCGAAACGGCACTCAGCCGTCTTTTAGACAACGAAAAAGCGGGGCGGCTCAACGATTCGGCCTACGTGTACCAGCAGGCGGGTACGTACACGATCTTGCAGGTGGGTAGCAAAAATGGCAACGATATGCGTTTTTGCGGCAAGGTACAAGTTATAGAACCCACCGCGCCCAAACTCCAGGTGGTAGCGTGTTTCGACGGGCGCGTGAACCTGACGATAGTTAATGACAGCGTGGCCAACCAATACGACCAGTTTAGGATAGATTGGGGCGATGGCACCCAGAAAACAATATTGCGCTCGGCCATTGCCAGCAACTCCCACGTGTATACCACATCGGGCGAAAAACCCATCGCGGTGGTAGGTCTCATAACGGGGTCGGCGTGCGAAAGCCGCCGCGCCAATGCGGTGGCAAAACCAGTGCTGTCGAGCGGAACCGAGATTAGTATTCGCCGCGTGACGATGAACAGCGATGGCACGGCCGACGTGCGGGTGAACCTGGTAGCGGGCTTCAAAACTATTTTGCAGTTGAAGGGCCCCGACGATGCCGCTTTCAGAAATACCCTTAATGCCCCCGACAGTACGGGATCGTTTCAGTTTAGGGTCGTGATGGTTGACCCCCGCCGGAGTACTTGTTTTCAGCTCACATCGGTTGATAAATGCGGCACTACCGTGGTGAGTGAGCAAGTTTGTACGGTTTCGCTGGATGTGACAACCAGGAATGGCCAAAACACTTTGCAGTGGTTGCCCTACGCCCCATCGACGGGTGTGTTCAGGGAGTATTCGCTGTTTAGAGACAAAATAAACGCGCAGAGTACGTTGCAATCGTACAAAAAAATTGCCAACCGAAATACCGTTGCCGATGTAGACATAACCACTCTGGCTTGCGAAGAATACTCCTACCAGTTGGTGGTGGTGTTGAGGTCGGGGGCGGAGTCTTATTCGGAGCTCAAAAAGATAAAAACCAATTCGGACGACAAGGTGTCGGAGGTCAGAAATTTGTTTGTATCGGTGGAGGAAACGGACGATAAAATCAGAATATTTGCTGACCCGCCCGCCACTGGTTCGAGCCAGAGTTTTAAGGCCACCGTGCTGCGGAGCGAAAACGGCAAGGACGATTTTAGAGAAATAGTCACCTTAGAAAACAAGCTCAACTACGTAGATGAGCGCGTGGATCCTGCCAACCAGTCGTATTGCTACAAAATAATTTATGAAAACCGTTGCGGCGTGGCATCAGAGGCTGTTGAGCCAGTTTGTACTATTCTTCTGACCGCCAAGGGCAGTAGCGAGATCAACTGGACGGCTCAAAACCCCTTCACGACGGACGTAAAAAACTACTTGATTCAAAAAATAGATGAAGCTGGTTTTGTGGTTTCTGAGACCGATTTGGGCGGCAATACTTCGTTTGCCCCCAATTTTACGAACGACGGAGATCAGCTTTTTCGGTACCGTGTCAAAGCCTTCGATAGCCGTGGGGTGTTGAGCAGCTTCTCTAATACCTACATCCTCAAACGGGGTGCGTCGATGTTTGTGCCCGATGCCTTTACGCCCAACGGCGACAACAACAATGATACTTTTGTGGTGAGTGGGCAGTTTTTAGATAGTTTTAGAATGTGGGTTTATAACCGCTGGGGGGAGGTTGTTTTTGAGACCAAAGACCGAAAAAACGGCTGGGACGGCACAAAAAATGGCGCAGAGCTCCCCGCAGGTACGTATATTTATCGGGTTGAGGTGTTGGATTCGCTCGGGCAGTCGAGCGTAAAAACGGGCAACGTAGTACTTATGCGCTGATTGTTTGTTAAATTTGTGCTTTAACTGACAACAAAATTAACACTAACACTACGAGGATGTCGATGTTTGATATGATGGGCATGATGGGTAAGATGAAAGAAGTGCAAACCCGCATGAAAGAAGCCCAAGATTCGCTGGCCACCATCTACGAAACGGGCGAGTCGGGCGCAGGAATGGTGAAGGCAACGGTGAATGGCCAGAAAAAATTGATAAAAATCGAAATCGATCCTGATATAATTAAGGCCGAAGACCGCGAACTGATGCAAGACTTGGTGGTTGCGGCCACCAACAAGGCCATCGATAACATTGAAGAAAAAATAAAGGCGCACCTCCAAAAAGCCACCGAAGGGCTGCTGCCCAACATCCCAGGCTTCGACCTGAACAGTTTAATGAAATAGCTGGATGGTTGCCATTGTTATTTTGAACTACAACGGGCGGGCATTTTTAGATAAATTCCTACCGTTGGTAATTGCCCACTCCGTTGGCCACCAGATTTACGTGGCCGACAACGCCTCGACCGACGATTCGGTGGCGTTTCTGACAAAACACTACCCAGCTGTGGGCCTCATCGAACTCTCTGAAAACACTGGCTACGCGGGCGGCTACAACCGCGCGCTGGCCCAAGTAGAGGCGCAGTACTACGTGCTGCTGAACTCCGACGTGGCGGTGTCGCACCGATGGATCGAACCGATGCAGGCACTCATGGACGAAAACCCGCAGATAGCGGCCTGCCAACCCAAAATACTTGACTACAACGACCCCAAAAAATTTGAATACGCTGGCGCAGCGGGCGGGTTTTTAGATCAGTTGGGCTACGCATACTGCCAGGGACGGATTTTTGACACCATTGAGGCCGACCAAGGCCAGTACGAACGCGATCGGCCGATACACTGGGCCACTGGCGCGTGTATGTTTGTGCGAGCCGATGCGTTTAAAAACGCCGGCGGTTTCGACGAGCAGTATTTTGCCCACTACGAAGAAATTGACCTTTGCTGGCGGCTCAGAAACGCGGGCCACCAGGTTTGGTACTGCGCCGCTTCGGCGGTGTACCACGTTGGGGGAGGCACGCTCCACAAATCTAACCCCCAGAAAACATTCCTTAATTTTAGAAATAATTTATTGACCATCTACAAAAACGAGCCCATGACCCGAGCTGTGCTTGTGGTTGCGGCCCGCTTGGTTTTAGACGGCCTGGCGGGTGTTCAGTTATTTTTTAAAGGCCAATTTGCCGATGTTTGGGCCATCATCCGCGCGCACTTTGCGTTTTATGGCATGGTGGCGGGCGCGTGGGGGCGAGCCCCAAAGCGTAGTATTTCAAACCAAAATCTGCCGCCTAAAAAAATACGATCGGTTGTTTTTCAGTACTTTGTGCTAAAAAGAAAATACTTTTTGGGGCTATAATACTTTTAAAAAAAACCAACCATACTTCACTTTTTAGTTATGAATAAACTAATTTTGTGACAGAAACACGCGTGCAAACGTCTGAATCCAGACAGTTACCCCTCAAAAAACCAAACATGGGCTTATTCGATTTTCTTTCCAGTGATATTGCTATCGACCTCGGTACGGCCAATACGCTGATAATCCACAAAGACAAAGTGGTGGTAGATGAACCGTCGATCATTGCGATGGACAAAACCACTGGCAAAGTGCTGGCTATTGGCCACAAGGCTATGCAAATGCACGAAAAAACGAACGACAACATCAAAACGATTCGCCCGTTGAAAGACGGGGTGATCGCTGACTTTACCGCCGCCGAATTGATGATTCGGGGCATGATAAAAATGATAGACACGGGCAGCCGTTTCTTTGCGCCCTCGCACCGAATGGTTATTTGTATTCCGTCGGGGATTACGGAGGTTGAAAAACGCGCCGTAAAAGACTCGGCCGAACACGCTGGCGCAAAAGAAGTTTACATGGTACACGAACCCATTGCGGCGGCCATCGGAATTGGCATAGACATAACCCAACCCAACGGAACGATGATTGTGGACATTGGGGGCGGCACAACCGAGATCGCCGTCATTGCACTGTCGGGCATCGTTTGCGAGGCTTCGGTTAGGATTGCTGGTGATGTTTTCACGCGGGATATTGTGGACTACATGCGCCGCGAGCACAACCTGCTGATCGGCGAGCGCTCGGCGGAGCAGATTAAGATTGAGGTTGGCTCTGCATTGCCAGAATTAGAAAACCCACCCGCCGATTATGAGATCAGAGGCCGCGACTTGATGACGGGGATTCCGAAAGAAATTAGGGTAACGTACTCCGAAATTGCATACGCGCTCGACAAATCGATCTCAAAAATTGAAGAGGCCGTGATGAAGGCCCTCGAAATATCTCCTCCCGAGCTTTCGGCAGACATCTACACCAACGGGATCCACCTCACGGGCGGGGGCGCGCTGCTGCACGGCCTCGACAAACGGATTGCCCTCAAAACCAAGTTGCCCGTCCACGTGGCCGACGACCCACTGCGCGCCGTTGTTCGTGGCACTGGCGACGTACTCAAAAACCTGGATCTGTACAAGCCAATTTTGATTAGTTAGGACG
>JAAFKE010000044.1 GCA_013298215.1 Cytophagales bacterium | reverse complement strand
TGAAGACTTGTTGGCAAACACCGCGCCTATTTTGTTTGCCGATGGTGGCGTGGGCTTGCGGCCAAACCAGGTAAAATACGCCAACCTGCGCCACGATTACGAAATAATCAACACGGGTTTCAACGGCTTTTGTACGGAAACCCGCATCCAGTCGAACGGCATAGATTTGGTTGTTTACCAATAAATAATCCCTGGCTATTCGTAGCGCAGGGCATCGATTGGGTCTAATTTTGAGGCTTTGATAGCGGGATAAATCCCCGACGCAATGCCCACAAAAACGCTGATAGCAATGCCCATGAGCATCCAGACCCACGGGATAATGAAACTACTTTTTTCGCTGATGCTGTTGGCGATCACATTGCCCACGGCGATGCCCAGCACCAACCCGCCCAAGGCTCCCAGCAAACAAATGCAGATGGCCTCCATCAAAAACTGAATCCTGATTACGCGCGGAGTGGCCCCCAACGACTTTCTGATGCCGATCTCGCGGGTGCGCTCAGTGACCGACACCAGCATGATGTTCATCAGTGCAATAGACGCGCCCAGCAGCGTAATAATGCCAATGACAAAGCCGCCGATGCGTAGGTAGCCCGTTATGTCCTCAAAATCTTTGGCCAAAGAATCGGAACGCTCCATTTCAAAACTATCTAACTTTCCGATCAGGTCGCCGCGCACGCGCCTCATCACGCCCCGCGCCTCCTCCATAATTACGTCGGGGTTGGTTTCGTTGGCCACCGACGTGGTAATATCAAAACTCAAAGCGCGGTTTGCGGCCATTCCGCGCCCGTTGTTGAGCGGTACCAATGCCACCCGGTCGTCGCCACCGCCCGTGAGCGACCCTTTTTTGTCGAGCACCCCAATGACCACGTAGCGCCCGCCCATCAAACTAATTTCTTTGCCAATGGGGCTGCCCTTATCGAACAAGTTTTTGGCCAGCTCGTCGCCAATGATCGTCACATTGAGTGAGTAGTCGAGATCGTTGCGGGTTAGGTTTCGGCCCGATAGGAGTTTGTAGCCCTTCACCGTCAGGTAGTTGTCTTCAACTCCCTGAACCCGCACGTTGGGGTTGGTCTTTTTGTTGAGGTATTTGGCCTGCACCGCCCCCGCCACTTGGGCTGAGATGGACACCTTGGCATCGTATTTTTTTTTGAACTCGTTGTGGTACGACTGCGCCTGGCGGTAGGTAATGGGCGGGTTTTGCCTCTGCACCAGCCCCCGGTTGCGGCGGCGCCACTGCGGCACTTCAATGTCGAAGGTGTTGGCCCCCAGATCGGCAAAACTATTATTGACCGAGCTCTGAATGCCGTCGATTGCCGTTAGTATTCCTACCAGCGACGTGATGCCGATGGCAATAATAAGAGCCGTGAGCACGGCCCGCAACATATTGGCCTGAATGGAGCGCAGGCCCTCTCTAAAATTTTCGGTGTAGTTCATGGACTTGCGGCACTATATTTGACATATAATCGTTAATTTTCGGCACCACAAAGTACCGAACGAATCCTTTAACTATCAAGCCAATGAAACGGGTGATCTTGCCGCTTATCATCTTTCTGAGTGTTTTGGGGCCGTGCCGTGCCTCAAAGATTTTTATCCCGATGGATGAAAAACAAAAAAACCACCTGAAAGCCTACGGCATTGCGTATTGGGTGCTGAGAACCTACGAGACCGAAATTGACTGGCTGCTCAACTACCGGGGCGGTAGTTTTATGATGCCCGTCAATCAAAAATTTATCAACGAATTAATTATCAGGGGGGTGAGCTACGATATTATTTCGGACGGGCAGGCCAACGGTATTTTGGCCGAAGTGGCCTCGCCCGATGCCAATATGGACAACGTGAAGCTCCAAAAAGCCCCCAAAGTGGCGGTGTATTCGCCCAAAACAAAACAGCCCTGGGACGATGCCGTGACGCTGGTGATGAGCTACGCCGAGATTCCGTATGAGGTGGTTTTTGACGATGACGTGCTACAAACCAAACTGCCCGAATACGACTGGCTGCACCTGCACCACGAAGATTTTACGGGCCAGTACGGTAAGTTTTACCAGTTTAGAGAATACCCGTGGTACCGCGCCCAGAAAAAAGAAGCCGAAGAGATTGCCGCTAAATGGGGCTACGGAAAGGTGTCGCAAATGAAACTGGCCGTCGTAAAAAAAATACGGGATTACGTGGCTGGCGGCGGCTATATGTTTGCCATGTGCAACGCCACCGACACCTACGACGTGGCACTGGCAACCCAAAATACCGACATTGCCGAGTCGATCTACGACGGCGACGGCGCAGACCCGAACGCCCAGCAAAAGCTGGAGTTCGACAAAACCTTTGCCTTCAAGGGTTTTAGTATTATTACGAACCCCTACGAGGTGGAGTTTTCGTCGATCGACAACCAAGATTCTGAGCGCGGCGTAACCGAAAACAACGACTACTTCACGCTATTTCAGTTTTCGGCCAAGTGGGATCCCGTGCCAACAATGCTCACCCAAAACCACAGCACAATTATTAAAGGTTTTATGGGGCAAACTACGGCCTTCAAAAAACAGTACATTAAGCCCGAGGTCGTTATTTTGGCTGAGAGCAGGGCATCGAACGAGGCACGCTACATTCACAGTACTTTCGGGAAAGGCTTCTTTACTTTCTACGGTGGCCACGACCCCGAAGACTACCGCCACCACATCAACGAAGAACCCACCGACCTAAACTTGCACCCAAATTCGGCGGGCTATCGGCTGATTTTGAACAACATTCTGTTTCCTGCGGCCAAGAAAAAGAAGCTAAAAACGTAGCGAAAGTATTGGGTTTGGTGGCTACAATTTTTGAATTTTTCGCGTTACAACGCCCATCGGAGCGTGTATTCGGAGGGCGTAAACACCAATTGGCCAAGCAGTTGCGGGCATTTCTACCGTGTTTTCTCCCGCGCGCAGTTCAACAAACTGGGTGTTCATAATCTGGCCTTGGCTGCTCACGACCTCAACAAACGAATCGGTGTTGGCGGGGCTTTTGATGCGCACCCGCAAGGTTTCTGACACTGGGTTGGGGGATGCCTCCACCAGCATAACCGATTGTTCGGCGGGTGTTTCGGTACCCAAAACTGCGCCTGGCATATTCTGGTCTAACCAAACCATGCGGGCACCCACCCAGGTCTTGAAAGCGGCTATTTCGGCGGGATACGTGGCGGGGACTGGCGAAGGATTGGGCCATATTTTCTGGCCCAAAACTGGCCATTTCACAAAATTTCTGGTCTGGGCATCGCTCAAAAGCGCCGCAACCGAGTCGATGTTTGCCTGCAGCTTTGGCGTGCTCCACACCCCCGAACGCAGACGCAGGTACTCGCGCCGCAGGGAGGTCACGTAGGCCGTGTCCGACAACATTCGCTGCCAAAGCACTGGGACTTGCCAAAAATCGTCGGGACACACCTTGCCGAACTGATACGCCCAACCCGTGGTCTTAAATCCGTCGCAATAATCGGCGTTTCCGAGGGCAATGTCGTAGTCCCAGGGTGGGCCAGCCTTTATTTTTCCGCCCTTACTGGCGCGGTCTTTGTTAAAAAAAGTACTGATTCGGTAGCCGTCCACATTTCTGGTTACTTCGTTGATTAAGAACATCTTAGCAAACGATTCGGCATCGTAAAAACGCCTAAAACCGTTCGTTTTGTCCTGAAAATTATTGCCAACCAAAGCCGCTTCGGCACTGTCCACGTAGGCACGCAGGTAGTTGCGTTGCTCAAGTACCAGATCGGCTACTTTGGGGGTGTCGTAGAGGTAATTTATTTTTCCATTGCCCGCGCTGGGGGCCACCTTCGATGCCCACCCCTCTTTGTCAGAACCCGTCGTTTTATCGATTTTGAAAATATAGCCTCCCGTCACAGCATCGCCAGTTACGTCTTTCACGGCCATTTTTGTTACGTTCACGCGGCTGGCATCTCGCTTTACTTTTTCCATCAATACATACACTCCCATGTACTGATTGTCCAAAACCATTTCTACGTACTGCGTTCGGCTGCTGTACATTCCGCCCATGTCGCGGGCCATTTTCATCACAAAAACATTGTGCATCAGGGTTTTATCGTTGTATGACGGATAAAAAATCCAGTCACTTTCGGCGGGCAACCCCAGCACCGACACGTTCACGCTCTTGCCAGCATTGTCCCATATCTCGAAACCGTAGGGTTTTTTAGGGAAAAGGTCCTGCGAGGTAGAACCCCGAAGTTCGATGCCAATTTTGCCCACGTAATCGTATTTGGTGTCGGTCAGGAGATTCATTTTACCAGGACCATTGTAAATAATTTTCATATCTACCATCACTTTGGGTTCGTCCACGATCTGTTTCCCATTGGTATTTATCACCACAATGGGCAAATTAGATGTCGTAAAACCCTGGCTGCGGGCGGCAGCAGATACCAAAAGGAGTGCCGATAAAAAAAATACATTTTTCATACATTCGTTGCATTTATATTGGTGTCGGAAACCTACTCAACAGGCCATTTTACCGACGCGCGTGGCGTGGCGGCCTGCTTCAAAAGCAGTTTCTATGAAATTCCTAATGCTCTCAATGGCGTCGGGTAATGAAATAAAACGCACGGGCAAGCAAATTACGTTGGCGTCGTTGTGTTGGCGCGTGAGGCTGGCCACATCTGGCCGCCAAACCAAAGCTGCCCTCACGCCCTGGTGCTTGTTGGCGGTCATGCAAACGCCCTCGCCGCTGCCGCACAGCAAAATGCCGCGTTCAAAAGCCCCCGACTCTACCGCCGAGGCTACTGGGTGGGCAAAATCGGGGTAGTCCACCGATTCGGCACTGTTGGTACCAAAATCAACGACTTCGTATCCGTTGGCCGTGAGCCATTCGATGAGCGGTTGTTTGTAGGCAAACCCAGCGTGGTCGGCTCCGATGGCTACTTTTGTTTTCATGGCAATGTTTTGGTTGGATTTTTTAGCAAAGTCAATCGTTAGAAGTCTGGGTAAGCGAATCAATCAAAATAAGATGATAGATTTTCAATTTTAAACCAATAATCAGAAAGTTATGAATCTATAATTCATCATTACCTAATACGCCGAGACCGTCATTTTTTTCTTGGGCGAAGTGGTCACAAAATCTTTCAAGTAAAAAGGCTCAAAAGTAGCTAAGTCTTCAAATTGTTGGTTGTCAAAACCCTGCGCCGCCAACAAACCCACCGTTTTGGCCGATGGAAACACCGTTTCGGGCAAAAACAGCGCGTTTGAATATTCCCCCAACGCAACTTGGCACTTTTGCGCCCCATCCCCAAAAAACACCACTGGCCGCTGGCTCAACACGTCTGAGAACGCGTCTTGGTCTACGACCTTGGCTTCGACGGGCGTTATTTCTTGGAGATTGTTATCGAACACGGCGCAGTAAACCTCCATTCGCCGGGCATCGATCATGGGGCAGAGCAGGTGCGTGTCTGGAAAGAAGTGGCGTATTTGGGCGGCCATGGCCGAGAGCGTATTGACGGCCACGAGCGGTTTGTCGAGCGCAAAACAGAGTCCTTTGGCCGTTGAAACACCAATGCGCAACCCCGTGTACGAGCCAGGCCCCTTAGCCACGGCCACCGCGTCGAGGTCGGCCAGCCTGAAACCAGTCTGCGCCACCACGTTTTGAATGAGCAAGGTAAGCATGGCCGACGACGATTTTTCGGTCATCAGCTCGTAGCAAGCCAGCCGTTTTGTGTCGTCGTGGAGTGCCACCGAACAACCATACGTAGAGGTATCGATGCTAAGAATAAGTGCCATCGTAGAAATTTTGGTGCTTTGTTGCGTTTTGATGTAGTACTCAACCTGGTCTGAGCACCTCCTCCACAGCGCGCCGCGCCGACTCCATTGCGCCGTGTACGGTGCCCGCGTGGCCCCCGAAATGGGTGGCTTCGCCCGCAAAAAACAAACGACTCAGCAACGGTTGGGCAAGCTCGCGGTTGGCCGCCAAACCACCACCCACAATCGGATACGAATAGGCTCCTTTGGTGTATGGCTCCTGCGACCAGTCGATGATTTGGTATTTGAGCAACGTTGTAGAGGCCGCGTTGCGCCCAAATATACTATCTAAGTCGGCCAGAATAGACGGAATAATAGTGGCGGGTCGGGTGCCGAGAGCGGTGACGGGGTCGCCCATGACGGTGGCCGAGAGTATAAAGTTGGTGGTGCTGCGCCCCCGCGAGGCCACCACGTACTTGGGAACCACACCCCGACCAAAAATAGAATCGGTATCGGCGGGCCAAAAGGCCCGGCTAAACGACATAATTATTTTCATGCCCGCACCCATCCCGATTTTCTTGAAAGCATCGACCTTGGTTTGCGGCAACGGCGGACTAAAAATGATGTCATCGTTTTGGTACAAAGACACTGGCACGGTCATAATTACCTTGTCGAACTGGTAGCGTATGCCAGCGGCATCGAACAGCACAACGCCCATGGTGTCGTACACAACCCGCTGAATGGGCGTGTTGTATTTTACTTTGAGTAGCTCGGCCTTGCACCTTTCTTCGAGCACCGAATTAAAAGTGCGGCCAGCCAACCTAAAAACATCCTTGCCTGCGCTGGCAGTCTGGTTGGCCTCCGCCAGCCCTTTTATACTAATTTTGTTTTGCGATGTCCCGTTTTCATTTCCCAAAGCGGCGTTCACAACATGGTAAACGCGCGGCGGCACACGCGACTGTTGAAGGTGCGTGAGGACGGTTCGGTCGGCACCGTTGTAAATGGTAGCCTGGTTAATAAAATCGTTGATGGCCTGAAAGTCGGTGTTCGTGGCCAGATCAGCTTCTTTGCGCAGGATGGTGTCGAGCGTATAGTAGTTCTGGGAACCCTTGTTATCAACAAAACTCAGGTTAAAACTGCTCACCCAGTCGTACCAAATAGAGTTTTTACCTTTAATTTCCTCCGAACCCGCCTCGAGGTCGAAATCTGCAAAGCCTTTGAGCGCGCGGATTCTGCCGCCTGGTTTTTCGGTGGCTTCAAAGATAGTAACCTCTTGGCCAGGCAACAGCGTGGCGGCGTACAAACCCGCCGCTCCCGCGCCCACAATGGCAATTTTTTGAGAAGTCACCAGCGTATCGCCTGCCCCTTTGGCCGTGCAACTGGCCAAAAAAGAAGATGATACCAACCCCGCCGAGACTCCAAGCCCCGTTTTGCGGATGAACGCGCGTCTTTTCATTTTATTTTTAATCTGTATGGTTGGATAATGAGGACCAACAAATATACGCCAAAAAACGCCGTCACAAAATAAGGCGTATATTTGCAACCTGCCGCCAAACGGTTCGCTAAACGATAATTATGAATTTTGAGTTTTGAATGATGGAGTAAATAATAGATAATCAATACATTGCGAGTTGAATAAATAGCTATTACTTGGCTCTTATTACTTCCCTTTCGTTCAGCTCTACAAACACACACTAAGTCCTTCTTTATGACCCTTAAAGACGACATTTTACTACAATTCTCGGAGGCGCAGGCCGTCCTCGCAGGCTTCGTGAACGATCCTAAAAACCTCGAAAACGTTGAAGCTGCCGCTCAACTAATGGCCGTCGCGCTGCTCGACGAAAAAAAAATAATCGCGTGCGGCAACGGCGGCTCTCACTGCGACGCCATGCACTTTGCCGAGGAACTATCGGGCAGATACCGCCAAAACCGCCGCGCATTGGCGGCCATTGCCATCTCAGACCCCAGCCACATTACGTGCGTGGGCAACGATTACGGCTACGATTTTGTTTTTTCGCGCTTCGTTGAGGGCCTCGGCAACCCCGGAGACGTGCTGCTGGGAATCAGCACGAGCGGCAACTCGGCCAATGTAATCAGGGCGGTGGAGGCCGCCCGTGCCCGTGGCATGAAAGTGGTGTTGCTCACTGGCAAAGACGGTGGCAAGCTGGCGGACCTGGCCGATGTGGAGATCAGAGTGCCCCACTTTGGCTACGCCGACCGCATTCAGGAAATCCACATTAAAGTCATTCATACGCTCATTATGTGCATCGAAAAGCAAGTAATCGTCTAACCCATTCAAGCGTTACCGCAGCACCCTAATGAACGTTTTTTACATTACTCTAACCGCCGTTTTGGCGTACCTATTGGGTTCTATTCCGACGGCGGTTTGGTACGGTGAGGCGTTTTATGGCACCGATGTCCGCAAATTTGGCAGTGGAAACGCGGGCGCAACCAACACCTTTCGGGTGCTGGGCAAACGGGCGGGCACGGTCGTTTTAATCATCGACGTGCTCAAAGGCTGGACTGCCACGGTGCTGGCCACCATGCTGTTTTATTTGGATGTTATCCACCCCACCGAGATTTTGGGCTTCAAACTCGTCTTCGGATTCTTGGCCATCATCGGGCATCTGCTTCCTCTTTTCGAGTCTTTTCGGGGCGGCAAGGGCGTGGCCACCTCCCTCGGCATGGTACTGGCCATCCACCCGCAGGTTGCCGCCATGTGCATCGGCGTATTTTTGGTTACGATCGTCATTTTCCACTATTCCTCGCTTAGTTCCATGTTGGCCGCGCTGGCGTTTCCAGTGTTGCTGCTGCTGGGGGTCACGGGCAAGCCCGAAAGTCCCATTTTGATTGGTTTCGGTTTTTTGATGTTCGGCATTGTGGCGTTTGCGCACAAAAAAAACCTCAAAAAACTCTTCAACGGAACCGAAAACAAGGTTTTTTTGCTGGGGAAAAAAGACGCAAAGCGGATATAGCACGCGCGGCGTTTTGTTGTGGTTTAGAACTGCTCGGTAAGTATTTGGGTGCAAACTATCCGCTCAGATGAGACTTGGTGCTATGATGTGATGATTTATCTTACATCGACACTCGGCGGCGTTTTATTATATTTGACCAACTCAGTGTGCATTAAAGAAACTGCTTTGAGCTTATCTACTCAAATCAGTAGTTGTGTGCAATTTGAACAGACGACTTTAAATCAGAAAACATGAAATACAAAAAACCTTTTATCATTGCTGCGACAAGCATTATTCTTTATTTAGGAATTGGTGCGATTTTGTTACGATTTGAAATTATTCAAAATCTACCTATTTTCCCAGGAGGCTATAAAATTCAATACGGTGGAGGAAACGATGAAGATTTCTCAACTGTAAGCTCTGACGGCCCAATAATAATTTATAAAAATGATAAAATTCTGAAATTTGCCGTTTTACCCAAAGACACAAGTTTTTCGATTTTCACCACTGAAATTAAGAAAAGTGATACTTTACAGTGTTACGTGGACGAAATAAAGGACAACTTTAAATTTATGCTCAAAGACAGTTTATTTGTTCAACCAACCAAATATTTAAAACCAAACGTAATGCTTGTACTTTCTGATATTGAAGGTAATTTTAAAGGTTTTAAATCAATATTGTTTGGAAATAAAGTAATTGATAACAATTTTAATTGGACTTTTGGAAGCAATCATCTTGTTCTTGTTGGAGATTTTTTTGACAGAGGATTAAACATTACTGAATGTCTTTGGCTAATATACAAACTTGAAAGCGAAGCAGAAAAACAAGGTGGAAAAGTACATTTCATACTTGGAAATCACGAAATTATGAATTTACGAGGGGAGCTAAAATATTTACGAGACAAATATTATGATAACGCAGATACGTTAAAATTAGATTATGAAGAATGGTATTCCAACAAATCTGAACTTGGGAGATGGCTGAGAACTAAAAATGGTGTAGAATTAGTGGGGGATTTACTTTTTGTTCACGCAGGAATTAGAGCTGATTTTCCTCAAGAATATTCTCTTGAACAAATTAACGAAGAAATAAGAAAGAGCATTAACAGTAAAAGATCGTATGATAAACAAAAAGATGATAATTTTATAGGAAATAAAAGTCCACTTTGGTATCGTGGTATTGCAAATGAAGATGAAGGTCAGAATGAAATTGAAAGTACATTGGCACGATATAGATCAACAAAAATGATAATTGGGCATACCATAATGAACAAAATCAAGTTTCTTTACAATGAAAGAGTTCTTGCTATTGACTTAGATCATAAAGACAATTCTGATAAAAATAAAATGTATGCGCTTTGGATTGAAAATGGAGCATATTATGTGACGAATCAGAACGGTAAAAAAATAACACTTGCAAAATAAACAGCACACAATATGATATTGCCAAAAGGCAGACAGACGTACATAACTGAACTTTTATACTCCGAAAACCGCCATTCGGCAAAACCCAGTTGTAGGTTACTATTGCCCCTGCGTAAAGGCAAAATGTTGTAAAAATTCCAAACAGAGTACTCAGTCCTCCCAAACGGCGTAGCCAAAGCCCGCCGCCCCGAAGCCGTTTCCGTTGTAGAGCAGGTACTTGCGGTTGTTGTGCTCGTAGAAATGGGCGTAGTTTATCATGTTATAATCAAAATCATCGGGGTTTTCGGACTTGGCAATGCCCACCAAATGGTCTTTGCGCGTCCAATTTTCACCGTCCAAAGACTCAGCGTAGCCCATCCGGTAGCTTTGGTTGCGGTCGGTGCGGTAGTCGCGGGTGTGGCGGTAGGAGTAGTACATTTTATAAACCCCATTCTCTTTAAACACGCTCGGACGGCCAACGGCGTGCAGAAAATCGTCAAAATCGAGCGTTGGAATATCGGACACCTGCCAATGAATACCGTCGGCTGAGGTGGCAGACTGGCAACGGTAAAAAGGCTCGGGGTAGCCGTGAATATACTCGCATTTATGCCCCGAAATATACCACATTCGCCACGTGCCGTCGTCGTCGCGCATGACCGACGGTTGCGCAGCCCAGATCGGATTTTTAATGTCGCGATCCATAATTGGCCCCTTAAACATTTTCTTGAAAGTAAGCCCCCCGTCATCGCTCACCGACAGCCCCATCGAGAGCCGGTACGAGTTGTGGGTGCGGTTCCAGCCAGTATAATACAACCAAATTTGGCCATCGGGTTGGTTCACAAACCACGCGGGCATGGCCCCCGTTTCGTCGTATTCGCCAGGGCCGCCGAGTGGCAAAACGGGCTGGTCGTGCACGTACAAAATTCGGGTAGGATCGTCATAATCAACGTCGATAAAAGTGGGTTGGGAGTAGCCTTCATCGTTGCGCGACGAAAAATAGACCCTCAAAAAATCGTCGTGTTTGTAAGCGAAAGGCACCTGTGCGTGCGACCGGCTGTGGGCCAGCGCACCATCGGGTTTGTAGATCAGTCCTTTTTTGGTCCAGGGCATAGGAATTGTTTTTATGGACGCAAAATTACTCAATGTTTGAGTATCGAACAAAACTTGGTTTATTTCATTATTTTTTGGTTTGGCGTAAGGGAAAGCACCGAGTTGTTGCACTTAGTGTATGAAAGCTATTAAAAATGAAAATTTCCCAAGAAATAATTGACCGTTTTCTACAAAACACATCCTCCGAAGCCGAAAGGTTTTTGGTCGATGAGTGGTATAATTCGTTTCAGAGCCAGCCCGACGGCATCAGTACGTTGTTGGAACTGGAACAAATTGAGTTAGAAAACCGACTGTATGAGCAGGTGCGTCACCGTTTGAATCCTTTTGAGGCATTGACCGTGGCCCACGATGCACTCCCAACCCTGGGCGCGCGCCGCAGGGTGTGGCTGTGGGCGGCAGCAACGGCGGCGGCTTTGATTGTGTTTGGGCTTTGGATGTATAACCCGCCCGTTGGTGTGCCCAAGTTGGCGCATAATACAAGCCCAAAAGCCCTCTCAAAGTGGGCCAAATACAACAATGAGTCGGCCAAAATACTAAATGTCACCCTGCCCGACGGTAGCGTGGTGTCGTTGTTTCCAAACACCCAGCTGTCCTACAACCAGTCGGATCGGGAGTTTAGGCAGGTGCAGCTCTCGGGCGAGGCATTTTTTGACGTACTGCGCGACGAAAGCCGCCCCTTTTTGATTTATTCGGGCAAACTCACCACCCGCGTACTTGGAACGAGTTTCAACGTGAAAGCATACCCAGGGGCGGAAAAATTTGAGGTCTCGGTGGTTTCGGGCAAAGTATCGGTCACGGACGAAACCGAGCGAGAGTTTTTGTTGGCCCCCAAACAGCAAGCTATTTTGGAGACCCGTTCCGACGTACTTCGGGTGGTGCAACTGCCCGCCAACCAGCAAAACTACTGGGAAAACGCCACGCTGGTCTTCGACGATGCCCCACTTGGCGAGGTGGTGCTTCAACTGGAAAAAAAATACAACATCAGGTTTGAAATATCCGAGCAGCTCAAAAACTGTCGGCTCAGTGGTACTTTCCAACACGAACGACTGGCCACCCTTTTGGAGATTATCAACAAAACTACTGAGTCAGACTACGAAATAGACGGCCTAACGGTTCGGCTGTTCGGAGAAGGATGCAGGTAAATATTAATGTTGAGTTTTGAGTGTTGAATTTTGATTGATTGATAATCAGCTGCCTACACTTCTGCACAACATCAATTATTGAACTACAATTACTTAACAGGCGCTATTTTTTACACAATTTAAATTCAAATAAAACAAATGAAAAAAATGTTACCCCCGATTCAAACCCTGCATCGAACAATGAAAATAACCTTTCTACACGCACTACTCATTGCCGTATGCTCAGTGGCGGCAACGGCAAAAAATACGGAAGCGCAGCAGATTCTAAACCGCGAAGTGTCGGTAAAATTCTCTAACACCAACCTGCGACTGGCCTTGGTGGAGATCGAAAAACAGGCCCACGTGCGGTTTGTGTACAGCACAAACTTTATCCAGTCCGACAAAATAGTGAACCTCCAAGCCAACCACCAAACGTTGGCATTGGTGCTGTCTAAGCTGCTATTGCCCAACCAAATAAGCTACGAGGTAGTGGAGGAGCAGATCGTTTTGAAGCGCACCAAAGAGGGCGTTTCTTTGCTGGCTGCTCCAGGGCAAGAGACCAGCAACTCGGCGGCGGTGGCCGAAGACAAGGTGTCGGGCGCAGTAAAAAGCGACCGTGGCGAGGGCATACCAGGCGTGAGCATTTTGGTAAAAGGCACCACGCGCGGCACAGTTTCTGACCCCGACGGGCGGTTTAGCATTGCGGCTCAACGCGGCAACGTGCTGGTGTTTTCGTTCATTGGTTTCACCACAAAAGAAGTAACGGTGCAAGACCAAACGACTTTCGACGTGCAACTTTCGGAGGCCTCCACGTCGCTCTCTGAGGTGGCCGTGGTGGGCACACGCGGCTTACCCCGCACCGACGTAGACCGCCCCGTGCCAGTGGATGTGATAAGTGCCAAAGAACTGCAAGGCACGGGCCAGATCGAACTCTCGCAGATGGTGCAGTTTAGCTCGCCGTCGTTCAACTCGGCCAAAACTGCCGTCAATGGCGTGGCCAACTACGCAGACCCCGCTTCGCTGCGTGGCCTGTCGCCCGACCAAATGTTGGTACTGGTAGATGGCAAACGCCGCCACCAGTTTTCGGGACTTAACTTGAACGTGACCGTTGGATTAGGTACAGTTGTGACCGACATGAACTCCATTCCGTCGTTGGCCGTGGACAGAATAGAGGTGCTCCGCGACGGTGCAGCCGCGCAGTATGGTTCTGATGCCATTGCGGGCATTGTGAACATGGGCCTAAACCGAAGCGTGGGCAAATTGACTTTTAAAACCCAGTACGGAGTGACCAAAATGGGCGACGGAGCATCCTCGCTGGGGGCTTTCAACTACGGCTTCAAGTTGGGCAAACCAAATAGTTACCTCAACGTGTCGTTGCAGTACCAGCACTCCGATGCCACCGACCGCTCAGACAATTATATTCCGCGCCCAGTGGCGGGGGGAGCCTACACGGGTATTTACTCAAACACCCCCGCCACCGACGAGGCCACGCGGGCATCGCGCGGGGTTTGGCCAGCCTACGGCACTTTTAAAGTGGGGCAATACGGCAGCAACAAAACAACGGCATACCAAGCATTTTATAACTTAGGAATGCCTCTGGCCAAAAACTGGACGCTGTACAGTTTCGGTGGCGTGTCGTTGAAAGACGTGGCAGCCCTTGGTTTTTTTAGGGTAGCCACACCCGCCAACGTGAACTCTACGCCAGAGCTGTTTCCAGACGGCTACACGCCCGAACTACCTGGCCGAAACGAAGATTATTCGACCGTTATTGGCGTAAACCGCAAGGTGTTGAACGGCTGGAACTTAGACATAAGCACTGGCTATGGTTTTAACTCGCTCGACCTGCAAGCCAACAACACCACCAACCCGTCGATGGGGGCGGCATCGCCCAAAAACTTTTTCGTGGGGCGGTCGGCTTTTGGGCAAAGTGCCACCGAGCTCAACATGAGCCGAAATTTCAAAGGTTTTATGAACACCAAGTCGTTTAACTTGGCCCTGGGAGCGCAGTATCGGGTCGATAATTTTATCCTGGAGCGCG
This sequence comes from Cytophagales bacterium, assembly GCA_013298215.1. Lineage (GTDB taxonomy): Bacteria > Bacteroidota > Bacteroidia > Cytophagales > Spirosomataceae > JAAFKE01. The sequence continues at coordinate 14,201 of JAAFKE010000044.1, read as the reverse complement.
GTAGCCCAGAATCTTATCTTGTGGGGCCGCTGGCTTTGTCGAGAGGTAAAGCACCTGGTTCGAGTGGTCGCCCGGGCATTGCTCCCGAAGACGAGACCAACACCAAACGCAGCAACATTGGCGTGTATGCCGACGTTGAGACCGACATTACGGACCGCTTTTTGGTAGCTGGCGCAGTGCGTTTCGAGAACTACAGCGACTTTGGAAGCAACGTGTCGGGCAAGTTGGCCATGCGTTATAAAATCACCAACGGCTTTTCGGTGCGGGCTTCGATAAACCGTGGCTTCCGCGCACCGTCGTTGGCACAAACTTTCAACAGCGTTACCACTTCAACGGTGCAGGCGGGGGCAATTATCCAAACCAAACAATTGCCCAACAACAACCCCAACTTGGCAAAAGTCGGCATTGAGCAACCCACCGCCGAGACATCTTTAAACTACAACGTGGGCGTAACGGCGCAGGCGGGCAGCGACTTTTTGTTTACGCTCGACGCGTACCAGATCGACATTAAAGACCGAATTATTCTTTCGGAGCGCATGATTGTCAATAACATTGCCGCCTTGAAGCCCTTGTTTCCTGGCATTAGCGAGATTCGTTTCTTTACAAATCACGTGGGCACAACCACCAAAGGAATTGATTTTGTGACCACCTACAAGCACAGTTTCAGTAGCCGAAGCCGCCTAAACGTGAGCTTGGCCCTGACGCTTAACCAAACAAAAGTAACCAACCAACGTGCCACGCCAAGTTTGTTGCAAGCAGGAACAACCGCCAAAATTCTGGTGATCGACACCGTTAGCATTGGCCTGATCGAAACGGCCCAGCCGCGCCAAAAAGCACACTTAAACGTAGGCTATCAGCTCGGCAAGGTGTCGCTCAACTGGCGCGTGTCGTACTTTGGCGGTGTTACGGCCTGGGAAAAACCAGCCAGCCGCCCGCACATTACCCAAGATTTTTCGGCCAAAACCCTCCACGACGTGTCTATCAGCTACGCGCCGTCGTCTAAATTTACTTTTACAATCGGCGCAAACAACGTAACAGACGTTTATCCAGACCGGGTGGCACTCAATTTTGCGGGCTACTCCAACGGGCAAATACCGTACTCGCGAAACGTAAACCAATTTGGGTTTAATGGCGCGTACTACTTCGGATCGTTGTCGCTCACTTTGTAATAAACGTTCACAAACGTCCGCCAGGGTAGTTCCTGGCGGACGTTTTTCTACCGCTTCGACCTTGAAAAAACTATTTTCTAACCTCACCTTTTGGGTACTAACCGCCATTACTTTGGGGGTTTTGCTGGGGCATAATTTCCCCGAAATAGCCCTGCGCCCCGTTTTAGAAAACCCCATAAAATTTAGCCTTTATTTTTCCGAGTTTGAAATCAAAACTACGTTCAGCGAGTTTCTGAGCAGTATTTTTATCAGCATCGTTAAAATGTTTATTTGCCCCATCATCTTTTTGACCATCACCCTGGGGATCATCAGCATGGGCGACCTCAAAAAAGTGGGTAAAGTGGGCGCAAAGGCACTGATCTACTTCGAGATCGTAACCACCATTGCCCTGCTCATCGGCGTGGTGATGGCAAACCTGATCCGCCCCGGCGACGGCGTAGTGACCGACACCATCAAAGGCGGCGACATCAGCAAATACACCCAAAGCGCGGTCGAATTTAGTTGGTTGAAGTTTTTTATGGACAATGCCACCCTCCAAGTACTGCTCTTGGCCATTGTGCTTGGTGTGGTTTTGAGTAATTATTCGCGTCGGCAGCAGGTGGTCGATGCACTCAATCCAGCTTCCAAGGCTATTTTCAAAGCGCTGCACAAAATTATGTTGCTGGCCCCCATCGGAGCGTTCGGCGGAATGGCTTTTACAATTGGCAAGTACGGAATCCAGACGCTGCTACCCTTGGCAAAACTAATGGTAACGGTCTATGCCACGATGGCTTTTTTCATATTTGTGGTCTTGTATTCGATCTTGCGCTACTACAAAGTAAACCTCTGGAAGTTCCTCAAATACATCCGCGAAGAACTCCTGATTGTTTTGGGAACGTCGTCGTCGGAGGCGGCGCTGCCGTCGCTCATGGAAAAACTCGAACGGCTCGGCTGCAAAAAGTCGGTCGTTGGTTTGGTCGTACCAGCGGGCTATTCGTTCAACTTAGACGGCACAACGATTTACCTTTCTATGGCCATTATTTTTTTGGCGCAGGTATTTAATGTACACTTAGACCTACAAAAAACCCTCACGATCATCGGTATTCTGATGGTCACGTCGAAGGGTGCGGCGGGCGTAACGGGCAGTGGTTTCATTGTTTTAGCCAGTACGCTCACGGCCATCAAAGTCATTCCCGTAGAGGGGCTTGCGCTGCTGTTGGGCGTAGATAGGTTCATGTCGGAGGCGCGCGCCATCACTAATTTTATTGGCAACGGCGTGGCCACCATCGTCATTGCTAAGTCCGAAAACGAGTTCGACGAAGAAGCCTATCGCCACCAAATTGGCGTTTACAAAATCACCGATACCCAGTGAAACCACTCCCGCTGGTAGTTAAAGACACGCTGGCGGGGCTGGTTTTTGCGCTATTTTGGTCGTCGGCATCGGTCAGCAACAAACTCGGCACCGTGGGCGTTGAGCCGCTCGTATTTGCCTGCCTACGCTACACCACGGCGGGTTTTTTACTGCTGTTTTTTGTGTATTTCTCCGCCAAAAACACCCTCCCCCACCCCAAAGACTGGAAGCCCATTTTGGTGCTGGGGTTGCTCAACATCACGCTCTACTCGGCCTTTTTTATGCTGGCCATTGAACAAGTGGCGGCGAGTATCGGTAGTTTGTCGCTGGTTTTAAACTCTCTTTTTATCACCCTGCTGTCGGCATTGTACGCCAAAAAACCAGTGCAAAAACAGCATTTGGCGGGCTTGACACTGGGCATTTTGGGGGTTCTGGTGGCGGTATATCCTTTTTTACTTACTGGCCGCGCCACTCTTACTGGGCTGTTGTTGCTGTTACTAAGCCGCGTGGTTTATTCGGGGGCGGCGGTGTATTATGCCCAACTAAAACTTCAAACCAGTCCGTTGGTGGTCAATACCTGGCAAACGTTGGTGGGCGGGCTGCTTTTGGTGCCACTTGCGGGTTTGTTTCATGCCAGACCCAATCACTTTACGGGGCAGTTTTGGCTGGCATTGGCGTGGCTCATCGTACCCGTTGCCATTGTGGCCACCCAACTTTGGCTCTATCTGCTCAAAAAAGATGCCACTCGGGCTTCGTTCTGGCAATTTTTGTGCCCCATATTTGGTATTCTATACGCCCATTTTCTACTCCAAGAACCCCTGAGCGTTCACACCCTCGTGGGCGGAGTGCTGGTGGGCGCGGCACTTTACGTGGCGGGCAGGTGAGCCACAACCTGCACCGCAATTCATTTTTTGTCGGATCGAAACAAATCTGCCCGCCCGCGTGTTATGTATTCGTTGAATCTTACACTGCTATCGGGCAATCGTATTTTGCCCAGCGGCCTTTCGGGTGTTGCAGACACACTTTCTGGTGACCCTTCGGACGGAGTACATTATCAACAGTAAAATTTATATCTAAACGCACAATGGAGCAACAACGACTGGCGGTCTTTCGCAAGACGCACTTCAACGCGGCGCACCGTTTGAACAATCCGGCATGGTCGGACGAGCAAAATGCGCGCGTGTTTGGCAAATGCAACAATACAAACTACCACGGCCACAACTACGAACTGGTGGTGAGGGTGGTGGGCGCAGTGGACCCCGAGACGGGATACGTGATCGATCTGGGGGTTTTGAACAACCTGATCGACGTGAACGTACTTCAAAAGTTCGACCACAAAAATCTGAACTTAGACACCGCCGAGTTTGCCAACCTAAATCCGTCGGCAGAAAACATCGCTATCGTGATTTACAATTTATTACGCCCCAAATTAAATACCAATTTGGACTTAAAAATTAGACTCTATGAAACAGAACGAAACTTTGTTGAATACCCTGCCTAACACCAAAATGGACTGGATAGACGACCTCGGCGACAACCACGCGCTGACATCTTACGAAACCCCGCTGCGCGACGATGCTTTTGCGATGAGCGAAGCCGAAAAAATGGACAAAATTGAGTACCATTTTCGCGAGATTATGGAAGCCATCGGCCTCGACCTGACCGACGACAGCCTAAAAGGAACGCCCCGTCGGGTGGCCAAAATGTATATTCAAGAGATTTTTAGCGGCCTCGACCCCGCCAACAAACCCAAGGGTACGCTCTTCGAAAACAAATACAACTACAACCAGATGTTGGTCGAGAAGGACATTACCTTTTATTCGCACTGCGAACACCACTTTGTGCCCATCCACGGGCGGGCGCACGTGGCCTACATTGCCAGCGGAAAGGTAATCGGCCTGTCGAAACTCAACCGCATTGTGCAGTATTTTTCGCGCAGGCCGCAGGTGCAAGAGCGCCTCACGGTGCAAATTGCCAAAGAGCTGATGCAGGTGCTCCAAACCGAAGACGTGGCGGTGGTGATGGATGCCCGCCACCTGTGCGTGTCGTCGCGGGGGGTCGAAGACGTTACGTCATCGACGGTAACGGCCTACTACGGCGGTAAGTTTGAGCAGGATGCCACCAAGCAGGAGTTTTTGAAATACTTGCAATTGAAGGCCGACTAACCAACAAACTACTTAATTAACAGCACAAAACCCAACGTTCGGGAGGCCATCAGGCTTCTTGAATGCTGGGTTTTTTATTTTTTGCGCTGAAAGGGCTCAATGGTCTGGCCAATGAAATCTTTGGGGAAATGGTCTTCGGCTGGCAGGCCAACGGGCAAGTCTGGGTCGTCGTGGGGCCAATGCACGGTGCCAAAAATATAGTCCCACACACTGAGCGTGATGCCATAATTGAACCCGTATTTGTGCAACGCGGGCAGGTAGCGCGCGTGGTGCCACAGGTGCATTTGGGGGCCATTGAGCACGTACTTGAGCTTGCCCAGCGGTAGGTATAAGTTTGCGTGGCCCAACTGGCCAGCCACCAACGTGAAAATGTGAATAATGAAAAAATCGCTGATGCCAAAGCCCAACATAGCCAGCGGGATATACTCGAGGGTGCGGTAAACGATGTTTTCGGCGAAGTGGTATTTTAGCAGGCCGCTAAAACCCATTTGCTCGGTGCTGTGGTGCACTTTATGAAACTCCCAGAGCCTCGGCACGCGGTGCAGCAAACGGTGAATGTGGTACTGAATGAAGTCGCGCAGGACGAAAATAATGAGCAACTGCCCCCAAACGGGCAAACCCCCGAGCTGAATGGCCACCAAATTTTTGACCCCAAACAACCCCAAAAAATCGTTGAATGCCTGCACCACCACATTCGACAGGGCATTGTATATGACGAGCGAAAACAAGAAGTAGTTCCAGAATGTATAAAAAAGGTCGAGCCAAAAGTCTTGCCTGATAACGGGCTGCGCCTTGCGCCACGGGAAGCGTATTTCTAAGAACCAAATGACCAGCGAACTGCCCACGAGCCAATAAAAATAGTTGTGCCAACTCGGGCTGGCAACCTCATTCACCAGATAATTGAAGTACCCCGCGTAACCGTTTACAAATATGTTGATGTACTTTTCCATCCCAAAACCATTTTTTGTATAACCACCCGCAGTCCGTTAATGTTCTGGCTGCTACCCCTCGGAGAGTTCTTTGGCTCTTCGTTGGGCCGCCAAAATGCCGTTTTGGAGCGTAAGTGCCAGGTCGCCCGTTTCAAATTGGCGCAGAGAGGCTTCGGTGGTGCCGCCGCGATTGGTAGTTCTAAAACGTTACTGGTCAGGTTTAAATTTTCACAGAACCGCCCAGGCGAAAAGAACTGGATGTAACTGCATTTTATGGCATTCGACGTTGTTTGCTTGCGCAAAATGAGCAAAAAAGAAGGTTTAAACAGTTTATGAACTTAGATTTATTTCGTACAATCATAAACTAATGTAAAATTTACCTCGTTGATAGACAATGGCCCGTCTGCCCAAATGTATGCGGTGGGTTGCTTCTTGGCATTGTAGGTAGTATATCTTACTGTAAAATCTTTCTGTTGAGTCGGAGACGATGGATATTTTCCGGCCGTGGGGTTATTGGTACACAGAAATTCATAATAACTTTTTGTGTTAAATGTTATGGCTGGAAAAACATCTCTAAAAATATTAGCGCGTGAATAAGGGCTTACGTTGTTATCAAAACTTGTGTATTGCATCTCAAAAGACTCATCAGAACCTATCACAATTGCTGCCTTCGTCAAATTGCGTTTTGAGTCGTAAGCCATATTCAAGGTTGTAACACTTTGGGTAGAAGGGGCTAACGGCGTTCTAACAATCTTTGTCATCACACCATTGGTATTCGTAATAACGATTGTAGCAGAAGTGTTTGTGATTCCATTTTTTTCTACTATTTTGTCTAACGCACCATTGGTATAGGTGTATTCGTAGGTATAATTAAAAACACTATTTGTAAAAATCACCTTATCAATCTGCGACAAAGTTTTGTAAGTAACGCTGTATTTGTCTTGAAATATACTAATCGTCGCTGGGCGACCCTGGGCATCATAACCAACATTGAGCAAGTCACTTCTGTTACGGTTACTCAAATTAGTTACAGCACAACCGTCAAAAGCCAACACTTCTACTCCCGCCACAGTCACTGTTTTTGTTGATCTGACCGAGCCGCCCTTGTTGGTAGCCGTCAGCACAACCGTGTAGGCCCCGTTTTTGGCGTAGGTATATTTTGGGCTCATTTCGGTAGAAGTTTTTCCATCGCCAAAGTTCCACGAATAAGAATCGGCGTTTTTAGACGTATTCACAAAAGAAACCGTACCTACAGCCTCTGCCCAACTAAAATCAGCGACGGGTGCGTAGCTTACTATCTCAATATCCTGACTGCTCTGGTTGTTTCCGCCCTTGCCAACAGCCGTAAGTTTAACCGTAAACTTGCCATTGCTGGTATAAGTCTTGCTCGGCGAAGCATCTTTGGAGGTTGTACCGTCGCCAAAATCCCAGTCGAAAACATCTGCATCGGTACTTTTATTGGTGAGTGTCATCAAACCATTTGCCCCAAGCAAGAAGGTAAACGCCGATTTGGGCGCAGGAAAATTAGAAACTACAACATCTTTCGACAGTGAGTTTGTGCCCGTTGTATTCTTAACCGTTAACGTAGCTTTATAAGTACCGTTTTTAGAATAAGTACGTTTTGGGCTTTTTTCGGTAGAGGGGGCCGTGCCGTCGCCAAAATCCCAAGAATAAGAATCAGCATTGGTTGATTGATTGGTAAAACTGATTTCGCCCGTACCCGTTGAAGAATAACTAAAAGCCGCCGCAGGAAGTGGAATGGGGTCAGCTTTTTTGGAACAAGCCCAGATTAGACAAAACGCAGTAAGCAGGAGAACTGCCACCTTTAAAGAATAGATAAATTTTGTCATTTTTGGTGTATTTGATGGGTTTACTCTACTAACAGGCCGTAAATATACAAATACATATTTATATACAAAAAAAATTCTAAACCGATTCGCTTTGTGGGCGTTGGGCTGAACAGAAAAATGTACCACCCGCAGTTCGTTAGTGTTCTGGCTGCTACCCCTCGGAGAGTTCTTTGGCTCTTCGTTGGGCCGCCAAAATGCCATTTTGGAGCGTAAGTGCCAGGTCGCCCGTTTCAAATTGGCGCAGAGCGGCCTCGGTGGTGCCGCCCTTAGATGCCACCGCCGTAATGAGCTCGTCGAGGCTTTGGTCGGCGTTGTTTATCAAATGAAAAGACCCCAACATGGTCTGTTTCACCAATTGGGTGGCCATAGATTCCTCAAAACCCATTTTCTGACCCGCCTCTATCATGGCTTTTACGAGGTAATAAAAATAGGCGGGGCCGCTACCACTGAGTGCCGTAACGGCATCGAGCATGGATTCGTCCTCCAAAAAAACCGACCGCCCCGTGGCATTGATGAGGTTTTCGACTTTGAGCAATTGGCTGAAACTAACGTCTTTGGCCGACGAAAAGCCAGTGATGCCCATGCCCAGCATAGCGGGCGTGTTGGGCATGGCCCGGATGACCAGCGGGTGGTTGAGGCGTTCTTGAATTTTGACGATCGGAATGCCCGCCATGATCGACAGCACCAGCTGCGCGGGTTTAATAACTGCGCGGAGGGCCTCGGCAACACTGGCAAAGTCTTGGGGTTTGACGGCCAGAATAAGCAGGTCGCAGTGGCTCAAATGCTCCCCGATGGTCTCGACGACGACCCCCGTTTTTTCGGTGCGGAGGGTCTTGGCGCGGTCGGCACTTTTTTCGATCAGTAACAGATTTTCTTTTTTAACTAAGTTATACTGCAAAAACGATTTGGCAAAGGCCATGCCCATATTTCCGCAGCCCACGATGGCTATTTTCATGCTATTTTGGTAAAAGGTTGTGTTATAGTGGGCAAAAATACGGCTATTTTGCCCAAAACCCCAACCCACGCGGTGCTCCCTAACGAATCAGTTCGTGTAGAGAAGTACTTTTGGCTAATTGGTTATTTACCAAAAGGCGTTTTTTGAATTTAGGAACAAATTGATTGCTTTGAGATGCAGGCCCATACGCCGATTGTCGCCGTTCGATGGGGATAAAAACTCCCGACGGCGGCGTACATCGCTCAAAAAGGCCTCGATGCCTTCGCTGTATAGTTTCACACTTCGTAATTTGATACGAATATATTCCGCTTGATTTTGACTAAAATACTTCTTGTATTCCAATTCATCGAAGCCTTTTTTATTAAATTTGACTCGTTTGTAACCCATTTACAAATATAAGAAAATATCAACCTAACGGGAATAATGCCCTTTGCGCACTGAACACATAGCTGAATCCTCTAAACAAAAAGCCGCTCAATGTCACAATTGAGCGGCTTTGGTATTTAGCGTTTGTTTGGAATATACGCGGCGGCGCGTGCCTACTTTTGTAAAATACTTGACTGAAAGGCGGGTTTACCAATTTATTTGGATAGATTGCTGTCCATAAAGACAAATTTTAAGCTGCCCGCCGTGGCGTTATTGACCAACTGCAAGCGACTCCGAAAAGTATTGTTGCCCACGCTGCTGTTGAGGCCGTTGGCCGTTTTGACAAAAACCACGGGTTGAAGAAAAACCGAGTTGTTCAAATAAAGCTGCGGGATGTTGGCCGCCAGAACGCCCGCAAATGTGCTGTTTTCAATTCGTAGAATGCCGTTTCCGTGCAGTGTAAAGCGATTTTGGGCTGTTTTACCACGTTGTCGCACGTTAAACAAGCCTGCGGTACCCGCTCCAAAGTCGTCAATCACAACCTTTGCGTTGTTGTCGAAGCGCACACTGTCGGCACCAAACCCCACAAAAATCCCGCCCGCGTTGGCACTGGGTGTTGATTGGAGCGTTAAGTTGGCCTTGAACGTAGTACTACCCGCTTGTGCCAAGTACAACTCATTGGTGTTTTTGGCCGAATGTACCGCCCGAACTGATTTACCAAAAACGTCGTTTCGCGTTGCTCCCCAAAACCATGGACTGCCGCTGGAATTGATAATAGTGAGGCTGTCGGCAAAAACATTTCCGCCCGCGCACATTTGCGGAAAGTAAGGCGATTTTGTCCGATTAAAAGTTGCTTTTCCGTTGAATGTCCCGCCGTCGAGTTGTATCAGTGGCGACAAGACGGTGAGGTCTGCCACGATGTACGCACTGTCGGAGGTGGTAAATTCATTGGAAAGTTGGGTCGTATCGGTCGAAGATATATCAATTTTTAAAGCACTGTTATTCAAGTATTTACAATTATTCCACGCCAATCTTGTACCACTACAATCGCCTTGTTTGAGTTGCAAACGCCCCGAAGTAGTAAAGACGGCCTGGCCGCTGGTAGTTGTCCCGAGTTCAAACGCTCCGCCGTTGCTTTGGAGTTGCAAACTGCTGTTTATTTCGGCGGCTTTCATGCCAACATATACCGTTGAGCCTTTGGTATTTAGTAGGGTGGGCGCGTTGAAACGCACGTCCGTAAACCAAACCCGCGAGTTGCGGTTGCTGCTGCTGTCTATCACCACCACCGAATCTTCAAAAACTACGTTCCCCCGCACGTTTAAGTAGTCTTTTTGGCCGAAATACTGGCTGGTTACGTCGGCAGTAGCCGCGTTGATGAGCGTCATTTTTTTGTTGAAAGTAACCGTACCGCTGTATGCCGACACCGTAAAACCCTGCCCTTTGTTTGTGAGCCGCACCTGGCCGTTGAACACATTGGGCGCGTACATCACAAAACCCGCGCAAGTTGCGCAGGCATTGAGCGTAATTTGTACCGCATTTTGAAACGTATTGCCCGCTTGAAACTGCCCGTTTTGGGTTTCAAATTGCAAGTCGCCTAGAACCGTATTTTCCACAAAAACCCGTATTTCTTGGCTACTTATTTTGCCGTTGTTGGCGGTCAATTCCGAAAAATAAACACTCAGCGTGTTGCTTTGCAGGGTATGGGCTTGTAGGCTGAGTGCCGTGCTAAATAGGTACAAATCATCAACTTTAACGGAGCTGGCAAGCGCAATGGGACAATTGACGCAAGTATCTATTCTGACTTTACTGCTGGTCGTTGGCACGGTGGCGGGCTGCCAGTTGGTCGCATTGTTCCACTGATTGTCTTGCGTACCTTTCCAAACGTGGGTGTATTGAGCGTGGCCACGAAAAGTCAGCAATAAAAAAAGTAACGTGAGAAATCGCATACCGATTGTGGTTAAAGTTGGTTAATGGTAATGTTTCCGTTTTTCACCCGCAGCCGTACAAGCCGACTGCCATTGGCAAAAACTTGGCGCAGGGTGGTTCTTTTGCTGATTATTTCGCCCGCAGGATTGAGGGTATTTTCTGAGGTAGTGTTGAGCTTATTGGCCGAGTCAATGACCCGATACTCCGTTGCAAATTCTTGGTTTTGTACTAATTCCAATTGTAATATACCCGCAAAGCCAGCGGGCAAAGTTAGGTTGATGTTTCCCTGGTCGGTTTGTAGCCAGGTGGGTTCGTTGGTGCTGTTGATCGCAGGAATTTGAAGGCTGATATTTCCTCTTCGGGTCAATGCTTTCACGCCCGAACCAACCGCTCGAATGTTGATATTACCCATTTTTTCGATGGTTAAATCCACTCCTTTTTGGACGTTTTCAACTTCTATATTTCCTTCGCCCAAATTTATCTTTGCGGCTTCTGTTACCGAAGCAAGGCGCACATCTCCCCGCTCCAAGCGGTATTCGATTCCTTTTTTGGGTAGATACGTTGCCGAAAACAGCACCTGCATTGTGCCACTTGCCGTGGTTGCTACGAGGGCGTTTGAGGGATTTTTAAGCGTAATGTTGCCCTTTTGGGTCGCTACTATTCCCCGCGTTTCCGCTCCTTCCACGGTAATATTACCGCTTTTGACCGAAATTTGAGCTTGCCCGCTCACGTCGGTTAGGGCAACGTTTCCGCTGGCTACCGTCCCCCGCACATCGGCCTTGAAACTGGTGAACGACACATTACCCACTTGCGTTTGAAAACTCAATTGCCCGCCGTCGGCCATTTTTATTGCTACTGTTCCGTGCGCTTTATCCGCATTTTCTGGGCTGTTAAATATTTTCGTACCGTCGTCGTCGGTAATTTGTTTCACCAATTTGCTGGCACTTTCCGCATCTAATCCTGCGTTGGCGTTGGTTTTTGTTCCCGTAAAAACCAACGTACCCGTGGTGGTGAGTTGCACTTCTACTTTGGGCACAATTTGGGCAAAAGCTTCGATTCTGGCCAACGAAAGCACACTAAACAAATATAAAATGGGTTTCATGTTCTTCAATTATTGTTTACTTGCGTTTGTTGCCACGCACTCACGCAGCCATTTTTAAAGACTGCCCGAATGGTATAGCAGTAAAAAGTATTGTCCACCACGTTGTTGTCTTCAAAAGTACGGGTGTCGCCCGTGGCGTAGGCCAGCAGCACGTAGTCCAGGCAGGTGCGTTGGTCAGGAAATTGCGGGTTATTCGGATTTTTGGGCGGGTCAGGATCGTTTGTTAGTGTAGGTGGTAGGCCGTATTTTCCCCGATAAATTTGGTACTCGCGCACGTCGGTTTCGGCATGCACCCAGTTCAGAACGATTGTTTTTTTCTCATTGGTAGACAAGCCCCTCAGACTCACCACCGCGTTGCATTGGGTTACTACGCTACTGGGCACAAGCACCAACGAATCGGCGGGCGACTGATTGCCCGCGCCGTCGAAGGCCGACACGGCGTAGCGGTACGTTTTGTTGGCCTGCGCGGTCAAGTCGGCGAACGTAAAAGCAGGGGTGTTGGCCAAAACTTGCCAATTTCCCGTCGGTAATTCTTGGCGCACCAATCGGTACTGCACCACGTCGTTGCTGGGGCTGGCGTTCCAGTTTAACTGAACCCCCGCGTTGCTATTTTGGTAAGTCCCAAAAGTAGGGCGAGCGGGCGGTATGAGGTCGGGCTTTGCTACTGTTAATGCCGCTGAAAGCCGCGACTCGGCAAACCGATTGCTAACGGCCACCACGTAATAGTACAAATTTTGATTCAGTAAACTATCGGCAAAACGATGGGTATATTGGGTGCTGGTAATCAAAGTCGAATCGTTCAGCACAACGGGTTCTTCCACCAACCGCGCCGTTACCATCAGCGTATCTTGACGGGGCACATCCATGCGGGGCAAATTGCTGTAATAAATGCGGTAGCCCAAGATGTTTACTTCGGGGTTTGGATTCCATTTAAAAGACACTGTTTTGTTGGCCGTGTTGATGCCCAATATTCCTAAACCAGTGGGCGTGGTGGGGATTTGGGCAATGCCAGGCTGCACCAAAGCGGGGGCCGAATCGTAGGTTTGGCCTTGTGTGTCGGTGATGCGTACCACAAAATAAGTAGCGTCAATTACGTTGGCAATGGTGGTTGTGCGGGCATTGGCTGCCAAATTGGCAACGGTGGTGTAGCTGCCGTTGGCCTCACTGGCGCTCAAAACACGAATACTTTGCACGGGTAAAGCGGGGGCTTCGTCGCCAATTTCCCAACTGAGAATAGCTTGGTTGTTGGCCGTGGGTTCGCTGTTGATGATGCGCGGCACAAGCTGATAGACCGCCGTACCCTGCCCCACAATGGGGTCGGAGGCGGGGCTCTCTTGGTCAAAAAGCGTTCTGCCCACAATGCGGTAGTAGTAGGGTTGCTGATTTTGGGGCAAAGCGTCGGCCAACGTGAGCGTGTCCACGTTGCTGGTTAAATTAAACACCTCCTTGTTAAAACGTTGATAATCAATTCCATTGGTCGAGCGTTCTATCCAATAGGCAGCATAATGACGCGCCAAAGGGCGGTGGTGCCAGCGCAGCAACACCGATTTATCACCAAAAGTAGCTACGTTGATGGTGGGTTTGGGCAAAACGGGCAAACTATCCAACGACACCACCACACCCGCTCCCGCAATGCCAATTTTTAGGCTATCGCTCAAAACGGCGACGTAGCTCGCTCCCGCTGCCACTTCAAAACCCGCTTTCAAAATAACTTTTAAGCAAGTGCTGTCTTTCATACTTTGGCCCGTGGCCACCACGCCCGCCCGCACCAGTACCGAGTCGCAAGTACCTTCGAGCGCGAAACTGTACTGGTAGGTTTCACCAGGCAGCACGGCGGTGTCTTCGTAGCCCAGGGCGGCTTTTTTGGCGGTCGTAAAATCTTGTTCGGCAAAGAGCAACGCCAAGGCGTAGCGCAGACTGTCTTGGTTGCCGCGCGGCGGTACAATTTGTAGCGTGTCGCCATTGGGTTGCAACGAATCTGGGTCGTACTCGCCAAAAATAGCTCCCGCCATGGCCGCCTGTGCGGAGTCGGCGAGGTTGAAAGCCGCCGACTGTGGCGCGGCAATCAGTATCGTGCGCGGGTCGTTGGGCGTGGCCAGCGTTGTTCCATTGCGGGCAATTGTTACCCGTCGCAGGGTGTAGCCCCGTTGGTTGCCCGTTTGCCAATTGCTGGGAGTGGGCGGCGCCCAACGCAACCGTATTTTATTGGGGTTTACCCCCGCTTGCCCGCGCAAAGGCTGCGTTTGCTGGCCATAACTTTGGGCAAAACACCCCCACAAAAACAAAATGAAAGCTGCCTTTCTCATAAGCCACAACTATTTTTGTTTCCTACTTTCATATCGACTTTAAAATTACCTTTGAGCAAACCGCCCAGCACCTCGTATCGCCCCGCCACGGTTCCCGCCAAGT
>JAAFKE010000043.1 GCA_013298215.1 Cytophagales bacterium | reverse complement strand
TCATTTTGAGAACGGTCTTAAAAAAGGCAGTGTGCTTTTTTTTCCAGTTGCCATACTTTTTAAGCTGCCAGCCGTCTATAATATCACCGTTCAGGATTAGCTTACTACACTTGTATTGCTTCAAAAAATTGGTTACTTCTTTTGCCTTTGAACCCTCGGTGCCGAGGTGCAGGTCGGAGATAACGATAGTCCGAAAGTGGATGCTGTGTTTCATGGTAACAAAGAAACACAACTGCTATTACCCAGTGATGAAGCCTAAATTATGCTTTTGCTAATCTTTGGCTCAACATTTTACAAATTCATAATATGCCCAGTTGCAAACCCGTATTTGATTAAATTATTGGTTGCTTCGTAAGTTTTTTGCCCTGGATAACCTAAAATCATTGAATTTGAAGCAAATAGGTACTGGACTTGAAAGTTTATTTTTAGACAATATTTGCACTGATACGGATTGAGCATAATACGCTAAACAAGTATCTACCTGAACACTGCCTTTTGAATAGTTGAACGTATAAACAGTGGATGGCTGTATTTCTTTTGGGTAACTTAATGATATTTTTAGGGTAGAATCAATTCGCGTATTCATTGACAATGAAATGTTGGATACTCCTCCCGACCAATTATCAGATTTTAGTATAAATGTGGTGTCTTTCAGTACATCTACACAAATTGGTTGATTTGCTTTATTGTGGCTGCAGCTTAACGCAGCCGCAATACAGCACAGACCAATACAATTGCTAAATTTTATTAAAGTTTTACTGGTCATAAATTTTGAGAAATAAAAAATATAGTTGGCGAATTAAGGATAATAACCTGCAAATACATAGTAAAAATTTAATTACAAGTTTTTAAGTGATTGCTATTTGCTAACAACATGGTTCTGCGGCTCTACCAACACTTTTGCTGCCACAGAATCAATATCTACTGTGTCTATGACGGTAAATTTTGCTCGCCCTGCGGGTAAATAAATGCTACGATTATTCACCAAATCATCCCCGTTGCACCCGTAATCAAAACTTTTTTCATGTTATTGCGTTTACCTCAAGCCCTTAATTCTTTGATTCGATCGCTGCCTATTGGTTTTTCTGATAGCTTGATTTTGTGTATTTATTTGGAGCAATACGTAAAAATAGCGTCTTTATTTATATCTCTGGGTCATGCTATGCGTATTATCCACTCAAATTTACTCCTATTAGTTACAACATAAATTAGATAAAGCGTTATTGGAAATAGTTAAGCTGAAAGTGAGAAAGAAAAGATAGATATGGAAGCAAAGTATTGGCAAGAAAAATTTGAAAAACTGCAATAAATGATTAGGTTTGGTTATGGTAAATATAGAAATAGATCGACTAACCAACTCAATCATAAATGCTGTAACGGGCGATATTTTTGACACAGAAGTGCTGGTTGCTAATTTACAAGACCTGAAAAAAATTAAAAAAGAATGGCATTTTGATTGGGGAAAAGAATCAAAGAAAGGGACAGTACATAAGTTGGTTATTGAAGGAAACCCAAATGTGGTGCAAGGGCTACTTAGTTTGATTGACCAAAAAGACCATATCTACGTATCTCTGGTAGAAAATGCTCCTTATAATATTGGTACTAATAAAGTGTACGAAGGCGTAGCAGGTAATTTATTTGCTTTTGCCTGTAAAATTGCTTTTGAGCAAGGATATGAGGGGTATATCTCGTTTCACGCTAAAACAGAATTGGCCGAACACTACACGAAATCGTTGGGGGCAAGGCGTATCAATGCACAACTAATGTACGTTGATACAGCAGAGGCCGCCATTTTAGTAAACCGTTACTTTAAAAACTTTGAGATATGAAAATCGTAAAAGAACCCAAAGGCGTAGTTTTCACTGTAACTGGTCAAGGTTTGTCCGAAGCTGAAAAAGCGCAACTGTCTGCAATAATCAAAAAAGAGAAAATTGAGCGCAAAAAGCGAAGTGCCTCCCACAATGAGTTAGTTCTCGAATAGGGCACTTGGCCTTGCACCCGTCCCTAAAATCAACCATCAATCCCCATCGGCACGTCCATCAGCAACACCTCGGTACCGGCGGTGTTGGCTTTGATTTCAAAACCTTCGGTGTCCCAAATTCCGTAGCCATCCCTTTCTGACAGGGCAACACCGTCGATACTCACGCCGCCTTTGAGGACGAAAACGTAAACGCCATTTTTAGGTTTTTTTACGGCATAATTGAGGGTGAAATCCTGGTCAAATTTCCCCAAATGAAACCACGCATCTTGGTGTATCCAAACGCCCTCATCGTTGGGGTTTGGCGATAGAATCTGTTGCAGTTTGTTGTGTCGGTCGGCTTCATGTAGCGACACTTGGTCGTAGCGGGGGGCAACGTTTCTCTTGTTCGGAAAAAGCCAAATCTGCAAAAACTTCACCTCCTGCTCTTTGTTGTTGTTGAACTCGCTGTGCTTAATGCCCGTGCCGGCACTCATCACCTGCACGTCGCCGTTGTGAATAATGGTTGCATTGCCCATGCTGTCTTTGTGGGCCAGCGCGCCTTCGAGCGGAATACTAATAATTTCCATGTTGTCGTGGGAGTGCGTGTTAAAGCCCATTCCGCCCGCCACGGTGTCGTCGTTCAACACCCGAATAACGCCAAAGTGCATTCTTTCGGGGTTGTGGTAGTTTGCAAAGCTAAAAGTATGGTAGCTGTTGAGCCACCCGTGGTTGGCTTTTCCACGGGTTTCTGATTTGTGTAAGGCCGTATTTGCCATTTTGAAGAATTTTGTTGGACGAAATTAATCTAATTACAGTTTTTTTAAGTTTTCGAGGCCCTACCCGAAGGTCATTCGCGGGAGGGGGCTAACGTCTTGGCCGCAAAAATCGGCTTCTAAGTATTTGTAGTGCGCGGCCATGGCAATCATGGCGGCGTTGTCGGTGCAGTATTCAAATTTGGGAACGTAAACCTCCCATTTGTTGGCTTGGCCAGCCTGCACCAACGCCGCCCGCAAACCCGAATTGGCCGATACGCCACCCGCAATGGCTATTTGGCGGATACCAGTTTGGAGGGCCGCCTTTTTGAGTTTTTGCATCAGGGTTTTCACCAACGTGTGTTGAATGCTGGCGCAAATGTCGGCCAGGTTTTGGTCGATAAAATTGGGATTTTGCCGTGTTTGTTTCTGCAAAAAATACAAGATAGCCGTTTTTATGCCACTAAACGAGAAGTCGAGCGCGGGCATTTCGCCCGTGGGCAGGCTGAAGGCCAGCGGGTTTCCGCGCTGGGCGTATTTGTCGATGAGCGGCCCGCCTGGGTAGGGCAAACCGAGCAACTTGGCCGACTTGTCGAAGGCTTCGCCCACGGCATCGTCTTGGGTTTGGCCGATTATTTCCATGTCTAAAAAATTCCGAACCAACACAATTTGGGTGTGGCCGCCGCTCACGGTGAGGCACAAAAAAGGAAAACTTGGCGCGGGGTCGTCGATGAAATGCGCCAGCACGTGGGCTTGCATGTGGTTCACCTCGATGAGCGGCAGGTCGAGCCCCAACGCCATGGATTTAGCAAACGAGGCACCAACCAACAAGGCCCCCAGCAACCCAGGCCCCCGCGTGAATGCGATGGCACTCAGCTCATTTTTGGTTACTTTTGCCGTTTGTAGCGCTTCCACAACCACTGGAATAATGTGCTGCTGGTGCGCGCGGGAGGCCAATTCGGGCACTACGCCTCCGTAAAGTTGGTGAATAATCTGCGTGGCAACAATGTTGGAACGGATTTTGCCGTTGGTTATCACAGCCGCCGAAGTTTCGTCACACGAGGATTCTATGGCAAGAATGTTCATTTTTAGGTTTTAAAAAGTCAAAATTACTTAACTTAGGGCAATTAATCTGCCAACAGTGAATGAAGTTCATACACAGCTATATTATAAAACCCGTTTTTTACTTGGTCGTGCTGCTGTTGCTACTGCTGGGGTCGGTTATGTTGGCTTTGCAGTTGCCAGCGGTGCAGACCCGAGCCGTCCGCTACGCCACCGACTGGCTATCTAAAAATCTCGGCCAAACGGTGAGCGTGGCGCGGGCAAATATAAAATGGTTCGACGTGGTGTCGTTGGACGGCGTGCTGATCCGCGACCGCGCCAGCCGCCCAATGATTGAGGTCAATCAGTTGAACATTGATTTGAATACCAACCTTAAAATCGATTTTCAGGCCGCCCGTATCCTCAACGGCCAGAGCCCCTTGGTCATAAAAACGCTTTCCGTTGCCCTTAGCGAAGCCACGCTCTACCAACCCAAAGTCTGGCTGGTCTATGACCCCAAAACTGGCCAACTAAACATCAACGATTTTATTGCGGCCATTGCCAAAATGACCGAGTCGGACACCGCCCCCGTCAAAGACCCCAACAGCAATGTGCCCTTCACGATTCCGCGCCTGAACCTGGTCGATGGTACTTTTACGATGGACGATCCGCGCCAAGCATACGCCAAAGGACGCACTTTTGACTATAACCACTTTACGCTCAAAGCCCTCAACGTGGAGGCCAATAATTTTGTGGTTTTGGGCGATACCATTGCCTTCGATGCCAAAAATCTGAGGGCCGTCGATCGTCAGACTAACCTTACCATCAAGCAGTTGGATACTAAGTTTTTGTACTGCGCCAAAAAAATCGCCCTCAACAACCTCTACGCCCGCATCGGTAGCTCGGTTATTAGAAACAACCTGGTTATGAATTTCAGCGACCCCAGCGACATGGGCGATTTTAACAACAAGGTGGTTTTGGAGGCGCATTTAGACAGCGCCAAAATTGCGTCGCAAGACCTGGCGTATTTTGCCGATTACTTTTTTTCTACCAACGAAACCTGGCGGCTCAACGGCGATTTTGTGGGTACGGTGGCCAATTTCAAACTCAAAAATTTTGCTGGTAGTTTCGGGAAAAATAGCCGACTGGTGGGTGACCTGGCTTTCGAGGGATTACCCGATTTTAGCAAAACTACAATGGCGTTTGCCCTCAAACCGTCCAGAATCGATGCCAATGATTTGTACCAATACTATCCCGAAAAATCATTTACCGACCTGGTTCGCAAGTTCGGGGTGGTCGATTTTGTGGGTAATTTCAAGGGAACAACCGACGATTTTGTGCTAACTAACAGTGATTTTAAGACTGCACTCGGCCAAATAAAGGGTGATCTGGCACTAAAATTGAACAAAAACAGTTCGCTTTCGACCTACTCGGGCGACATCGAAACCAAGGATTTTGATTTAGGCCAATTTCTGGGCGACCCGCAGACCATCCAACGAATTGACATGGCGGGCAAAATTAGTGGACACGGTTTTTCGGTGAAAGACGCAGTCGTAAATTTGGATGCCAACATTGCGCGCCTGGGGTATAACAACTACGACTACCGCAACATTTATGCCCAAGGAAACCTGCAACGCAAGTATTTTGAGGGAAAGCTCGCCGTGAACGACCCCCACTTAAAAATGGCGGTTGATGGTCAGTTTGATTTTTCGGGTAAGCAATATGCCTACAACGCCGCTGGTAGAATTGAACTTGCCGAGCTGAAAAACTTGCGTCTCATGGACGATTCGCTCACGCTGCACACCGACCTGGACGTGCAGTTTGTGGGTAATTCGATCGACGAAATGGTGGGCAAAGCCCGTTTTTTAAATTCTTACTTGACCCTCAAAAAGCGAAGTTTAATCATCGACACGCTGTCGGTAGATTCGCAGATTGCCCAAAACGGCGAGCGCGTACTGACGATAGACTCGGAGTTTCTTACTGCCCACGCGCAAGGAAGTTTTCAGCCTACTCGGGCCGTAGACGACATCGGGCGGCTGTTTAAGGAATACCGACTCTATTTTTTTGGCGACGAAGTACAGCGCGTTGCCTACTATGCTGGCAAGCAAATGGCGGGCAGCCAGAACCGGTACGGTGTGAGTTTTGACGCAAAAACGAAGCAAATCAACAAACTACTCGCTTTTGCCGCTCCCGACATTTTTCTGTCGCGCGGGGCAGTTATCGACGGTGCTTTTACGCTCGGCAATACCTCGATCTTGAACCTGACGGCCTCCGCCGATACTTTCAAGGTGGGCACAAACGCATTCTATAAATCGGATATTGACCTCAACACCTCTAAGTTTACCAACAAGCAGGAGGTGCTGGCATCGGCCATTATCTCGTCCGACCGACAAACTTTTGGCTCGTTGGCTCCCACCGAAAAACTCAACATCGAGGCATCGTGGGAGACCGACCACATTAATTTTTCGAGCGATTTGCGCCAAGCCAACAGCACAAACCGCGCCACGCTCGACGGCGATGCCCGCTTTGTGGGCGATGCCATCGAACTGCAATTCAGACGCTCAAAGTTTAAACTCCTGGACAGCGACTGGAAACTGGCCGCCGACAACTTGATGACGTTTTCGAACCAAGAGGTGACGCTCCGAAACATGGTTGTGACCAACGGACAGCAACGCATAGCCGCCAACGGCAGCGTTTCGACCGACTCGCTCAAAAACCTGATACTCGAAGCCAAAGACGTGCAGTTGTCTACCCTAAATCCTGTTTTGAACACCAATCTGAGCGGTACGCTCAACGGAGTGGCTGGCCTGCGCGATCTCTACGATCAGTCGGTGATTGAGAGCAAAGTGGGCGTGAAAGACCTGCGCTACAATGACTACAAAATGGGGGACCTGGAAAGCGAGCTGGCCTGGGATCCGGTGGACAAACACCTGCACGTGGACGCGCACCTGGACCAGAAAAGCAAGCGCGTCATTTCGGTGAGCGGTAGCTACGACCCCAACAAAACCCAGAACGCGTTCGACCTCGAGGCCACTTTCGACGAAACAGATTTGAGTCTGATTGAGCCCTTCGCAAAAGGCTTGGTGTCTGACATTAGTGGCCGGGCCGTGGGTAAAATTAAGGTGAAGGGAACGCCCACCAACCCGATTTTGGACGGTGAGGTGGATGTTAAAAAAGGCCGTTTGAGGTTCGATTATTTGAAAGCAATTTTTGCTTTTGAGGATAAAATCACTTTTGGTGAGTCGGAAATTAGAACCAGAAAAATGCTCCTGACCGACCCCGAGGGCAACACCGCCACCCTACGCGGCGGGGTGTATCACGATCATTTTACGCAGTTTTTGTTGAATTTTGAAGCCGACATGAAGAACTTCAAAATGCTGAACACGACCATCAAAGACAACGAAATGTTTTACGGAACTGCCTACGCCACTGGGCGCTTGGACGTGGTGGGGCCGATTAATAACCTGAACATTAAAACAGACCTGACCAGCAACCGAGGTACTAAAATTTATATTCCCCTCGACGGAGCCACGGAGGTGGCATCGCAAGACTTTGTGCAGTTTGTGAGTAGTAAAACCACCAAAAAAACCACTGGCGACTCAGACTCCACGGCCAATGAGGCACGCGGCGAACTGGCCGGAATGAAGCTGGACCTGCGCTTCACGCTCACGCCCGACGCGTACTGCGAAATCAAACTCGACCGCCGAACCGACGATGCCATAAAAGCCTACGGAAACGGACAAATTCGGCTTAATATCGACACCAAAGGTAGTTTTGAGATGACTGGCAACTACGAAATAGACCGGGGAAAGTACATCTTTACTTTTCAGGGAATTGCCAACAAAGAGTTTGAGATCAAATCGGGTAGTCGGATCTCGTGGCTCGGCGACCCTTACAAAGCGCAGCTGAACATGAAAGCCATCTACCAGCGCTCGACCTCGTTGGCCAATTTGATTTCGGACGGGACAATTGCTACCAATCAGGCTCTGAACACCCAGCGGTATCCCGTTGAGCTCATATTGAACATTACCGACAAGATTACCGCGCCCCAAATCAGTTACGATTTGCAGTTCAAGGAATATCCCGCCAACGCCCGCCTGAGAATCCAGGGGATTCAAAACAAGCTCCGCGACGACGAGCAGTATTTGGCCCAGCAAGTGAGTAGTTTCTTGTTGTTTAATCAATTTTTTCCCGATAACTCCAATATTTTTAGCCAGCAGGTGAACGTGACCAACACCATGACGGAGGTCATCACAAACCAGCTCAATAAATGGGCCTCCACGTTGAACGAAAACCTGGAACTGGGGGTGTCGGGCGTGTCGTTTTTTGGGCAGGAACAGCAGAACAACGTGAACAATTTGCAGCTTCGGTTTTCGTACCGGTTTCTGAACGACCGATTTAGGATATCGCGCGATGGCCGCCTGAGCTACGGCCAAAACCAGTTCGATGCCTCGACGCTCCTCAACGACTGGACGCTCGAATATTGGTTCAAACCCGATGGCAGCCAGCGGCTCAAAATGTATAACCGCAACATCCAAAACCAGTTTACGCTCTCCAACTTTGCGGTGTCGTATGGGGCCAGTTTTTTATACACCAAAACCTTCGACCGCGTTCGGTTTTTTGGCTCCAAACCAACGCCCGTTGCGACCCCGCCGCCCGACCCAAAAACGGAGGCGGGCAAACTGACCACCCAAGTTTTACAGTAGCAACTGCGCCAGTAAATAATCGGCCACCAACACCGATATACAACTATTGGTAACGGCGGCGGTAGATGCCTGCCCCACCTCGAGCGCACCACCTTGCGTGTAGTAGCCCTTGAAGGCCGAAATAGAGGCAATTAGAAACGCAAACACCACCGATTTTATGATGGCAAACGGCACGCTAAACTCGTTGAAAAGATACCGCAGGCCGTAAACAAAGTCTTCGGGGGTGATAATACCCGTGAGCGTTCCCGCAAAATAGCCGCCCATGATCGATAAAAAACCCGCCAGCACCACCAGCATCGGAAACGTGATGATGGACGCAATGATTTTGGGAAGCACCAAATACGATGTCGAGTTGATGCCCATGACCTCGAGCGCGTCGATCTGCTCGGTGATGCGCATTGTGCCGAGCCCACTGGCAATGTTAGACCCCACCTTGCCCGACAACACCACGCAGGTGATCGTTGGGGCGAGTTCGAGGATGGTGCTGTCGCGCACAATAACGGCAATAATGTACATCGGAATAAGCGGACTGACCAGGTTGTAGGCCGTTTGCACGCACGTGACCGCGCCGATGAAACTCGACACAATGGCCACGATAAACACCGAGTTGGTGCCAATCGAAATGCACTCGTCTAAGATCAATTTAAGGTAAACCGATAGTTTTTCGCGGTTGTTGAACATGGTGCCGAGAAAAATAAAATACTTGCCGAGTGTTTGCATGGATGCTGGAATGACGAACTTAGCCGAAAATTAAAGAAAAACACTGGTATCAAAAACATGAATCCATTAATTGTAGTAACGGGTGGCACAAAAGGCATTGGGCGCGCCACAATAGAAAACTTTGCCGCGCGGGGTTTCGACGTGGCCACGTGCGCCCGAAACGAGGCCGATCTGCAAAAATTAAAGACCGACATTGAACAAAAATACCCCGCCGTGCGGGTGTTTGTGCAACCGTGCGACTTTGCCCAAAAGGCCGACGTGCTAACTTTTGGGCGTTTTGTAACTGCCCTGAACCGCCCCGTGGACGTGTTAATCAACAACGCGGGCATTTTTGCGGCGGGGGCCATCGACAGCGAGCCCGACGGCTTGTTGGAGTCTTTGATGGCCGTTAATTTGTACAGCGTTTACCACCTTACCCGCGCCTTGATGGCTGGCATGGTGGCGGAGCGCAGCGGCCATATTTTCAATCTTTGCTCCATTGCCAGCGTGGTGGCGTATCCCAACGGCGGGTCGTATTGTATGTCTAAATTTGCGCTCTACGGTTTCACCAAAGTGCTGCGCGAAGAGCTAAAACCCCACGGTGTGCGGGTAACGGCCGTACTGCCAGGTGCTACGCTCACGCCCAGTTGGGACGGCGTGGAGCTGCCCGCCGACCGGTTTATAAAAGCCGCCGACGTGGCCGATAGCATTGCGGCGGCGTACCTGCTTTCAAAAAATACCGTCATCGAAGAACTCATTCTGCGCCCGCAATTGGGTGATATTTAGTATTTTTACCAAACTCAAAAACACCCCTATATTCATGGAACAATACCTTGGCATTGACATCGGCGGCACGAACGTAAAAATGGGGATCGTGGATGCCAAAAGCGGGCATATTTCAAATTTCTACAGCCACGATACCGTCAGTTGGCGCAAGTCGGGGCATTTTGAGGAACGCCTCGCCGAGGCCATAGCCCTGCAACTGCACGACAACCCCGACATAAAAAAAGTTGGCATTGGCCTGCCCGGTATGCTCAACCGGGCGCGCACCGTACCCATCGAAATTACGGCTATTCCCGAACTTAATAACGTGCCGCTGGTGGATTTTTTGACCGAAAAATGCGCGGGCATTACTTTCTTGCTCGAAAACGATGCCAACGCCGCCGCCCTCGGCGAATTTTATTTTGGCGAGGAGTCGATCGACGAAAACTATATTTTTATAACCCTCGGCACGGGGGTGGGTGGCGCGGCCATTCTGAACAAAAAAATATTTACGGGTGGCAACGGCAACGCCATGGAACCTGGCCACATACCGTCTATAAACGGCAAGGTGCTGGAACGGAACATTGGCAAAAACGAACTTTTGGACATGGCCAACGCCATGCGAAAAGAATTTAAGGGCAACACAAACCTGCCCGACGACGGCACCATTACAACCACTGGTTTGGTGGCGGCGGCCACAAAAAACGACGAGCTGGCACTTAAAATATTCGACAACGTGGGCGATATTTTGGGCGTAGGTCTGGCGCATCTTATCCCCGTTTTAGACATAAATCTCATTCTGATTGGCGGTGGTTTGTCGGCATCCTTCGATTTTATTTTGCCCGCCTTGCAGCGTAAGTTAGACTATTGGCTCACTAAATACCACCACAACGGCCTGAGCGTCAGACGTGCCTCGTTGGCCAACGACGCTGGCCTGCTCGGGGCGGCTTCGCTTTGTTTCTAAACATACTACACCCCCCACGCCATGATCCTCCAAGTGTCGCACCAGTTGCGTTATACCTACAGCGAGCCCGTTACGCTCAACCCGCACACGGTGTATTTGTACCCCAAAAATTATCCGCACCAACGTCTGATCGAGTATCGGATGCAGATCGAACCCAAGCCGAGTGCCGTTGTGCAAAACTTAGACTTCGAGGGCAACATTCAGCAGGTTATTTACTTTGCAAAGTCGGTGCCAACCCAAAGCCTGTTGGTGTCGGTTGATACAAAGGTGCTGTCGGACGATTTTAGCGCGTTAGACTTCGTTATTTATCCTTTCGATGCGGCGCAGTTACCCTTCAAATACTCCGACCGTAAGATAAACCACCTGCAACCGTACTTGGTTAGGAGCGGCGTAACGACCTACTTGGAGCAGTATGCCCGCCAAATTGCCGCGCTGGCCCGCTGGAGCACCGTCTCATTTTTGGTGAACCTGTGCCAGACCATCAAGCGCGATTTTATGTACGAGATTCGGCTCGAAGGCGCACCCTTACCACCCGAGCACACCTTGATTTCTAAGAAAGGATCGTGCCGAGACTTTGCCGTTTTGTTTATGGCTTGCTGCCGCAGTTTGGGCATTGCCGCTCGTTTTGTGAGTGGGTATATGTACGGAGATTTAATTCAGGAGCACGAACTACACGCCTGGGTTGAGGTGTATTTGCCAGGCGCGGGTTGGCGCGGCTTCGACCCCACCGAGGGCCAGGTGGTGGGCAGTAATTACGTTCAGTTGGCTTCGGCGGCCGATGCCACGTTGGTGGCTCCCATGGCGGGGGCTTTCAACGGCCAGGCGCGTTCTCAACTCACCGCCGACGTGTGGGTGCAAAACACCTCCGAAGGTAGTTTGGGGCAGCGTCAAAACCAGCAGTAACCAAAAGAGGTCTCCCAACGCGTTGGGAGACCTCTTTCAACGACAAAACGCCGTCCGTCGGTTTGACTTAGGCTTCGCCCACCAACACGCTTACGTATGACTTGCCGTCGCGTTTCTTCTGGAACTTCACTACGCCGTCGGTCAGTGCAAAAAGCGTATGGTCGCGGCCAATACCCACGTTCAAACCTGGGTTGTGCGGTGTGCCGCGCTGGCGCACAATAATGTTGCCAGCGATGATGCTCTCACCACCAAAAATTTTAACGCCCAACCGCTTGCTATGCGACTCGCGTCCGTTCTTAGAACTACCTACACCTTTCTTGTGTGCCATTGTATGTTACTATTTTTAAGGTTCTGATTAATTATGCGTTGATCGATTCGATGGAGACTTTCGTCAAATACTGGCGGTGGCCGTTTTTCTTTTTGTAACCCTTGCGGCGTTTTTTCTTGAAAACGATCACTTTTTCGCCTTTCAGGTGACTAATAATTTTGGCTGTCACGCTCGCGCCAGCCACGGTGGGTGCGCCTATGCTCACCACGCCTTCATTATCAACAAGTAAAACCTTGTCGAACACAAGTTCAGCGTCCACGTCGCCCTGCAAACGGTGTGCAAAGACGGTGCGGCCCTTTTCAACTTTAAATTGCTGACCTGCTATTTCTACAATTGCGTACATTTTTTGTAATGGTTTAATATTAAAAATCTAAAAATGGACTGCAAAAGTAGTCTTTTTATTTCGAGAATCAAATTATTTTTTGATCCTTTCCACAGCCTCCCAGATTCGTTCTTTGGGCATACACAACGACACGCGCACGTAGCGGCTGCCTTTTGGGCCAAAAATAAAGCCTGGGGCAATGAAAACGTGTTTTTGGCGCAACATATCATCGACCAGCACCTCTGCCGACTCGACCGAGTTGGGGAGTTTTGCCCACAAAAAAAGCCCTTCTTGGTCGTCCGAAAAAGTACAATCTAATGCCCGCAGCAAGGTCCTGGCTGCTTCTAAGCGGTCGGAATAAACGGCGTTTCGGGCTTGGTGCCAGTCGTCAGAATTGCTCAGTGCTTGGGCGGCGGCCAATTGCAGGGCCAGAAACATACCCGAATCTACGTTGCTTTTAATCGTCAGCACGGCATCGATGTACGGTTTTGCGCCCGCCAACCAGCCCACGCGCCAGCCCGCCATGTTGTGCGACTTAGACATTGAGTTGAGCTCCACGGCCACCTCGCGCGCGCCATCGACCGACAATAAACTGATGGGTGCTTTTTTGTTGAGCACCAAGCTGTACGGGTTGTCGTGGCAGAGCAGTATTTTATGGTCGTGGGCAAAGCGAACGGCGGTTTCGAAAAGGGCGCGGGTGGCGGGTGCGCCCGTGGGCATCTGCGGGTAGTTGAGCCACATTATCTTGGTTTTGTCGGTTACTAACCCTTCTAAAACCGCCCAGTCGGGCTGCCAAGCGTTGTTTTCTAACAGCGGGTACTCTACTACTTTGGCGCCCACCATCTGGCTCACGGCGCGGTAGGCGGGGTAGCCCAGTTCGGGAACGAGCACTGCGTCGGCATCGTCTAAGAAAGTGAGCGACAGGTGCGTGATGCCCTCTTTTGACCCAATCATGGGCAAAATTTCCGTTTCCACGTCCAACGCCACACCGTAGGTTCGGGCATAATAGCTGGCAATGGCCTGCCTAAACTGAGGCACGCCCTTGTATGATTGGTAGCCGTGGCTGGTTGTTTTTTGGGCTGTTTGGTTCAAGGCGAGGAGCGTCTCCTCCGACGGCATCATGTCGGGGTTGCCGATGCCCAGATTTATAACGTCGTGGCCAGCAGCTTGTAGCTGGCGCACCTCGGCCAATTTTACCGAAAAATAGTATTCTTGTGCCTGCTGGGCGCGTTTGGCCGTAGAGATTATCATCAATTGTGGTTTTAAAAGACCGCAAAAATAGCGAATAGATCATACAAATTTCACTACATTGTGGCTCATTTTAACCTCATACCATGAAAGCTATTGTCTGCAAAAAATACGGTGGCCCCAACACACTTGTTTTGGACGACGCCCCGTCGCTAACCCCCGCCAAAGGCCAGGTTCTGATTGCGGTCAGTGCCTGCGGGGTCAATTTTCCTGACACCCTCATTATAGAAGGTAAATACCAATTTAAGCCCGCCCCGCCCTTTACGCCCGGTGGCGAGGTGGCGGGCGTTGTGCTGGCCATTGGCGAGGGCGTGAAACACCACAAAGTTGGCGATGCCGTCTTTGCGCTCACCAGTTGGGGTGGTTTTGCTGAAGAGGTGCTTGCGCCCGCCCACCAGACCTTCCCGATACCGCCAGGCATGGATTTTGTGACGGCATCGAGCATGATGTATACCTACGGCACGTCGTACCACGCCCTAAAAGACCGCGCCGCCCTGCAACCTGGCGAGACCATTTTGGTGTTGGGCGCGGCAGGAGGCGTTGGCTTGGCAGCGGTTCAATTGGCCGTTTTGATGGGCGCAACGGTGATTGCGGCGGCTTCGTCGGACGAAAAACTGGCCGTTTGCCGCACCCACGGAGCCGCGCACACGGTTAATTATTTGACCGAAAACTTGAAAGAAAAAGTAAAAGAACTCACCAACGGCAAGGGGGTAGATGTGGTTTATGACCCCGTTGGCGACGTTTTTGCCGAACCCGCCATTCGGTCAATGGCCTGGAAGGGGCGTTATCTGGTGGTTGGATTTGCGGGTGGCGAGATCCCCAAAATCCCGCTCAATCTCATGCTGCTTAAAGGCTGCGCGGTGATGGGCGTGTTTTGGGGGCAGTTTGCCACCTTGGAACCCCAGCAAAGCATGAAAAATTTTGTGGACATTGTACGGTGGATCGCCGCTGGAAAACTTCGCCAGCACATTCATAAAATATACGAGCTCGCCGATGCCCCCCAAGCCCTGCAAGACCTGGCCGACCGCCGCGTGGTGGGCAAGGCAATTGTGCAAGTAGCAACGGAGGTAACAATGCCCGCCCAGCCAGTAGCTCTGAAAGTCGAAGCCGTGGAAACCACCGACGACGACGTGCGCAAGGTGGGCAATGGGTTGATTTTCAAAAATTTGGCTGCTTTAAAGTCTTTTCAGGGCAAGTCCATAGGTACGTCTAACTGGCAAGAGGTGACGCAAGGCATGATAAACGATTTTGCCAAAGCCACCCTCGATTTCCAGTGGATACACACCGACGAAGCCCGCGCCAAGGCCGAGTCGCCCTTCGGGCAGACAATTGCGCACGGTTTTTTGACGCTCTGCTTGTCGCCCGTTTTCATGTACGAACTCCTCCGCGTAGAGTCGGCCAAGCTGTCGCTAAACTACGGCACCAACAAAGTGCGGTTCATCACACCCGTGCCTTCGGGCAGTAAGGTACGGATGAGCGCGATCCTGAAATCGGTGGACGATATGGAGTCGGGCGGGGTGCGAACCATCGTCGAGGCCACCATCGAACTTCACGGCAGCGACCGCCCCGCGTGCGTGGCCGAACTCATCAGCGTGATCCGCGAGTGACCGCTCCGCCAGTTGTTGTTATGCCAGCATCGTGGTTTTTAGTTCGTCTTGGCGCATTCGGTAGCGTTGCAGCGCCAGCGCACGGAGCGTATCCAAGGGGCGGGCGGCCTGCTTGGGGTCGGTGCCACCGTAAATAACGCTGTCAATTTCGCGCAGTGCATCGGCCAACGTTTGGTTGTCGGCAAAGTTGTCAGAAATCTCGCGAGTGGTATAGGTTGTAAAAGGTCTTTTCTCTATTTTTTCGAGGTATTTTTTCCAAATAATAACTGATTTTTCGGCACTTTCTAACCCGTTTTTTCCCTGCAAGTTCCGCACCAAACGCTTGAAGGCAACGCTAAACTCCCGCTGTTCCGTAAACAATAAGTACCACTGCCAGAGGCGACGGATTCGTTTTCGGAACAGGCCGTAGATCGCCCCTGCGACAACGCAAATAGACACTACAATCAGTAAAATGAGCGGAAAGTTGAGCTGCTGTTTGAGCGGCAATACAAAATCGCTGGCGCGCAAGGTGGTTCTTTTATCCACTTTTGGCGGCAAAATACTCCTAAGTATCACTGAGTCTGGTTGCGTAAAAACGGCCGTGCAATCGGTATTAGACAGCACATAAACGGGCAAACTGAGCAACTGAACGGGGCGGATGTCGAAAGAGATCAAAGTATAAACGGCGCTGTCTAAGCTGCCGCTCGCATCGGTTTGGGTGTCGAAGTATTCTTGTTTCACAAAAGTGAACGGGCCGTATTTTGCGTTGGTGCTCGGAAAAAAAACATCCTTATTTGGCGCGTGCCGGAGGCTCAATACGTACTGAAACGGGCTGCCGATTTCGATGGTATCGGTCAAAAACTGGCCTCGCGGCTGTTGGGAGTAGCTCGCTTGCCCGCCAAAAGCGGTTAATAAAACCCACATTAAGTAACACGGCGTTTTGGCGTTCATCTTTTCTGGCGTACTTTAAATAACCTGATGAGTTCGGGTACGTAGTTTTGGCGAACGTTGATGGTCAGGTAATTGACCCTGTTTTGCTTACAAAATTGAGCCAATTCTTCCTTTTTTTGTTCAAAACGCTCTTTAATTCGCTCCCTGAATGCCACCGAGGAGGTGTTCATCCAGACGGTTTGCTCGCTTTCGGTGTCATAAACGGGAATAATGCCCAGGCGCGGCAGGTCGGTTTCGAGCAGGTCGTGCAGGTGCAAAATCACCAGGTCGTGCTTGCGCGCCAATGCCGTGAAGTTGTGTTCGTAGCCAACGTCGATAAAATCGGAAATAAGAATGACCACGCTCCGTTTTTTGAGAATTTCGAGCGTGTAAATCGCCCCGCGCGACAAATCTGTTTTTGTGGACAGCGGCGCTAATTTGTAGAGTTCGTTCACAATTTCGTAGCCTTGTTTCATGCCCGAGGCTGGCCGAATGTATTTTTCTTTTTGGTCCGAAAAACACAACAAACCCACCTGGCTGGCCTCCTGAATGGCCGACAACGCCAGCACACCGCAGATTTCTTTGGCGGTGTCTAACTTCGAGCGGTCGGCACTGCCCACTTGCTGGGAGGCGCTCACATCCAAAACAAAAAAAACGGTTTGGTCGCGTTCTTCTTTAAACAACCGAACGAAAGTGCCGTGGCCCTTCGACGACACGTTCCAGTCGATCGTCCGAACGTCGTCGCCGTATTGGTACTCCCGCAAGTCGTTGAATTCCAGCCCCGTACCCTTAAAAATAGACCTAAAATTACCGCGTAGGTCGCCGTTCACTGCCTTTCTGATCTGGATTTCGTATTTCCTGAGTTTGGCAATAAACTGTGCTACGGTCATGGTAGGTGGGGGTTGGGGTTCACGAAAAACGCTCTTTCAATCGGTAGGGTAGGAGCGCGAGCGTGCTGTACAGGTGCGCCAGAGCTGGCGGAACGATGTAGGTTCTTATGATTTCTTTGGTCTCGGCCCACTCGGGTTTGGCGTAGCGCAAATAATTGATGGCCACTGGCACGCGCGGGGCGTAGGTGTGCCGGTATTGTTTGGCTTCGAGCATTTTGTGGTAGTACGTAGCCACGTTTTTTTTGATCTTTGCGTCGAAACGGTACTGCCATTCTTGGTTTATGCCAATATACATATCTATGCGATTTCTCAGAAAATCAGCATCGTCATATTTATCCGTAAAACTGGTACCGTTGGCGTTCTTTCTGTACACCGACATCACGTCGGGCAGGTAGCCAATGTGGCCGTGTTTGGCCAATAGTACGTAGCGTGGTATGTCGCCCGACACCGACGCGATGAACCATTCGGGGTAGGTTTTGATGACATTTCTGAACATAACACTCGACGTAGCCATGTACCAAATCTCCTCCTCGCCAATCAGATCTTCGATCGTCGTCACTACTTTTTGGTCGGCGGGATTTAGTATTTCGGACGCACTGCCGTCTTCGTACACAATTTTTGCGTTGTGGAAACACACCGACAGCTCTGGGCTTTGGTCCAAAAAATCGACTTGTTTTTGGAGTTTGAGCGGGTCAGTCCAGTAATCGTCACCGTCCATGGCGGCCAAATACGTTCCTTTGGCCAGTTTGTAGGTCTCAATGGTGTTAAACATTCCGTTGCGCCCCATGTTTTGTGGGTGCAAAACGGGAACAATCTTTCCAGGATGCTGGCGGGCGTAGTCGCTAATAATCTCGCGCGTGCCGTCGGTCGAAAAATCGTCGCCCACCAAAATTTCAAATTCAAAAGTAGTCTGTTGGGCAAGCACGCTGTCTATGGCCTGACCGATGTACTTGGCTTGGTTAAAAGTGATGATGGGTACGCTGACTTTCATGGGTGGGGTTTAAAGATATTCGTTCATTTTGGTGAGAAAATCTTGGTAGGTTATTCTCAGCCCCGTGGCTAAATCTATTGTGTGGTTCCAGCCCATTTTATGTAGTTTAGACACATCCATGAGTTTTCGGGGCGTGCCGTCGGGCTTGTCGGTATTCCATTGAATAGCACCCTCAAAGCCCACGACTTGTTTCACCATTTCGGCCAGTTCTTTGATGCTGAGGTCTGTGCCCACGCCAACATTAACGAACGACTCTTGGTCGTAGTTTTTCATCAAATACAGGCAAGCGTTGCCCAGGTCGTCGGCGTGGAGGAACTCCCGACGCGGTGCGCCACTGCCCCAGACCTCGACCGTGGGCTGGTTGGCAACTTTGGCTTCGTGAAACTTGCGGATCAGGGCTGGCAACACGTGGGAGGCTTGCAGGTCGTAGTTGTCGTTGGGGCCGTATAAGTTGGTGGGCATCACCGATATAAAATTACATCCGTACTGGCGGCGGTAAGATTCGCACATTTTAATGCCCGCAATTTTGGCAATGGCGTAGGGTTCGTTGGTGGGCTCGAGCTCGCCAGTCAGCAAAGATTCCTCGCGCAGGGGTTGGGGAGCTAACTTTGGGTAAATGCACGACGAGCCCAAAAACAAGAGCTTCGCAACGTCATTTTTGTACGACTGGTGGATGACATTGTTCTGAATCTGCAGGTTTTCGTACAAAAAATCGGCGCGGTAGGTATTGTTTGCCAAAATGCCGCCCACCTTGGCTGCCGCCAAAAAAACGTATTCGGGCTTGTGGGTTTCAAAAAAGTTGGCAACCGCCTGCTGGTCTCTGAGGTCTAACTCAGACGATGTCCGCAGCACCAGGTTGTCGTAGCCGTCTGACTGTAAGCACCTCACTATGCTCGATCCGACCATTCCGCGATGGCCCGCTACGTAGATTTTTGCGTTTTTTTCCAATGTAAAAAAAGATAAATGTTTGTTTTGTAATAACGCTCGTAGTCTGCCTCGGGCGCGTGGTTGCACTGAAACTGCCGACCACAAAATATTTAGAACTTGAAAAACGTTGTAAAATTACTAAACTTTGCGCTTTGGATTCGGCTCAAACTATTTTTTCGCGCAAAAACCACCAGCAACTTATTATTTTAATGTTCATGGCACGTCGCTTCGTCGTTTTTTTTGGTTTGTTCTATCTTTGCGTCGCTCACCCGCACGGCAGGGCGCAGGCCGATACCGCTGCTTCAAAAAAGAGCTTAATTCCCGAATTGAAACTGCCCGACGGTGTGCCCTTAGAGGTATCGGGAGGGCTCAATGCCTCGGCTACGCTACCTGGCATGGGGACAAAATCGGCCAAAGACGCGCTCGATTTCATCACGAACGACTTACCCGATTTGGGCTTGAAGTTTAAGGAGAAAGTAAAAAAAGAAAAAGCCCGCATGAAAAAAAACCGCCTCGCCCGCACCGAGTACGAGGGGGTTTCGATGCAAAAAATGGCCATTGTTGTGGGCAGTGCCGTAATTGAGTTTCACGTCCTGAAAAAATACGCCGAGCCAAACCCCTACGCACCCGAAGTGTTTTGGTATGATCCCGCTGGGCGGCAAATCAGCAAGTCGGTTATGAAAGACCCCGCCAAGGTTTTGCTCTTGCACGGCCCCTACAAACGCTACCGCGACGACCTGCTGGAAGAAGAAGGTTTTTACGCCGTCGGTGCCAAGGACGGACGTTGGGAGAAATACAACCCCAAGAATGGGCATTTGATCGAAAAATCGTACTGGGAGCAGGGTTTCCCCGCCGACTCGCGGTTTGTGTATTACGACTCGGCGCACGCCAAAATAAAGGAGGTGTACCCGGTGCAGTTTGGCAAGAAAAAAGGAACGTTCTACGGCTTTTACGAGGGCGGGCAGCTCATGGAGCGCGGAAATTTTGATAATGAACAAAAGATTGGCACGTGGATTGAATACTATGCCGTGAAACAACGCCAGAAAAAAGTGACCCAGCACCGCCCACACTGGTACGACGACGTGGAAATGCACGTAGAGAAAGAGTGGGACGAGAAAGGGAAACTGATCTACGAACGGCCAAAACCCAAAAGTACGAACTAACGACTTTGTTTTATTTATCATTCAACTACACCGATCATTGTATTTACGTCTATTTGCAACACTACTCTTCGCATCGTTCAAACTCTTCAACGACGCACACGCCCAAAGTCCCAAGCGCGAGTTTAGAGCCGTCTGGATTGCCCACGTGAGCAACACCGACTGGCCCACCCAAAAAGGACTACCCGCCGAGCAACAGCGCAGCGAGTTTGTGGCGTTTTTGGACCAGCAAAAACGCATGGGAGCCAACGCCGTGGTGGTGCAGGTGCGCTCGGCCTGCGACGCGGTTTATCCCAGCAACATAGAACCGTGGTCTGAATGGCTCACGGGTAAACAAGGTTTGAGTCCCAATTACGACCCGCTCAGATTTATGGTGGCCGAGGCACACGCCCGTGGCATGGAGTTTCACGCGTGGTTCAACCCGTACCGAGCCGTTACCAACACCGCCGTGGCCAATATTGCACCGTCGCACGTGTCGGTTTTGCACCCTGAGTGGGTGCGGCAGTACGGCAGCCTTAAAATTTTAGACCCAGGCTTGCCCGAAGTACGCGCCTACGTGACGCGCGTAGTGATGGACGTGGTGCGGCGTTATGACATAGATGGGGTGCATTTTGACGATTATTTTTATCCGTATCCCCAAACTGGGGCAGTTTTCAATGACCAGGCTGCGTTTATGCGCCACAACCCGAACTTTTTGACCCTCGCCGACTGGCGACGCCGAAACGTTGATCTGCTCATTAAGATGGTGTCCGACAGCATTGAGCGTGCCAAGCCCGACGTGAAGTTTGGCGTGTCGCCGTTTGGTATTTGGAAAAATAAAAGTGCGGCATCGCCCGACGGCTCACAAACGCGGGGCGGCGAGAGTTACTTTGAGACCTTCTCGGACTCGCGCAAGTGGGTACAAAGTGGTTGGGTCGATTACATTGTGCCGCAATTATACTGGTCAATTGGCTTCTCGGTGGCCGACTACGCCGAGCTCATGCCCTGGTGGGCTGCCAACAGCGCGGGGCGGCACTTGTACATTGGCCACGGAATATACCGGGTCGGCGCGAACGGCAGCGATGCCAACTGGCTTAAACGCGACCAGCTGCCCGACCAAATTAGGCTCAACCGAACCTACGCCGAAGTGAAAGGCAGCGTTCATTTTAGCGCAAAATCGTTTGCCAACAATGCCCTCAACGTCCGCGATTCGGTTGCGGCCATGTACCAAACCCCCGCGCTCGTGCCAACCATGCCCTGGAAAGACCGCACACCGCCCAACGCACCCGTCGGCCTGAGTATTGTGGGCAACGGCAGCAGCCTCACGTTGCGCTGGCAAAAACCCCAACCCGCCCCCGACGGCGACTTGGCGCGGTATTTTGTGGTGTATCGGTTCACCGAAAACGAGGCCATTAACCTCAACAATGCCAGTGCCATCAGGCACGTAACACCCACCGACACGACCGTATTTGTAGATGCGCTCGGCACCAGCGGGCCGCCGTTTCGGTACGTGGTTACGGCCGTCGATCGGCTGCACAACGAAAGCCAGCCGTCTAACCTGGTGGTGGTAACGGTTACGGGTCTTGCGCCGAAGCCCCGGCCAGCTGCAGCCCAAGCGGTTGCGGCCAACGACGACGACAACAGCGAACCCGTGGGCTTGAACCGCCTCATTTCGGTTGCCCCAAACCCGTCGGTGGCGGGTTTTAGGATTCAGTACGAGATCGCCAAGTCGGCGATGGTGAACATCCAGATCTTGACGGTTCGCGGTTCGGTGTTGGAAACTGTTCAGAACCACTACCAAATGGCGGGTGTGCATACCTACTTCTGGGAATCGACGGATGTGGGCGCGGGAACGTACATTCTCCAACTTACAACCGACCGCTACCGAGCTACCCGCAAAATCTCGATCGCCAAATAATTACAATTTTACCGTGTTTTCTCCTCAAAACAATTCTTGTTTTGGCCTATTCTTCACTTTTTTTCGGTGAAACTCGATTTTTTGAATGTTAGTAACTTATGTTAATTATTATCGGCTTATTTTTGCACCGCTTAACAATTAAATAATCATATTTTACTAACAACAAATTTCGCTAAATTATGAAGTCAAAATATTTACTGTTTCTAATTTTTGGGTGGTTGATGACCACATCACTGCACGCCCAGGTGACGACTGCCTCCATGAACGGGTCGGTGGTAGACGACAAGGGCGCCACGCTACCGGGAGCCACCGTGCTGGCCAAGCACTTGCCATCTGGCACCAAATACGGCGTGCTGACGATTGCCGACGGACGTTTTACCATTCCCAACATGCGCGTAGGCGGGCCTTACGAAGTTGAGGTGTCGTTTGTGGGTTTTAAGACCGAAAAATACACGGGCATCAGCCTGCAACTGGGCCAGAAATTTGTGCTGAACGCCAAAATGCTGTCGGACGTAAACGCACTCTCGGAGGTTGTTGTCAAGGCCGATCCGACCATGAACAGCACCCGCACGGGCGCAGCCACCAACATCGACAACCAGACGATTCAGAACCTGCCAACCATCAGCCGGTCGGCAGCCGACTACACCCGCCTCACGCCTTTGGCGGCCGAGGGAGGTTCGTTTGGTGGGCGCAACAGCCAGTACAACAACTACTCGTTGGACGGAGCGATTTTTAACAATCCGTTTGGATTGGATGCCGCCACCCCAGGCGGACAAACCGACGCGCAGGCGGTTTCGTTGGATGCCATCGACCAGATTCAGGTTTCGATTGCCCCCTACGACGTAACGCAAGCGGGTTTTACGGGCGCGTCCATCAACGCAGTGACCAAGTCGGGCACGAACAAGTTTACGGGAACGGCCTTTTCGTTTTTTCGCAACAAGAGCATGGTCGGCACCAAGGTGAAAGACACCGAGGTTTTTCGGGGTGATCTTAGTGCTTTGCAGGCGGGTTTTGCCATTGGCGGCCCCATTATCAAAGACAAACTTTTTTTCTTTGCCAATTTTGAAATCGAGCGTCGCTCCGACCTTGGTTCAAACTTTTTGGCGGCGCGTCCAGGAGTATCGGGCGCAAACGTTTCGCGGGTGTTGGCGGCCGACTTAGACCTTATATCCAGCACGCTCCGCCAGAGCTACGGCTACGAAACAGGTGCTTACGAAAACTACAAGCACGATGCCAACAACCAGAAAGCACTCATTAAGTTGGACTGGAACATCAGCCAAAACCACAAATTGTCGGCCACGGTAAACTACTTGGATGCATCTAAGGACAAGCCAGCCAACCCAACCGCCATTGGCCGCCGGGGGCCAGATGCCACCACGCTACAATTTTATAACTCGGGCTACCGCATCAACAACAAGATTTTTGGCGGTATCATCGACCTCAAATCGCAGTTTGGTAGCAAGTTTGCCAACAAATTGCAGATCGGTTTCACGCAGTTTAACGATGCCCGCGATCCGTTTTCTACGCCGTTTCCGGTGCTGAACTTTTCAAAGGACGGTGTGCGCTACATTGTGGCGGGCCACGAGCCGTTTTCGATCAACAACAAACTCGACCAGCGCGTGTTTCAGTTCACAGACAACTTCAATATTTATGCGGGCAAGCATACCATTACGCTCGGCACAAGTTTAGAGCGGTTTAGTTTCGACAATTCGTTCAACCTCACAGGCTACGGCGCACGGGTGTTTTTTGGCCCTGGCGAGCCCATCGAAACGGCAGCTTCGTTCATCAGATCGGCTGACTTTGCCAAGGAAGTGGCCGATGCCCGCGCGGCATTTACCAACAACAACGCCAAAAATAGCTGGGCTTTGGCCCAAACTACCCTCGGCCAGTTTGCGTTGTATGCCCAAGACGAATACGCGGCCAACGACAAACTCACGCTCACCTACGGCGTGCGGGTTGATATGCCACTTTATTTCAACACCGCCCAGCGGGTCGAAGAGAATATTGCCCGAAACGGTGGTTTGTTAGACAAAGGCGGAGTGTATGCGCCTGATATTCAGTATTTTAATGGTGAGGCGCAGCCCGTCAAACTGAGTAGCACCACGTTGCCCAAGCAAACGCCGTTGTTCTCGCCAAGGGTTGGCTTTAATTATGACATGAAAGGCGACCGCAGCCAACAATTGCGCGGAGGTTCGGGCTTGTTCACGGGGCGGCTCCCGTTTGTCTGGATCGGCAACCAAGTGGCCAACCCCGCATTTTTCTTTTATTGCGTAACGGATCCTAACTTTAAGTTTCCGCAGGTGTGGCGCACCAACTTGGGCTACGACCACAAGTTTAAGAACGGCTGGTTGGTGTCGGCAGATGCCATTTATACCAAAGACATCAACGCGGTAATGGTGCAAAACTGGGGACTCAAAACGCCTTCGGGCCGCTTGCAAGGGGTGGATACACGCCCAATATACAACCCAAGCGACCGCTCGCAGATTTTTGGTGGAGCCACCAATGCCTACGTGTTTACGAACAACCAGTTGGGTAGTACTTTCAACTTGCAGTTGCAGGCAGAGCGGAATTTTGCCAATGGCTTATTCTTAAAAGTAGGCTACAACTTCTTGGATGCGCGCGATGGCGCTTCGACCACCGTAGAGATTTCGTCGGACGTGTACGACCTCAACCCAGCCGACGTTCAGAACTCGAACCGACCAATTTTGGGGCCATCTCCGTTTGGCAACCGCCACCGTTTTGTGGGTGTTTTGGCCAAGAAATTTACCTACGGCGGCGGAAAATTTGCCACCAACTTCTCGCTGTTTAGCGAATACGTGCAGGGCAACCGCTACAGTTTTACGTACTCGGGCGACATTAACAACGACGGCGGCGGCAACAACGACCTGATGTTTGTACCAACCGACGCTCAGACCGACCTTATGAAGTTTTCGGGTACTGCCGCCCAGCAAGCTGCTCAACGCGCGGCTTTGAAATCGTACATTGCCCAAGACACCTACCTGAATGGTCGCCGTGGCCAGTACGCCGAAAAATTTGCGTCGCTAAACCCTTGGTACTCGAAGTGGGACCTGCGGATTTTGCAAGACTTCAACTTGGCCAACAAAAACGTGATCCAATTGAGCATCGACGTACTGAACGTGGGCAACCTGATTAGTGCAAACTGGGGCGTGCGCCAGCTTGCATCTACCACCCGTTTGGCGCAGCCACTGGGCGTGAGCACCGACGACAAGGGCGTGCCAACGTACAGCTTTGATGCCACCCAACGCCAAACGTATTTCAACGACTTTACGCTCAACTCGCGCTGGCAGGCCCAGATTGGCTTGCGCTATCGTTTCTAAAACAACGGGTGTTGCCTCAATAATAAAAAAACCGCCCCGATGCTGGGGCGGTTTTTTTATGGGGTATTTTACGGCAGATCCCAGTAGGCAAACGTGTTTTGCCAATGGTCGAGTGCCTCTTGGTATTGGTACTGGTACTGCTGGGCCAACAGCGGGTACTTGGCCATGAAATCGGTGCTCACTTTGTGCCACTTGTCGTGGTTTCCCAAAAAAGCATCGAACGTATAAATGCTCTTTATCAAGTGCTGGCAGTCGGTGCTCAACTCGGTTGTTTGTTGGCATTCGTTTACTAAAAATTCGTAGGCTATCTGGTTGATCGCCAGTCCCTTTGGAAGCCAGCTGTCGTCGCGGCAGAGGCCCTCGTACTCAAAAAAAGTGCCATTGAAAATTTCTTTTCCTCGGGGTGGGTGCGGCGTGCTGTGGTATAAATAATGCTGCGGTGGCTCCACATAAACCTGGTGGTTGCCCGCGTCCAACTGGTGGAGCCAAACCGACTGCCTGATGGGTTGGTCGGAGTTCATGAACAGATCGACGACGTAGTTTTCGTTTTGCAATGCCACCAAAATACCCACGTGGTAGCCCCAGCGGATTATTTTTCGGGGTGCAATGTCGTTTTTGATCTTAAACACAATCGATTCTTTTCGGGTAGGATCGAGGCGGCAAGGGGCGAAAACCCATATTTTTTCGTGTTTTATGCCGCACCGCGCCAGAATCATCGAGGCCAAGTGGCTCACGTTGTGGCAGTTGCCGTGGCTGTACAAATAAGTTGGGTACAGCTCTTTTTTGAGTTGTTCAAATACAAAAGAGATATAATCAAAGTCACTGATTTGGGCTTTTGAATGCGCCGACAGCATTGACATTAGATTGGCTTTGAGCATTGCGTTTTTTTTACCAAAAATACGCCAACTTGGGGGTGCAACGAAAGTAGTTGCATTATTAATTTATTAATTGAGTGCGCGCCTCAGTACCGAATGGCCCAAAACGGGTTTCGGCGGGCTTTTATGCTGTTGTCTATGTGTTTCCAGAGCAGCAGGTCGTAGGCTTTCTGGTCTATTTTTTTTCCTTTTAGTTTGGGGAGCTCGGTTTCTTTGTCCAGTTTTTTGAACGACAGTTGGGTAGCCGTTATCACCACGTCGCCCTCGTTTATGTCCAACTCCATAATGAGCCCAGGCAGGCCAAAGTACCGTTCTGGCCCCGCCGAAACGGGTATGTCTTGGGCAAACCAGGCCGTTATTTTTTGTTTCTTGGTGGTGTCTTCGCTCACGGCTCTCATGCAGAGGTAGCCGTTCACTTCTTTTATTTGGTTCAGGATTTTCCACTCGGGGGCCGTTAGCGAGTCTTCCAAAATATACGTTTTGCCGAGCATCTCGTGGATTTCGGTCATTCGAGACTGCTCAAAGTTTCGCTGGATCAAAAAATCGTCCTGGCGCCACGAATACGTTCCGTCGTCGGTCTGGCCTTGCTCGCTTTCGTAGGTATATAAACTGGCGCGGGGGCTAAAATTGAGTTTCATTTTCAGCTTCCATTCGTCGTCGCTGCCCCAAGTTAGCTTCATGCGGTCTTTTTCTTCCTGGTTTAGGTACGTCATGCGGGCGTATATTTTTGTCCAGTACTGCACCCTTTCGTAGGTGACCACACCCTCGTCTTTGTTTTGTGCTGATATATTGAAGCAAGCCGCCCACAGGCAAATTATACACACGCTGGTTTTCATAATGAATGAGTAATAATGTTGAATGATTGACGACCTTGACCAGTGCCGCTACCAGTTGTTTCTTTTGCGCATTTGGTTGGTTACGCCGCGCATATTATACGTAAAACTGAGCATAAAATACCGCGACAAAGTAGGCGTACTCTCGTTGCTAATGTAGTTTGCGCCCGCGCTTTGATTGACCCCCCGCGTTTGGTCAAACACGTCGTTGGCCGTTAGTCTGATCTCGCCTTTTTTGTCTTTCATAACGATTTTATACACCGAAAGCGTCAGAATAGGCTGGTTTTGATCGAAGCCAAATCGTTCGTTCCTAAAAATTCGGTAGTTTAGTCGGCTGCTGAAATAGGTTTCTTTGGGTAGTTTTATGTTCATTTCGCCCGTGTAAGTAGTGTTGGTAAACTGCTGGTTTTGGGCGGCATTGATCGAGTATTTGGTGGTGTTCAAAAACCACCGCGCGTTGCCATAAAAAGTAAAAAACTCGCTCGGTGTTAGGTCGAGCCGAAGCCCCAGGGTGTAGGCATTGGATCGGGTTTTGTTGAGCACATCGTTGATAAAGGCCAGGCTGTTGCCAACATTAACCGAGGTATTGAGGTTCATGGTGGCCTTGGTTTTTTTGAGCGGGAACCCCAGGCCCACGTATGTGCCGTAATTTTGGCCGCCCGAAATATTCTCGGGGCGCGTGCGCGTCAGGAGGTTGCTGCCAATGTTTTGGTTGTAAACAATTTCATTAACCTTGTATTCGTAATTGACGCTCGCGTACAGATTTGTGAACGACCCAGGGTCGAACGTGTTGTAGCCCACGCTAAAATCGTGGCTCACCTGCGGCACCAAGTTGGGGTTTCCTTCGCGAACAAAAAGCGGGTTGCTGTTGTCGATCACGGGTTGCAGGTCGCGGGTGGACGGCTCACGCACGTTGGCTTGGTAGTTTGAGTAAATATATTTGTTGTTTTTGAGGTCATAATTGAACGACGCGTTGGGCACCCAGACCAGAAACGACCGCTGCACCCGCCCGAAGGTGGGCGCGTTTTGGTCGGAGGCAAACTGACCGTCTAAGTTGAAGTTCTGCCCCGCCAAGCCCACCGACACATTTAGGCCCTTGAACGAATACCGAATGCTACTGCCCAGCCGGTGATACACATAATTGGTGGTGTAGTACTGGCTCAGGGTGTCGTTGCGGCGGGGTTGGTCGCTGCTCAAAATATCCGACAGGTTGCGATCTACCTCAATTTTGCGGAGGCTAAAATTATAAAAGGTCTCCCAAAAAAACTTTTTTGAGATCGGTTCCAGGTAAAACAGACTACTTTTGAGTTGGTTTTGGCGGCTCAAACTGGTGTCTCGCTGGTTGATGTTCCGCAGAACGTCGTTCACCGTGCTGGCCAGAAACAACTCATTGAGCGACTGCTGGCGGTTGCGCCCGTCGGCATTGTTGATGTTGTAGGCGGCACTAAACGCAAAGTTTCGGCCTTTTTTCTTGAACTTGTGCCGATAAATGAGCGTGCTCGTGAGGGCAAAAGACCTAAAAGTAGAGGCGTTGTCGATGGCGGTTTGGCGGGTTTTCACTTGGCCGTCTCTAAACAATTGCTGCGCCGACCCAAACGTTGAGTTGCCGCTGCCGTAGCGGGCGTTGCCAATCACAATCAGCGTGTTGAGCGAATCCAGCGTTTTTTCGAACCGTAAACTACCCCGGTGGTTGCCGTTCAGGTTGAAGCGGTTGCTGTTTTCGGTGGTTTTTATGTTGCTGCCGTTCGGAAAAAAATTCTCGCGGGCCAGGATGGTGTTCACCGTTTGTTCGGACTGGTTGAAGTAATAATTGCTGCTAAATTTGGTTTTTTTGGTGTCGTAGTTGTAGTTCAGAGAGTCTTCATTAAACTGTGTCAGGTTAAATTTCCAGTTTTTGGATTTGAATTCTATCTCCAAAAGTAATCATTAGTTCTGATAATATTGATTTCCACTGAAAGGCGGTTTTGTTCCAAGTTTT
>JAAFKE010000042.1 GCA_013298215.1 Cytophagales bacterium | reverse complement strand
AGTTTCTCATAGTCTTCAACTTTATACCATCGACTTATCTTATCATTTGTTACTGCTCTAACTACAATGGTTGTTGCCTTCAAGCCTTCCTTATCTTGAAAATCCTGATCTAATTCTCGATATGTTATACTGTAGTGAAAGTGGTTTTGTGATTTTAAAATCTTAAGAACAGCAGAATCAGGTCTCTATGCACGTTTTTAGAAAACAGTAATCCGAAAACCAATTTCACTCGTGTATACATAATATAGTTCCTCTGGATTATTTTTAAAATAAAAAACTTTTCCATTCAAAAAACCAAAACCCCTTTCTTCCCAGTCATCCAGATATTCCCATTTTTTAGGAATTATGTACTGTGGGTTAGATTTGATAAACAGACTGATTTGTTTTTCAAACTGATTTTTTGGCAGAAGAAAGGCCCAATCTTGAAAAGCACCTAACGTACCTGCACCAAACCATTTACAGCTACTAAAAGCCATCACTACAACAATAATTATGCATTTTTTCTTCATCGTTTTAATGTTTTATGGCTGATGCACCTTTGCCAGCGGCTTTGAGAATTTTCTTTGAATAATGATAAATTGTTTTTGGCTCTGCGAATAATTCCAGCCCCAAACCCAAAAAGAATGCTTCATAACGTGAGATAGCATCTAAATTTGGATCAAGAGAAAGTGCCAATTCTTGTGCTACAAATCGCCAGTCATCACCAATCACAT
The DNA here is from genome assembly GCA_013298215.1 of Cytophagales bacterium. GTDB lineage: Bacteria > Bacteroidota > Bacteroidia > Cytophagales > Spirosomataceae > JAAFKE01. The sequence goes on along the minus strand of JAAFKE010000042.1, from coordinate 28,698 downwards.
CTTCGTTGGTAAATAGACTATTTGCCCCTCGTGCTTCTTTATTATCGTATGCTCTATCATGGATATAACCTGGAATTTCAATTGGATTTGATGGGATATACGAATAATCATCCTTTCCGCTATACGTTTTAGGATTCCAAGGTCGTGGATATGTTTTCCAGAAAACATTATGTCCAATGGTACGCGTATCCAACACTTCAGGATTAAAAGTGGACTGTACTTCGTGCCATGTTCTTTCTACTGTGCGTTTATCTGAGTACCACCCGCTATTTGATTTATAATTATAACTTTTTAACGTAATTCCTGTTAACAACGTCGATCCATCGCTTAATTTTCCTGAGCCACTCGACATTTCGCCCTTTATGAAGTTTTCTGTATTTGAAAACGAAGATTTTGATTCAAAAGCCTGATAAGAGTTTGTTTTGGAATTATAACTTATTGATAATGAATAAATTGCAACTTTTCTATTAATTTCAAACCTCTGACAATCTGATAAATGCAAAATATTTTCCGGTAGCGTATTTCTACTTAATTCTGAGAGCGAAAAAAATAAATATTTACAAAGAAAATATGTTAAAAATCTGATTATCAGCAGTTTAAAAGTCCAAAACAAACTCTAAGAAAAAAATCGTTCAATATCTTTTTTATCTTTTGTTGAGTAGCCATTTTTTGTTTTTTCCCATAGTCCCATAAAATCAATAAATTTAACTGGATTATTGAATCCATATCTAAAAGGTGTTAAATCAGGCGCTAATTCTGTTACTTTATCAACTTGAATAAATCTGCCTATTTGAGGGTCGCTCCAACGAAAGCCATATTCATAAAAGCCAAGTCCATCAACTTTTTCCTTTCCGTTATACTGAAATCTATCCGTCGGAGTGCCCGCTAAGTTATCGGTTGTTGGGTAAAAAGGCAAATCTACGCCCCAAGGGTCGGGCCGAGGTCTCGTCAGACTGGTTTACACCCAACAACGACGGGACGAACGATGTTTTTGTGATACAAAACATAGCCGCTTATCCGACCTGTGAGGTCACAATTTATAACCGCTGGGGAACGTCCATTTTTTACTCAAAGGGCTACGCCAAACCCTGGGACGGCACTTATGACCAAGCCCCGGCCCCGTCTGGGGCCTACGGATACGTTGTTGCAACACCAAGCCACACCTACCGAGGCAGGGTGTTGGTGGTAAGGTAGCAAAACCGACGCGCTTATTTTTTGCCCACCGAAATCATATTGGCAAACAAACGGTACGCGCCCGACACTCCATTGGGCAGTTGCCTAAAAAACGCCAAGCCCGTGTACATAAAATGCCCTTTGCCGTAGGCAGTATAAATGAGCGAGCCCGACTTTGGGGCTTCGTTAGTATCGTTGCAGGCAAAAATGGGTACGTAGTTTTTGTCCCAATCTTGGGCAAAATAAATGCCGCGCTCCTGCACCCAACCGCCAAAATCGGCATCGGTTATTTTGTTGGGATAATTCAAAATTGGGTGGGTGGCTTCGAGGACAGTCATTTTTGCGTCTTCCTCCGTTACGCGCTCCCTGCTGACTGCAAACGGATACGGTCCCATCTGCTTCACTTTCAGGACATTGCTCAAAAACGACCCGCCGCCCGTTACGTACTGCACCACCATCGTCCCGCCGTTTTTGACGTATTCCATCAGTTTTTCTTGGTAAAAAACCAGCCGCTCCTCGGTGTTGTAGGCCCTAATGCCGACCACGATTGCGTCGTAAACGGCCAGGTTTTTGCTCAGTTCGGCCTCGTCGAGCATCGTGACGGCGCAACCCATTTGGCGCAAACCAGCGGGCACTTCGTCGCCAGCACCCGAGATGTAGCCCACCCTTTTGGCTTTTACTTTGATGTCTAATTTGGTCAATTTAGATTCGGCCAGCGGGAAAAGTGTTTGCGTTGGAATGTGTTTGTACTCGACCGACCGCAAGCTACGCGAGGTTTCTCCGTTTTGGGTTTTGACGATGGCCCTGATCCTGCCGTCGCCAAAACCCGCCGCTGGCGTTAGTTTGAACGAAAGGCGTTGCTCGGCGTATTTTTCTTTCAGCTCAAAAGACACCGTGGCGGGCGCTGTTTTCCATCCTTCGGGCGTTTCGAGGCGCAGTTCTCCCGCGCAATTGGCCTGGTTTGCTTTCAGCAACACCTCCACCGTTTTGGGCGTATTGTCGGCAAAGACGTATACTTTTTCGGTGATGTTTGCCGTCACGGCGGGGCGAACCTCAAACGGGCGGTAAAGTTCACCGTCCACCGGATCAACCGATTTATATATCCAAGGCTTGCGGATGGTAATCGGTTGGTTTTCGACCACAAAAGTAAAATCGGTGTACAAACCAGGCACGTTTTCGGGCTGACCGATCAACCGCTGGTCGTCGATCTGGAAGATGCCTTTATCAATCGGTTTTTCGAGCCAATAGGGCTGGGTGATTTTTTGATCTCGGGCAATGGTGACGACGAAAGGCAGGTTAAACTGTTCGTTTTGTTTGAGCGCAACGTCCATAATAGTATCCCGAACCGCGCCCGAAACAGTTAGTTTGGTCAGTTTAACGGCCACCTCCGACCGCGACACCGCACTTATTTTGAGCTCGGTTCGCTCGCCCGCCACCGCCGAAAACTGCGCGGGATTGGTCTCGAACCAAAGTCCAAGGCAGTTCACAATCAGCGTCTCGACCTCCTGCTTTTTGGCTATTACATACACGTCGTTGGCATCTAATTTGGCGAGTTCTTGGTATATCTGCACCAAAACTGGCACCGAGGCACTGGGCTGGCTAATTTTGTAGGTATTAATGGCAACATTGATGAGCTCGGCCACCTTGTCGGAGTTCTCGACCCGTTTCCAGGTGGCATCGATGCCGTCGAGCAGGTCTTTTTGGGCGGGCTCTCCGTTTTTGTGGAGCAGGTAGTCGATTCTGAGGGTGCGATTGGCTGGCACGCCAAAACCCTGAGATTTGTGCTGCGAACGGCTTTCGGCGGCAATCTCGCCGTAGGATTTACCCAAATAGGAATTGAACAAACCGATCTCGATGGGTATAAAGGGCAGTTTTTCGACCGACGGTTTGTTGTTCTGAAACCCTGGGCTGTACGAGTTCCAGACGATTCTTTTGGCTTTCCAGGGCTTCACAAACGCCAGCTGCTCGGGGTACTGGGTGGGGTCGTCGGAAATTTTAAAGGCTTCTTCGGCCAAAAAAGCCGACGCCGAGTGGTGGCCGTGGCCCGCGCGGGCATCGGGCGGAAACCGCGTAATGACCACGTCGGGACGGTACTTTCGGATCATCCAGACCACGTCGCCGAGTACTTTTTCTTTGCCCCACAACCGCACCGCCTCGTCGGTCGATTTTGAAAAACCAAAATCGTAGGCACGGCTAAAAAACTGGTCGGGGCCGTCGATCTTACGCGCCGCCAGCAGTTCTTGCGTCCTGATTATGCCCACGTACTCGCCCTGCTCGGGGCCAATGAGGTTCTGGCCGCCATCGCCCCGGGTGAGCGACAGGTATCCCGTTCTGACCAAACGATCTTTGGCTAAGTAGGTGAGCAACAGCGTGTTTTCGTCGTCGGGGTGAGCCGCCACGTGCAGCACCGACGCGCAAACGTTTAGTTTTTTGATACCCAAAAAAAGTTCACTCGAACTCAACGGTTTAACCTGGCCAAGTGCCGTTGAAAAAATCAGAAAGAAAAGAAAAAAACTGCGGAGCATAGATCAGGTATATAAATTTGTCAAACTTGATGCAATAAGCAAACTTATTGGTATTAACTTAAAAAAAAACGATTATTGGGCATTAAATCGTATCTAATGAGGCTTTTGTCGGTGCTGGTTATCTTGCCTTTGTGGGTATACCTATAAAGCGTTTCAGTTATTGAGGTTCCTATCCATTTCTAATGGACATTAAAATTTAGTTTTCTAAGGTACGAGTAAATCATGTAAGCGCAAATACCTATTTAATTAGCAACATTACTACCACAAAATCGGCGCATAAATACTTGATTATAAGCAAATTAAGTGCTTCAAAATAGTATTAAAATAAATCGTCCAAATGCTTATTTCTTTCGTAATACAAATGTGCTAATACCCACTAAAAGAGGAGAGAAACCAACAAACAACCTACTTGCTCAAAGTCCATAAAGCCTCACTCATTGTGCGCCGAAGCGCTCTTCGATCTGCTCTAAACTGAGTCCCTTTGTTTCAAATACAATGTATTTGGCAAAAAACAAGCCGAGCATGACAATTCCGAAATAGATAAAAAAGATGCCTCCGCCCGCACCCAGCGCGGGGATTTCGCGCAGGATCGGGAACGAAACGGCTACGCAAAGATCAAAAAACCAGTGGTAAAAACTACCCATACTCGCCGCAAAGCCGCGTATGCGCAGCGGATAAACCTCTGATATGAGCAACCAACCGAGCGGCCCGAGCGTGAGCGCAAAGAAAGCAATATACACATAAACGCTGCCGATGGCCAGCCACCCAGAGGCGCTGCCGAGGGAGTCGCGGAAGTAAAACGAAAGCCCCAGCGAAGCCAACGCCGCCCCGCAACCCAGCAGGCCCATGTACAGGAGCGGCTTGCGCCCCCAACGGTCTATGATCCTGAGCGACAAAAACGTGAAGGCCACATTGACCACCCCCACGCCCACCGTGGCCAGCACGTTTGAGGTGCCCTGAGCCATGCCCGCCATGGCAAAAATACTGGTCGAATAATAAATGACGGCGTTGATGCCCGAAAATTGCTGGAACATAAAAATACCCACGCCGATCAGAAACGGAATGCGCAGGCGCGGCCCAAAGAGCTCCGTCCAGCTGGTGCGGTGGCCGCGCTCTTGCTCAATGCCGTGCTTAATGGCGGCGTATTCGGCGGCCACTTGGTCGTGGGCATGAATACGCTCAAGGACTCGCTTGGCTTCGTCGTCGCGGCCTTTGCTAATGAGCCAACGGGGGCTTTCGGGAACAAACAACATTCCGACGAACAAGATAATGGCGGGCACAAAACCCGCCCAAAACATCGACCGCCAGCCTTCCACGCTTTCGGCGAAGTAGTATCCGCAAAAATAGGACACCAGAATGCCAATGGTGATGGCCAACTGAAAGAACGTGACCAAGCGGCCGCGAATGTCGGACGGCGATATTTCGGAAATGTATAAGGGTACCGAAAAAGAAACGATGCCAATGGCCAAGCCCAGCAACAAACGCCCCGCAATGAGCACCTCGGGGCCCTGGGCCACGGCCGTGACGATGGAGCCGCCCACAAAAATACCCGACGCCACAATGTTGATGCGCTTGCGCCCCAAAACGTCGCTAATTTGGCCACTCAACAACGACCCCGCCATGCCGCCCGCCAGCACTGCGCCCACAATCCAGCCCTCCTGGGTGCTGCTGATAACCCACTGTTTTTTGAGTAATTCTAAGGCCACGTTTATTACGCCAGTGTCGTAGCCAAAAAGCAAGCCGCCCGTTGCGGCCAGTGCCGCAATGGTATAAATAAGTAGGGTTTTTTGGTTCATTATTTCGAGAATTGTAGGGGTTTTGGGTTTAATCAGGTACGTAAAATAAATAAGTAGTTGGATTTCAAAATATTAAGTAGCTGATTATCAGAAATTATTCAACCACTCAATAATTCAAAACTCATTCCTTATCAGGCTTGGTCGAGACCTTTAGTCGAACCGCGTTACTTCGTGAACGCCCGCCACGGCGAGTAGTTTTTGGGTGAGGTCTTCGAGGTGTCGGGTGTCGTGCACATATACTTTAATTGTGCCCTCAAAAATACCGTCATCGGTGTCCACCGTTATTGAGCGCATATTGATGTGTAGTTCGTTAGAAATAACGGCAGTGACGGTGTTTACGATGCCCACCCGGTCGATGCCCGATATTTTTAGTCCCGCCAAAAAAGCAATCTGCTGGTGCGATGTCCAGCGTGCTTTTATGACCCGGTTGCCGTATTTGGCCAGTAATTCGGTGGCATTTGGGCAGGTAGTGCGGTGAATCTTTATGCCTTCGAGCACCGTCACGAAGCCAAAAACTTCGTCGCCCGAAATCGGATTGCAGCACTTCGCGAGGGTATAATCAATCCGATCCATGTCTTCTCCGATCAGCAGCGAGTCGCCGTCTTTTCGGCCACCGTGCATTTTTTGGAGCTCCTTCTGAATGGCCTTTCCCTCCTGAATTTCGTCGGTGTTCAGTTTGAGCTGGCGGTTGAGTTTGGCTTCTTTTTCGGCCTGAAACTTTTTAATTTCATTGGCATCGATGTATCCTTTTCCGAACCGATAAAACATATCGGCGGGGGTTTTGGCGTTGAAATACGCCCTGAGCTGATTAATGGTTTCGTGGCTGTTTTCGATCCGAAGCTGTTTGAGTTTTTTCTCGACCAAGTTTTTACCATCGGTCACGTACTGTTTGTTGTCCTCTTTGATGAGGTCTTTTATTTTGGTTTTGGCCTTGGATGTCACCACGATTTTGAGCCAGTCTTCGTGGGGTTTTTGTTTCGACGAAGTCAATATCTCGACCTGGTCGCCGCTTTTGAGCACGTAGCTGATCGGCACCAGGGTTTTGTTTACGCGGGCGGCAGTGGTGCGCGCGCCAACCATGGAGTGAATATCAAAGGCAAAATCGAGGGCCGTTGCGCCGCGCCTCATTACTTTCAGTTCGCCTTTTGGGGTAAAAATAAATACCTCATCGTTGAACAAATTACTCCTAAAATCGTCCAAAAACTCGAGCGCGGCGGTTTTGTCGCCCGTTGTTTCGAGCATATCCCGCACCTGGTTTATCCATTTGTCCAAACCAGAGTTTGTGCGGGTGTCGTTGTCTTTGTATTTGAAGTGCGCGGCGTAGCCCTTTTCGGCTATTTCGTCCATTCTTTTACTTCTAATCTGAACCTCCACCCACGTTCCTTCGGTGCTCATTACGGTGGTGTGGAGCGACTCGTAGCCGTTGGAGCGCGGCGTGGCAATCCAGTCTTTGAGGCGCTCGGGGTTGGGCTGGTAGTAGTCCGTCACCATAGAATAGACCTGCCAGCAAGCCGCTTTTTCTTGGTCTGGCTCTACTTCCAAAATAATTCTGACGGCAAAGAGGTCGAATATTTCCTCGAAAGGTCGTTTTTGAACGTTCATCTTTTTCCAAATAGAATGGATCGACTTGGGCCGTCCTTTCACGTGGTATTTTAACCCCAGACCGTTCAATTCGCTGATAATGGGTTCCAAAAACCGCCCGATGAACCGATCGCGCGCTGCTTTGGTGGCGTGCAGTTTGTCTCTAATGTCATAATAAGCCTCGCGGTTCACGTATTTGAGTTGCAGGTCTTCCAACTCCGACTTTATGGCGTGCAGGCCAAGTCGGTGGGCAAGGGGCGCGAATATAAAACTGGTTTCGGAGGCAATTTTGAGCTGTTTCTCTTTGGGCATGCTGTCGAGCGTCCGCATATTGTGCAGTCGGTCGGCCAGTTTAATGAGAATCACCCGAACGTCGTCGTTGAGGGTGAGCAGCATTTTTCTAAAATTTTCGGCCTGCGCCGACGAGCCAGTGTCAAACTCGTCCGAGACTTTTGTCAGGCCGTCGATAATCGTGGCTACTTTCACCCCGAAGTCGCGTTGCACGTCTTCCAGCGTGAGTTCGGTATCTTCTACGGTGTCGTGGAGCAACGCACAGATAATGGCCGTAGTCCCCAGCCCGATTTCTTCAACGCAAATTTGAGCAACCGCAATGGGATGATAAATGTAAGGTTCGCCCGTTTTGCGGCGGTCGAAACGGTGGGCGTTCATGGCCACGTCAAAAGCCTTGCGCACCAACTTAGAATCGTTTTTTTTGAAGTACGGGTTGGCCGTTCTGAGCAGTTTTCGGTACCGTTTCAGAATTTCGAGTCTTTCCAGTTCGTCGGTTCCCACCGCTACTAATTCGTCCGTGAGCATTCTATAAAGTTGGGTTTTGTTGTACTTTCGTTAAACTACATTTGGGTGCCGTCCTATTTTTGGCAGAACGTCGTGTCGGTTTTGTATCGCAACAAGACCGAGGCCGTCTGGTTTATGAAAATCTAATGTAGGGTTTTAGCCTATTTTTTCCAACCAAAAATGAACAAAACAAAAACATATTTCAAACTTTCGTTTTTTTGGCAAAAAAAACCTATTTTTGCACTCCGTTTTCAAAAACGTTAGGCGGGCATGGCGAAACTGGTAGACGTGCTAGACTTAGGATCTAGTGCCGCAAGGCGTGGGGGTTCGATTCCCTCTGCCCGTACTTTTCGGAGTCGTTAGTGATTATAACTAACGACTCCTTTTTAATTTTATTCATTCTTCATTTTTTATCCAAACATGGAAGTCGCATTAGAAAAAAGCAGTGCAACAAACGCTCTCCTAAAAATTTCCCTCAAAGAAGAGGATTACCAGTCTGAAGTTACCAAAAAAATCAAGGAATATAGTGGAAAAGTAGCCATGAAGGGCTTCAGACCAGGCAAAGTACCCGTCGGAATTGTAAAGAAAATGTACGGAAAGTCTATTATGATCGACGAGGTAAACAACCTGTTGAGCAAAACAGTGGCCGACTATATAAAAGAAAACAAGTTGCCAGTGGTGGGAGACCCCGTGCCCAAGCTCGACGAAAATGAAGTGCTTGATTTTGACCGCAATACCGAATTTGATTTTACTTTCGAGATCGGCATGGCGTCTGACTTTGAGGTAGATTTTAGCAAGGTTGCCCCCGTTAAAAAATACGTGATCGAAGCGGGCGAAAAAGAACTCAACGATACGATTGCCAACTTGCAGACGCGCTTCGCCGAGCAGTTCAACCCCGAGTCGTCGGAGGTGGGCGATATGATTTATGGTGATCTGAAACAAGTGTCGGGCGGTGATTTTACGACCAAAACGGCCATCCCGACCGACAAAGTAAAACCCGAAATGCAGGCCGTTTTTGTTGGCCTTACCCAAGGCAGTGTCGTGGAGTTTGATCTGCACAGTACTTTCGACGAGGAATCGATCTACTTACTGACGGGTCTGAAAAAACAAGCCGACGTTCCGCTCATCGAAGGGCAGTTTGAGTTTACCGTTGAGGACATCACCAGAGCGGGCGACTCATCGTTGAACCAAGCCTTTTTTGACAAGGTGCTGGGCAAAGACAAAGCCACCGACGAGGAATCGTTCAAAAAACAAGTGCTTGACGTAGTGAGCGAAAACTACGTTCGCGAGGCCACCGCCAAATTGCGAATAGACGCAGAAAATGCCGTTTTAGACAGTTTAGACATCGAGCTGCCCGATCAGTTTTTGAAAGATTGGCTGTTTCGCCAGAACGAAGGTAAGTTTACCATGGAGCAGATCGAGGAAGAGTTTGAGGCTTTCAAGAAGACGCTGAAATTATCGTTGGTCAAAAACAAAATTGCCGAAGCCGCCAACCTAAACGTGGAGTATGCCGAGGTGCTGGCCGAGTCAGAAAACCAAATTAGGCAGCAGTTTGGCTTTTACGGAAACGACCTGGGCGAGCAAATGGAAGCCACCGTGCGCAAGATAGCGCAGGGGTACTTGGCCGACAAAGAGCGCGATAATTTTAGGACAACCTACAACATGGTTTTTGACAATAAAGTGGCCGAGTACACCAACTCGCAGTTGGTTTTTGAGGAAACACCCATCTCGGTAGATGATTTTCAAAAAATGACAAAGGAGGCTTAGAAGGGGTATATCAGTCAGAAAAGGGGATTTTGAGCGCGCTCAGAGTCCCCTTTTTTAATGCCTTAACTGTTTGAAAACCATTGGTTAAACGATAAAATTAAGTCTTGGGTGTCTAAAAAACACCTTTTAATAATCCTATTCTACCAAATTGCCGTTAAATTTGCGCCACTAACCTCTCGTTTTGAACCTTGGTAAATAATGTTGTGATGAAAAGAATAGGCGTTTTTACATCGGGTGGAGATGCCCCAGGCATGAACGCCTGCGTGCGTGCCATTGTGCGCACGGCGGTTTTTAATGGCATAGAAGTAATGGGCATCTACCACGGCTACACGGGCATGATTGCCAACGAAATTGAGCCGCTCACCACTTCGTCGGTTAGCAACATTATTCAGCGCGGCGGCACGATCCTCAAATCGTCGCGGAGCAAGGAGTTTATGACCCCCGAAGGCCGCGCCAAAGCCTACCGCAATATTAAAGAACACGGCATAGACGGCCTGGTGGCCATTGGTGGCAACGGTACGTTTACTGGCGCACTGCTTTTTTTTGAGGAGTACGGTATTCCAACGGTGGGCTGCCCTGGCACAATAGACAACGATCTCTACGGAACCGATTATACCATTGGGTTTGATACGGCCGTGAATACCGCCCTCGACGCGATCGATAAAATTAGGGACACGGCGGCCTCGCACGACCGCGTTTTTTTTATCGAAGTCATGGGCCGCCACTCGCCCTACATTGCCGTTCATTCGGGCATTGCGGGCGGGGCCGAGTTTGTGATCGTGCCAGGCCAGATGACCCCCGTAGCCGAGTTGGTGAGCGCGTTGGACAAAGGTTGGGGGCGACAAAAATCGTCGTCTATCGTGCTGGTGGCCGAGGAGGGTGTTGAAGGACGCGCCACGCTCATCGCAAACGACATCAGAGAGCAACTCAAAGACAAAGGAGGGATCGATATTCGGGTAACGACCCTGGGCCACACCCAACGCGGCGGGCGGCCGTCGGCTTTCGACCGTATTTTGTCGAGCAGGCTGGGAATGGCCGCCGTCGAAGGACTCATGGAGGGCCGAAAGTGCGTCATGGCGGGCGTGCTCAACGACGAAATTGCCTACACGCCCTTCAAAGATACCATTACCCGCGAGAAAAATCCGCATCCCGATCTTATCAGAATGGTCAATATTTTGAGTACGTAGCAATCCGATAAAAATGAGGTGATTGCTCACTGCAACTTTTGGCGCACGTTTTTCGTTAGATTTGTGGTTGATATAACCATCACAAAAAACCATATTAAATCATGAAAAATGCAGTATTAGCGTTTGTAGCCGTATTGTTTTGCGCAGGTGCGGCCTTCTCTCAGGCGAGCCCCCCTACCAAAGCCGAAGGCGAAAACGTGAGCGTATCCTACGGCCAGCCGTCTAAAAAAGGCCGCGTTATTTTTGGCAAAGAAGGCTCGGGTAGCTTAGAAACCTACGGAAAAGTATGGCGCACTGGGGCCAATGCAGCCACCGAGATTACGTTTGCCAAAGATGTGGATTTTGGCGGAAAAGCCGTGAAAGCGGGAACCTACGTGCTCTATACCATACCTGGCGAAAGCGAGTGGACGGTGATACTGAACTCGGAACTCAAGCAATGGGGCGCATACGGATACGAAAAAGTGAAAGCCAAAAACGTGGCCGAAGTGAAAGTAGCCGCCAAGAAGCTGGCCGAGCCAGTTGAAAAACTAACCTTTGAAGTAAAAGACAACGCACTTAATTTCGCCTGGGACCAGACTGGATTTGCCGTCCCGTTGAAATTTTAGTGTAAATTTGCGTTCCTGTTTGGCGTGTACGTCCGTACAAAGCCAAACAGGTTTTTTTTGTATTCTACAACCTCTGCCATTGCATGAACCGAAGTTTAAGCCTCGAAAAACTAAAAACCGAAAATTTTGACGTTTGCATCATCGGCGGAGGCGCATCGGGGGTGGGTTGCGCCCTCGACGCTGCGTTGCGCGGCCTCAAAGTAGCCATCATCGACAAAGAAGACTTTGCCTCGCACACCTCCTCAAAATCTACTAAACTCATCCACGGTGGCGTGCGCTACTTGGAGCAGGCGTTCAAAAACTTTGACTTTGCCCAGCTAAACCAAGTTCGGCATGGGCTCGAAGAACGCCACACCGTTATTAAAAATGCGCCTTACTTGGCGCACCCGTTGGCGTTGCTCACGCCCTGCTTCAACTGGTTTGAGGCCGTGTATTATACCATCGGGCTGACAATGTACGATTGGTTTGCGGGCGACGACCCGCTGCCCAAAAGCCGTTGGCTATCTAAAAAGAAAGCCCTTCAAAAAATTAGTGGCCTCGACCCCAAGAAACTCCACAGTGCCGTTTTGTATTATGACGGCCAACTCGACGATGCCCGCTACTGCTTGATGATTGCCAAAACCGCCGCCGAAACTGGTGCATCGGTGGCTAACTACGTGCGGGTGAATGGGTTCTCGAAAAATGAAAAAAAAAGGCTGACCGTGGCCCACGTCACCGACGACCGAACGGGCGAGACCTTCGATATAAAATCTAAATTGTTTATTAATTGCGCTGGCCCGATGGCCGATAGCGTGCGGCTGATGGCCAACCCCAATCTGGCTCCTCGCATCAAACGCAGCAAGGGCGTGCACGCCATGTTGCCTTTGAGTATCTTTAAAAACGAAACCGATACCAGCGGAGTTGGGGCAGGAAAAACAGCGATGCTAATTCCTAAAACGACCGATGGGCGCGTTATTTTTGCCATTCCGTGGGAGGGCGAGCTGCTGCTCGGCACCACCGACACTCCCTACGAGTCGGAGGTTGAAGAGCCAGTGCTGGAGGAGGACGAGATAAGTTTTTTGCTCGAAAACCTCAATAATTACGTCACCGCCAACGTGACCCGCGACCAGGTGAAGGCGGGTTTCGGTGGGCTGAGGCCGCTACTGATGTCGGACAATACCAAAAAATCGACCAAACAACTCGTCCGAGACCACGAGGTAGAACACGACTACGAATCGGGTTTGATAAGCCTGATGGGCGGCAAATGGACAACTTACCGCGTGATGGCCAAAGACACCATTGACGATGCCTGCAAGTTTTTGAACGTGGACGAGCACTGCACCACCGACGAGAAAAAATTGGTGGGTGCCGACGGGTATAGGTTCAGAAACTGGGAGCGGCTGCAATTAGATTTTGGGTTAGAGACTGATATTTGCCATCATTTGATGAAAAAATACGGCGCACGCGCCGAAAGAGTGGCGTTGCTCATAGCAGAAGACAAAATGCTCTCCGAACGAATTTCGCCCGCCTATCCTTTCATTAAAGCCGAGGTGGTGTACTCAGTTCGGGCCGAAATGGCCCAAACCATTCGCGACGTAATGGCACGTCGCACCCGGCTCGAACTCATCGACTGGCACGCCGCCGACGCGGCCATTGAAAACGTGGCGGCGCTGATGGCCAGCGAGTTGGCTTGGACCAATGCCCAAACAAACGAGCAAGTTCTGACCTACCGCGCCGAGTTAGAAGGGTTCATCAAAAAAGCCTCCATGCAATGAAAATCCCCGATCTGCTTCGCGTGCCCGTTGTATTTGGCCTTGCCGCTGGTGGGCTTTGCTTCGCCTTTTTTGTGGCTTTGTACCTGCTGGGCATTGTGCCCGTAGAAACCAAGCGTTTTTTAGACTTCGGCTTTTATATTATTATGATGGCTGGCTGCTGCTGGTACTACCGCAAAAAAATCGGCAACGGCTACTTGCACCTTTGGCAGGGTATTTCGATTGGCTACCTGATCGTTATCGTGGGGTCGTTGCTCACTGGTTTTTTGGTGTACGTGTTTTACAGTTTCAACGACGCGGCTTTTGCGCTGTATTTAGACGCAACCAGAGACTTGCTGTTGTCTCAAAAGACCGAATACGCCAAACGCCTCGGCGAAGCCGAGTTTCAGCGCGATGTACTGAGCGTGGCCACGATAAAACCTTCGGGTCTGATTTTCAATGAGTTAAAAAATAAATTTTTCCTGGCTATTATTCCTATTCTGGTTATTTCGTTGCTATTTAGAAAACAAGATTACGGCGTTTTTAAACAATAAAATCATGGAACAAAAAACCTCAGTGGCACCCGTTGCCCTAAAATGGGGCTTAATTATGGGAATCGTCTCCATTGTTTACCAAGTAATTGTGAACCTGACCGAACAATTTATCAACCCTTGGATGGGTGGTGCGGCGTTGCTGATCCCAATTTTGGGTTTGGTATTTGCCCTCAGAGAGTTCAGATCCAACAACAACGGGTTTCTAACCCTCGGCGAAGCCCTCAGTACGGGTACGTTGGCCGTGGCAGTTTCGAGCATGATTAGCAGCGTTTTTCAGCAGATTTACCTGAATTTTATCGACCCCAGTTTTCCCGAAAAAATGATGAACAAAATGCGCGAGTATTTTGAAGACCTGGGCTTAGACGAAGCAGTATTGGAAAAACAAATGGAGAAAATGGCCGACCAGTTTAATAACCCAGGCATTTCGTTTTTTTGGCAAATCCTCGTCTCAATCCTCATTGGGTTTATACTGTCGCTCATTATTGGGGCGATTATGCGAAAAGAAAAACCCGTTTTTGACTAATAATTTCGCCCAAAATACCTCCTCAAATTATGCTGGTTATATTCAAAAAAGAACTCAGTAGCTTTTTTGGTTTGCCCATCGGGTACATCATGATGGCGCTATTTCTGACCGCCGTGGGCTTGTTGCTTTGGGTTTTTCCAGGCACGAGCGTGCTGGACTACGGCTACGCGGAGCTAAACACCTTTTTTACGCTGACGCCCTACGTGTTGCTGTTTCTGGTTCCGGCCATCACGATGCGGTCGTTTGCCGAAGAATTTCGCAACGGTACGATCGAACTTTTGCTGACCAAACCCCTCAGCGATTGGAGCCTTGTGTTGGGTAAGTTTTTGGCCAACTGGGTGTTGGTTTTGGTCATGTTGGTACCAACGCTTTTTTATTATTACACCATTTACGAACTCGGCAACCCGCCCGGGAATATAGACTCGGCGGCGGTTTTTGGGGCTTACATTGGGCTCATACTGCTCAGTGCCGTCTTTGTGGCGTTGAGTTTATGGGCTTCGTCGCTCAACAACAACCAGGTTGTGGCGTTTGTAGTGGGCGTTTTCGTGAACTTTCTGCTCTATTTTGGCCTAAGTGCCATTGCTGGATTGGGCAGCTTAGACTCCCTCGCGTATCCGCTCACGTGGCTGGCCTTAGACGACCAGTACCGTGCGCTTGGCCGTGGGCTGGTCGATTCGCGCAACGTGGTTTACCTACTCAGCTGGGTTTTCGTTGGGCTTTTTTGCACCAAACTGAGCCTACAAACGCGGCGGTAATAATCAACCCAAGTGCGCGCCTTTCCCAAAATCGACACGTTACGAGTCAAAGTTTTTGAGTAATTTTGCGGGATGGAAGAATATCAACTTTTTACGTTGCCCAACGGTATTCGTATTGTTCATAAACAGGTACCTCATACGCAGGTAGTACACTGCGGCATTATGCTCGACATGGGTAGCCGCGACGAGCTACCGCACCAGCAAGGGCTGGCCCATTTTTGGGAGCACCTGGCCTTTAAAGGTACCGAAAAACGTAAATCTCACCACATTATCAATCGTTTAGAGACCGTCGGTGGCGAGCTCAATGCCTACACAACCAAAGAGAAGGTGTGTTTCCACGCATCGGTTCTCGAAACTCACTTCGAACGCGCCATCGAACTTTTGGCCGATATTACGTTTCATTCGATTTTCCCAGAGAAGCAACTCGAAAAAGAGCGCGGCGTGATTTTAGAAGAAATGGCCATGTACTACGATTCGCCCGAGGATGCCATTCAGGACGATTTCGACGAAGTGGTTTTCCAAGACCACCAACTGGGTCGCAACATTTTGGGCAACCAAGACAGCGTGCGGGCGTTCACGCGGGAGCACCTCAAAGAGTTTATTGACCAAAACTTAGACACCGAGCGCATCGTCGTGTCGTCGGTTGGTCGGTTGCCGTTTAAGCAGGTAGTGCGCCTGGCCGAAAAATATTTTAGGGATATTCCTGCCAAAAAAACGGAGCGTCTGCGCACCCCACCAACCGTTTACGTGCCCAAAACCGAGCGCGTGGCGCGCCGAATAACGCAGGCGCAGTGCGCCATTGGCCGGCCATCATACGCCCTGACCGACGACCGCCGCCTGCCGTTTTTTATGCTCGTCAATTTGCTCGGTGGCCCAGGTATGAGTTCGCGGTTCAACATGAGTCTGCGCGAAAAATACGGACTGGTCTATGGAATTGATGCCAGCTACAGCCCGTACCTGGACACTGGTTTTTTTGGTATTTTCTTCGGAACGGAAATTTCGCAACTCAACCGTTCGATGTCGCTGATTTATAAAGAACTAAAAACGGTACGCGACAAACCGCTGACTACTAATCAGTTGCACATAGTGAAAGAGCAGCTGATGGGCCAATTGGCCATGTCGGAAGAAGGCAACATGAGTTTTATGTTGATGATGGCAAAGAGTATTTTAGATACCAATCGGATTGATTCTTTGGGGGAGATTTTTGCCGAAATACGGGCCGTAACCGCGCCCCAGTTGCAAGACTTGGCCAACGAAATGTTTGTGGAAGACCAGCTAAGTACCCTAATTTTTGTGCCCGACCAAACGGCCGACTAAACAGTATCCCATAATAAAGAATGAAACTACTTACGCATGGCAATTGAAGTAAAAACCCCACACCTTGCTCGTTTTCTGAAAGGCAATTCTTTGGACGGCCCCCGACAGAAGGGAATAAAATTGTTTAGTCTGGGCAATTGTGACCTTAAAAAACTGGACGTTGCCCTCTCGGGCGAGGCCGAATTTAAGGTAAAAGCCGAGGATAAATGGAGCAACCTAAAATATAAAGTAAAGGTTGAGGGTTTTGTGAACGACCAGGGCGTGGTTCGGTCGAGTTGTAATTGCTCCTACGATTACGGCGGTATTTGTAAGCACCGCGTGGCGGCAATCTATGCCCTCGACCAGCTCATGTTGGCCAACCCCACGCTGAAAAAAAAGTACAAAATGCTTGATTCTAAGGCATTTATGTTCATTTTAGAGTCGGACGAAATAAAAATAAATACCTTTGCCGAAGCCTGGAAGATCAAAAATAACATAAAAAAAATCAGTATTTTGTCGGCCCAAAATGGGGTGGCCGAGGTGGAAGTTACCTACAAATCAGAGACTTTTGCGCTGCGTTTTAGCCGAGAAAACGACACCCAAATTCAGACTTCGTGCAGTTGCAATCAAGAACTCGACGTGCCGCTTTGCGAACACAAAGCGGCTGCTCTGCTGCTGATTCGTGAGCAGTTTGGACGCAGGGCCTTTGAAATGATGCGCGATTTTACGGACGAAAAAAACGCCCTTTTGGCCGAATATGGCTTCAAAGTGAGCGACGATTTGAAAAATAAATTCGAGTTCAAGACCACCGACGACGGCACGTTGAAACTCGCCCTGGTAGATCCGTCGATCCACAAATTGAGCCAGCACCAAGACTGGCAACAACTTACCAAAAAGTTTACTAAGCCGCTTCCGGAACAGACAGTTGCGGTGGCCAAGGAAGAGGAGCTGAAAGAAAAAAGGGTGTTGGTTTTTTCGCTCGACCAGCAGGATGACAGCAACCAAATAGCCGACGTGGTTGTGCGGCCTTTGGGGGCAAAGCTAAACTTAAAAACGGGCAAAATGTCCAATTTTACGAGTTTAGAATACAACCGTACCGTGGCCGATATTCCGCCGATTGACGAGCTGGACGGCCGCACCATGCAGCTTTCTAAACAGTTAGAAAACAATGGTTTGGCGGAGTATTTGCGCAAACAAAAACAAGTACACGTCAATTTTTGGGGCGTGCCAACCACCCAAAGTCTCAACGAAGAAGCCGTGGCGCTGGGGCGGGTGTATCTGGGCAAAGTTTGGGACAAGATAATGCCCAACTTGACCAAACAGCGCGTGTTGGTGAGCCCCGACTCGTACCACCAGGTTTCTAAAATGTTTGAAGTAACCGCAATGCCCGAGCGGCTGCGGGTGCACTTTGAACTGTACGAAGAACAAGAGTTTATTGTATTTGAACCCCACCTCGATATTCACACCGAAAAGGTGGCGTTGTCTAAATTTAAGCGGGTGGGGTATTGGCTGTATTTGCTGGATACGAAACTCTACAAAACAGCCGATTATTCCGACTCTTTTGTGCTCGAATATTTTACTGGACGCGGAAAAATTAAAGTCCGGAAAGAAAACTTTACGGGCTTTTTTCACGATTTTGTGGTGCCGCTGGCCGCCCAGTTCGACGTAGATTTTAACGTTCCTTACGAATTTATTGACCAGCCGATTACCTACCAAAAAACGCGGTTGTACCTCAAAGAAGACGAGGAAAGTTTGATGTTTGTACCTGCTTATGTATATACAAACTCCCAAAACGAAGAGCTCGAATTTGCCAACGACGGACGCAGCAACCGCGTGGGCTACGAAGGCGACCAAATTGTGGTGATGAACCGCAACGCCGACCTCGAAGAACAAGCCCACGCCCTGCTCATGGCGCAGCATCCCGATTTTGAGTTTCAGCAAAATGATCCATTTTTTCACTTGCCCTTTGCGGGTGTTCTCAAAAACAACTGGCTTTTTACGTATTTCGAAGCACTAAAAGAGGCTGGTATTGAGGTGTTTGGCTTCAAAAGTCTAAAAAACTTTAAGTACAATGCCAACCGCCCCGTCATGAAGATTAGGAGCAGTTCGGGCATCGATTGGTTTGATATGCAAATGGAGGTTCAGTTTGGGGATCAATACGCCAAGCTGTCGGATCTCAAAAAAGCGTTGCTCAACAAGCAAAATTACGTGCAACTCAAAGACGGTACGCTCGGTTTGCTGCCCGAAGAATGGTTGCAGCGGTACAGCCAGTTGTTTAAATTTGGCACGGCCAAGGGCGATAATATTCAAATATCAAAACTGCACTTTAATGTAATAGACTCACTCACCGACGAAATCGACAACGAGGAGATTCTGCGGGAGATTGCCGAGAAAAAACAAAAACTGCTCAATTTTAAGGAGATTCCGAACATTAAGCTCCCCCCCAACGTGAAAGCCACCCTGCGCGACTACCAGAATGAGGGCTACAAGTGGCTGCATTTTTTGGACGAGTTTGGCTGGGGAGGTTGCCTGGCCGACGACATGGGACTGGGCAAGACGCTGCAAATGCTTACGTTTTTGCAGGAACAAAAAAACCGCTTAAAAAACGTAACAAATTTGGTGGTTGTGCCCACGTCGCTCATTTTTAACTGGGAAGCCGAAGCCGAAAAGTTCACGCCCGAACTCAAACTGTTTGTGTATCGGGGGGCGGCCAGGCAAAAGGATGTGTCTTATTTTAAAGATTACGACATTATTTTGAGCACCTACGGAACCGTCAGGAGCGATGTGGAACTGCTATCGACGTTTCGGTTTAATTACGTTATTCTGGACGAGTCGCAGGCCATTAAAAACCCAGACTCGCTCATTTCCAAGGCTGTACGTTTGTTGCAGGCCCGCAACCGGTTGGTGATGACGGGCACGCCCGTCGAAAACAATACCTTCGATTTGTATTCGCAGATGCAGTTTTTGAACCCTGGGCTGCTCACGTCGCAGGAGTTTTTTAAGTCCGAATACGCCACCCCGATCGACAAGCACCAAGATGCCGACAAGGCCGCCGAGTTGCGCAAGTTGGTGTATCCGTTTATTTTGAAGCGCACCAAAAAGCAGGTGGCCAAAGATTTGCCCGACAAAACGGAGACTATTTTGTACTGCGAAATGGGTAAAAAACAACGCAAGGTGTACGATACCATGCGCGAAACCTACCGCCAGAAGATCGTCGAAAAAATGTCGGTGGAGGGCAAAGAAAAATCGTCGTTCTTGATTTTGGAGGGGTTGCTCAAACTTCGCCAAATTTGTGATTCGCCCGCGCTGTTGTCGGACGATGCCGACTACGGAAACGATTCGGCCAAGCTCGACGAGCTAACCCGCGAGTTAGAAGAAAACGCGTCGGACCATAAAATACTCATTTTCAGCCAGTTCATTAAAATGCTGGACTTGATAAAAGGCTATTTAGAAAAACACAACATTACGTATGAGTACCTCGACGGCCAAACGCAAGACCGGGGACGGCGCGTGAACCGTTTTCAGAACGACAAGAGTTGCCGCGTATTTTTGATTTCGCTCAAAGCGGGCGGCGTGGGCCTGAACCTCACCGAAGCCGACTACGTCTATTTGGTAGATCCGTGGTGGAACCCCGCCGTGGAGCAGCAGGCCATAGACCGAACGCACCGCATTGGCCAAAACAAAAAGGTTTTTGCCTATAAAATGATCTGCAAAGACAGCATCGAAGAAAAAATATTGTTGTTGCAGGCCAAGAAAAAAAGCATCGCCGACGACCTCATTAGCGCCGAAGCTGGTTTCTTGAAAGCCCTCTCCAAAGACGACATCGTGAACCTTTTCTCCTAACTCGCCGTGCTCATTCTCGTTGGTGGTTGCAGCCGTTCTGGCAAGTCGTTGTGGGCCCAAAAGTTGGTGCTGCAATACCGCAACGCCAACAAAACGGCGGTAGCACTTTGCGTGGATGATTTTGTGAGACACATCGACGCAATCGAAAAAATAGGGGGGCGCACCGACTGGGAATCGCCACAATCAATTGATTTTGATCGGCTTATGGTAGTTCTCGGCATTTATGAGAAACAATTTGATGCGGTAATTTTGGAGGGACACCTGGTTTTTTGTGACGCGAGGTTGCTCGCCGCCGCCGCCGTAAAATACTTTTTGGTTATTCCAGAGGCTGTGTTTCGGCAACGGCGCGCCGCCGAAACGCGCTGGGGCGAGGAGCCAACTTGGTTTATTGACCACGTTTGGGAGTCGTTTTTGAAGCACGGGCAACCACCCGAAGGCCACGAAATAATAAAAATAGCGGGTCATTGACCTACCACCTCACCTGTCCGTTGCCGCGCACGATCCACTTTTCGGTCACTAATTTTTCGAGGGCGAAGGGGCCACGCGCGTGCAGTTTTTGGGTCGAAATCCCGATCTCGGCCCCCAAACCAAAAACGCCCCCGTCGGTAAAACGCGTAGATGCGTTGGCGTAAACGGCGGCGGCATCGACCTCCAACAAAAATCGGTCAGTGAGTGTTTGATCCTCCGACACGATGGCCTCGGAGTGCTTGGAGGAGTATATTTGGAGGTGCGTTAGCGCGTCGTCGAGCCCCGAAACTACCTTTACGGCGCACTTATAATCCAAAAACTCGCGTCCAAAATCGGCTTCTTGGGCAACTTGCAGGTGCGGATACCCACTTTTTTGAATAATAGAAAAGGCCGTCTCGTCGGCAAAAATCTCCACGTTCCACTTGTTAAAATCGGGGAGTAGGGCGGTCAAAAAAGCGTCGGCTACCTGAGCATCTACCAGCACACAGTCTAAAGAATTGCAGACCGAAGGCCGCGAAACGCGGGCGTTCACCACAATTTCGACGGCTTTTTGGAGGTTGGCTGTGCTTTCTACGTAGGTATGGCACACGCCCGCGCCCGTTTCGATGGTCGGAATGCGCGAATTTTGGCGCACAAACTGAATCAGTGCGTCCGAGCCACGCGGAATAATAATGTCCACGTATTGGTTGGCAGCCAGTAGTTCGTTCACAAAATGGCGGTCGGTGGGCAGCAGCAACACGGCGGCGGTGGGTAGGCCAAATTCTGTTAGCACGCCGTGGATCAAGCCCACCAAACAGGCATTAGAAAAATAGGCTTCTTTGCCGCCTTTCAGCACGCAGGCGTTGCCAGAGCGCAGGCACAGCGCGGCCACGTCGATCGTCACGTTGGGGCGCGACTCAAAAATAACTCCCACCACCCCCAGCGGCACGCGCATTTTGGTGAGTTTTAGCCCCTGCTCAATTTCTCGCTCAAACACCACCTGCCCAGCTGGGTCGGGCAGCTGGGCCACTTGGCGCAGGCTGTCGGCCAAGCCTTCAATTCGTTTGTTATCCAAAAAAAGGCGGTCTTTCTTAGAATCACCGTCGGCCATACGCTCCATGTCGCGGTGGTTTTCGGTCATAATGTGGGCCTGGTTTTCAATAATTACGTCGGCCAGCCGATTGAGCAAATCTGTTTTCTGGCTGCCGCTCAAAGCCCGCACCGCCGTGGCCGCGCGTTGGGTTTGTTGCAACTGGGGTATAATACTGGCTGGTGTGTTCATAGTAGTACAATATCGTTGGCGTTGGCCACCTCAAAGTTTAGGGTTTTTAGGTTCTGGGCAATTGTTTCGGACGGAACGCGGGCGCGGGCTACGGCCATTGCCAGCCGCTGGCCGTCGATGATCTCTATGATTTCTCCCGCCTCAAAGTCTCCAACTACGGCTGTGATGCCCACCGCCAGCAGGCTTTTGCGGTTTTGCAACGCCTGCACCGCGCCCGCGTCGATCTGCAACCGCCCAACGGCCAAACTGCCGCTACCGAGCCACCGGTTGCGGGCCGACAGGCTGTTTTCTTGCGGTACAAAGACCGTTCCAGTACGTTCGTTGAGCGCCATGAGCAGGGCATCTGGGGTGTTCATTCCAAAAATAACCGTCCTGATTCCCATTTTGGTGGCCAGTTTGGCAAAGGTCAGTTTAGAGGTCATTCCGCCCAAGCCGACCGATGTTTTATCGTTTTTTACGAACTTAAAAACGTCGCTGATCCGCTCCACGCGGTCGATCACCCGCCCGTGGTCGTCGAGCAAACCGCCTACCGAGGTGCAGAGCATGAGGGTTTCGGCCCCAAAACCAACGGCAATCATGGTGGCAAGTTCGTCGTTGTCCGAAAACTTTAGCTCGCGGTTGCTCACCACATCGTTTTCGTTCACGATCGGAATAATACCGTTGGCCCACAGCTCCTGGTAGGTTTCTTTGAGTTGCAAAAACTGGGCGCGGTTGGCAAAGTGCTGGCGCTCGCAGAGGCTCTGGGCAATGGGAATATTGTAGGGGGCAAAAAACTGGGCGTACTTATTGAGCAGCAGCAGGTTGCCAACGGCGGCGGCGGCTTTGCGCTGCGGAATGTCGCCGGCGTAGTTTTTAACGAACTGTTTGCCCGCCGCCACCGCCCCCGACGACACGATGACGAGGTGGAACTGGTCGTGCAACTGGGCAATTTGCCGCGCCACGTCCACCATCACCACCTGGTTGAGCGAGCCGTCGGCTTTGGTAATGGCCGCCGATCCAAATTTTATGACGAGTATAGGAAGCATCCCTTTTGCAAATATTGGTTTGTTGGCCAAGTAGTAATTTTTATCAAAATACTTCGACCGATTATTGTTGATTCCACGCCATAGAACGACTTTTGTGTTTTATGCCCCGAAACTATGTTTGAGAATCGAAAATACGCCATTTACGGCACATTTATACTCATTGGACTGATTTATGCCGTCAGACTCCTGTTTTTGCAGGTTTTTGACAGCACCTACGAAACAGCCAGCAACGCCGTAAAACGAATTATTGACGTACCTTTTCGTGGGCAAATATACGACCGGACTGGCAAACTTATCGTGTCGAACACGCCCGTTTACGATCTTTATGTGACACCACGCAAAGTGAAAATTGCCGACACCACTGCTTTTTGCGACTTACTGAAAATAACCCGCCCCGAATTTGACTCATTAATGGCATTTGCCAAGGCGTATTCGCGGGTCAAATCGTCGGTATTTTTGCGGCAGTTGAGCAAGGAAGAAATCGCCCGAATTCAAGATGCCATGGTCGATTATGAGGGTTTCGAGACCGTTAAAAGTTCGGTGCGCGACTACCAAACCAAGTCGCTGGCCAACACCCTGGGCTACGTGAGCGAGGTGTCTGAAAAGCAACTGGAAAAGCAGGAAACGGCTTTTTACCGCCAGGGAGATTTGATGGGGCAAAGCGGCTTGGAGAAATACTACGAGACCATCTTGCGCGGTCAGCGTGGCGTAAGGCTCATTATGCAAGACGTAAAAGGCGTGGCAAAAGGCTCCTGGAAAAACGGTGAGCTCGACACCGCCGCCGTAGCTGGCAAAGACCTTTACACGAGCATTGATCTTGACTTACAGGAGTTTACCGACAGTTTGCTGCAGCATAAAGTGGGCTGCGCCATTGCGATAGAGCCCGCCACGGGCGAGATTCTGGCCATGGCATCGGCACCCACCTACGACCCCGCGCTGCTGAGTACGGGTCGGGCGTTTTCCGAAAATTATGGCCGCCTGGTCATGGACGAGCTCCGCCCGCTCTTCAACCGCTCCGTGCAGGCGCGTTACCGCCCGGGCTCCACCTTCAAGTTGGTGCAGGCGTTGGTCGGAATGCAAAGCGGGGCCATTGGGGCAGGTACGGTTTTCAGCGCCCAAGGGACTCCCTTCAAACCCCACGTTTTGTACGGAATGCACAATTTATTTCAGGCCATTCGGTTTTCGAGCAATCCGTATTTTTATAATGTGTTCAAACGCATTATTTATAACAATCCCGAAAAAAACGTGTACAAAAAATCGGTGATTGGCTACGAAAACTGGCGCACGAGGGTCGAAAAATTCGGATTTGGTCGCAAGTTGGGTGTTGATCTGCCGAGCGAAATCGGCGGTTTACTGCCCGACGTAGCCTATTTTGATAAAATGTACGGCGAGGGTCGGTGGAAGTTCTCCAACACGTACTCGCTCAGTATCGGCGAGGGCGACATCATTATAAGCCCCCTAAAAATGGCCAACGTGGCGGCCATTGTAGCCAATCGGGGTTGGTACATTCCGCCGCACCTCGTAAACGGAATCGGGAAGAGAGCAAACACAGCCCCCGAATACCGAGAAAAAATAGAGGTGGGCGTGCAGAAAAATTACTTTGAGCCGGTCATCGACGGCATGGAGGCCGCCGTAGTGCACGGCACGGTAGATCGGTCGGCCAATATTCCTGGCATTGTGATTTGCGGCAAAACAGGAACCTCTCAAAACAGATTTAGGGGCAAGGTTATGAAAGACCACTCCATTTTTGTTTGCTTTGCGCCCAAATACCAACCCAAAATAGCCGTGGCCGTTTTTATTGAATATGCTGGTTTTGGTGGTTTTGCGGCCGCGCCCATCGCATCGCTGATGATCGAAAAATACCTAAAAAAGCAGATCGAGCGCAAAGGCTACGCCGCCAAATGGATGGAAAAAAACTACATGGGCAACGTGCCGAGGGTAGGCATTGAATAGCTGGGGTGGGGGGTTAGCTGATGTTAATCTGGGTCTGCGAAAGTTCTACCTGCAATTTGACTTTTGCTTTTAGGGCAGTAAATACCCGTATCAACGTGTCGATCGTCGCATTGCTCGCATTACTTTCGAGTCTTGAAATTTGGGCTTTTTGAACACCGATTAACTTACCCAATTCTTCTTGTGTCATGTGCCGTTCTTGGCGAGTCTGTTTGATGGCTTTACCAATCAAATCCATCTGCAATTCATACTCAAATCGGTCTCGGTTTGGCGTTCCAACCGTCCCGATTAGTTTGTCCTGCACTTCGTCTAATGTGTACATTTTCATTTCTTTTTCTTTTTAAGTTTTTCAATTTGCTCAAAATATTCATTTCTCATATTTTCAGCTTTTAAGATTTCACTTTCAGGCACTTTACTACGCTTTTTCACAAAACCGTGCGTCGAAACGACCAGGGTATTTTTATTGTTAGTCTTGTTCCAAAACGCTAAGAGTCGGTATTGAAGCCCTTGATAAAGCGTCCTAAACTCCCAAATGTCATCGTTGAGTTTTTTTGAAAAGTTCGGGGTCGTGGGTTTTCTGTGCTTTACGGATATTGTAAAGAATTTTTTCGTAGTGTTTTTCGTCAAGCCCACTCAAAACCCCAAACACCTCATCCAAGAATAATACGTCAAAAAGTTTGCCCATCTACTGTTTATAATGCCAAAGCAAAGATAATAAAGTTTCTCTTAATGTAAACTTTTTGGTGTTTTTATTTATGACTTTTTTGGAATAACTGTAGCGAACATACTCTCGCGCAGGTGAGGAAATTTGAAATGCCACTAACTAAACGCCTGTTTGAAATAATGATCGTTGTTTGCAGCGGCGTACCGTGGCCATGCGTTATTGTCTGGCATTTTTCACTCCGTTTCTTCCCGCTCGTTAAGTCTTCGCTTTACTTTTTTCAAAGGTTCTCTCATTGATTTTTCAAGTTTTAGCATATTGTCAATGAGAAATTCCATCATTTTGTCCCAATCGTTTTTGTGATTTAGGTTTACGCCTTGCAATGAATAAGCAATTCGGCACATTTTCTTATTGTCAAGTCGCTCCCAAGATAATGTGTCGCCAAAGTTATTCGTAATTTCGGGTTCTAACTTTTTCAGTTCATCGAATACTTGTTTGGTCTGCTTATAAGAAAAACCGATTCGATTTAGTAAATCAACAACGCCTTGAGGAGTATAGTCAATATTCCAACGGGTTTTTATCCACAGCGAAACTGTTTTGCTGTCAATGTAAATATTGGTATTCAGTTCGTTACGTAACTCGGCTATTTGGTGTGAACTCAAAAGTCCGCATCGGCGGTCCGACCCAGTAGCCTTTGTAATCAGTCGATAAATACTTATCGAGTCCGTCTAGTTTATAAGAATTAAGATAACGATAGGCTGTACTGGAGTCGATACCTAAATAATCGGCAACTTCAGCAGGTGATAAGCCTTTGGCTAATAAAATAATCGTCGTTACTTTCACATAGGAGCTACGTTCTGAAGCATTTCGTTGGAATCGTTTCAGTAAGTCTAATTCATCAAGTGTTAGCGTTAGTAGCATCTGTCAAATTTAAAAATTTATCACCATTTTTGCAAACCTTTTACTTTTTAGTATAAATCACTATAACATTGATGTAATAACAAAACCAATAATTTTAAATTCCTTAAAAGAATGGATAAAATAACAACTAAAACTGTAAAAATAGCCATTCTAATTAATTTTGTAATAGCTACATTTTTCATCTATTATCCAAGTAATATCAAATTTCCGAATGCCATTATTTCAATAATAGTGTTTTTTATTCTATGGATATTACCAATTCTCAATTTATTTATTTCGTGTTACATAATCATTGACAATTGGTTAAAACAAAAAAAGAAAGGCATGTTTTTTTTGTGGATTTTATTTCAGGTGCTTTTTTTTATTGTTTGGGTAATTTGTGTTTCTGACGATGTATAGAGTATCCCTCGTTGTGCGTAGTGTTCTTTTGAACACTGCGTACTGAGAATAAAAAGCCGTCCGCGTGGGCGGCCCCATGTAACGGTATAGTTGGGTGGATTTTTAGCTACACCCGCTGGGTGGGATTTGTAATCGAACCATCCAGTTCAAAAAATACAGGGTGGTAGAAAGGAATGGATAAATTTTGGATTCAGCATATTAGGTAATTTTGGGGACGGATTCTCTGCTAAGGCCATTGAAAAATTTTATGGAGGGGCTTTGAATTCTTTCGATAGAAATGTTTTTGATTTTAATACGAATGTAATTTTTGGGGTTGGTGGTACAAAAGCCGCAAATTTTACCGAAGCACAACTACAAAAAAAATGAAAATATGGAACAGAAAATTATCAATATCAGCGGTTTACTTTTTTTTACGATAATAATCATTTATTCCTATTGTAAGAGTAGGGTAGATCATTCTGAATTAAAAAAAACAGGTGTAATGTCAAAGGCTAAAATTACTGGACAACAACTTACAAAAAGCACTCTATTAATAAAATTTAGATTTAGTAAATTATGAGGATATGAAATCAGCGAAACAATTGGAAATTGCTGATGTAGAGTTCTTAATCAATAAAGAATTTCCATTGATTTTAACGTTATACTCAAAAAGAAAAGGATTGCGAATTGGACAAGCGGAAATTGAGAGTTAGTAAAGATTCTAACTCCTTTTGATATTGACCAATATTTTGAAAAAAGTTTAAGATAGCTTGCCTAAACTCAGCTTTTTTTCGATAAAATGAAGTGTTGATAATTTTCTTTCTTAAAAACTTCCAAAGCCGTTCGATAGGATTTAGATTTGGTGAGTATGGCGGCAGAAAAATAGGTTTAATTGTGGTGGTACTTACCCACTCAGTGAGTTCTTTGTTTTTGTAGTATCGAGCATTATCTGAGACGATATAAATCGTTTTCGCCGTTGGATTGGCTAATAAAATACGCTCATAAAGTTGTCGAGTTGTCTGTGCATTAATCGTCTCACATTCCAAAGCAATGACTTCGGTGGGTACTTTAGCATTTAAAACAGCGTTGATATTTACCCTATCTCGTCCGCTGACTGTGGGTTGTTCACGTTCTGTTCCCTTCTCAATCCAAGCGTGTGTGGAGCGAGTATTATGGGTAGGATGAACGCCATCAGCAAAATAAACAACCGTCTCATTATCAGCGGTTTGATTAAGTATTGTGCCAAGTGTTTCCATGAAATCCACTTGCTTTTCAGCATTGGCCTCGCAAGGAACTTGTTTGGTTTGTTTGTAAGAAAAGCCGATTCGATTCAGTAAATCAACAACACCTTGAGGAGTATAGTCAATATTCCAACGGGTTTTTATCCAAAGCGAAACTGTTTTGCTGTCAATGTAAATATTGGTATTCAGTTCGTTACGTAACTCGGCTATTTGGTGTGAACTCAAAAGTCCGCATCGGCGGTCCGACCCAGTAGCCTTTGTAATCAGTCGATAAATACTTATCGAGTCCGTCTAGTTTATAAGAATTAAGATAACGATAGGCTGTACTGGAGTCGATACCTAAATAATCGGCAACTTCAGCAGGTGATAAGCCTTTGGCTAATAAAATAATCGTCGTTACTTTCACATAGGAGCTACGTTCTGAAGCATTTCGTTGGAATCGTTTCAGTAAGTCTAATTCATCAAGTGTTAGCGTTAGTAGCATCTGTCAAATTTAAAAATTTATCACCATTTTTGCAAACCTTTTACTTTTTAGTATAAAAGAGTATTCAAATGGGCAAGCAATTGTTTTGTATGGATATAGTAAAGGCGGGGAGCTGGTTATGAGAATTGCCCGAGAGCTATCAAAAAGTAGTATTCCAGTTGAATTACTTATTACCGTTG
>JAAFKE010000041.1 GCA_013298215.1 Cytophagales bacterium | reverse complement strand
GTTTTACAGCTAAAAACATATTAAAATTGGTACGAAATGAACCCAATACTATTTTTAATGAACAGTTTTGCCAACAATTTATACCACAAGACTTAATTAACGCTGCATAAGTGGCACTCATATTGTAGTGTAGTTATCAAATTTTAAACTATGGATTTATTGAATACTTCACCTTATGAAACTTTGCTCAACCAAATTGGGTCATTGCTTTTTGAAGGGCATAGTAATGCTGTAAACTTAGTACAGCAAGCACAACTGCATACATTTTGGCATATTGGGCAGCATATTGTAACCTTTGAACAAGCAGGAAAAGTGCGAGCCGACTATGGCTCTCATTTATTGGATCGTCTGTCAAAAGATCTTACTTTGCGTTATGGCAAGAGTTTTAGTAGGTCTAACTTGGTCTATATCAGAAAGTTGTATCTTGTAATCCCAATTAGTGAATCACTGACTCACCAATTGACATGGACGCATTTTATCGAAATTTTGAAAATTGAGGACGAGCTCGAACGTAGTTTCTACATCAAACAATGTGAGCGAGAAAACTGGGGTGTAAGAGAGTTAAAACGTCAAATAAAGTCATCGTTGTTTCATCGTTTGGCACTAAGCAAAGACAAGGATGGAATTTTGAAACTGGCTCAAAAAGGGCAAATTATCGAAAAACCAGAAGATATTATCAAAGACCCTTATATCCTTGAATTTCTAAAACTTCCTGCGGATAATAGACTGTTAGAGAATGACTTAGAAAAGAGACTGATAGAAAATCTGCAAAATTTCCTACTCGAACTTGGCAAAGGTTTTGCTTTTATAGGCCGTCAGTACCGAATCCCCATAGCTGGCCGAAACTATAAAGTAGATTTGGTATTCTACCATCGAATTCTCAAATGTTTTGTATTGATAGATCTCAAAAGAGGTGAAGTGTCCCATGAAGACATTGGGCAAATGAATTTCTATTTGAACTATTTCAAAAAAGAAGAAAATGTAGAAGGCGACAACGAGCCAATAGGTATTATTTTGGGTGCTTCGCAAGACGAAGTGTTCATAGAATACGCACTTAGTTCTATTCAAAACTCTATTTTTGTAAGCCGTTACCAGTTGTATCTACCCAATAAAGAACAATTAGAGGCAGAAATACGACGGCTTTTGTCTAAGCCAAAGTAGATCTTTAATTAGCAACGCCATTGCTCTTGTCGCTACTTTTTTCTACTCACTGATGAGAAATACTACCTAAAACCGTCTTATTAAAAACAAACCATGCTACCCATGCAATTATACCAAAAAACGATTAAAATTTGGCTGCTCGTACTCATACTTGGGGTAGCGGCCAGCCGTAGTTATGCCCAAGAAGAAGCCTTTACGGCCGAGAACTCAGGCATAGAAACCTTAGAAGAACCCATGGAGTTTGGCGATGGCAGCAAAGGCGGCGTGGGCCTGCGGCAAGTGAGCCTGCGGCGGTTTTGCCCGTCGGTGGGCAACCAAGCAGGGCAACCCGCAGCGGCTTGTTTGGGCTGGGCATTTGGCTATGGTTGTATGTCTATTGCTAACAATAAAAGAGCTAATATATTGGGCAATCAGCTTGCAAAAGAAGCCTTTTCGGCTTATTTCCCTTTTGAAATGCTTCAAAAAGAGGCCAGCAGTTGCCAAATCAGCGAGTATATTCCCAAAATGCGGAACATACTCACCCAGGTAGGCAACGTAAAGGCCAATTACGACCAAAAGACCATCAGTTGTAAGTCGCAACCCAACCAAAACCATGTAAACCAAGCCGCCCAGTACCGAGTAGGCGCGCTCGACTATGTGTTTAGCAAGGGCGGCCAAAGGGGCAATAGTTTTGCCCAAATAGAGTTTAAAACCAAAGCCGCCCTTAGCAAAGGCAGCCCCGTAGTGGTGTTGCTACAAATAGACGATAGTTTTAGGCAGCTCAAATCGGCGGTTTGGCAACCGAGCAATACGGGCAAAACTGCGTATCAGCCCGTGGTCGTCATTGGTTTTGATGACAACCGCCAAATGTTTGAAATATTTAATAGCATGGGTACAGCCTGGGGCAATCAGGGCTTTGCCTACATTGGCTACAACGATTTTACACAATGGGCCAAGAACGGCACTAAAATCAGCCTCATTCCAAAAGTACCTGTGAGGCCACGTCCAAGTATCAACCCAACGCCAAGTCCCAGTCCACGCCCAAACCCAACGCCAAGTCCAAATCCACCTGCCCCGCTACGCCCCGAAGTGGTGCTGAGAGGCAGTGCAGACCTACGCCAAGTAAATCTAACGGGCGGCTCTTATAGCGTTTTGCCAATTGTTGTGAGTCGCAAAGGTAAATTTTACGAAACCAAAAAAACATTTGATATTGCCGAGCGTGTGCAGTTTGTGTCAAACCAACTGCCCCAGTTTGGCTATGTATATGTGTTGAGCATAGACGCCGCCCAAAGAGCTAAATTACATTTTCCAAAACAAGGCGAGTCGGCCTATGTGGCCGATGAAAACAGCCGCTTGGTGTTTCCAAGGCCATTGGCCACCTACGACGAAAACAATCGGCTTGTAGTAACCGATAAGGGTTTTGTAAAAGAACGAAACGGCGCAGATTGGCTTATCGTGCTTTATAGCAAGCAAAAAATAGCCTCAGACCAGCTACAAAACTGGGTAGACCAGTTGGCCGTACCGACCGATCGTGTTGTGGCAACCCTCGAAAAAACACTGGACAGCAGCCTCGTACCCTGGCAGTCGGTCAAATTTAATGCCCAAACCATGCAATTTTCGGTGCAGTCAAATCAAGGCAGCGTCGTTCCCCTCATCATCAAAATCAAAGGCTATTAACTATGTATTATCTCTCAATTCTGATTGACCACCGCAAATACCAAACCGTTAAGTTATTAACCACCAACGAAGCCGCAAATCAATCCAACGCCTTTGTTCCCTCTTTTGTGGTTGAGTGGGACAACAGAAGCACCAAGCCCGTGATGAGCATAGCCCACGAAGCGATGCTAATACACCATGGTGGCTTTGATTTGGACCGAAGCATCAACTGGGCATCGCTACAAGTGGTACAGGCAGGCCAAGAGCTAACCATTAGCCTATCCGAAGCCGCCACCGATACACCCACAACGACCCCAGACTTGGCAGGTATAGGCGATTTTAGGTTCGACAACGAAGCCTCACATTGGCAGTGCATCGTCCAAAATTCTTTTAGAGCCGCTCATTTAGAGGTGCTTATTCGAGCCACCATTGGCGGGCAAGATTATGAGGGTAAGTTGCAACTACATATTGTGCCAAAGCAACAAATCTTTGACGTAGTGATGGATTTTGGCTCAGAGGCCAGCCAGTTGGTATGTCATGGTCGGAACAGTTCAACCAATTTTAGACGTATGCCTATAGTTGAAAATCTTTTAGATTACTATTATTCTGATCTAAAAAACAAACCCTTGCATCAACAAACGGCAGATAGAGAACTGTATCGGTCAGCATTTTTTGTCAAAAAAAAAGAATCTGTATTTGACCCCACCGATGTGCCTGGCAAAAATGGCGAGGAAGAACTTATCAATTTGTTAACAATTAAGGACGATACAGACAAGCTCATTGAGCAATACGAACTGGTGTCGAATCTTAAATTGGCTCATTTGGGAGCTTATAATTTTACCATCAAATTCAAAAGCCCTCAAACCAATGCTTTTAGAGCTTTAGAACAGAATGCTACCGATGCGGTTGTTCGCTTACAACAAGCCGTTATCAATTATTTTTTGCAAACTGCCTTAGAAGCAATCCGTCGCAACACTCGTGAAGATCAGCCCGTGTATTTGGCCATTAAGCTGTTAGTCCCGAATGTATTTGGGCAACACAAAATCGCCCAAATTATTTATGGTACACAAGTTGGTTTGCAACAAATTGCGGACAAAAATCCAGATTTTAACCTAAAAGGCGTCGAAGTAAGTACATTATCAGAGAGTGATGCTTCGTTTTTAGGCTACAAAGTAGCGAGAGATAGCGAAGCGAGGTACAGAGGTTCGTATTTAGAGCCAGGCAAACGCTACTTGGTCATTGATGTAGGCAAAGGCACTACCGATTTTTCTATTTTACAGCTACACCCCGAAACCAAGCAATTGGCCTCACTTTACCGTTCGGGCTTTATTGGGGCGGGCAATGTACTTTCGTATGCCTTTATTGACACAGTATTGACGGCGGTTTTGGGTACAAACACAGACCAGCGGCAAAACATCATGTATAAAATCGTAAAAAGCTCAGATACCAGTACCAAAATACGGTTTATGGAGGCCATTGAGCAGCTTAAAATAGCTTATAAGTCGCAAAATAGCTACGCAAAAATAGACACTTTTATAATCGACCGTGAGGCATTAATTAGAAGAATAAATGACCCCAACGAAGATGCCTTAGACCCGATTTTAAGTCTGCTCGAAGATATTCACAAACAACAAGGGTCTATCCAAGACGAGTCTCAAATTATTACAGATACTGTCAATAAGTTGGCCGACCGGATTCATCGCCAGATAGAACAGTCGGGGGCATTTAGAGACCCAGACACCCAAGAGATAAAAGTAGTAAAACTGATACTAACAGGCCGTGGATTTTTATTTGAGCCCTTCCGTAATGCCATTGTTAATGTATTTAACAAAGAAGTCGAGCGTGTTGAAGACCTCAAAAAAATATGTTTACAGGGGGCTTTTAATAGCGATGCCATCAATTATGGATCAAATTTGGTGGGTTTCCCTGAGTCGTATCAACTTTATGGTAAACAGGGGCGGCAATCGAAACAAATTGACAAGGGAAATGGTGTGTTGATAGACGTACCGTTCTACAAGCGTGTCATGGGCATGGTTGGCGGGTTGAATGAGGCTCTTAATTCTTATTCAGAGGACCATACCGTTCTTATATCCGATCTACAATCTAAGACCAATGAACCGAAAGCCCTACCACACATCAAAACAGAAGAAGAAGATTTTTTGATTCGTGGCAAGCAATTTAATGATTTCGACAAAGCCTCAAAGGTCATTAGTATTTGCGGTTTAGATTACAGGAAGCATACTATTGAAAAAGGGCCTATCAATATTTTTTATACAGGCGATGATTTCTTAATTCGCAACGCTAAAAATGCCAGTTCGTTACAATTAGAACCTAAGTATGTGCAAACCACTCAGTTGGTTGTTCAAACATTATTTCCGTTTGTAGAGCTTACGAGTCAGCATGAAATACCAGTTCAATCATTAGACGCCGAGGAGGGTATTTAACCATGAAAACAAAAATTAACAGCTATTTACAGTTATTGTTGGGGCTACTTGGCTTGGTTATACTATGGCTGGGCTATCTACTTTTGAAACCTCAGCATAAAGCGAAGCCCGCTTTTGAGCTACACAAAGGGCAACAAACGATGTTAATTGATAGTTTGGGTAATCGCTCGTTGGTTCGGTATGTACCCGTAGAAAAAATAATGCTACAAAACAGTAGTCTCAAAATAGGCTCGCATCAATTACAGTTCAAAAAAGATACCATTGGCCAAACTACCTACTTTGTTCCATCACGGCCTTATGTCTGGAAAAACTATTTTTCGAGTTTTTTGGGCACGGGCAGCCACACAACCGACACGCTACTGATTTGGAAAGAAACCCAACAAAAATGGGGCCTTGTTCTGAATAACGAACTAAACATACTATCGAAAAACCCCGATTGGAAAAAACTCAATGCCGAACAACAATTGGTGCATGCACTTGTGACCAAGCTATCTAGTAGTCCTCAGACCACGATATTGATTCAAGATAAATCTTTGTCCGTTTATGCGTTGTTGCAAGAGCAATCCGTAAAAAAGATGTCTGCGTTACAAATTCCTGCGGCTTTCGAGGCTGATTCGCCCACAGAACGGTGGCTTTTATATTTGCTCTTGGGTATAGGGGCGGTGGCTCTCTTGGCAGCTATGGTTTTGACGATGCAACAGCCCAAAAGCCAGCCAGTCGCTCAAGCAGAAGTAACTTCCGATGACGATGTTTATACAAATATGGCAAGCAACGAAACCCTCACAAACCCAAAAGTCGAGCCAGTTAATCTGCCAATTGAACAATATTTAGATAATTTTTATGACCGTTATGGTGATTTTTATAAATACCTCAATGAGGTAGGGGCAGAGTTAAGTATCACCGAAAAACAAAAAGTGATGCAAGATTTGGTAGAAATGGCCTTACATATCCATTCTTTGGCACGGAATTATCACCATACTAAAAATTTAAAGAAACTGAATAGTGATTTAAATAACCAACTCATTTTAGAAAATAAAAACGTCAAAGACCTCAATGACAGCAGCTACCAACTGTTTAGTGATGACCCCGAAAAAATCAAAAAAGCACAGCGATTGTTGGTGCGTTTGTTGAGAGAAATGGGTTTGAACCAATTGGAAGGCGTACTGCTCACTGATGTGTATGTTTCACCAGAGAACTTTAAAGCTAAACAATAACATGGGCATTACACAGTATC
This sequence comes from Cytophagales bacterium, assembly GCA_013298215.1. Classification (GTDB taxonomy): domain Bacteria; phylum Bacteroidota; class Bacteroidia; order Cytophagales; family Spirosomataceae; genus JAAFKE01. The sequence goes on along the minus strand of JAAFKE010000041.1, from coordinate 22,948 downwards.
TTTCTTTTGGCTTCAATCTATTTGTCTTCATCGGTATCATCTCACTTATTTGTGGCATTATCATTTTGTTTAGAGTCAAATACGATTCAGATAAAGTTTACAACAAGCGTATCTTTAATCGCTATTTTGGTATTATGGGTATTTGGTCAGTGCTGACTATTTGGTGCTATGTATATGCCCCCGAGCGTATTTTTACCAACGCCGACCACCATGTATTAGAGCATTTGGGTTTTGGGTTTAGCCAAGAGCTACCGTTGGTGAATGCGTCTAAGCCCGAAACGGCGCTTTGGGACAGCAAAGAGGGGCAACTGTCGCTCAAAACCAATGATACGGGCGGGTTTGCGCTTGAAGGCCAAGATTTTTACGCACCCATTTTTAAGGAAACAACCAAAGGTGTTTATGAATTAGGAAATCCTGTTTTTGAACAAGCCATTCGTCAGCAGCTTGCCATACAATGGGATTCGGTGGCGATTGACTTACATTTTCCACAGCAAAAAGATTCATTGGCTTGGTTTCAAGTAACACGTTTGAGGCAGAGCTATGGCCCCTTTAAAATTCCGATGGCCATGCCGCTACGCAATGGTTATTCGCTTGCTGGCCTCATTAGCAAAGCCCAAGCCGATGCACCTGGCATGGCACAGGTGATCGAAGCACTCGATGAGGCTTTGTTGGTTCGAAAATTCTATGAAACACAACACCCCACCGAAGAGCGAAACGCCGTACTCTTGTTTCCTTCTAAAAAACTTTTGGATTCAAACCCCGTCATTCGCGTAGACGGGCAGACAGTGGCGACAAGTAACCACCACGAAACAAATATTTCTTTGAACAACAATCAGTCGTTTTATGTGGGTTTGTGGGGCTTACAAAACAAAATTTATACTTCCCAATTAAAAAATGATGGTAACGCAGAATTTTTGGTAAATTTTCCCGACAAAAAATACCTTAAAAAATTAGAAAACGACCAAGAATCGCTATTTTTCACCTCATCATCGCAAGAGGTTACTAAGAGCGAGCAACTCGCAGGGTTCTACTACCCACTTTTTGAAGAGAAAAATAATGCGCATCATTTTTCGGCTAATTTATCATACAGCATGGGTTCTACCCAAAAACAAATGCTGGTTAGAGTCATCAACTACGACCAAAATGACTTAAATGGCTCAAACACCCAAGAAATAAAAGCGGGCGATACCTTGCGAGTTCAGAGCCGTGGCATGATACAAGGGCATAACCATACCCAATGGATATTTCGTATCAAAGACCTAAAAGCCAGTAATCCATTGCAGTTTTGGCATTTAATAGCCCTCATTGGGTTGGTAGTCATTTGCATATTTATTTCGATTTACTTAACGCCCTACGAGTTGCAAAACAAAACTGAGTTTGTCGTTTATTTTCTACTATTGGCCTTACTGACCTTGCGAATGATACTGCTTTGGCGGGCTTCTACTTTTTTGCCAGTCGAAGATATTTCTGCGAATGTTTATACCCAGTTGAGCCTGTTAGGCTGGACATCTTACAAATCAACACTGCTATTTGTGCTGTTATTCTTTGTATTGGTATGGCTTTGGAAATGGCGAGGGGGACAGTTTTCTGATTGGTTGCATCACAAAACTGAAAAACGTTTCGATCAGTTTAGTCCTCAACTTTGCTACTGGTTTGGTTTATACTTAGGGGCATTTTTGGTATTGATGGGCGGTGCTGTTATACCACAACTCGAACGTTTTGGGGCTGTATTTTTACCACTGGTGGTTTATTTTTTCTTAGCGTTTTTGTTTTTACAGGTGCTGAAACGGAGTCAAAATAATTCTACCAATCAGCCAGACTACCAACTATTGACCCGTATCAACTGGGTGCTTTGTTTCGGTTATTTGGGTATAGCCGATGCTGGTTTTAGTATTGTGTTTTTGGTAAGTACTTTGGTATATTGGTTGGTAAGTGAGGTAACATTTCCAAAAATAAAATCTTTGAACCTAAAACAGTTGATGCTTTTGGCACTTCGCCCTACTGTCATACTTTTAGGGTTTCTTGTACTATCGCCCCGCATTGTCTCATTTATTTTTAGGCATACCCAATGGGTAATTTATGGGGTAGCAGTCGTGTTTTTATTAGTAGCAGGGTGGATTTTGATTAAAAAAATAATTTTCAAACCCTTTGGGCGCTCTATTCATAAGCGAGTGTCAATAGGCTCACTTGTAGTTTTATCTGTCATTTTAGTAGGCTTAAATGGTAAAATAACCGAAAAATTACAGGATAAGGGCTATGTGCAGTACCGTGCAGAAGTACTTACCGATACCCCCGATGAGATTATTCAAAAAGAGCAATTTAAATTTAGCCTCAATCGGGATTCAAAACTATTGAGAGCGGCTCAAAATCAATGGATTATAAATCATTTTTATCAAAAAAGCAACCTTAGTCTGATAGATTATTTCAAGGTTTTACCCAGTTTTCAGCAGGGGTCGCCGTATCTGACACAAATTTCAGACCTCGTAACAGTTCGCTACGTGGTGGGCGAGCATAACCAATTTATTATTACTTTACTCATTGGCTTAATGTTGATATTGATATTAACGGCCACCGATGCTGACACTCGTTTCAACCTGTTTAGTATGATGCGGGTTAAGTTGCTTTGTCTGCTATTTGCCATTGGGTTGTTTACATGGATGGCCGCTACCAACCGCATGATATTTCTGGGACAGGATTTCCCCTTACTAAGCCTCAATTCGGTTTTAACTTTGCTTACCACGCTTGGTATTTTATTTTTTGCAATCGTATTTGGCGAACGAGCCAACCAACACGCCAACTCTGTTCAGTTTCAAAACGAGGGCAAACCACTGGCACACAAAGTATTTAATCTGGTGATATTGTTTGTGATTTTTGGATTTCCATTTCTTTTTGAACGTAATTTTTCGGGGGAGAAATTCAATTTAGATGATACAATGAGTCGTTTAAAAACTGAATTTGAGCGTCTGAATACCGCCTTTGTGTCATTTCAAGAAACCGACGGTCTGAAAAAACAGCGTACTCAAATAAAACTTGGCGATTTGATACAGCAGTTTGATAAAAGTGCGTACTCGCCACGGCAAAACAAGACGCTTTTTAAAGATACGAGCTTGGCCATGGGTGCATACAATAGCTATATAAACCTGCTTGCTCAAAACAATAGTGGCGAACACCTGATTCATGTACGGAGAAATAACGATGATATATACGAATTTGCAGTCAATAAATTGTTTTTTAATGTGGTTAGTCCCGATGCCAACCGTAATGCTTGGCAGGGAAATTTGGTGGCACAAGAAAAAAATGAGCAGTTTTATTTCTTAGACCGTGAGTCAGGTCAGGAACGAATATTAGACACCAAAAATGCCGATGCTAATCTCAAACAAACCTTGGCAAGCCTAACCAATAGTAGTCAAAACAATAACATTCGCCTTACAAGCCTGCCTGCGGGCTGGAGCTTAGACTCACTGCCTGTGGTGATATTGAGCCAAACAAGGGGTATGCAAAAAGAAAATCTATCTACCTTTGTGGTCAAAAATGGACAAGATATTTTTCGTTCTGCCGCTACTAACTATGCAATCGTTGTAAAGCCCAACGATGTTATACAGTTTATTGCTGAGGATAGCCGCCGCCCTACAACCTTGCAGTTTATGCACCAGTCGCAAGAGTATTTGGCTAAAAACGTGTGGCTCAACGGGCATCGGCAGTTTTTTTATCCATTGGGGCATAAGTTTTTGTGGAGCTATCATTTTGCCAATTTGGTTAAGTCTAAATTTGATAAATACGACAAAGATGCCCCCGAAAAACACCAGAACATAGCCCTCAGCATTGACCCTCGTTTGACCGAACAAGTCTATGATTTGGCCCATGATTATTTCAAAAATGTGACCATTGGCGAACAAACAGATGCCCGTGCTTTTAATTTGGTGGTATTGGGTAGCGATGGTGGTATAAGGGCTTTATGCGATTATAAAAAAGGGGATAAAATAAGGATTGACCCCAACCGCATGACTAACTATCGAGAGATATTAAATGACCTCTACCTAAACGTAAACACCGAACAAGAACGCCTGCTGTTTGGCAATCGTTGCTTGTTGCGAATGGACAATGGCCCAGCTTCTACCTTCAAGCCTATTTTGTATGGAGCCATAACCTCGCAGTATAATTTGGGTTGGCAAAATCTACGTTTTGGCGGTTTGCCTACTGTACTACAACCCGATTTTTTGGAACCTAACGGCAACGACTATCGGATTAGGCGTTTTGGAGGTGGGCGAGTGAAATTTACGGTAGGCCAAGACAATCTCGTTCCACACGACATAGACTACTATATTAGTAAGTCTACCAATACTTACAACTCGATGATTGCGTTTTTGGGCTCTATGAATAAAGCCGAAATTGTGCAAGAGCAAGCCTATTTGAACGGTACAGGCAGCCCACAGTATTTGCTAAGGGGGAGGTCTGATACGGCATCGCTCAATTTTCCAATTTTTGATTTTAGTGGGACTGAATACCGCATTGGCCGACTACCCAGTTTGGGTGTTTATCAAAACACACAATCGTTGATGGGCAAAGGTTTATGGCATAATTTTAATTTGGCCATAACCCATGAGCAACTCAAAAGCCGAGAAGGGGAGAATATCCAAAACATTGCCACCGACTTAGACAGCGTTGGTTTTGCCGATTCACGAAGTTCTAATAAATTGTGGAGTTTTCCAGAAGCCTCACATTTGTATATGATAGATCGTAACAACCTACAAAATGCCATTGTTCAAGTGGCTTCGGGGGCTGACCCTATCAATGTAACGCCTTATAAAATGGCCGAAATGGCGGCTTCGCTTTATAGTTTCAATAAGCGGTTCAAAGGCAGTGTGTTGGCCAGCCATCAGCTACAACACCAACCTTTTGATACTGATATAAGTTGGGCTGGGGCGGACAATGTAACCCAGTTTCATGCCCAAAATTTGTTTGCGGCCATGAGCAACACTGTGCGTAGTGGTACGGGCGAGTCGTTGATAGGTGGCGTAGCCAGTGAGTTTGGGCAGTATCATTTTTATGCCAAAACAGGGACAATTAGTGGGCAGCGACAAGGTGGCAAACGAGATAAAAACCTGATGCTTATCATCAGCCGTGAACCCTTACATGGGCAAAATTTAACGGTTGAGGCCATGAAAAACAATCACTTTTTTGTGTTGTATTTTTCGTTTTACAAACAAGCCAACAGCTCGGAGTGGGGCGAAGTAGCCGAGCCGCTCAGAAACATGGTACGTGCCGTTGTTAATTCAAATAGCTTTAAATCATTTATGAAGTAAAATATGACAGATTTTAAAAGTATATTGTTGTGGAGTAGCCTACTACTCTTGACTTGTGCGACTCTGCTACTATGTAGCCGCCCCAAAGCAGGCCACCTACCACCTGCTCTCGAACTCAATAATAAATCGTTAGACCCCGACCGACAGGCCATCTGGATTCGGGTAGATTCGCTACGCACTTGGCTTGACCCACTTGCAGAGGCCAATGCCTTTGTGTGGAGCGACAAAGACAGCAAATTGGTGTTTATCCCCAGCGAAGCCCCCCAGACTTTTGAAGAAGTGTTTTTAGACAACCAGCCGCTGTCTATTTATGCCGAACTTGCAAACCCGATTATTAAGCCCCTCAAAAACGGCGGGGGATTTGAGGCACAAGTAATAGAAAAAAATAATATTAGGTTGGTACAACTACCTGCCGAAATCATACAAAGCATACAACTTTACATCAAAAACACGCAAATAACAAGACAATGAAAAAGTATATTTTATACCTACTGATGGGCTTATGCAGCGGCTTGTATGCCCAAAATGATAAAAGAATGATTGAAGTAACCCTACCCAAAGGTACTGAAAAAAGAGCGGCGGTGATTTTTGCGAACCAAGATTACAAAGATGACAGTTACGACCTACAAAAAACCTACAACGATGCCGATGACATAAAGGCCGCCCTCGAAAAGTTGGGCTTTACGGTATTGGTTTTCAAGAAAGACTTGCCCCGCACAGACTTAGACCGTGCGATTTGGGCATTAGAAAACCAGCTCAGGGGTTATAGCGTGGTGTTTTTTTATTACACAGGCCACGGAGCAGAGTATAACGGCGAAAACTTTTTTATGCCTACCGATATGCCCCCACTCGAATACAACAGCGACATAAAAACGCACGGTATATCGCTCAACAACGTGTATGAAGTACTCGGAAAAGCACAAGTACGCACCAGTATTGTGGTTTCTGATGCTTGCCGTAGCCTGCCCATGGGCAAGGGAATCCTGTCGAACGGCTGGGTAATACCCAAAGACGCCCCCGCAGGTACGTTTACGATGTTTGCTGCCAGCTCTGGAAAAAATGCCCAAGAAAACCTCAAAGGCCGCAACGGCTATTTTACACAAGAATTGGTTAAAAACCTAGCAATACCCGACCTCAGTATCAACGAGATTTATTACAAAACCAAAGCGGCCGTGCAGCAAGCCACCCAACAAAGACAAAGACCCAGCGTAGTCGATGAGCTGACTGGTAAGTTTGTATTTGTGCAGACAGGAAATATACCACCCCCAACCCTGCCACCCGTATTGCGGAGTGGCATGACCAAAGACCTACCCTACGGCCCCCGCATGGTGTATGTAGGTGGCGGCAGCTACATGATGGGCAGCAATGATGGCGAAGCCAATGAGAAACCTGTACATGAAGTACAAGTAGAAGATTTTTGGATAGCCCAAACCGAAGTAACGGTAGGACAGTATTTAGAATTTTGCGAAGCAACCAACAGCCACTGGCCTGAGTGGTTAGAGAAAGGCAGTAGATATCACGTAAAAACAGGCTCAGATAAATACTATGCAAACAAAGGCTACACACGCACAGCGAGCAACCTACCGATAGCGGGCGTAAGCTGGGACGATGCGGTGGCTTATTGCGATTGGCTCAAAAGTAAAACAGGCTTGGGTTATCGTTTGCCCACCGAGGCAGAATGGGAATACGCCGCCCGAGGTGGGACATTGAGCAACGGTACAGCTTACGCAGGTAGTACAGACCTGAATGCGGTAGCATGGACAGATGGCAATGCTGGCGGCAAGCCACATAATGTTGCGACCAAGTCTGCGAACGAATTGGGCTTGTATGATATGAGTGGTAACCTGTGGGAATGGTGCAGCGATTGGTGGGGTAATTATAGTAGCCAGAGTCAGACCAATCCAGCAGGGCCCCCTACTGGTTCTAATCGGGTGTTGCGGGGCGGTAGCTGGGACTACCACCCGCGGCGTAGCCGAGTAGCGTCTCGGTCCAGCTACGGTCCCTCGAGTCGTCTCAATTTTATCGGCCTTCGATTAGTTTCCCCTCAGTAAACAAGTGAGACATTCTGTCTTGCAGCGCATTTGTTCAAAGGCGTAGGTTTCACAATGTAGAGAGCGGTGTAGTGAGGGACGAACGGAACAAGCGAGCGGAATAGTGCAAGAGGGATAAACACGGCGTAGCCGTCGAATTTTTTTTTCGGTGCTATATTAAAAATCCAGCACCGAACCGAGTATGATTTGTAATCCGACCATGCCGTCTCGCAACGCATTTGTTCTAAAAAATGAGGTTTTACAGCTTGATTAAATTTAACAGATAATGAACCAAGATAATACTGGATACACACCAGATGCCGAAGAAAATTTGTTGGGTATTATAGATAAAAATCTGATTAACCGCTACGAAGCAGCAGGCATTATTAGAGCAGAAATAGCCCTACTCAACATGGAAGCAGAGCAAGAAATAAACATCGAAAAGCTCTTAGAGCTACATAAAATAGCTTTTGGCGTACTATATGATTGGGCTGGGAAGTGGCGAAAAATAAATGTTGTAGTCGGGCAAATATCACCACCTGCCCCATACGAAGTACCCGTTTTAATGTATCAGTTTGTAGATAATCTAAATTTTCAGCTAAAACAAGTGAGTAATAAAGAAGAACAAACGCTACTAATGGCACATTACCACCATGAGTTTGTAAGAATTCATCCTTTTCAAAACGGAAATGGCAGGCTGGGTAGAATCTTGCTCAATTTTATAGCGCTCAAATTTGGGTACGCACCACTGCAACTGTATCACAGAGAAGGCGATGCACGAAAAACATATATTCAAGCACTTAGAGAAGCAGATAAGGGTATTTTAGTGCCATTGGTTCAACTTATATCGCAAGAACTAAGTAGCCTTTGATGGCGATTCTTGCAAAATTTTTTTTACCATTTTTTTGAGGATAGGTTCATCAACTCGTTGGTTTTCTAAGTCCATCGTTGCATAAGTCATTTGGACCAATAAAGTCGTTAAAGACTGGTCTTTTAACAATTGAGGATACTTATCAATAAATCGCATGAGCCTATCTTTTAAGTTCATAAACAAAAATAAAGTAAAATAGTTTCCTTCGTTGTGCTGGATTTGCAATCCAGCACCGAAGCGAATAGGATTTGTAATCCGACCATGCCACGAATAACAATCAGGTATTACAAAGTATAAAAGTATCAATCATTCCCAATTTACATAAATCATGTCAAATTTTAGCTATCAAATCCAAACCCATAATCCCACCAATACAGCTATATTCAAAGAAGATGCAAATAACTTTTGGCTGGCTGTTGGTATTGGTGAACTTACGAAAGAGCCTGAGTTACTCAATCGTTTGGGGCAATGGCTCGCTACCAACAACCTCAGCCAAGTCGGTTTTGAGGCATTGTTAAATGATTATTTTGATTGGTACAGAAGCCAATACAAAACAAAAAAAAAACAAGACTACCCATTTTCAGATGACCAAATTGTAAATAGTATTGGGTTGCTATGGCTCGATGCACAAGGCAAAGCTACTGTCTTCAGCGGTGGTAACTGCCAATTTAGCAGGTGGAAAACCGCCACCAAAACCACCGAAGACATTGCACAGGGCTGGCAAACCATACAGCTCATGCCCAACGATGTACTCATTGCAGACCCCAAACGTGCCGACGTAGCCAAGCTCATCTATAAAGCCCTCAAAGAAAACCCTGACCAAGCGGTGCTATTAGACGGCCCACAGTCGGTGGCCATAGTTAGGGCTGTTGCCGAGGCTACTGTTGTTATTGCCCCCGTTGTGGCCAAACGTTCTTATACTACTATGCTTGTTTTGGCATTGGTTTTGAGTGTTTTAGCAGGTACAGGCTATGTTTTTAAAGATAATATTGGCCAATGGGTACAACACGCAACAGCCCAGCCCGACAGCGTGCAGGTAGCGATAGATACAACCCTCGTACTAACAGACACCACACAAACCATAACTCAACAAACTATCACACCACCAGTACAGACCCCAGACAGCAGCCTAACCAACCAACCAACAAAACAAGATACCATAACAAACCCACCCAAACCCCAACCAAACGAAGTAACTACAACCCGCCCCCCTGAGCAAGACGATAAAGCACAAGAATGGTTGAGCAAAGCCAACGAAACTTTTAATTTAGCCAAAGCCAAAGAAGCTGACGGCTATAATTCAAAAGCCCTTAAACTATATAAAGAAGCCCAAAACGACTACAATAGCTATATGAACCTGAGACCAACCGAGAAACATAGCATACGCAAACAACTACAACTCATAGACCGTAAAATACAAATGCTGATGAACGGTGAAGTTAGTTTTTAGAAAAAACCTGGTGAGCTTAAGTAAATTTTTCACCAAACTCATTGATAGTCAAACTCGTTTAGGTTAAACGCATTTAAATATGGGCTAATATCCGTGTCAGGTAATCACCATACCAGCCAGCCATTTTTCTTCGATTTTTGATTCCCTCGTTATCTTCCATTTGGTTAAGTAATTGCCGAGACATCTTTCGTAGTATGAATAAGTATGGGGGACATCATAGTCAGAAGTGATACAACAAAAAAAGTCTACTACAATAAACGCACTACCAAGATTTGTTTAGGTGTATATCATGACAACGTTTTACCCGCTACGAGGGGCGTACTGGTGGGGTGGTGGCTTATACCCGTTCACAAACATCAATTACACTACCTCCACGCTCAAAACAAGACTACCGCTTTGTGGGCATACAAAATATTGTAGGCTTTTTCAATAAAACCAGGAATCAGCGTGGCCTCCGTCCGCATTATTCGGTTGGGGTCGTGCAGAGAATCTACCATGTCTTGGTATTTCTGCTGGCCGTGGTTTTTAATAATCCCGTCTCGCTTTTCGGGTTTTTCAAAGTGCCTAAGCATACCTTCCGCATCGGCCTCGGGGTGAAACTGCGTGCCAAAAACTTCTCTGCTAAATCGAATTGCCATTGTGGCGCGTTCTAAGTGTGCCACGTGGGGGCGTTCTTTTTCCACGCAAAGCACCTTGGCTCCCATCCGATCTAACGCAGCACTGTTGGGTTCAACAACTTGGTAATCGCGCGAATCGACGGCATAGAACGGTTCGGGGAGGCCCGCAAATAGTTTTTCGGTGTGCCCAAAGTAGGTGAGCGGCATCGGAAATATACCAAACGACGTAGAGCCCCGCTTGCCGACTTTGCCCAAACCCCAGTGGTGGATGGCCATTTGGTACGAATGGCAGATCAGAAACAGGTACTTTTTGGGCGCGTGCGGCTGGCGGTTATGCTCCCATATCTGGTCAATGAGGTTGAACCACTTGCGCTCCCAGCGCTCGGGTTTGTCTAACTGCGCCGGAACGGGATTGCCTGGCCCGCCCGACGACAGGAAAACGTCGTATTGGTGTATTTCGGGAATTTCGCAGTGCTGGCGCACGTCGAAAACATCGTAGTGGCCCTCCACGCCTGGTGCGGCCAAAAAACGCCCGCTTATGGTTTTTAGGCAGCGCATGCCCTCGTTGGGCGCACCGTTATACATATCTAAAATAGCTATTCGCATCACTAAAAATTAATAAAGCCCGTACTGAGTTTCGGACACAATATAATCCACTACACTTTTGAGGTCGCCGCCCGACTGCTCAAAAACGGCCAACTGCCGGTCGGCCCCCGTTCCGTTGGCAAGAATGGTATTTATATAATCCACCTCTTTGCGGCTGCCAAGTTCATCGACCACATCGTCCACAAAATCCAACATTTCTTGCATCAGCATACTATAAGGCACCTCCTCTTGCTTGCCAAAGTCTATCAGTTTTGCCTGAATACCATAGCGCGCCGCCCGCCACTTGTTTTCGTTAATAAGAACCCTACGGTAGAGCCGAAAGTTTAAATTTTTAGACATTAACCGGTAAATTTTGACCACCAGCGCCTGCATCAACGCCGCAATGCAAATGGTTTCATCGACGCGCATCGGAATGTCACAGATCCTGAACTCGATCGTGTCGTAGAATGGGTGCAGGCGGATATCCCACCAGATTTTTTTACCATTATCGATGCACCCCGTCTTGATGAGCAGGTTCACATAGTCGTCGTACTCGTGTTCGGAGGCAAAAAAATCGGGAATACCCGTGCGCGGAAACTTATCAAAAACCTTGGAGCGGTACGACTTGAAGCCCGTATTGCGCCCGCACCAAAACGGCGAGTTGGTAGAAAGCGCGTAGATGTGGGGCAAAAAATACCGCACCGCGTTCATGATCTGCACGCCCTCGCGGCGGCTGGGTATGCCCACGTGCACGTGCAAGCCAAAAATGAGGTTGCCCCGCGCCACGTCGCGCAGTTCGTCGATGAGCTTCTCGTAGCGCGGATTGTCGGTAATGAGCTCGTCTTGCCAGTCCGAAAACGGGTGCGTACCCGCCGCCGCAATTTTGAGGTTTTGCTTGTCGGCCAGTTCAATAATCATGCGGCGCAGGTACGTAACCTCTTGGCGCGCCTCCTGAATATTATTACAAATATTAGTCCCGATCTCAACGACCGACTGGTGCATTTCGGCGGTCACGCGTTCGTGGAGGGTTATTTTTCCGCCCTCCACAATTTTAGACATGTGCGACCGCAGCGCACGCGTATTTGGGTCGATGGTTTGGAACTCCTCCTCAATCCCGAGTGTGAATCTGTGCATACCGTTGGCGTTTGGGCGTTATTTTTTACTCTTTTTCTCGGTCTTCACCTTTTCTTTCTTCACTTTTTCCACCTTTTCTGCTTTTACTTTTGGCGTGCTGCTATTCTCGGTAGCTTCATTTGCCAAGCTGGCGGTAGGCTGGTTCGTGGCACCCGTGCGCACAAAGCTACCCCAAGATAAGTTCATGCGGTCGTCTTGGTGGGCTTGGGCTCTTTCGACGGCAAACTTTGCGGCGTTTTCAACAATCCACTCAAAATTTTCTTGGCCCACCGAGTTCACGTCGGCATCGGGCGCGGGATTGCAAAAATCGATGGCATACGGAATGCCATCGCGGACGGCAAACTCAACCGTATTAAAATCATAACCAAGTGCTTTGTTTAGGCGCAGCACGTAATCGGTGATGGTTTTCATCATTTTTTTGTAGGCTTCGCCCTGCATCTGGGGCTGGGTGGCGTAGCGCAGGTGGTGCGGGTTGCGCGGCTCGTAGGGCATAATGTGCACGTACTTTTGCCCCAAACAGTAGCACCGGTAGTAGTCCTCGAAGTGTATTTCTTCTTGGAGCATCATCACCAACTGGTCGGTTTCGGCGTGTTTGTTCCACAAGTCTTGCGGATCATTGACCTTGTACACGCTTTTCCAACCGCCGCCGTCGTGGGGTTTCATGTAGGCCGGGAAACCAATGCGGTCAAACATTCGTGGCCAATCGAGGGGCATTTTCATGTTTCTGAACGATGTCTCGGTGGTGTCGGTAGGCCGCGCGTGCGACGGCAGAAGTACCGTTTTGGGTACGGGAACCCCCAGTTTTTCGGCCAAACAGTTGTTAAAAAACTTCTCGTCGGCACTCCACCAAAAAGGGTTGTTAATAACCGCCGAGCCACACAGCGCCGCATTTTTGAGCCAAGCGCGGTAAAACGGCACGTCTTGCGAAATACGGTCGATAATCACGGCGTAGTCTGTTGGCACGGCCTGCTCTAAATAATCAATGCTGACGGGTTCGGCCACGATGCCCTTAATTTTCATGCCGTTCACTCTTTCCACAAAAGCCTGCGGAAACGTATTTTCCATTCCGTGAAGGATCGCAATTTTTTTCATTCTGTTTTAGTTGGTTAATGATTAATGTTGAATGTTAGATTATTGTGGGATCACTTAAAAACCTGATTTAGAGATGTATTCGGCAAACATTTGTTTCCAGACGGGCCAGTCGTGTTGGGCCCATTTCTTTTCGTCGTACCAGTGTTTGATTCCCTTCGACGACAGCAGTTGAGACATCTCAACGTTGTCTTTGCGGCAAATGTCCCACTCCGACGTTCCCAAAACAATGTTCATGTGGTTGAAGCGCCACCCTTCGACGTTATTTATAAAATCTACGGGGTTGTTGTGATAGACATTGTCGTCATAATAGCCACCCATGAAACTCTTGATATTGAAGGCCCCCGACATACTAAACATATTGTCGAACAGATCGGGGAAACGAAACGCCAAATTGGCGGCGTGATACCCCCCAAAACTGCAGCCCGCCACCCCAATGCGGTGCACGCTGCACTCTCGCTGAATGGCTGGAATCAGTTCGTTTTTCAAGAACCAAACGTACAAATTATAATTATAAATCCGACCCGCCGCGTTGAGGTGCTTGGCATAAAACGAGTCGAAATCAATACTCCCTACGTTATAAAGCTTCACTTTTCCCGCCTCCACAGAGCCCCGCACGGAATCGAGCAGGCCCATGTCTTTGTTTTGGTAATAATTGCCCATTGAGGTTGGAAACATCAAAATCGGGTAGCCGTAGTGACCGTGCACCAGCAGGTCAATGTCTCGGTTGAGGATGTGGGAATAAAATTTTACGTGGCGTTCTTGCAATTTTCTGTATATTTAAAAGTGAAATAACCTTCAAGTAATTTTACAATAATATGAATTTTGAGCTTACAAAAAGACAATTTAACAAAATCAAATTATACCAAAGTCTCTTTTGGGGCTTAATGGTGATTTTTAGACTACCCATGGCGCAACCTTTACCCCAACCAACCCTCCAAAACACAGCAATTGAGTCTAATTTTCTTGGCCGCAAAGTTACGGTCGAAATCGTACTTCCACCAAATTATCACGAAAACGTAACACGATACCCCGTTTTATTTTTGAACGACGGGCAAGACCTCGAACGCCTACACTTCGTAGAGAAATACGGGCAGTTTGTGGCACAAAACCCAACCAAGGCGTTTGTGGTGGTGGCCATCCACGCCGACTCGAACCGAATGCAAGAGTACGGCGTTGCGGCCACGCCCGACTACAAAAACCGGGGCGCACTGGCGGGGCAATACACCCGCTTTATGGTGGAAGAACTCGTGCCGTGGGCACGAAAAAAATACCGCCTGAGCACCGACGCCGCCCAAAACTTCGTAGCAGGGTTTTCGCTCGGTGGCCTTTCAGCTTTCGATTTGGCCTGGCACAACGATGGGCTTTTTGGCAAAGTTGGGGCATTTTCGGGGTCTTTTTGGTGGCGCAAAAAAGCCTACGAAGATGGCTACGACGACCACAACGACCGAATTGTGCAAGTAGCGGTGCGGCAAACAACCACGAAACCCGCACTCAAAATTTGGCTCCAAACTGGCACCGACGATGAAAAAGACGACCGAAACCACAACGGCATTATTGATTCGATCGAAGACACCCTCGATTTGATCGCCGAGCTGGAAAAGAAAGGTTTTGGTTGGAACAAAGACCTAAAATACCTCGAAGTACCCCACGGCCAGCACAACCCCGAAACGTGGGGCAGAGCAATGCCCGATTTTTTTACGTGGCTGTTTCAACACTAATCTTTTTGCAACTAATTAACTATCAACACTTTACTATGGACTCAGTCATTTATTCAATAATTTGATAATTCACTCATTCAAAATTCACCATTAAACTACTACTCCGATGATCCACCAAAAAAAATCCCTGCCCGTGCTGATAGCGCTGTGTTTGCTGTCGTGCTTGAGCCACGCCCAAACGCAAATTTCGGCATCGTTCCCCGCCGATAAAGGCAAAAAATTCGACGGTCGGTTGCTGTTTATTTTTTCGACCAACGACAAGGCCGAACCCCGCTTTCAGGTCAAAGACGAGGTAGATACCCAGCAGTTATACGGCCAGGATGTGGCCGATTGGAGCGCGAACCAGCCCGTTTTGCTCGACGGTTCGGCGTTTGGGTATCCCATCAACGCCCTCAAACAACTGCCCACGGGCAACTATTGGGTGCAGGCTGTGCTGCACAAGTACGAAACGTTTGTGCGAAAAGACGGCGCGGTTGTGAAACTTCCCGCCGACCGGGGCGAAGGCCAAAACTGGCGAACCGCTCCTGGTAATTTGTTCTCGAAACCCCAGAAAATCAGCTACGACGCCGACAAAAAAACGGTTGTTCGGCTGGTGTTAGACCGCGAAAACCCCGAATTGCCCCAGCCCAAAGACACCAAGTACATTAAACACATCAGGATTCAGAGCAAACTACTGACCGAATTTTGGGGCAAACCCATGTTTTTGGGTGCGCACGTGCTGCTACCGCACGGCTTCGAGCAGCACCCCGAGGCCAAGTACCCGCTCTGCGTGAACCACGGGCATTTTCCCGCCGACTTCGACGGGTTTGCCGAGACCCCTCCCCCAGCCGATGCCGACACGAGCGATTACAGCGAACGATTCAATAAATACGGGCTCAAAAAAATGGCCGCGCAGGAGGCACACGATTTCTACAAAAAATGGACTGCCAGCGATTTCCCGCGCTTTCTGATCGTAGAAATTCAGCACGCAAACCCTTTCTACGACGACTCCTACGCCGTAAATTCGGCAAACTTGGGGCCCTACGGAGATGCCATTCACTACGAGCTGATTCCCGAAATCGAGCGGCAGTTTAGGGGGTTGGGCCAAGGATGGGCGCGTTTTACCTACGGCGGCTCAACGGGCGGCTGGGAGGCATTGGCCACGCAGGTTTTTTATCCCGATATGTTCAACGGTTGTTTTGCGGCTTGCCCAGACCCTATTTCGTTCAACGCCTACACGGTCGTGGACATTTATAAGGACAAAAATGCCTACTACACCGAGGGGCCGTTCAAAAAAACGCTCCGTCCTGGCAAACGCGACTACCTGGGCCACGTAAAAACCACGCTCCAAGATGCCAACTACCGCGAACTGGCACTCGGAAGCAACTCGCGCTCGGGCGACCAGTGGGATATTTGGGAGGCTGTTTATTCGCCCGTGGGCGAAAACGGCTACCCAAAACCAATTTGGAACAAGCTCACGGGCCAAATAGACCCGAAAGTAGCCGAGTATTGGCGCGAAAATTACGACCTGCTCCACATTGTGAAACGAGACTGGGCAAAATTAGGGCCCAAACTGCAAGGTAAAATCCACATTTACTGCGGCGACATGGACAACTATTACCTCAACAATGCCGTTTATTTGTTTGAAGATTACTTGAAACAAACCAAAAATCCCGCCTGCGGGTGCGAAGTGGCCTACGGCGACCGCGCCGAGCACTGCTGGAACGGCGACCCAAATAGCCCAAACTACCTGAGCCGTTTGCGCTACAACACCATGTACGTCGAAAAAATATTGAAGCGCATCGCCGCCGCCGCACCCGCCGATGCTGACTTGAAAAGCTGGCGTTATTGAAAACAAAACGGGATTGGCCTCGCGTTGAGACCAATCCCGTTTTGTTTACTTGGGTTTGTCTGAACCCTAAAAGTGCGCACTGATTTTTTGCTCCAAAACCGCCTTGGGAACCGCCCCCACTACTTTGTCTACCATCTGACCGTTCTTGAAAACCATCAGCGTAGGAATGCTCCTGATCCCGAACTGACCTGGTACTTGCGAGTTCATGTCCACATCCATCTTACCGATAATGGCTTTGCCCTCGTATTGCCCAGCGAGTTCTTCTACAACTGGCCCGATCATTTTGCAGGGTCCGCACCATTCAGCCCAAAAATCTACCAGTACGGGTATGTCCGAATTGATGATGTCGGCAAAATTTGCGTCGGTAATTTCTATTGCTTTTCCCATGATATTTTTTGTTAAATAGTAATGTTTGTTCAATAATATAAAGAACTTTGTCGTTCAAAAAGTTCCATTACTGCTACCAACCATGTCTATCAAATCCAAACCTATTTTAGTACTCGACCAAGACGACGTAATTGTGGATACCTACGGAAAGATGGCCCAAATTATCCTTCGCGACTTCGATACCGATTTTAGCCTCGAAGATTTTTACGTTCGTGCTTTCAACGACCTGCTAACTGCCGAACACAAAGAGAGAATTTACCAAGAACTGCACAAACCTGGCTTTTTTGCCGACATTCCAGCCAAAGAAGGAGCCGTGGAGGCCGTGAAACTACTAACGGCGAAATACGACGTTTACGTGGCCACTGCCGCCATGGAGTTCCCGAACTCGTTCCGCGAAAAGTACGACTGGTTGCAAAAAAACCTACCCTTTGTGCCGTACCAGAACCTGATTTTTTGCGGGCACAAATCTATTCTTCGCGCCGACGTGATCGTGGACGATATGCCGCGCAATTTCGCGGGGCAAGAGTCGGCGCGCTGCTTGCTTTTCAACGCCCCCCACAACTACGCCGAAACCCGTTACGAGCGGGTGAATAACTGGTTTGAAATTTTAGAAAAACTGTAGTCGGGGGCTCCCTTGTGGGGCCCCATAGTTGGGTGGGGCTCCACAGTTGGGGGATGTGGGACCCCATAGTTGGGGGATGTGGGGCCCCACAAGGGAGCCCCCGACCCGACGCTATTTCTTTATCTCGATGATTCTCAAACGGTTGAGCACCTTTATGATTGGGTAGGTTGGATCGAACTCGAACCATTTTGCACCAAAGTTTAGCCGGTTGGGCAGCTTGTGGTGATTGTTCTGAAAAAGTTCGCCCATCATAAAAAAATCGAATATTAGCGAGTTCTTAGACTTATCGTGGTTGTCGAAGTTCTGGTAGCCGTACTTATGGCCGCCCCAGTTTACGATTGCACCGTGGATGGGCCCCATCAGAAAGTGGATCGGCAGCAGGAAGAAAAAAGCCCAGTGCATGTCCAGGTACACAAACGCCAGGATGTAGAAAACCGAGTACAAAGCACCCCACCCAATGCGCGATGCCCACGAACCAGCCAGTTTTTCGAGAAACTCCCACACTGGATAATCTTTTTCGAAACGGGCTTCCACTTGGCGTTTTCGGCTCAGTACACCCAAATAAATTTCCTTCGTTTGCCACATCATCGAAAACACGTTGTTGGTGTTGTGGGGCGAGTGCGGGTCTTTTTCGGTGTCGCTAAAAGCGTGGTGCATCCGGTGCAAAATAGCATACGCACGCGGACTTAGGTACGACGACCCCTGCGACAAGTAAGTCAAAAAATAAAAGAAACGCTCCCAGAACTTGTTCATCGTGAACATTTTATGGGCCGAATAGCGGTGGAGAAAAAACGTCTGGCAAAACAACGAGAGATACCAATGAGCGACGAAAGCGGCAATAACTGCGTACATTGTTGGTTGTGGATTATGATTGACGACTGGTTTGGGGAAGTTGTACTATATCTATAACATCAAAAGGCAAAAATAGTTACGTTCTAATTACTGGTGAGGGCGTATTGTACCAAGTTTGCCCCCATTCGCAGGGCTTGCAGCCTAATTTCTTGGGGGTCGTTGTAAACGCTTTGGTCTTCCCAGCCGTTGCCAAGGTCGCACTCGTAGCTAAAAAAGCAGACTAACCGCCCCTGCCAAAAAATTCCGTAGCCTTGCGGTGCTTTGCCGTCGTGCTCGTGTACTTTGGGCAAGCCGTTCGGAAAATCATATTTTTGGTGATAAACGGGGTGGTTGAACGGGATTTCGACGAAGCCCGATTCGGGGAACACCTTCTTCATCTCACGCCTGACGTATTTTTCTAAACCGTAGTTGTCGTCGATGTGCAAAAAGCCGCCCGCCAGCAGGTATTTTCGCAGGTTCTGGGCCTCCGAGTCGGTAAAAACCACGTTTCCGTGCCCCGTTAAGTGAACAAAAGAGTACGAAAAAATATCCGCGCTCCCTGGTTCTATAATGTCGTCGTCGGGAAAAATATTTGTTCTCAGGTTTTGGTTGCAAAACTGAATCAGGTTGGGCAGCGATGTTTTGTTGGCGTACCAGTCGCCGCCGCCGCCGTACTTCATTTTGGCAAATTTGAGCGAATACTGGGCGCTGGCCAGCAAGCCGTGGCCAATTAACAACAAAATGAGTACGTATTTGAGGTATTTCATGCGTGCAAACAACGTTAAGGTGATATTTAGGTTGCGTTTTTCGGTTTCGTTCACCAGTTTAGGGCGTTCAAAATGGTGCAGGCGGCCAAGGCGGCGGTTTCGGTGCGCAGGCGGGTTTGCCCGAGCGTTGTTGTTTCAAAGCCAAATTGGTTCGCCAAACCCAACTCTGAGGCCGTAAAATCGCCCTCGGGGCCAATCAGAACGGTGTAACTCTCGCCAGCTTTGGCCGCCGTCAGCAACGGACTGGGCGCGGCACCGTCTGGCAAATGGGCAACGTATTTGCGCTCAAAACGAACCGACCGCACAAAAGTTGTGTAGTCTTGCAACTCGCCAATACGGGGCAAATAATATTGTAGCGACTGTTTCATGGCCGAAACTGCAATTTTATGTAGCCTATCTGTTTTCAAAAACTGGCGTTCGGAGTGTTCAGATTTAAAAAACTGGATGGAATCAACGCCCATTTCAACCGCTTTTTCGACAAACCACTCCGTCCGCTCCAAGTTTTTGGTTGGCGCAAGTGCTATTTCAATCCTAAAATCCCGCTTTCCCACTTCGCGCTGCGACTGGGTGACGTTAAAAGTCGTTTTTTTGTCGGATATGTTCGTCAATTGGGCATCAAAAAGTCCCCCAATTCCGTCGGTTACTTGAATAAAATCGCCTGGTTTGAGGCGCAAAACCCGCGCGTGTCGGCTGTCTTCTGGGGTCAAGAAAGCGCTGTTTTCAACGTCTGGCTGGTAGAACAACGTCATTCCTCAAACCTAATTTTACGGTTCCTCAAACATTTCATCGCCTGCGTTAGGCCACCGAGCGTGAGCGGAAACATTCGGTTTTCTGACCAATCGCGGATTAGTTTTAGGCTGTGGGTATATTGCCAGTACGGCGACAAAACGGGGTTGAGCCACACCAAATCAGGAAACTGGACTTTGAGGCGTTCCAACCAGACCATTCCTGATTCTTCGTTGTAGTGTTCTACGCTCCCGCGCGCGCTCGTAAGTTCGTAGCTGGCCATGGAGGCATCGCCCACCAAAATTACCTTGTAGTCTTTGTTGTATTTGTGCAGCACGTCGAGCGTGGCCAGGCGGGTTTCGTGGCGGCGTTCGGCATCGCGCCAGAGGTGTTCATACACGCAGTTGTGAAAATAGTAAAATTCCAAATGCTTGAACTGGTACTTGGCCGCCGAAAACAACTGCGAGCACATCTCGACGTGCTCGTCCATGGAGCCACCAATGTCGAAAAGCATCAAAACCTTGACCCTGTTTTGGCGGGTGGCCTGCATCTTAATATCCAGAACCCCGCCGTTTCGGCTCGTTTCTGTAATCGTACTGTCAATGTCAAACTCGTCTTGTGCGCCTTCGCGGGTCAGGATCCTCAACCTGCGCAGCGCCATTTTCATGTTGCGGGTGTTGAGCTCAACGTTCTCGTCCAAGTTTTTGTATTCGCGATTTTCCCAGACTTTCACCCCCGTTTTGTTGCCCGCTGGTGGGCCTTTTACCCGAAAGCCCTCTGGATTGTACCCATTAAAACCAAACGGCGACGTGCCACCCGTGCCAACCCATTTGCTGCCGCCGTCGTGGCGTTCGCGCTGTTCGTCGAGTATTTTTTTGAACCGTTCCATGAGCTTTTCCAAGCCCCCCTCCTTTTCGAGCAACGCACGTTCCTCGTCCGACAGTTCGTTTTTTAGGGCGCGTTCAAACCAATCATCGGGTAGTTCGGCAAACACCTCGCGGGCATCGATGGAGTCTATGCCCTTGAAGTACTCGCCAAAAATTCGGTCAAAAATATCTAAGTGCTGCTCATTTTTTACGAGCACTGATCGACTCAAAAAATAAAAATCTTCGGTGTTGTAATCGATCACGTCCTTTTGCAGGGCTTCGAGCAGCACCAAATATTCCGTCGGGCTCACGGGCAAGTGGTTCTGGCGAAGCAACAAAAAGAAATTGAGGAACATCTACTTAGATTGTCAGTTTAGTTTCAGTACGGTTTGGTGTTGCGCTGCCTGAGTGCCTGGTAGAGGTCGGAGTCTTGCTCGTTTTTGAGCAGCGCGCCCAGGTACGGCGGCAATTCAGACATTGTTTCCAAGTCTTTTAGGTCGTCGGCGCTTACTCCCGCCACCAATAGCAGCTTGATCCAGTCGATGAGCTCGCTGGTAGACGGTTTTTTCTTCAACGCTTTCACGTCGCGCACCGAATAGAACGACTTGATGGCGCGCTCGAGCATCTCCGAAGCCAAATTGGGATAATGCACGTTGGCGATCTGCTTCATGGTTTCGCGGTCGGGAAACCGAATGAAGTGAAAGAAGCAGCGGCGCAAAAAAGCGTCGGGCAGCTCCTTTTCGTTGTTCGACGTGATGATTACGATCGGACGGTGCTTGGCTGCAATGGTGCGTTTGAGTTCGTAGCAGTAGAACTCCATGCGGTCCAACTCCTGCAACAGGTCGTTGGGAAATTCAATGTCGGCTTTGTCGATCTCGTCGATCAACAAAACCACCTGCTCCTCCGAGTCGAAAGCCTCCCACAGCTTGCCTTTTTTGATGTAATGAGCCACATCGTCGATGGCCTCGCCGAGCTGAGAGTCCCTCAAACGCGAAACCGCGTCGTATTCGTACAAGCCCTGCTGGGCCTGGGTTGTAGATTTTACATGCCAGGTTATGAGCTGCTTGTCGAGAGCCTTGGCCACTTCGTAGGCCAGCATTGTTTTGCCCGTTCCTGGCTCTCCTTTTATGAGCAGTGGTTTTTGAAGTGCCACCGACGCATTGACCGCAACGGCCAATTCGCGGGTGGCCACGTAAGACGCAGTGCCTTCAAATGCGGCATTAGTCTTCATCCTCTTCTTCGCTTTGGAAAGAATAGAGCGTTGGGTCGAGCTTCACAGCATTGGCATTGAAGTCGGTAATGAACTTTTCGATCACCTCCACCGACACCTCTTCCACGTTGAGGGCCACGTCCAAGCCGATGCCGTATTCAAACTCGTGGTCGTATTCCAGGTGTTCTTTCACCTTTATTTCCTCCTCGTCTTCGAGCAAGTCCATGATTTCGGCCAACATTTGTTCGGCTTCTTCCTCTTGGGCGGCGGTCATGCCTTTTATCTTTTGACCCTCCTCGCGCTCCTCAACTGGAATATAATCGGGAAACGATTTGCGCAGTTCTTCGGTGGCCCGCTCATAGATCATGCTGCTGTGGTGGAGCCGCAGCGAATACATGATGGTGTCGTAAATAACTTCTTGGCCCTCGTGCTTGCCAACGAACTGAAACCGAACGTACTCGCCCGTGTCGCTCATATCGTCTTCCTCTTCTTCGTCCACCAGCACAAAAGTGAGTTCAAGTTCCTCGCACTCATCGCGGAGGGCTTCTATTTCTTCGGGATCGAAGCCGATATTTTTGTATTTTGACATTTCTTGGTTGTTTTTAAATCCGCCCGCAAGTTACGGTTTCTGCCTGGCACTCCCAATAGTATCGGGTTCAAATTCTATTATAAAGTCGTTCGCTTATTTTTTACCCACCGAAATCATATTGGCAAACGAACGGTACGCACCCGATGTTCAAGTACTCTACTCCCCTGAGCGGATTAAAATACCAACTCACAATAACAATATGAGTGCCACATTAGGATAAAAAAAGCGTGAGCATAGAAAAGAGTTAAATTTGTATTGCAAACTAATTTTCTTCTTATTCTAATGCTCACACTTATAGAATTAAAAGCCTGTTTAGGAT
>JAAFKE010000040.1 GCA_013298215.1 Cytophagales bacterium | reverse complement strand
TATGGTGGAACTCCTAT
Source organism: Cytophagales bacterium (assembly GCA_013298215.1). Classification (GTDB taxonomy): domain Bacteria; phylum Bacteroidota; class Bacteroidia; order Cytophagales; family Spirosomataceae; genus JAAFKE01. The sequence goes on along the minus strand of JAAFKE010000040.1, from coordinate 35,069 downwards.
AACTTTGACAGACCCCATTCGGCTCTCAAAGGTAAGACCCCACAAATGGTCTATAAGAATCAAGAGTATCTCCAGTCAATAGTGGTTGCGGCATAAGGGGGGAGGACAAAAACTATCATTGTTAATCTTAATTGAATCTTATTAAGATTTTAAGATTTCTTTTGCTTACTTCTTGCTTTCTAATTTTGCATCGTTAATTAACGCCAAACGGCTTGCAAGCCATTTTATTTAACTTAAAACGTTTTTAAAATGGAAACAGTAAAAGAACAACTCGATAGAATCGAGGCGGGCTTACTTGCCCAAAAAACAGTATTAAACTTTGATGACTTTTGTAGGTACGTGGGTATCTCAAAAAGTTATGGCTACAAACTAACGAGCGGGCGGGCGGTGCCTCATTCTTGCCCCAACGGCAAAACGTTGTTTTTTGAGAGGTCTCAGGTTGATTCATGGCTTTTGCAGAACCCTGTCAAAACGGCTTTACAACTTAAAAAAGAAGTTAAGGGAGGGGCAAGGGTATGATAACGGCTTATTTTAAATTTGAACGCCTCAGCGATGGGTTAAGAATGGCTCACAAAATTAGGTCAGCGGCACGTTTAGACTGTATTGGGTATGCGGGCAATAGTACAAACATTGAACGGCTAAAAAATACCAAAGGACATTTGGCTGTTTATCCAAGTCCATGCCGAGAGGTGGTGAGGTCGAATCCCAAAAGGCGTGCTGAGGTTTGTTTGACCAACGGCAATAATATCACGTCTTTGTTTCAAGATTTTTCAAATCAAGAATTATTCAATTTTGCATGGGGCGACTATGCCAGCGATGGGCTTTTGTTTTTGGTCAATAACGACTACACTCAAATTGAGTGCTTTGTATTGGCAAACACCGCCCGAATAGTTGAAAGCCAATTTGATAGGTTTATTGATGGGGGCTTTGATGCTGAAATTGAGCGACTCAGGGCAACGGCACGGCCATTTTTTAACTATTGAGGCAATTTTTGACAAAAAATGTCAATTATGTACGATAGCATACATTTGTGGAAAGAGGGGGCGGGTTTAGAACTTGCCCCCTTACTGAGCCGAGTGGCCGAACACCAGCGGGGCGAGAGTTATTATATCACGGGCGACTTGAAAAACCTAAATTTAATTTTGAGCGATAGGGGCGTGAGTATCAAAGGCAGTTTGGCCAAATGGTATTTAGATGACAATTTGCAAACAATAACGAGAGGCGACACCGAGCGGGCAATAGAGGCACTATCTGACACACTCAAAATAAAAGTAGCTGAGGCAGTAGTGAAGCGGGCTGATATGGCTAATAACTTTTTGGTGAAACACCCGCCCTCAATTTATTATCCATATTTGGGCGATTGCCAGCATTTTAGTAGAACCCAACAGCAAACGAGCCTCTATTATAATGGGGCAAATCGTACCAAGTTGTTTTATGATAAAATTGCAGAATGTAGGGCAAAGGGCGTTGGTATTCATGCTATCTTTAAGGAACAAAATGTACTAAGGTTTGAACTGAGGTATTTGCACCGCCTCAGTAAGCTATTCAACATAACCGAACTGACAGCCCGACAACTGTACGATGAGGGCTTTTACATGGGTTTTTGTGATAGATGGGTACATGAGTATCACAGTATAAACAAACTTAAAAAAATGGCATTCAAAGACAACGCACAACTAAAACCCAAAGACTTTTTAGACCAGTTGCTTTTGCAAGCGGTTATGACAATGGGGCAAGGGGCGGTTTTTGAGATGGTAGAGGAGGCCAGAAAACGGGGGCAATTTGAGAGGCCAGAATATGCAAGCCGAACCAAAGCCATGATAAAAGAGATTTGTACCATGCCTCAGCTAACCGAGCCGAGCGAACTAATGGCAGAACTCGACCAAAAGGTTAAGAGTGTTCAACGGTATTATAGATGAGGTTTTGAGGGTTGTCTATAATAAGGTGTTTCTTATGACAAAAAATGTCAAATCATTAAATCAAACAACATGGGTAGATATGGTACAAGTCAGACAACAGAAAGCGTGATGAGGCTTAATATTAGTCAGTTGGTGCAAAAAGGGCTAATTGTTAAAAACTCAGATGTGGGTGGAGTAATTAGATGGAATAATGATGCTAAGATTTCTTTTGAAAGTAAACTGCATGATAACAATGGATATTTGAGGGTATTCTACAAAGTAACCAAGCAACACACGGGCGAGGTTACTGATTATGACTATAAAATCTTTTTTACCTCAATACCGAGTAATTTAGGGCGTGGGCGGGTGCTGTATTTTGTTTGCCCCGTGAGCGGTCGGGCGTGTAAGGTTTTATACATGGCTGATGGTTATGAGAGATTCACGTCGAGAGAGGCTTATCAGCATAGGATTTATTATGAGTCCCAAAGTTGTTCAAAAGTGGGTGTTATTTTTCATAGACGGTTTCAAAGTGAAGAAAGGTATAAAGCCCTACAAATCAAACGAGAGTACAGTACTTACAAAGGACACCCGACTAATAGAGCCACGCTGAGAGATGCCGCATATAAAAGATGGTTTAAATATGAATTGCTATGTGATGACGTTCTTTCAGAAAAATATGAACCGTTTCTTTAATAGGATGTCTTAGAGATTTAGGTTATTTTTTAGTGTGAACCGTGTATGATGCACGGTTTTTTTTGTGTCTATGAAGTCAGTAAAATTCTGACAGTTTTTTTCTGACAAAATTCTGACACTTTTCTGACACTTTTTAATAAAGCAATAGCTAAACAAGAAATAAGCATAAAAAACAAAAAAGGGTATAAATGGCTGTTAATTAGCTACTTATACCCTTTTTGCTTACTCTTTTTACTCTCTTTTTTGCACACTACGTACTGAGAGCGGGAATCGAACCCGCACGAACATTACTGCTCACAGGATTTTCGTACCTACTACAACTTTCGTTGCTCCCGAAAATCGGGATTTGTGGTCTGGACTATATCTTTACCATGATTCGTTACCGAATTTTAGGTACCTCCCGTTTAGTCTCTACACCTTCCCCAAGTTTCTTTGGGGCTTGGCTCGGTATTACCATTTTAAAGGCTTCACCGACTTTGAGAAGTTCTACATCTTGGATTTCCCCAAGAGCACTCAAATTTTTTAAACATCGAACTAAGTCCTGCGCGTCTACCTATTCCGCCATCCCAGCAATTCAAATAACTAACCTCAAAAAAAAAGCACCGCTGCGGTGCTTTTTCGAGCAAAAGACGGGGTTCGAACCCGCGACCTCGACCTTGGCAAGGTCGCGCTCTACCAGCTGAGCTACTTTTGCGTTTACTTTTAATTTTCGATAACAACGTTCTGTTGTGTTTCGAGATGCAAAAGTAAAACTTTCGTGTGCTTTACGCAAGTTTTAGCGCAAAAAAAAGAAATTATTTTGCGCTAAAACTACCATATTATTGATTTTCAGGGAGATACAAAAACAACATTATCCCCAAAATCGGTGTTTAAAGTACCACGTTCACAATGCGGCGCGGCACCACAATCACTTTTTTGGGTTGCTTACCCTCCATCCATTTGATGACGGTTTCGTTTTCGAGAACCGCCCGCTCAATATCGGCGGGGGGCGCATCGGCGGCAAACACCAAGCTAACGCGCACCTTGCCGTTGATCTGAACGGGGTACTCGAAGGTGTTTTCGACCAAATACTGGGGGTCAAAAACGGGGAACGTAGCCGCTGAAATACTGCCTGATTTGTTGCCCAATTTTGCCCATAGTTCTTCGGCTATGTGGGGCGCGTAGGGCGACAACAGCACGACGAGTGGCTCTAAAATGGCTTTTTTGTGGCACTTCAATTCAGTAAGTTCGTTTGCCGCAATCATCAGCGTGCTCACTACCGTGTTGAAAGAATACCGCTCAATGTCCTCTTCGATGCGCTTAATGGTGCGGTGCAGCACCTTCAGCTCTTGGGCGGTGGGTTGGGCATTGTCCCACTTGGGCTGGTCGGTCTGGTCGTCGAAGAAGAGCCGCCATATCTTGCGCAAAAAATTATACGTACCGCTTATGCCGTTCATGTTCCAGGGCTTGGCATCGGTGAGCGGCCCCAAAAACATTTCGTACAGGCGCAGGGTGTCGGCCCCGTATCTTTCCACGATGGTGTCGGGGTTCACAACATTAAACTTAGACTTCGACATTTTCTCCACCTCAACTCCGCACAGATACTTGCCATCTTCTAATATAAAGGTGGCATCGGCAAAATCGGCGCGCCATTTTTTGAAGGCATCGAGGTCTAAAAAGTCGTTTTCTACGATGTTCACGTCCACGTGCAACTTGGTGGTTTCGTACTGGTCTTTTAGGCCAAAAGAAACAAAAGTACCGCCGCCACCAGCAGGCGCATCGTTGGCATCTGCGTCGGCGGGGGTTTGGTTTTTAACTCGGTAAACAAAATTGCTCCGCCCCTGAATCATGCCTTGGTTTATCAGTTTGGCGGCGTATTCTTCGTGCGGTACGAGTCCTAAATCTTTCAAAAATTTATTCCAAAAACGGCTGTACAACAAATGCCCCGTGGCGTGTTCGGAGCCGCCAATGTAAAAATCGACGCGCTGCCAGTAGTCTATCGCTGTCTTGTCGGCAAATACCTCGCTGTTTTGCGGATCCATGTACCGATACCAATACCACGACGACCCCGCCCAGCCAGGCATCGTCGAGAGTTCGTAGTCGTATTGCTGGTGGTATTTCCAATTTTGGGCGCGGCCCAGCGGTGGCTCGCCCGTTTGGGTGGGCAGGTATTTGTCGATTTTGGGCAACTCCAAGGGCAGCTCGGCCTCGTCTATCAAACAGGGCATTGGCTGGCCGTTGCCGTAGTCTTTAAAATACACTGGCACGGGTTCGCCCCAGTAGCGTTGGCGGCTAAAAACAGCGTTTCGCAGGCGGTACTGCACCTTGCCCTTGCCCACGTTGTTGGCTTCCAGCCACTTTATGAGCCTATCGGTGGCTTCTTTGTAGGTTAGGCCGTTTATGATCCCCGAGTTTATGTAGCGGCCCTCTTTTGTGGCATCGGCCTGTTGGTCAATGCCTTTTTGAGCGTCTAAAATAGAAACAATCGGCAAACCAAAGTGCTTGGCAAAATTCCAGTCTCGCTGGTCGCCCGACGGCACGCCCATCACCGCGCCAGTGCCGTAGCCCGCCAGCACGTAGTCGGCAATGTAGATCGGCACCGGCTGGTCGTTGAGCGGATTGACGCAATAGCTCCCCGTAAAAGCCCCCGACACCTTTCTTTCGGCCATTCTGTCTACCTCACTGCGGTTGGCGGCCCAAGTTTGGTAGGCAGCTACCTCGTCTTTTTGTTGGGGCGTAGTGAGCGCCTGCACCAAATCGTGTTCGGGAGCGAGCACCATAAAACTCACACCATAAATAGTATCGACGCGCGTGGTGAAAACCTCGAGCCCCCCAACCCCCAGCGGGGGAGTTGAAGCGTTTGAAAGCGAGAACCTAACGCTCGCGCCCACGCTTCGCCCAATCCAGTTTCGTTGTTGTTCTTTGAGTGGTTCGGGCCAATCTACGGTGTCTAAGCCCGAAATCAGGCGGTCGGCGTAGGCGGTTATTCGCATGGCCCACTGTTTCATTAGTTTTCGCTCCACGGCAAAACCGCCGCGTTCAGAAACACCGTCTTTTACTTCGTCGTTGGAAAGCACCGTGCCCAAACCAGCGCACCAGTTCACGTGGCTCTCCTCGGGAAACGTGAAGCGGTATTTTAGCAACATTTTTTGTTGTTCAAACTCACCCATGGTGCGCCAAGTTTGGGCATCGAAAACGGGCGTATCGTCGTCGCAAGCGGCATTTACCGCCCCCGACCCACCTTCGTTAAACTGGGCAATCAGGTGGGCGATGGGCAGGGCTTTATCGGCGGTTTTGTCGTAGTAATGCTCAAACAACTGCCTAAAAATCCACTGCGTCCACTTATAATAATTGGGGTCAGAGGTGCGTACTTCTCGGCTCCAATCGTAACTAAAACCCATGTTTTTGAGCTGTCCAACAAACGTTTTTATGTTCTCTTGGGTCGTTATGGCGGGGTGTTGCCCCGTCTGAATGGCGTATTGTTCGGCGGGAAGTCCAAAACTGTCGAAGCCCATGGGGTGCAACACATTGAACCCTTTCAGCCGTTTGTAGCGCGAGATAATATCGGAGGCAATGTAGCCCAGCGGATGCCCCACGTGCAGGCCCGCACCCGACGGATACGGAAACATATCTAAGACGTAATATTTGGGGCGACTGTGGTCGATCTCGACCCGATAGGTCTGGTTTTGTTCCCAAAAATGCTGCCAATTTTGCTCAATTTCGCGGTGCTTGTATTCCATTTCAGTCGTTTATTTTTGAATCAAAGCGTAAAAATAGTTGTTTTGGCGCGGCTTGTAGGCGTTCAGACCAACATTTTTAGCAATTCAGAAACAAGCAAAACGTTTTGCGTCTATCTTTGGCGGCAGTAAATAAAACAACCCAGTAAACTCCATTACATGGAAAACGGTCACAACCACAACATTGACAAAGTAAGCGCCGCCGGGCTTTTGATTGCCATGGGAATTATTTACGGCGACATCGGTACGTCGCCGCTTTATGTAATGAGTGCGATTACGGGCTCAAACCGGCCCATTGAAACCGACGTTATTCTGGGGGCGTTGTCGTGCGTTTTTTGGACGCTCACCCTCCAAACATCCCTCAAATACGTGATCTTGATTTTGCGGGCCGACAACCGGGGCGAGGGAGGTATCTTTGCGCTCTTTGCGCTGGTTCGGCGCCATAAAAAATGGCTCACCATCCCAGCCATTATTGGGGGTTCTACCCTGCTGGCCGACGGCATCATTACGCCGCCCATTTCAATTTCGTCGGCCATTGAGGGGCTTCAGATTTTGTACCCCGACCTTCAAACCATCCCGATCGTTATTGCCATTATTTCGGGTATTTTTCTGATTCAAATTTTCGGCACCAACATTGTTGGCAAGGGCTTCGGCCCAGTCATGTTCATTTGGTTTGCCATGCTGGCGGTGCTGGGGTTGGTCAATATTCCGCTGTCGCCACTGGTCTGGAAGGCTTTCAACCCGTACTACGCCTACCGCCTGCTGTTCGAGACCAAAGAGGGCTTTTGGTTGCTGGGGTCGGTGTTTTTGTGTACCACGGGGGCCGAGGCACTGTACTCTGACCTGGGCCACTGCGGCCGTGGGAACATTAGAATGAGTTGGATTTTTGTTAAAATATGTCTGTTGCTCAACTATTTTGGGCAGGGCGCGTGGCTCATTGCCAACCTCAACGGCAAAACCCTCGGCACGCTCAAGCCATTTTACGCCGTCATGCCCGACTGGTTTTTGATTCCTGGAATTACCATTGCCACCGCCGCCACCGTTATTGCCAGCCAAGCGCTCATCAGCGGGTCGTTTACGCTCATTAGCGAGGCCATTCGGCTCAACTTTTGGCCAAAAGTACGGCTCGTTTACCCAAGTTTGCAGAAAGGCCAGTTGTACGTGCCGAGTGTTAATATTTTGCTCTGGATGGGCTGCATTGGCGTGGTGCTCTATTTCAAAAAAGAAGAAGCCATGCAAGCAGCCTACGGCCTGGCCATTACGCTCACCATGCTGATGACCACCATCTTGATGTCGTATTATATGTACGCCAAAAAGTATCCGATGTGGTTTGTAGTACTCTTTTTGGTGGTTTATACCGCCATTGAGGGGTCTTTCTTGGTGGCAAACTTGCTTAAATTTACGCACGGTGGCTACGTGACGATCTTCATTGCAATGGCCATTGGGTCGGTGATGGTCATCTGGTACCGTGCCTTTTTGGTAAAAACCCGCCTCACCGAGTACGTAAAACTCGACCGCTACATCGATTCGCTCAAAGAACTAAGCCGCGATATTAGTATTCCGAAGTACGCCACGCACCTCATTTTTATGTCCAACGCCTCGCGGATGTCCGAAATCGAATCGAAGGTCATTTATTCGATTCTCCAAAAACGCCCCAAACGCGCCGACATTTACTGGTTTGTGCACGTAGATACCACCGACGATCCCTACACAATGGAATATAAAGTGAACGTGATCGAGCCCGACGACATCGTAAAGGTCAATTTCAGGCTGGGCTTTAGGGTCGAACAAAAAATAAATATGTACTTCCGGCGCGTGGTCGAAGACATGGTAAAAAACAAAGAAGTTGATATAACGAGCCGCTACGAATCACTCAACCGCAACAATGTGATCGGCGATTTTAGGTTCGTGGTTTTAGAAAAATTCTTGTCCTACGACAACGACCTGCCCATGTTCGAGCGACTCGTGATGGAGGCATACTTTTTTATCAAGCAGTTTACCAATTCCGAAGACAAATGGTTTGGCCTCGATAGCAGCGCGGTGAAGGTCGAAAAAGTTCCGCTCGTCATTCGCCCCGCCGAAAACGTCAAACTCAAACGAACTTACAGTTAAATGAAGATACTTATTACGGGCGGCGCGGGTTTTGTGGGGTCGTCGCTGGCCATTGCGCTCAAAAAGAACTATCCCGCCTACCAAATTTATTGTCTGGATAACCTCAAACGGCGCGGCTCGGAGTTGAACCTTGCCCGTTTGAAGGCCGCCGGCGTAACATTTGTGCACGGCGATATTCGCAGCCGCGAGGATTTCGACGCACTGCCCGCCGTGGATACCGTCATCGAAGCCTCCGCCGAACCATCGGTTTTGGCAGGTCTGGACGGCACGCCCGACTACCTCATCAACACCAATCTCTTTGGGACCGTCAATTGCCTCAACTACGCCCTGAAACACCGCGCCAACTTTATTTTTCTGTCTACGAGCAGGGTTTATCCGATTAAGACAATCGAAAAACTTACTTATTTGGAGCAACCAACCCGCTTTGCACTGGCCAACGACCAGCCCGTTGGCGGGGTGTCGGCGCGGGGCATTGCCGAAGATTTTCCGCTGGCGGGCGCACGGTCGTTGTACGGAACCACCAAGTTGGCCTCTGAACTGCTGATCCAAGAGTACCAAGAGTTTTATGGTTTAAAAACCGTCATAAACCGTTGCGGCGTGATAACTGGGCCGTGGCAAATGGGAAAAATCGACCAGGGGGTGATGGTTCTGTGGGTTGCCAAGCACTACTGGAAGCAGCAACTGGGCTACTTTGGCTACGGAGGCACGGGCAAACAAACCCGAGATATGCTCCACATAGACGACCTTTATGCGCTGATAGACTGGCAGTTGCACCACATAGACCTCATCAACGGCGAGATACTCAACGCAGGCGGTGGCCTCGGCAGCAGTGCATCGCTGCAAGAGCTCACCCAAATTTGTCAGGAAGTTACCCGCAATACCATCCCCATTACGAGCGTGGCCGAAACCCGCACCGCCGACATCAGACTGTACATAACCGACAACACCAAAGTGACCCAGCTCACTGGCTGGGAGCCCAAAATTGGGGTGCCGCAAATTGTAGAAGAAATAACGGCCTGGATAAAAGCCAACGAAACAGACTTGGCAGGAATTTTGCGGTAGTAAACGGGTGTGGCTCAGGCCAAAAAAAATGCCTGACAATTAAAATGAAAACTATCGTTTTACTGTTATAGTGGTGTTAAACAATAATTTTACGAAAATGAAAAAGAGATTTTGGTTCGCAATTGGTGCCTTGGTGCTGTCGAGTACTGCCGCCACGCTGTACCTCAAAGACCCCGCCGCCGTGGCTACCTCGGCCGCAACTGGCTACGAAATTGGTGCCACCGTAGCCGATTTTAAGCTCAAAAATGTGGATGGCAACAGTGTTTCGTTGTCGGACTACAAGGACAAAAAGGGTGCGATTGTGGTTTTTACCTGCAACCACTGCCCCTTTGCCAAAGCCTACGAAGACCGCATTATGGAGTTAGACAAAAAATATGCGCCGCTCGGGTACCCAGTTTTGGCCGTTCAGCCCAACGACCCCGTGGCCTACGAGGAAGACTCTTTTGAGCGCATGAAAGTACGCGCCAAAGAAAAAGGATATACTTTTCCGTACATGATAGACGACAAGCAAACCGTGGCCAAAGCCTTCGGCGCGGCCAGAACGCCCCACGTTTTTATACTTAAAAACAACAGTGGTAAATTTAATTTAGAATATACTGGCACCATTGACGACAACGCCCAAGACCCCGCTGGAGTTACAAAGCGCTACGTAGAAGACGCCGTTTCTAATTTGTTGGGCGGCAAACCCGTAGTGACCACCTCTACCAAAGCGGTGGGATGCGCCATCCGCTGGAAGGACGCTTAACTATCTTTTTCTCCTTACCATCGTTCTTCAATGTTCGTTCAGGCAGTTGAGCAGGTGAGCGCCTACACCCGGGCGGTTCACTCTATATACAAACAGTACGGCTCGTCGGACATACGTAAGGGTTGCGCCACGCTTTTTTTTGTAAACGAAACTGGCGCGGCCGTTACCTGCCGGCACGTGGTAGAGCTACTTTTGAGCAACACCCAAAACTACCTTACATTCAAGGCCGAAGTGCTGGCGGCTCAGAAGCTTCCGTATTTTGAAAAACAACATTTACCCCGCCTAAAAAGTAAGTTTGGCATCAATTCAGAAACCCTCACGGCCATTCGCCACTCGTTTGTGAGCGGAGTAGATAGCAGCCAATACGACTATGCCCTGCACCCTACCGAAGACCTGGCCGTATTGCAGTTCAAGGATTTCAAAAACAAATACTACACTGGGCACGCCGTTTTTTTGAAAGAAACGCAGGCCATCAAGCAGGGTAAATCGCTGTGTAGGTTGGGTTTTCCTTTTCCAGAGTTTACTAATTACCAAAACTCAACATCGACCGACGACATTGAATGGACTGCCGAAGGGCAGATTGCTACGCCTATTTTTCCGATGGACGGCATGGTGACGCGCCACATTGCAAATGCAGATGGACACATAACTGGCATAGAACTGAGTACCCCTGGCCTGCGCGGCCAGAGTGGCGGCCCGCTTTTCGACACATCGGGACTTGTCTACGGAATGCAGAGCTCGACCAAGCACCTTCACCTTGGCTTTGACCTGATCGGCGAGGAGATAACACTCAACGGGCGAACAACCAAAGTGACTGATTACCAGTTTATGAACGTGGGGCAGTGCGTACATGCCCAGGTTATAAAAACATTTTTAGACAACTGCCAAATAAAATACCACCAGGCATAAACAAAAGAAACGGCTGCCGTAGTTCGACAACCGTTTACCAATAAATTGCCCATAATTATAGCAGATTTTGTTTCCGATAGATTCGGAAATCTGCCATGGTGCAAATAAAATAAAAATATGCCCGATAATACCATTTGAGCGCAAAAACTTATTAAACGGAAAGTGGTGTGTAGCGCGAGTTTCCCGCAAAAAACAGCCAGGTGAGTGTGATTTTTAGGTTGCATTGAAATAAAAAAACGGGTGTACCGTTCCAGTAGAAGAAACTAAAATTGATTCCAATGGTTTTGTTTAACTTTGCCCGTTCATTTAGTGATTAAGTACATGAAAAGACATAGATTAGTACTGTTCGGCGCGCTTTTGACGGTTGTCCATTTGGCCGCATTTACCCAAAAGCGGGGCAATGCCTTCCGCCCCTACTCTACAGTCGGTTTGGGCGTGGGCACGTCGAGCTACGTGGGCGAGTTGGCTGGCTACAGCACGCCCATTGCAACGGTTTTTAAAATGATGCGCTGGAACGTAGGTGGCACCTACACGCGGCAAGTGTCGCCGCACTTTGCCGCCAGAGTGGGCTTCACGTGGGCGCGTATTAGTGGCGACGACTACACCTTCAACTCGGGCCAACCCAACATTCGGTTTCTGAGAAACCTTCATTTCAGAAACGATATAAAAGAGTTTAGCCTGGTTGGAATGTATTTTTTGAAAGCCGATGGTCGTTCATCGGAGCAGCGGGCGAAGTTTAACCCCTATTTATTTGCGGGCATTGCGGCGTTTGCGCACAACCCTGTAGCCAGAGTACCCGAAAACCTCCAAGAAATATACGGCAACAAATGGATAGCCCTACAACCACTGGGCACCGAAGGCCAAGGGCAACCAGGCTATGCCAACCCGTACTCGTTATTTGGCGTGGCCATTCCGTTTGGGGTGGGCGTTAGGTATAAAATAAATGACCGTATGAACATAGGCGCAGAGTTGGGTTTTAGGTTTACAAACACCGACTTCTTAGACGACGTGAGTGGTACTTATGCCGACCCCAACGTGCTGAGTAGCGTACTGGCCAAAGCCATGGCTAACCGGTCGCAGGAGGTAATTGCCGCCAGAAAGTTGGAGGGCGACCGCACCGATCTGGTGCGCCAGTATTTGGTGAGCCAACAACTTTTTCCCAACGACAGCCGCCTAAACCCCCTAACTAACCCCATAGAAGGCCAAACCGCTGGCGACCCGCGCGGCAGTTCGGGGCGCAACGACACGTACTTGCTCGGCACAATTACCTTTAGCTACGTTTTGCGCGGCAGGAGCAATTTGAGTTGCCCCGTTATTAGATAAAACACAAATGAAGCAACTATTTTTGGGGGCTGCCGTACTGCTGGGCGGGTTCTGCCACGGCCAAAAAATCGAAATCGGGGGCGGTCTTGGCGGTATGAACTACAAAGGAGACATCTCACCGACGTTCGATTACCGCTTTTACCAACCAGCAGCAAATCTCTTTTTTCGCTACAATACGGGCAAGGCTGTTTCGTTTCGCGCTGAGGTACTGGGAGGTAGCATCGGCGCATCCGATGCCAAATCGAAAGACCCTTTCCAACGCGCCCGCAACGCTTCCTTCAAAACCCGCATCGGCGAGATTAACGCATTGATGGAATACAATTTCAGAAAATATAATTTTAAAAAAGGATACAACAACTGGACTCCTTACTTGTTTGGCGGAGTGGGCTACTACTTTTCTAGCCCATCGCCCCGAACGGGTAGCTACAAAACCAGCGGCCTGTGCATACCGTTTGGCGCGGGTATAAAGTGGGAAATCAGCAGGCCGTGGAGTTTGGGGGTTGAGTTTGGCACGCGCCAACCTTTCTCGGACTACTTAGATAACATCGGCGGCGACTCGCCCCTGCGCCAGCGCCTTCAGCAGAGCGATCCCGCCCAGAGCGACCTCTATTACTACACCTCTGTTACGCTCAGTTACACCTTTTTTAAGTTGTTTTGTCCCGTGCAGTAGCCTAAAACCAAGTCGGGCCCGAAAATCGGTTTTGCGCTTTGGTATTTTCGCTCTACTTTTACCGCTGGATGAGTTCGCATGGCGGATACCGTCGGCCGTACACTCACTTAGTCAAATTCATTCCAACATTCATCAATATTCTCCAATGAGCGTTTTAATTAACAAAGATTCAAAGATAATTGTACAGGGCTTTACGGGCACCGAAGGCTCGTTTCATGCGCAACAAATGATCGAGTACGGTACCAACGTGGTTGGCGGCGTGACCCCAGGCAAAGGCGGGCAAACCCACTTAGACCGCCCCGTTTTCAATACCGTAGAGGACGCAGTAACCAAAGCGGGTGCCGACGTGTCTATTATTTTTGTACCACCAGCCTTCGCCGCCGATGCCATCATGGAAGCAGCCGATGGAGGTATCAAAGTCATTATTTGTATCACCGAGGGTATTCCAGTGAAAGACATGATGATGGTGAAAAACTATTTGGAAAACCGCGACTGCCGCCTCATTGGGCCAAACTGCCCTGGTGTGATGACCGCTGGTGAGTGTAAAGTAGGCATTATGCCTGGTTTTATATTCAAGAAGGGCACTATCGGGATCGTCTCCAAATCTGGTACGCTCACCTACGAGGCCGTCGATCAGCTCACTCGCGCAGGTCTGGGCCAGACCACGGCCATCGGCATCGGCGGAGACCCCATCATAGGCACAACCACCAAGGAGGCCGTAGAACTACTCATGAACGACCCCGACACCGAAGCCATCGTGATGATTGGGGAGATTGGCGGCACCATGGAACCCGACGCAGCTCGCTGGATTAAGGCCACTGGCAACAAAAAACCCGTCGTTGGTTTTATTGCTGGCCAAACCGCACCCAAAGGTCGCCGCATGGGCCACGCTGGTGCAATTATTGGCGGTGCCGACGACACCGCCGCCGCAAAGATGAGAATTATGGCCGAATGTGGCATTTTTGTCGTAGAGTCGCCCGCTCTCATCGGCGAAACCATGCTCAAAGCATTAGGCCGCGCGTAGGTGCAGCACGACTACAAAAAATCCCCGCAGGCTTTCTGGCAGGGATTTTTTGTTTCGTACCCAACACATAAAAACCAAAGCAGAAAACCAACCTACATGAAGCGCGTTAATTACAGCTTGGTTTGCTTGCTAATTGCCTTCCAGTCGGTAGCTCAACAAGCCACAGGACCCAACAATAGCTATTTTTTAGTGGCCGACCTCCAAAGCGAATGGTCGGTGTTCGACCCCAAGTACAAAGCCTACGTGCCATTTGTGGAGGAACAACACCGCAATTTTACGGCCCTTAGTTTACCGATCGACCTCGAGAGCAACCGCCACTACAAACTGCTGCTGAGAATAGATAAGGGCAACTCGTTGTTCATAAACGCCACCTTCCAGCAGGCGTTGCCAGCCGACGATTGGTTGGTTTTAGACATCGACAGTCTATTCAAAAAATACGCCCAACCCCAACTTTTTTTATCGGTTTTTGGCACACCAGGCATAACCACCAAACGCGCCTACATTGCCCACGCCAAAAACGTTAATCCAATTGCTGAGGTATTACCCGCCGACGAACTACTCACCGTTAAACCCAGATTTATTGCAGCCTCTGGCAACTTTCTAATATTGGGGCTGCTCATCGTGCTGTTTTACGCCGCTTATTTGTCCAATGTTTCTCGCCGAGGATTCGAACGATTCTTCAGTATTTTCGACCTCCTTAATACCACCCAGCGCGAAGAATCATTCCTAGTAAATCGCCCATTGAGCCGAAATAACCTGTTATTTTTAACGTTGTTGAGCGCACTAATTGCATACATTTATGTGTATTATCAATCCAAAAACGAATCCTTCTTTTACTTCAAGTTTATTACCTCCCAAGACCAAAGTATAGTCACCGTGGCAGGACAATACTTGTTGGTAGTTGGTATAGTTTTTGGTTTATTCATTGCTAAATATGTGCTATTGACCGCACTGAGTGGTCTTTTTAGGTTAGACAAAATAGTGAACGTGCACTACTGCAAAATTGTCCAGACTTCCCTCATTTTCTTTTCTGCCTACGCAATCGTACTTTTTTCGGGAGGGCTTTACTTTCAAAATTGGCAATCTACTCCTTTGAGCTTCGTTGTTTGGTCGTTTTCATTGTTTTATTTGGGTCGCACCCTTTTGCTGTACTTTACCATAAATAGCACCGCGACCGTAAAAAATATGTTTCTAATTGCGTACCTTTGCATCGCAGAACTGATTCCACTCATCGTGGCGGTAAGAATAATAACCTGATTTAGCGTCCGTTTTTTCACTTTTTAATCTGTTCAATGAGTCAAAGTATTACCAATGAAGCTGAACGGCTTAATAAAGTCGAAAGCATTTTAGTTACTCAGGCACGCCCATCAGACGACAAACCATACACCGAACTTGCCGACAGGTACAACCTGAAAGTAGATTTTAGGCCATTTATAGAGGTACAGGGTTTGGCACTGCGCGACATACGAAAGCAAAAAGTGAACATAATGGAACACACCGCCATTATTTTTACCAGCCGCAACGCGGTAGACCACTTTTTCCGTATTTGCAAAGAAGCACGAATGGAAATGCCCGCCGACATGAAGTACTTTTGTATCACCGAGCAAACCTCCAACTACCTTCAGAAGTACATTGTGATCCGAAAAAGGAAAATATTTACGGGTCAAAAAACAGCCGCCGATCTGCTGGAGTTAATTAAAAAGCACAAGACCGAAAAATTTCTTTTTCCGTGTTCAGACAAACGTCGCAGCGACATTCCCGAGTTTATGGGGTCTAACGAGCTGCAACTTACCGAGGCGGTTATGTACGAGACAGTATCGTCAGATCTGTCCGACCTAACCAACGTTTTTTACGACATAATCTGTTTTTTTAGCCCGTCGGGCATCAAATCACTGGTAGCAAACTTCCCTGGGTACCAACAAAACAAAACCCGGATCGCTGCTTTTGGGCCTACAACCGCCAAAGCCGTATTAGAAGCTGGTCTAATTTTAGACATTCAGGCTCCCCACCCCAGTGCGCCCTCCATGACGGGTGCGTTGGAACTCTATATCAAAAAAGCCAACAACATTTAGGGGTGTTGGCGCGTTATGAAATAGACCAGATGTTCTGGTCTATTTTTTTTTGTCTGATATTTTTTGCTACTTGTAAATCCTAACGCAGTTTGAGCATTAACACCCCAAATTTAAGTTCTCAATGGCACCGAATAAGACGCGCATGAAACACCCCATTTTATACCTGCTGCTTTTTTTTACGCTCACCCGCACCGCCACCAACGCCCAACAGCAAGACCCGCAGTGGAGTTTGTTCATGTTCAACCCGTTGTTCAATAACCCCGCCGCCGCTGGAACCGCCGACATGACCCGCACGCAGCTCATGTACAGGACGCAGTACGCTGGTTATCAGGCGAGTTTCGACGACGGAGGCGCGGCCACCACCCAACTCATAGCCGTTGATGTACCGCTTGCGTCTATCAGAGGTGGCCTCGGACTGCACATCCTCAACGACCGAATTGGGCCGTCAGGCCTGCGTCAGTACCAGCTTTCTTATGCCTATAAAACAGTTTTAAACCGAGGGAATCTTAATTTTGGTGCCCGCGTGGGGCTAACAGAATTGTCGTTAGACTATAATTTTAGGTACAACGACAAAGACGACCCTCTCTTGGTAGGACGAACAGGCCGCGTAACTGAAACAAAGCCAACCATAGGTTTGGGGGTGTTTTATGACACCGACAACTACTACATCGGCGCATCGGTGAGCAATTTGAACCAGCCACGTTTTGAAACTGGGTCGCTGTTTAGGCCTAATGCGTACCTACAATTTGGGTACTTTTACGACATTTCTTACAACATTCAGCTACAACCGGTGGCGTTGGTGCGGTTTTTGCCCAACAATTTAAAAACAGTTACCTTCGATGCTGGGGTTTTGGCATCGTTTTTTGAGAACAAGATTTTTGCCGGAGCAACCTACCGCCTCCAAGATGCCGTGGTGGCAATAGCGGGTGTAAATTTATTGGACAACCGGCTCAAAATAAGCGCGGCTTACGATTTTGTACAACCCAAAGAGGTCAAAACACCGCAATCGTTCGAGTTTATGATCGGCTATAACTTTAACGCCCCCAGGTTTGGCAAAAAGAGCATTGTGCGCACACCACGCTTCAGATATTAATTAAAAAATGGGAAAAATAACAGTGTGGCGCAATTTTTGTTAGCTGTTGCAACGTAAATGTGGTAATTTTGCTCCGTTTTAGCGAAAACCGCGCAGGCAGTACTTGAAAAGCTAATACTTTTTTTACTAATACCAGTTGTTTATACAATAAAATTAGTAAAATTCGTTTCTTAACTGGTTTAACAAAAGTTTAATAGTTCATCGTCATGAACAGACAAAGAATAGTAAAAATTGCCCTTCGTGGTTTACTCGTGCTGGCTCCAATCGTTTTTTTGGACAGCTGTAATTTCGTAAAAAGTAAACTCGGAAAAGGAAAAGGTAGCAGTAAAAAAGACAAAGCAGAGCCCGGCGTAAACAACGGAGAGGTTGTGGCAACTGGCCGAAAAGGCGACAAACAGACCACTCCCTTCGGAATGGTACTGGTGCCGTCGGGGTCCTTTATGATGGGACAGGCCGACGAAGACGTTGCGGCAACCCAAATAAATCTCAACCGGCGGGTCACGATCAGTTCGTTCTACATGGACGACACCGAGATAACCAACCACGAGTACCGCCAGTTTGTGAACGCCCTGATGACCGACTCGCTGTCGGTATTGGGTGAAGAAGAAATTATGTCTAAGTTTCACCCAGACACGACGGTCTGGAAAAAGGACTTTACCTACCACAACGGCGACCCAATGCTGGAGTATTACTTCTCGCATCCGGCTTTCGACACCTACCCAGTGGTGGGCGTGAGCTGGAAAGCCGCCCGGTATTTCTGCGAGTGGCGGTCGAACCTTTACAACGACTACCGTACCAAAGAAAAGCTGTTCCGATCGCCTAAATTTCGATTGCCATCGGAGGCAGAATGGGAGTGGGCAGCGCGCGGAGGGAGATCATCGGCCAAATATCCTTGGGGCAACCCCTACGTTTCCAACGGCTTAGGTTGCTACTTAGCAAACTTCAAACCCCAGCGCGGTAATTTCGATGCCGACGGGTACCCCTACACCGCACCCGCCAACCAGTTCAACCCCAACGATTACAGTCTTTATAATATGGCTGGAAACGTAGCCGAGTGGTGCTTAGATGCTTACGCTGAAAACGCCACCGCCATAGTTTGGGACATGAACCCCGTGAATGACAATGGCGACGAACCCCGTAAGATTGTGAGGGGTGGCTCGTGGAAAGACATCTCCTATTTTCTCGAAACTGGCACCCGCTCATGGGAAAACGAAAACCAGAAGCGCTCATACATCGGCTTCAGGTGCGTTGTTGATAACATATACGGACGCACAGCCAGCAAAAGTAAGCGTTAAATTCAATCATTTGTGACCGGGTTCCACGGCCATCCTGTTGGACGGCTCGCAAAACTCGTCGAAGCACAGTACCAGTATTAAAAAAAACTTGTAACTTCTTAACTTAAAAAATAGTAAAATGGCGCAGAAAAGTATGTTTTGGGATCGTATCGTTCCAACGTTTTATAGTGTAGGTGCAGCAGTTGTAATTGTGGGTGCGTGGGCAAAGATCATGCACATTGAAGGCGCAGGTGTATTTTTGACGGTCGGGCTTTTGGCCGAGGCAGTCATATTTTTGTTGTATGCAGTGCAAAGTTTCTCGCGGCCAACGGTCGATTACGACTGGGAAAAGGTATATCCAGAGTTGGGCGACGATGCCGCACCAGTAGCAAAAGGCGCACCAAAAGGCCAAGGATTGACTGCAAATATGGACAAGATGCTATCAGATGCCAATATTTCTCCCTCTATTTTTGACAATTTAGGTAAAGGATTCAAGAGTTTGACCGACACAGTTGGTCGGCTGGGCGACATTACCGACGCTACCATTGCCACCAACGACTACTCTAAGAACGTGAAAGTGGCCGCAACGTCGATCACCGAAATGAACAAGTCTTACGGAGTGGCCATTACGGCTATGACCTCCATGGCCGATGCCACCAAAGATGCCAGCCAGTACAAAGACCAGTTCTCGGCGGTGACCAAAAATTTGGGTGCACTCAACGCGGTTTACGAACTCGAGCTGCAAGACACCTCAAAGCACCTGAAAGCAATGAACGCTTTCTACGGCAATCTTACCACCGCGATGGCAAACATGGCCGACGCCACCAAAGAATCGCAGCAGTTCAAGACCGAAATGTCGAAACTCACTGGCAATATCACCTCCCTCAACAGTGTTTACGGCAATATGCTCACCGCCATGCGGGGCTAATATTGTGATTCCACAATCTCTACATTCATAATTATAAAATTATAAAGGATATAAAATGGCCGGAGGAAAAGAAACACCCCGTCAAAAGATGATTGGAATGATGTATTTGGTGCTTACCGCCATGTTGGCACTGCAGGTGAGTTCGTCGCTTTTACAGAAGTTTCAATTGTTGAATAATAGTTTGGAGTTTTCGGCAAATACAGCCAATAAATCTAACCAAAAGACTATCGAAAGTATAAAAGCACAGGTCGAGAAGGCAGGCAACCGCGCCGAAGACATGAACGTGGTGAAACAAGCCGACGAGGTGCGCAAATCAACATCGGCACTCATTGCCGACATTGATGTTATAAAACAGCAAATTATTGACGAAGCAGGCGGTGGTCTGGATGAAAACGGAAGTGGAAGTGTCAAAAACCCCAACGAAGAAGACAAAGTAGCCTCCATCATGATAGGTGCAGGTAACAACGGAAAAGCATTTGCACTCAAAGACAAATTGAATGGATACGCCGACCAAATGGGCAAGTACGCTGGCGGAGCCAAGTTTAATAAGTTGGGCTTAGACGCCGCAGAAGACCCCATGACCAGCAAAGATCCAGATCAGCGGAGTAAAAATTTCGCAGAACTGAACTTTGCCCAAACACCAGTGCCAGCTGCACTGGCCGTGTTGAGCCAGAAGCAGTCGGACATTCGTAGAATTGAGGCCGAAACGCTTGACTTTTTGGCCTCAAAAGTAGGTGCAAAAGACATTAAATTCGACAAAATCCTGGCTATGATTAGCGCCGAGTCGAAGGTGGTAGTGGCGGGAACAAAGTACAAAGGCGAAATGTTCATCGCTGCGTCGTCGTCGTCGCTGGTACCTCGCATGAGCCTGAACGGCTCTTCATTGGCAGTCAGAGACGGTAAAGGCCAAATAGAGTTCACGGCACAGGGCGGCGGATTTGATAAAATGGGGTTAGCCCGTAGGGTACTCACGGGGTCAATTTCGTTTTCGACCCCCAGCGGTCGCGACACAACCGTGCGAATGGAACAGGAGTATTTCGTAGCCAAGCCATCTTACGAGATCGAGTCGGCCACGTCGCCTCCGTTGTACCTGGGTTGTGCCAACAAACTGAGCATTGTTAGCCCACAATTGGGCGCACTCTGGAACCCAAATTTTAGTGCCGACGGTGGCGAGGTTATCAATTCGGGAGGACGTGGGAAAATTACGGTTGTCCCAAACTCGCGCACTGTGACAATAAACGTTTTCAACCAAGGCAATAAATTGGGAGATAACTTGTTTAGGGTCAATAAAGTACCAAAACCAGCACTCGAGATTTTGGCGGGTGGACAGGTGGTGGACGAACGCCGTGGAATGCCCGCGTCGCAAGTTCGTAGTATCTCTATTCGGGTTATTCCTGATGAGAGCTTCAAAAACTACTCACCAGACGACGCCAACTACCGCGTAGCCGAAGCCACTATTCGGTTGGCGCGCGGCAACCGCCCCGTGGGCTCACCGATTACGATCTCAAACGGCAGTGGATCGGTGGCATCGCTGGCACAGCAGGCGCAACCTGGAGACCGATACGTTATCGAGATCGGCACGGTACAGCGGCGCAACTTCAAGGGCGACATCAGCGATGCGGGTGTGGGCAGCCCAGTTAAGATCATAACCCTGTATTGATCCAATAATTTACCCATCAGCTCGTTATAAGTCAAACGGAAACAGGTTTAGGAAATGAAAAAAGTAACAAAAACAATATTTGGTTCGATGATCGCCACGGCCTTGGTGATATCGGGAGCAGTGGCCCAAGAGCGGACCAATAACGGGATCAATCCACTGTCGGTTCGTGATATTAACGATGCCGACATCATGAAAAAGCTCACGATATGGCGGCGCGTGGACCTGCGTGAGAAGATAAATCAACCCATGTTTTCTAAGAATAACGAGATCAGCCGTTATTTGATCGATGCCGTGAAAGCGGGTTTGCTGGATGCGTACTCTAACGACTCGCTCTCCAAAAAGCTTACGCTCGACGACTTCCAGCGGAAACTTATTATGCCCAACCAAACCACGGGACTAACCGCTGAGGAAATCGCCGCTGGCTTTGCCACCGAGAACACAGCGGGCGGTGCGTGGGACGACAAGAAACCTGCGGACAAAAAAACAACCCCCAAAGCGGACGACCCTTGGGGAACTACCGCCAAAAACGAAAAAAAGACGGCAGTAGTAGAGGACGACCCGTGGGGAGCACCTAAGAAAAAAGGAGGCAAAAAAACCAAGAAAGGTGCAAAAACCGAACTGGTACAACAAAAACCAACAGTAGATTCGACAGCGATAAAGGCAGAAATGGCCAGAACCAAGGCCGCCGCCATGCCCGCAGGTGATGAGTACTTTCCGACGGACTTGTATGTGATGGAGGTGAGAGAAGACTGGATTTTCGACAAGAAAAGATCGCGAAATTACAACGACATTCAGACGATTACTATTTTTATACCAGCTGACAAAAATCCTGCGGGATTAGAAATACCACTGGCCGCGTTTAAGTTCAAAGATTTGGATAAGTTGTTTAGATCTGACCCCAAGAAATTTATTTGGTACAACGAAAAAAACACGGCGCAACACAAAAACTTAGCTGACGCTTTCGATCTAAGGCTCTTCAACGGGCGCTTGACCAAGTATTCTAACCCGTTGGATCAGGACATCGTCAATATTTACAAAGGCGAAAAGGAGGGACTTTTGAAATCGATTCAATTTGAACACGAATTGATGGAGTATGAACACAGTTTGTGGGAACACTAACCAAGGTTTATTCTGGGCGTTAATCCAAGGGGCGAGATCAAATTGATCTCGCCCCTTGTTGATTAATAGCAGCATCAATCGCACGGAGAGACGCTACAAACATGTTTTTCTTTGAATAAGGAACATAAAATAAATAAGTAGTTGGATTTTGACATATAAATAGCTGATTATCAAGCGTTATTCAACCACTCAATAATTCAATAATTCAAAACTCATTCCTAAGTATCCAAACAGCTTCAAAATCGTGCAAGAATATGCGATTAGGAGCACGACCCCAATATTTTCACTTGAACAACAAGGACATTTTTCTATTTTTGTAACCCTAAGCGTTCAATACTTTTCGATAACTACCAAATTAGCTTTTTCTTGACTACCCTCCGCCATGTTTATTTCGATTCCAGACCTTTATAATCGTTTCAAAGAATGTTCGGGGGTTTCGACCGACACCCGAAAAATTGCCCCTAACTGCCTATTTATCGCACTCCGGGGCGATAAGTTTGATGGAAACCGCTTTGCCCAAAAAGCCCTCGAAGCTGGTGCCAAATATGCCCTCGTAGATGATCCAGAGGTAGCCACCGACCCGCGTTTTTTATTGGTCAAAGACAGTCTATCAGCCTTGCAAGCCTTGGCTGTTTTGCACCGCCAGACGCTTAAAATCCCAGTGGTGGGGCTAACGGGCTCCAACGGAAAAACAACCACCAAGGAGCTTCTCGCGGCGGTTTTAAGCAAAAAATTGAGAACTTACGCCACCCTTGGCAACTTCAACAACCACATCGGTGTGCCGCTCACGGTGCTGGCCATCGATGCCACCTACGAAATAGCGGTCATAGAAATGGGAGCCAACCACCAGCGCGAAATCGAGTTGCTGTCGGCCATTTGCCAGCCTACCCACGGCCTCATTACCAACGTAGGGAAAGCCCACTTGGAGGGTTTTGGCGGCCTCGAAGGCGTGCGTAAAGGCAAAGGCGAACTCTACGACTACTTGGCACAAAGCGGCGGTACGGTCTTCGTAAACGCCCAAGACCAAACGCTGGCGGCCATGCACGGCGAGCGAACGTTCAAAGAAACTATTTTTTATCTGACAAACACCACCAGCCCCCGCGCCGAACTCATCGCAGACTCGCCCAGTATTTTGTACAAAACCCCCTACGGCACCACGGTGAGGTCACATTTGGCGGGGCAATACAACTTTGAAAACATAGCGGCGGCACTCTGCGTGGGCCAATATTTTGGGGTCGATGCCCGCGCCGCCGACGATGCCGTGGCGGCTTACGATCCTGACAATAATCGGTCGCAGGTGATTGAGAAAGGCACGAACACCATTATTTTGGATGCCTACAACGCCAATCCATCGTCGATGGCCGTGGCCATTGAGAGCTTTATAAAACGCCCAGCACCCCGAAAAATGGTTATTTTGGGCGATATGCTCGAACTCGGCACCGATGCCCCCAGCGAACACCTGGCACTCGGCCAGTTGGTAGCAACGGGCGGTTTCGACGTGGTTATTTTGGCGGGCAAGCTCATGGCCGATGCCCTGCCCGCCCTGCCAAAGGCATACTATTTTACTGATAAATTTTCGCTCCACAATTGGATCAGCGACAACCCCCAGGCCAACACGCACGTGCTCATCAAAGGCTCGCGGGGCATGAGTTTAGAAACCGTTGTGCCGTTTTTGTAGCGCGTAAGCACCGCCGACGAAGCCCAAAATCACTTCATCGTCACCAGCGTTACGCCCGCCCCGCCACGGTCGGCGTGTTCGTCGCGCATTTTGGCCACTTGCTTGTAGGTGCGCAGGTGAGTCCTGACGAGGTTTCGCAAAATACCATCGCCTTTGCCGTGAATAATGCGCAGTTCGGAGTAGTCGAGCATGAGGGCATCGTTCATAAAATTGTCGAGCAGCAAAATGGTCTCCTCGCCCCGCTTGCCCCGAATGTCAAGACTGAAACTAAAATTCATCATTTTTTCGTTCATGTCAATGCCGCTGATTCTGGGCGCGGGTGTTTTGTCGCCAGTGGCTTGTTTATAAGCCTTCCGCGACACCTTCTCCAAGCGGTTTAGTTTGAGATTAGACTTCAACTCACCGATCCTGATCTCAACATCTTTTCCGCGCAGTGCAATTACCTCGCCAATGGTATTCTGCCCCATGATCCTGACAAAACTCCCCACGGCAATATCTCCGCCTTCGTTTTCGTACTCTTCTTCTGGTTCTTTGAGCGGCTCGTCATAAACGGGTTCTGGTTTTAGGTCAATTTTCTCGAAGCGTTCCAATTCCTGCCGCGCCTGCTTGGTAACATCGCGCTCGGCTTGGTTTTCTCTAATCTCTCGAATGGTGCGTTCTATCTGTTGGTTGGCATTGACAAACAACGCCTTAGCCTTTTGTTTGGCCTCGTTGAGCATCCGCTTTTGCTCGTTGTCCAACCTTGTTTTGAGGGCAGTGTATTCGGCCAGCGTCTCCGACAATTTGCGGTCTTTGAGCCTCAGTGACAGATTTTGGTCGGCAAAAGCACGCTTTTCAATGTCCAATTCCTTCAACAATTTCTCAAAATTGACCTGCTGCGTCCCCAATTTTTCTTTGGCACGTGCCACCACCGCCACGGGCAGCCCTATTTTGGAGGCAATCTCGAAGGCAAACGAACTCCCAGGTTTCCCGATTTCGAGTTGGTAGAGTGGCTCCAGGTTCGCTCCGTCGAAGCGCATGGCTCCGTTTACGAGGCCGTCGGTTTTGTCGGCAAACAGTTTTAGGTTGGTGTAGTGGGTATTAATAACCCCAAACGCTCCCGACTTTGCCAGGTCTTCGAGAATGGCCTCGGCCACTGCCCCGCCCAAACTTGGCTCAGTGCCAGTGCCAAACTCGTCGATGAGAAACAACGTTTTTTTGTGCGCCATGCTCAAAAAAAACTTCATGTTCGTCAGGTGGCTGCTGTAGGTGCTAAGGTCGTTTTCGAGCGACTGTTCGTCGCCGATGTCGATAAATATATTTTGAAACACGCCCATTTTAGACCCCTCGGCCATTGGCACCAGCATACCGCACTGGTACATGTATTGCACCAGGCCGAGGGTTTTGAGGGCTACCGATTTGCCCCCCGCGTTGGGTCCCGACACGAGTAGGATTCGGTTTTTGTGGTCTAAATTCACCGACAGCGGCTCTACCTTTTTGCCCTGTTTCTGAAACGATAAATACAGCAGCGGATGCCTCACCTGCCGCCAATCGATTTCGGTTCGGTTCTCGAAATGCGGGTTTATGGCGTTGATCGAGCTGCCCAGCTTTGCCTTGGCACGCAAAAAATCGATCATTCCCAAAAAATGGTAAGCGCGCTGTAAATCAGCCACGTAGGGACGTAGCTGGTCGGTTAGGCGGGTCAAAATACGGTTTATTTCTCGGCGTTCTTCGTATTCAAGTTCACGAATCTCGTTGTTGGCATCAAGCACCTCGGCGGGTTCGATAAAAAGCGTCTGACCCGTCGATGATTCGTCGTGTACGAACCCTTTGAGCTTGCGTTTGTGTTCGGCAGCGATCGGAATCACCATGCGCCCGTCGCGGATGGTAAGCGACACATCGTCGGCGGCCCAACCCTGCGCCTTGGCGTTGCGCAGGAGCGAGTCCAATTTTTTGCGCAGCCCCGCCAGTTCCGTAATCATGCGGCGGCGAATGTCGGCCAGTTCGGGCGAGGCGTTGTCGCGCACCACGCCTCGGTCGTCGATCACCCGGTCGATGTTGGCCACAATGTTGCGCTCAAACTTTACCCCTCCCGACAGCTCCCGAAGGTACGGGTAGGCATCGGGTTCTTGTTTTTCAAAAAAGCGCAGACACTCCTGAATCGTGCGCAACGACAGTTTTAGGCCGTAGAACTCCTCCTGCGTGAGCAGCGTGCCTTCGATACGCGCCTTTTGGAGGTGCTCGGTCACGTCTAAGTAGTTGGTGGTCGGAAACTCAGTGGCATACTCCACAATCTGCTTCATTTCGGCGGTTTGGCGCACGAGTTTTTCGATGAGCGAAAAATTATCGGAGAACCTCATTTTGTCCACGTAAATCTGCCCTAACGAACTGATGCAAGCGTCTTTGAGGAGTTCGCGGATGCGGTCGAAACCTAATTTTTGTTCTAAATTTTGTGGATAAAGCACTACCTATTTGAGTTTATTGTACATCACTAACCGCATTGGGGGCTTAAAAGTTTAGCTGCCATGCTATCCGTCGCACAACTTATTGCTCATTTTTTAAATTCTGTTGTTGATTCTTTTCCTTAATTTTGCGGAAAGCCTTTTGCAATAATAACCGCACAAAATACCAATAAAAGATACGTAATGTTGAGTGAACAAGAACTCCTACGCCGCCAAAAGCGGCAAGACTTAATCAATTTGGGAATCGACCCCTACCCCGCCGACTTGTTTGAGGTGAACACCAATGCGGCCGATATTCTCAAAAACTACGACCCAACAGCCCCCCAAACCGACGACTCGGTTTACAAAAACGTGTCTATTGCGGGGCGAATCATGGGGTTTAGGATCATGGGCAGTGCTTCTTTTGCCGAACTACAAGACAGCACGGGGCGGGTTCAGTTGTATTTTAGACGCGACGATCTGTGCCCCCACGACGACAAAACACGCTACAATACGGTCTTCAAAAAACTGTTGGACATTGGCGATATTTTGGGCATTAAAGGGTTCGTTTTCAGCACCCAAACTGGCGAAACGTCGGTTCACGTAACTGATTTTACGGTCCTAAACAAGTCTTTGCGGCCGCTGCCGGTGGTCAAAGAAGCCGACGGCAAGGTGTATGACGGTTTTACTGACCCCGAGCAACGCTACCGCCAACGCTACGTGGACTTGGTTGTGAACCCGCAGGTGCGGGAGGTTTTTGTGAAACGCGCCCGGATAATCAGTACGATGCGCCGCATTTTTGACGACAAAGGCTGGCTCGAGGTAGAAACGCCCATCTTGCAGCCCATTCACGGCGGGGCGGCAGCGCGGCCTTTCAAGACGCACCACAACACGCTCGATATGCCGCTTTTTATGCGCATTGCCAACGAATTGTACCTCAAACGCCTCATTGTGGGCGGCTTTGAGGGCGTGTATGAGTTTGGCAAAATGTTTAGAAACGAGGGCATGGACCGCACCCACAACCCAGAGTTCACGTCGTTGGAGTTTTATGTGGCCTACAAAGATTATTACTGGATGATGGCCATGACCGAGCAACTGTTTGAAGCCGTGGCCGTGGCCACCAACGGCCAAACGCAAGTGGTGGTGGGGCAAAACACCATCGAATTTGCGGGGCCATTTGGACGGTTGAGCATTGGGGAGGCCATCGAAAAATACACGGGTATAAACGTCGAAATGGAAAGCGTGGCTTCTTTGCAGGCGTGGTGCAAAGCGCAGGGCATTGACGTAGACGACTCGATGGGCAAAGGCAAACTGATCGACGAAATTTTTGGCGCGAAAGTCGAAGCGAACCTCATCCAACCAACTTTTATCATCGACTACCCCGTAGAGATGTCGCCGCTCACCAAAAAACACCGCAGCAAGGCAGGTTTGGTGGAGCGGTTCGAGTTGTTTGTGAACGGCAAAGAAATTGCCAACGCCTACTCCGAGCTCAACGACCCCATCGACCAGCGTGAGCGGTTCGAGGAGCAGATGCGGTTGGCCGAGCGCGGCGACGACGAAGCCATGGCCATGGACGAGGATTTTATCCGCGCCCTCGAGTACGGAATGCCTCCGACGGCGGGCATCGGCATTGGCATAGACCGCCTCACGATGCTGCTAACCAACAACGTGTCGATTCAGGAGGTACTGTTTTTTCCGCAGATGCGCCCCGAAAAGGTGGTAGAAATGGCCACCGATGCCGACTACCAGGCGGCTGGCGTGCCATTGGTGTGGGTTGCCGCCCTCCAAAAAATGAACATTCTCACCATCGAAGCCCTAAAAGCCGCAGATGCGCCCCGAAAAGGTGGTAGAAATGGCCACCGATGCCGACTACCAGGCGGCTGGCGTGCCATTGGTGTGGGTTGCCGCCCTCCAAAAAATGAACATTCTCACCATCGAAGCCCTAAAAGCAGCCGCCCCCAACAAGGTGTTCAATGACTTGGGCGGCCTACGTAAAAAACTTAAAATAGAAGAAAAAATGCCCACCTTAGACGAAATAACCAACTGGACAACGCAATAATATTGAACGCTGTGTTGTCAGTGGTATGGTTGTCAGTGAGGACACTGACAACGGCGGAGCACACAGGCAGCGGCTTTTTTATCCATCAAACCAAATTGTAAAAGCGCTAAAACTATGTTTGATTTAACTGGAAAAACGGCTTTGGTCACTGGAGGTGCCAGCGGAATAGGCTTGGCCATCTCGCAGACTTTTGCCCAACGCGGGGCATTCGTTCATATTTTAGAACTCAACTTGGCAGTTGCCGAGCAGATAGTTGCCCAGATTGTGGCCGAAGGCGGCCAAGCACAAGCCCACGCCGTGGACGTGTCGAACCAGGCCAACGTGCTGGCCGTTATAGACGGCATAGCGGCCAGCGGGGCCATTCATATTTTGGTCAATAATGCGGGGGTGGCGCACGTGGGCCGCTTAGACACTACCTCCGAGTCGGATTTTGACCGCATCTATAACGTCAATGTGAAAGGCTACTACAACTGTATGTTTGGTGTTGTTGAGCATCTCAAAAAGGCGGGTGGCGGCGTGATCCTGAACGTGGCATCTATTGCCGCCACGGTGGGCCTGGCCGACCGCTTTGCGTACTCGATGAGCAAAGGGGCGGTGCTTTCTATGACGCTTTCGGTGGCCAAAGACTACATAAAAGACCGCATCCGGTGCGTTTGCATATCGCCAGCGCGGGTGCACACGCCCTTCGTAGATGGTTTTATTGCCAAAAATTACCCAGGCCAAGAGGTCGAAACGTTTGAGCGGTTGGCCAAAACGCAGCCCATTGGCCGCATGGCCGAGCCCGCCGAAATCGGTGCGCTGGCGTTGTACCTGTGTTCGGACGAGGCCAGTTTTGTAACGGGTGTAGATTACCCCATCGACGGCGGTTTTATTCGGCTCAACACGTAGACCCAGCTTAGTAAATTACGCCACTTCTGGTTTTGCAAACGCCTGCCGCACAAAAAAGCCCGCCATACCCGCGCAACCAGCCACCAGCCCCCCCACTACGGCCGTGAGCACAAACATAAGCGCTGGATAAGGGTATTTTTCAACAAAAACTTGGGCTATTTTTTGGGTCATCACCCCGTCTGTTACCGTGTGTAGGTACATGGCGTAGGCCAACCAGAGCGTAGCGATGCCCGCCGCCGCCGCCCAAAAGGCGGTCTTACCACCGTTTGCCAGCCACGCACTTAGCCCAAAACAAACCAGTGGCATGCTCCACCAGGGCAAAAAATACTGGGCCACCGCCCCAACTATCAGAATCAAAACGTATAGCATTTTACGAATATTTAAAAAGTCAATACCTACTTAAAAACAACCAACTGGCTCACAACCAACGGCTTTCTACTTATTTACCAATTTCCAACTACCAATTATCTTGGCACTTTTGTCGTCTTTGGTTTTCATGTAGATCAACTCGTTGAGCTCTCCCTTTGCCCATTTGTTTATCATGTTGTCGTAATATTTGCTCGACGGATTGCCCGACTGCCCGCCTGGGTACAGGCCGTAGGCTTTCACGTTCTCGCCCAGAGCCACCACCATGCGCCACGACGGCCCATTTTGCTGGGTGGTGGCGTTTATGCAGCCGCGCCCGCCGCCGTTCACGATGTTCATTCGGCTAAATGCGGGCAGCTGCGCCAGGTGCTTTATGTCGGTGCTTTTGGTTTTGTTCCACGCCCACGTTTTTGCGTCAAAAGGCCCTTGCCACTTCGTTAGGCTGTCGATGGTGTTCTTGAAACTCAGCGTCACGTCGTCGCTCATGGTTTCGATTTTATCTTTGGTGGCTACGTTATCAAACCATTTGGCGGTGGGTTGCTTGAGCATCATGGTGTAGAGGCGGTCGCGGGTTGGGTAGCGCAGCGAATTTTTATCGCCATCTCGGGCAAACTCATCCTCCCAAACTGCGGCTCCGAGCAAGTCGAGCCAATTTTCAAAAATAGATGCTCCCACGGCGTTAATCCCGTTGTCGTAGTTCCAGGTTTCAACGGCATTGTAGGCCAACAATTGGTCGCCGCGTAGGTCTTTTATGTTCACGCTCCGCAGTAGCGTGGGCAAAATATACTCTGCCGCCACGTTATAATTGTCGTTTTGCAGAATACGGAGGCTGTCGAGTGTAGCACCTTGCATATTGGCCAGCCGCTGGTTTATTCGTATTCCGCGTTCGGCGGGCGCAAAACGCCAATTTATGTAGTACGGATACGTTGGGTCGGTCGATGATTGGTTGGCCGAACTCACAAAACCACGCGGCGGGTTTTTCACGTGCGGGTTGTGCTCGGCGGGCACCCAGCCGTTCCAGTCGTTGGCGGGGTCGGTGCCATCCATCACAAACTTACCTTGCTCTTTGGCTTTGAGCGGATACCTACCATTTGCCGAAATAGCAATGTCGCGGTGGCGGTCGGCGTAGATAAAGTTTTGGGCTGGTGCGCCATAAAACGAAAGTGCTTTGCGGTAATCGGCGTGGTTTTTGGCCCGGTTCAGCAAATGAAATGTATACAAATCTCTGTACGCATCGTGGCCTATCCAGCGCATGGCGTAGCCGTTGGGTACTTGTTTTTTAAACGGTTTCTGCCCCTCGTTATATACAACTGGCCCGTGGTGGGTATAAAAAACGGTGTCGATCAAATCTGCTTTCCCTTTTATTTTGATGGTCTCAACGCGGGAGGTTGTCTTTTTCCACTGCCCACCGTGTTGATATTCGGCCATTGAGGGGTCTTTGAACTTGATTTGGTAAAAATCCATCACATCGGCATCTACGTTGGTCACCCCCCAAGCCACGTCCTGATTAAAACCAATCGTGACCCCAGGCACACCTGGCAGCGACACCCCGCAAGCGTTCACGTCGGGGCCGTGGAGTTGGATTTGGTACCAGATCGACGGCAGCGTGAGTTGCAGGTGGGGGTCGTTGGCCAAAATGGGGTAGCCCGACGACGATTTTGAGCCGCTCACCGCCCAGTTGTTTGAGCCGATGCCCTCGGGTTTTTCGTCTAACTCAAACCGCCCAGCCACTTTGGGAGCCACCGCGCTGGCCAGCGTAATGGGCTTCAAGGGCGTAAAATCCCACTTTGTTCCCGCTGGAATAATGGGGCTCTCGCGGGTCGGGTAGTTGGGAAACAGGTCATTGACCACTTCCTGCCCGTACTTTTGTTTGATCTGCGTCATGGCCCAATCGTCGGAGCCGCCCGCCAGCATGGCCGTCATGTTCTTAAACATCAACATGGAGTGCAATGGAGTCCAGTGTTCGGGTTTGTAGCCCAACAGCTTATACTCCACGGGCAAGTCGCGCGCGTGGTTTTGGTCAATGAAGGCGTTCACACCTTCGGCATACGCCTCCAAAATTTCTTTCAGAACGGGATCGGCCATCATAGCCGCCAGCGATTTTTCGGCGCCGTACACCATCCCCATGCGGCGGTTGTAGCGGTCATACTCCACCGTTCGCGCCCCCAGCACCTCCGACAG
This sequence comes from Cytophagales bacterium, assembly GCA_013298215.1. Lineage (GTDB taxonomy): Bacteria > Bacteroidota > Bacteroidia > Cytophagales > Spirosomataceae > JAAFKE01. Next base: position 3,179 of record JAAFKE010000040.1, on the reverse strand, counting down.
CCGCCCGCCCGCCGCGCGGGCATAAAACTCCATCTGCCACAGGCGGTGGTAGGCCGTCATGTAGCCCTGGGCAAGGTACAGATCGTGGTTGTTTTGGGCAAAAATATGCGGCACCATGTTGTCGTCGAGCTCAATATTGACCTGTGCTTTGAGGCCGTCGAGCGTGAGCTGACGAAACGGGTTCTTGGCGGCGGCTTCGCCATTTTGCCAAAACCCCTCGAACGGACTCAAAAACGGCCCCAGCGCGGGCACAACCCCCAGCGGGCGGTTCAACAAGTAGGTAAGACCCACCACCAAAAGTAGGCTCGACGCGGCACGGGTGTATTTCATAAATTACGGGTTTAGAAGGTGTGGAGTCTGATACAGGTTTATCGCCCAATGTGGCAAACTATTTTTTTTAGAAAGCTGCCACAGAACCATATTTTTTATTGACTGAGTGCAAATATCGGTATTATGGCTTTTGAAAAAACACCCCAATCGAATTTTGTTGGCCAAAATACGTTAATTTTGTTGATCGGTTTAAAATTAAAAATGACCCGCACCCTGCGAACAACCGTGCGGGAGGCAAAAACCTAACTTATACAATATGATTGATATATTAATTATGGCAGGGCAGTTGATTCTGGGACTGTCGATTTTGGTGGGTCTGCACGAACTTGGGCACCTGCTGACGGCCAAGATGTTCGGAATGCGCGTAGAAAAATACTACATCGGTTTTCCGCCAAAAATTTGGAGCATCCAAAAAGGCGAAACTGAGTACGGAATCGGTGCTATTCCGCTGGGTGGTTTCGTAAAAATATCGGGAATGATCGACGAATCTTTGGACACCAAAAATATGTCGGCCCAGCCCGAACCCTGGGAATTTAGGGCCAAGCCCGCCTGGCAACGCCTCATTGTGATGCTCGGTGGCATTGTAGTGAACGTGCTGACGGGCATCGTGATATTTGTGGCCCTTACCTTTGTGAACGGTAAGAACTATTACTCGGTCAATGACGCTAAATACGGCATTGTGGCGGGCGAAATGGCCCAAGAAATGGGTCTCAAAACGGGCGACAAGATCGTAAAGATCAACGGAAAACCGTTCGATGACTTCAACGAAATACGCAAAATATTCCTCGAGTCGAACAGCTATTACAGCGTGGTGCGCAACGGCAAAGAGATGGACGTAGAAATTCCAAATGATTTTATCGAGAAACTATCCGACAAAAAAAACGAGGGCAAACCCTTCGTAGAACCCATCACCCCGTTTTTGGTGGGCGAGGTTCCCGCTGGCACAACGGCCCAAAAAGCGGGCCTCAAAGCGGGCGACAAAATTGTGAGCATCAACCAAACGCCCATTGCGTTCTACCACCAGTTTAAAGAACTTGCCAACGCCAATGCGGGCAAGCCGGTGGTGCTGGGTTTGGTGCGCAACAACCAGCCAACGAGCATCGACCTGACGGTGAACCCCGACGGCTCGGTGGGCTTTTTTGCCCAAACACTCCTCAAACCGTCGCACGTCGATTACGGCATCGGCCAGTCGATAGTTATGGGCACTTCGATGGCCTTCTCGACGGTCTATGACCAGATAAAAGCGTTTGGAAAAATTTTTAGGGGCGAGATTTCGGCCCAAAAATCACTGGGAAGTTTCGTGACTATCGGCAAAGCCTACGGCAACGTGTTCGACTGGGTCAAGTTTTGGTCGCTCACAGGAATGCTTTCGATGGTGCTTGCTTTCATGAACCTACTGCCCATACCAGCCTTAGACGGCGGCCACACGGTTTTTTTGTTATTTGAAATGATAACGGGGCGCAAACCGTCGGACACGTTTTTGGAGAACGCCCAAAAGGTGGGCATGGTTATCTTGCTGGGACTGATGGTATTTGCGTTTGGAAATGACATTATGAAGCTATTTTTGTAATGCCAGTGTTCGTTTTTCAGGCGTTGGCTTTTTGGGGAATGCTCGTTGGCTGCCAGCACGACTTCCACACCAGTATTACCCAAATGCAATACAACGCGCCCGCCAAAAGTTTCGAGGTGAGTGTACGGGTTTTTACCGACGACCTCGAACGCGCCCTCGGAAAAGACAACGGCGGGCAGAAATTTACGGTCATCAACAAAGACAAAAACGACGCCGCCGTGGAGCGTTACGTGCGCAAGCACTTTGGCCTGACAAGCCCCAAAAATCAGAAAAAACCGTGTAGTTACGTGGGCAAAGAAAACGAAGCCGACGGCACGTGGGTGTATCTCGAAGTACCCTGCGCCGAAGACATACGGGGGTTTTCGGTGCAAAACGACGTGCTGATGGACTTGTTCGACGACCAAACTAATTTATTAAATCTGACCTATTTAGGTTCAAAAAAAACGCTCGTCTTTAAGCCGAACGCTAAAATACAGCGCATCGAATTATGAAAACCAAAGGAATAAAAAAAAGCAAAATCAACATCGTTACGCTCGGATGCTCCAAAAATATTGTAGATTCTGAGGTGCTGTTTACCCAACTACGTGGCAACAAACTCGACGTGACCCACGAGGCTCAACGCGACGATGCCAGCATTGTGGTCATTAATACGTGCGGTTTTATTGACAACGCCAAGCAAGAATCGATCGACACGATACTGCGCTACGCCGACGCAAAAGAGGCTGGCATTGTTGATAAAATATACGTAACTGGTTGTTTGTCGCACCGTTATAAAGACGAACTCGCCCTCGAAATACCAACAGTCGATGCCTGGTTTGGCACAAACGAGCTGCCTCGCTTGCTCAAAACCCTCAAAGCCGACTACAAACACGAGCTCGTTGGCGAACGCCTGCTGACGACCCCAGTGCACTACGCCTACCAAAAAATTGCCGAAGGGTGCGACCGCCCGTGCAGCTTTTGCGCCATTCCGCTCATGCGGGGCGGCCACGTTTCTAAGACCATCGAAGAGCTCGTGGCCGAGGCCAAGTCTCTGGCGCGGCGCGGCACAAAAGAACTTATTTTGATTGCCCAAGATTTGACTTATTATGGGTTGGATATTTACAAAAAACGCCAACTGGCCGACCTGCTCAACCACTTGGCCGACGTGCCAGGGATTGACTGGATTCGGCTGCAGTATGCCTACCCGTCGGGTTTTCCGTTGGATGTGCTGGATGTGATGCACCAACGCGAAAACATTTGCAAGTACTTGGATATGCCGCTTCAAACGGGTAGTAGCGAC
>JAAFKE010000004.1 GCA_013298215.1 Cytophagales bacterium | reverse complement strand
TTTTACAGCTAAAAACATATTAAAATTGGTACGAAATGAACCCAATACTATTTTTAATGAACAGTTTTGCCAACAATTTATACCACAAGACTTAATTAACGCTGCATAAGTGGCACTCATATTGTTTCTATGCTCACGCTTTTTTTATCCTAATGTGGCACTCATATTGACACTACAACATTTTATATATTCTAAAATCTCTTTGAACAAATGCTTTGCAAGACAAAATGCCTCAATGTTTACTGAGGAGAAACTAATCGAAAGCCGACTTGGTAGCTAGTACCCATGGCATTGCTACGACACGCTACTCGACTATACTTCGGACGCAAGTCCCAGCTACTGCTCCGCAACACCCGAAAAGTATATTTGCTACTTATGATACCACTGCCAGTGTAGCCTTCGTACCGGTCTGTACACCATTCACGTACATTGCCAGTCATATCATAAATACCCAACGGGTTAGCCATTTTACCACCTACGGGGTGCGTACTGCCTTGTTCTCCATGTTTACTTTCTTTATAATTGCCATTATACCATGCCACCTCATCTATTTTATTTGAGCCTGCATATATATAACCGTTTTGCCAATGGCTGCCGCCTCGTGCCGCATATTCCCATTCGGCTTCGGTCGGTAGTCGGTAGCCATTACTTGCTGTGCGGCCTTCGTTCTTATTCAGCTTTGTTAAAAATTCTTGCACATCGTACCAACTTACATTGTCGGTAGGGCAGTTGCCACAATTTTTGTTGTATAGCTCTGGCGGGTCTGCACCCATCACCCCTCGCCATTGGGCTTGCGTTACTTCGTACTTGCCCATATAAAAACTACCTACCGTTACGCTATGCTTTTTACCATTCACCATTTCATCGTCTTGGGCACCAGCATCGCCTTTGTTGCTACCCATCATAAAAGTGCCGCCCTCTACATACACCATATCGGCAAAGGGTAAATCCATGAATTTTATAGTAGCTCCCCCTCTGGGACGGTACGCCGCGGGGGCGGGGGGGGCTGGTTTTGTTGCTTCGGCCAGTTGGCGTTTGAGGTCGGCTATTTCTTTGTCTTTACTTTCTTGTTCAGCTTTTTCTTTGTCTTTACTTTCTTGTTCGGCTTTTTCTTGGGCAATACGCTCTTTTCGCTTCGCTTCTTCGTTGGGGTCTGTTTTTAAAAATACGAAATCTTGTCCTAAAAGTCCATAAACGGTTGGGGTTTGTACTTTTTTTTCTGGATCTATCTTTGCCATTTTTATACTCTCACTACGTACATTCTGAGCCGTCTTGATTAGTATTTCGGATAAACGTAGGTCAGGCTGAGTCAGGTATTTGAGTAGCTCTTGTGTAAATAGCCCATTCCGTCCATCAATGTTGTCTTCAGCAGTTTCGCCAGATTCGGTTGCGAACACAATCACATCACCTGCGGTTTGATTTGCGGGGGCTATCAAGCCCTTGGGTATTGTATAATTTTTGCTCGTAGATTTACAACGGGTTATTTGTTTATCTAAAGAACGGCAAGCATCTAAAACCAAAAAGCTATTTCGCACTTCTCGACTTCTGAACGAGCTTAGTAAAGTATTTACCGAAAACGTAAGGCGTGGTATTTCTTCCAGACATTCTACACGAGCATCTATGGGCATCAAGTAGTTATCGTTTAAGTAACCCAGTCCATGCCCCGAAAAATAAAAAAACACTACGTCGTTGGGGCGTAGGCTATTTACAAAATCATCTACTATGGCCTGCATAGCTCCCAACCGTTCGTTTTTTTTATTAACGACATTGAAGCCTAACTTTTTGAGCGACCGTTCCATATCATCGGTATCGTTGAGCGTATTAACTAAGGGGGCAGTATTGAGGTAGTCGCGCATGCCAATCACCAAAGCCATGCGCCGTTCTGGTGAGGCCACCACAGGTTTGCCCGTGCTTCGGTTTTGAGACTGAGAGGGCAAGCACATTGCCAGTAATAAAATAAGTGTGTTTATTTTTTTCATGATAAAAATAGCGTTGTGTTTATCGAATCATTGCGTCATATACCTCAGTGGCCTCTATTTGGTAGGGGTGGTTGGGGTCTTTACTGATTTTGTCTAAGCGTATTTTAGCGGCATTGTTTTGCTCCAATGTTATCAAAGCGAGGGCTTCGTACCATTCTGTGCTGGGTTTGAGTGTGGCATTTTTTACTTTTTTGAGGGCAGCCAAAGCCCTTTGTCCATCGCCTTTTTTGAGGTAACTCAGTCCCAAATAAAAATAACGGTACTGCCCGTTTTGCGGGTCAATGGCCGTTGGGTTATTGGGCTTTGCGTCTTTGCTACTGCCATATAGCCCCTCGTCTGGCGTTGGGTTGTCGGCTGTATCTGGCATTTTTTGTAGCGCAGCTATGGCCGCATCGGGTTGGTTGTTGCGGTAGCTGTTTACTGCTTTTTGTAGTTGGGCAGGTACTGGGGCTTCGTCTTTGGGTAGTTGTTTGGCATAGCCGCTGGCCAATGCTACTACGTCCATTGTAGGTGCTTCAACCGTTGGGAAATTCTCTTTTGGTTGTTCAACAACGGGTGGTTTGTTTTGGGCCATGGGCCGAGGGGCGGCTTGGTTGTTTTTCCAAAGCCACCAGCCAACCCCCATTACCAACACCACCGAGGCCGCCAGCGAAAGTGTACGCCTCCAAGACTGCCAAAAAGTTTGGACAGCCGCCCCCCTGTCTAAGGCTCTCTCTTGGTCGAGTTTTTGGTGAATGTCCTCAAAGTGTTCTTTGAGTTTGATGTATCGGTAGTTGGCTTCCATTTTTTTGAGCCAAGCCAATTCATCGGCCAGTGCTGGCTCTGCCTGCAAGCGTAGCTCAAAAGCCTGTTGTTCGGCTTGGGGCAGTTGGTGGTGTAGGTATTTGTCCATTTGCTGGTATTCGTCTTCTGTAAATTCTTTCATGATTGCTTTCCTCCTTTCAGTTTTTCACGTAGGTATTTTATAATTCGGTATTTCTGGTTGTCTACCGACGCCCTGGTTGTATTGAGTGCTTGGGCTACATCATCGGGTTTCATTTTTTCATAAATCAACAACTGAACAATGCGTTGCGATTCAGGTGTTAGCTGCCCAATAGCCACCCGTAATTGTTCTTGCATTTGATCTTCTAATAGTTTTTCGTCCTCGCAGGGCTCGGTTGCTGCTATGGGGAAATCGTCTGTAATGTCTACAAAATCTTTTTTGTTTCTACACATATCTATCCATTTATTACGCACAATAGTGTACAGAATACTCGTAGGCTTGGCATCGGCAGTGAATGTATGTAAGCGTAAATGAAAAGCGATAATACTTTCTTGAAATACATCTTCGGCTTCGCTCAAAGTCGCTCCGTTTTGGCGTATTTTTGGTACTGCCATCTTGAATCCCAGTCGGTAGAGGCACTCCTCGGCTTGTCTAATCTTTTGTCGCAGGGCTTCAAAAAACAACGTTCGGTCGCTTTCGTACTGCTGGCAATTATTGGTTCCGCTCATAAACTATAAAAGATTTGTTTGGGTGTATATCGTATTTGCGTTTATTTTCTCATCAGTGTTTGTGTAAAAGCATATTTTTGACTGCATAAAGTGGGTAAATGCTGATTTGCTTGAAAGTAGAAAAATTTTCGAGCGAAAACCTAATGCCTTGCGCCAATCCTTTTTCTTTCAAAAACACATACATACTTTGCATAGACCCTTTGTGGCCTGCTTTTACTTCAATGGGTATAATTGGCTGCTCTTTTATTTGTTTTTGTATCACAAAATCTATTTCCGCTTGGCTGTTTCGGGCATCTCGTTGCCAATAATACAACACAGACGATTCATAAGGTGAGCTGTTTTTGAGCAACTCTAAACCTACAAACAACTCGGCAATAGCCCCTTTATTGATGGTCTCGATGTCGTCTTCCATCAGCAAATCGGCTATTGATAAGCCCAAAATACGTTGTAAAATACCTGTGTCAAACAGCAAGTATTTTCTGTTTTTGGGGTTTATTGCTGCTCCAATCGGAATGCCATTGGCGGCGGTATGCGTAACCGAATAAACCAACCCCGCCATCGTCAATAACGCCAGTGCTTCTTTGATTTGGACATTGGTGAGTGTGGCCTGTGGGTATGAGTACGAAAATTTTGAACCGATTTGCCCCACCACAGCATTAAAAACCTCCCGAATCCTGAGCGTTGAAACCCTGTTTTTGTACTTGGCAAAATCACTCTCTACCGACACGACGAGATCGTCTAATAGGCGTTGGGTTTCTAAAATATCGTTGTTTGCCACATAAGCACTCACCACCTCGGGCATTCCGCCTATGACCAAAAACCGTTTAAAATACCGTTTCAATTTATCATGGACAACATCGGGAAGCGGCTGGTTTGGACTGGCTTTTTGTAGGGCTTCCAAAAGAAAATTTTCTTGATAGGCCATCAAAAATTCATGAAAACTAAATGGATACATAAAAAGCGACCGCACCCGCCCTACGCCAAACGAAGGCAACTCGGCCAGTGCAAATTCCAACAACGACCCCGCCGCCACTACGTGCAGGTTGGGTAGCTTCTCATAAAAATAGCGCAAGGCCGATATGGCAGGAATGCAGGCTTGTATTTCGTCCAAAAACAACAGTGTTTTACCCGCTATGAGGGGCGTGTTGGCAACAGCTTGTATCAATTCGCAAACATCAATTACGCTACCTCCACGCTCAAAAATGGCCCGATGTTGGGCGATTTCGTCAAAATTGAGTTCGATAAAATACTCAAACTTGGTAGCCAAATTTCTAACTGCCGACGATTTTCCGACTTGTCTTGCTCCTCGCAACATCAGCGGTTTTCGGGTTGCCGAAAGTCGCCAGTTTTCTAATTCACTGTCTATGGTTCGTTCTAAATACATACATTTGATAAAAATACAAATCAAATATATGCGCTAAAACATAAATATCCAAATCTAAGGTGGCGTTGGAATGTTATTGGCCTTTTATTTGTTGCCTTGCTAAATAAAACGACGCTATAATGCAAACCATGACTATTGACCAAATCAGAAGCACATACCCCGACCAGTGGGTGTTGATTGGCGAACCTGAACTAAGCGAACCTGAAATCAACGGTTCTATTGTGAGTAAACTCATGAGCGGTATTGTGCTATATGCCAGTAAAGACAAGAGAGAGTTGGGCTATAAAGCCGCAGAACTTCGTACTAATATTGCCTTTACTACCTGCATTTACACGGGCGAAATACCCAAGAACAAACTCTTTTTATTGTGAAAATAGAACGTTTCAAACGAGAGTCGCCCGAAGGTCTTATTATCATTCAATGCCAGTTTCCAAACCATGGCTTTGCTTTGGCCATTGATACGGGTGCTTCTCATACTACGATCGACCTAACAGCCTTGATGATTGCGGGTTTTGAACTCAAAAACTCAATTAGGACTGAACAAGTAGAAACGGCCAGTGGCATTGTTGAGGCTTATGTTTTTTGTGTACCTCAATTTACAGCCTTGGGCATTACCAAAACCAATATCGAAATTTGCGCTTACGATTTCTTTGCTCATCATGTATTAATAGAGTTTGATGGTGTTTTAGGACTCGATTTTTTGGGCGAACATCATTTTTGTATAGATTTCAAAAACTCAGAAATAGGGATTGATTAAAAATAGCGCAAGGCCGATATGGCAGGAATGCAGGCTTGTATTTCGTCCAAAAACAACAGTGTTTTACCCGCTATGAGGGGCGTGTTGGCAACAGCTTGTATCAATTCGCAAGCATCAATTACGCTACCTCCACGCTCAAAAATGGGCCGATGTTGGGCGATTTCGTCAAAATTGAGTTCGATAAAATACGCAAACTTGGTAGCCAAATTTCTAACTGCCGACGATTTTCCGACTTGTCTTGCTCCTCGCAACATCAGCGGTTTTCGGGTTGCCGAAAGCCGCCAGTTTTCTAATTCACTGTCTATGGTTCGTTCTAAATACATACATTTGATAAAAATACAAATCAAATATACGCGCTAAAACATAAAAATCCAAACCTAAGGGAATGTTGTTGATTTTTATTCGACCAAATCAGAAGCACAATAAATCAGTATGCTGCGTATGCTTAGGCCACAGCAAAGCCTTCGTAGTGGCGGATTTTTTCGGGTACAAAACCCAACACAATGTCTGATTTTGAAACTCCCTTTTCTACGAGTTCGTCTGCTATAAGTACGTCTGTGTTGTTTTGTTGTATCCAGATTTTATCTGCTATCAAATCAAAATGAAGAGCTACCAAGTATACAAAGCGATTGTTGTGCCAACCGATTGAAAGTAATTGGTAATGCCCTCTTTCATTGTCAATAATGGTTTGGGTTTTGACACCTGGCGTAAGGCTTTTTTTGATACAAGCATAACTCTCTAATGTTTCTATCAAAATTTGGCGGTAGTATGTTGTTTTATCCATTGTAGTATCGTTTGGTTTTCGGGTTCAAAGATAATCAATTCAATTTTATGACGTTGTATGGCTTTTTGAATGAATGGCCTTTGAAAAAAATCGTTCCATGCCAAAACTGGAATTGCCAACCAAATAGCTCTATCTGGCTCTAATTCTTCTAATGACATACGGTAGTTTTCGTATTGCCCCAAGGCTTTGTGAAATTCGGAAACAGGCGACTGTCCCATAAACGACTTTATTTCTACTGCTATTTTTTGGTTGGCTCGCTCGGCGGCTATTACACGTTCAGCACCTAAATCTGCCAATAATTCCACCTCCCCCACGGTTAAATCTAACGGATCATCAGTAATACACCAACCGTCTTTTTCTAATGCTATCCTGATTTCGCTATGAAAAATATCTCTTCTTGCCATACTTTTATCTTGTTTTTGACAGCATTACTACATGCTAAAACTGCTTTTTGTTTTTTAATAAAAATCGAAAATATGCGCTAAAACATAAATATCCAAACCTAAGGTGGCGTGGGGATGTTATTGGCCTCTTATTTGTTGCCTTGCTAAATAAAACGACGAAACCATGACCATTGACCAAATCAGAAGCACATACCCCGACCAGTGGGTGTTGATTGGCGCATCTGAAATCAACGGTTCCATCTCTACTACATAAATCCGAATTGCACCCAGGTTTTAAATAATTTTTTAAAGTCTGATGAGAACTGTATCCATTTTTCGATTTAATCTAAAAAACGGATCGAAAATGTTGAAAAAGGGAGTTTTCTTGTTGGTGGTGGGCATATTGGCCTACTTTATGGGTACCTACTTATGGGGCAATACAGTGTATTTATTGGCTCACATCGAACGGTTTTGGGGGGTGAGCGTTGGGGGCTGTTTATTTTTAGGACTTTGGGTGTTGCGTGGGCGGTCTGTCATCATTCAAAATTGGCTAACATACTTCGGTACCCGTGTACATGAGAGCGCACACGAAAAAATGGCCTTTTTATCGGGTAGAAGATTATTTAGCTACAATATAAACCACGACGGGTCGGGGTATATTGTCTACGAATGCAATGGCAGTCTTTCGCCACTTATTACGTTGGCGCCCTACTTTTTTTCCTACAATAGTTTAGCCTTGTTGGCCTTGCGGTGGGTGGTAGTTGGTCAATGGCTGGGGTATTACGATGTTGTTTTAGGGTTTTTATTGGCTTTTCATACCTATACATTCTTGACACAAACCAGATTGTATCAGTCTGACCTCCAAAAGATGGGAATATGGTACTCGTGCCTGTTTATTCCAGCCGCCCACGTGGTAGTCTATGGGTTGTATTTGGGGACAATTGGAAACTTGGCGTGGTGGGTTTAAAACAAACCCCCTGACTACAATCTTGCCATGGTAGAAGGTGGTGGTGAACGGGCAATTGTGAAAAATAAATGCCACAAAAAAAATAAATTTGCTGATAGGATTTACTTTTGTGGGAAAATTAAGCTGCCTAAAAAAATACAACTGAACAGTCAGTACCTTTTACTTTCTTTTAACTGACTAATTACCAGGAGTTTACCTGATTAGGGCTACAATCCAAAATTTATTACTATTCCTTAGCAATCAGTCACACTCAAATTGTCATTCTATGAACCCTATATCTAAACGTATTTTTATTGGCTGTTTTTGTTTTTTTCTCAGTATCCAATATGCCGTTTCTCAAACCCTTTATGCCGTGTTAGTGGCCGACATAACCGATGGCGGAATTGGTGCGGCTTGTGCCAATGATATTGAAGTAATGTCTGAAAACTTGCGGCAAATTAGCCAATCTATTGATTACGAACTAAAAGCCATTGTTTTGACCAATGCTAATTTTAGGGCTACGACCATCAGAGCCACGCTGGCCAATTTGCAACCACAACCCCAAGATATATTGTTTTATTATTATTCGGGCCATGGTTATAATGTAGCCAATAATCCTTCGTTGTTTCCTTTTTTTAATGTAGCAGACTACCAGTTAAACCCTATTTCAGTCGACGAAGTGGCCAATACCCTCAAAGCCAAAAACGCCCGCCTGTGTATAACCCTCGGCGACTGTTGTAATAAAGTTGCCGAAGCTACACGCAGTGTGGGCAAACGTACCCGAACCAAGGCATCGAATAGCTCAGAGGAAGCGCAGCAAATTATAAAAAAACTTTTTTTGATGCCCACGGGAACTATCAAAATAGCCAGCTCAAAAGTAGGACAATTTTCTTGGTCGTTCGGCTCTGACGGCTCGGCTTATACGATGGCTTTTGAGGAGGCTTTTGAAGACTGCTTGCTCAATACCAAAGACATTGAATGGGAGCAGTTGCTCAACGACACCCAGCAACGACTCCAACAACGCCCACTCAAAACCCCCCAAAACTCAATTTTTGAGGTATTACTCAACACGCCAAGCCCGGCACCAAGCCCGGTTGTAGCACCGCCAGCAGTGGTTGCGCCGCCGAGTATTAGCTATGCCGACCTCAACTCATTTTTGGGCATGATTGCCAACGAAACCAAACCTGCCACCGAACGCCAAGCAGCCCAAGCCAAACTCAATGACTATTTTGTAGCCAATGCCCACATAAAACTCTTTGTGAATGACACCGAAGTAGAGAGCCAATCTATTGAGCAGTTTTTGGGCAGACTGTACCTCAATGCGGCCAAAATTAGGGAGGTAAATGTCATACAAAAAGCTTCGCTCTATAACCCCATCCACCAACGATACTCCGCCGTGGCAGTACAAGAAATATGGGAAAAATAAAAACACAATCAACCACTGTACTTACAACTGTTTTACTGATGAAACACTTTTTTTTGACAATAGCTTTGTGCCTAATGACCATGCACTGTGCCCAAGCCCAAACCCGCAGCATAGCCAAGCCCGTACTTAGTGCCGACAAACGGCTGGCCCTTGTGCTGAGTAACTCGACTTATGCCAACGAGAAAAACTTGCCCAATGCCCACAACGACGCCCAAGACATGGCCACTACGCTGGGGGCCTTGGGCTTTGAGGTGATTCTGAAAGAAAACCTGACCAGAAACCAAATGGAAGATGCTATCTCAAACTTTACGGACCGCCTCAAAAACTACTCCGTGGGGCTTTTTTATTTTGCTGGGCATGGCTTTATGGGTACCCAAAAAGACAACTACCTCATGGGAATAGATATGCAGCTCAAAAGTAGCGAGTCATTTGCCAGAGAGCGGTCTGTGTCTATTGAAGGCGTGATTGGTAGCATGGAAGAAGCCAAAAACACCCCCACCAAAATCGTTATTATAGATGCCTGCCGCAACAACCCGTTTCGTTCGTGGGGGCGTAGCGACCAAAAAGGCTTGGGAACAATAACAGCCCCTGATGGACTTATCGCTTTTTTTGCCGCCTCGGCTACCGAAGAATCCAGCGAAAACACTGGCGAGCGCAATGGGCTTTTTACGCAAGAACTATTGAAGCAGCTCAAAAGACCCAACCTCACCTTCGATGAGCTCATTCGTAACACCAGCAGTGCCGTAAAAAAACAAAACTCCGCTCAACACCCCTACCGAGCGGGCGACCTCTCCGATATCTTTTATTTTAACCCCAAAGGCATACCACCACCACCGCCCAAAGACCCCGACCTGCCGCCATTTATGGACATGGTACGCATACAAGGCGGTAGTTTTGACATGGGTAGTAACGAAGGCGATGCCGACGAAAAACCCGTACACGCCGTAACAGTACGAAGTTTTAGTATGGGTAGGTACGAAGTAACGGTAGGCCAATTTGCCCAGTTTGTGGCCGAAACCAACTACCAAACCGATGCCGAAAAAAGTGGTAGTAGTCGTTTTTATGATGGCGATAAAAATGCTATTAGAGACAGCACAGGTATTAATTGGCGGTATGGAGCCAACATGGCTCGGTTGTCTGCCCGCGACTACAACCACCCCGTTGTACACGTGAGCCACAACGACGCAGTGGCGTTTTGTGAATGGTTGAGCGGGAAAGAAGGCAAGACCTACCGCCTGCCCACCGAGGCCGAATGGGAATATGCCGCAGGCAATGGCAGCAAACACAGCAAATATAGCTGGGGCAACACCGACCCCACCAAAGCCGTAGCGAACGTAGGAGACGAAAGTTTTCAGGGTACTTTTAAAATATTTACGTGGACTAAATTTGCCAACTACAACGACGGTTACACCTATACTGCACCCGTGGGTAGTTTTGTGGCCAATGAACTGGGTTTATACGACATGGCAGGCAATGTATGGGAATTGTGTAGCGATTGGTTTAAGGGTTATCCTGGTAGCAGTGCTGTGTCAGACTATACGGCGTCTCATCGGGTGTTTCGGGGCGGTAGTTGGTTTGACGCCCCGCAGCTCAGTCGAGTGGCGTATCGTGGCTACAGTGTTCCCTCGTATCGTTGCGACCGCCTCGGCTTTCGATTAGTGTACCTTCAGTAAATAAGTGAGGCATTCTGTCTTGCAGCGCATTTGTTCAAAGGCGTAGGTTTCACAATGTAGAGAGCGGTGTAGTGAGGGACGAACGGAACAAGCGAGCGGAATAGTGCAAAGGGATAAATACGGCGTAGCCGTCGATTTTTTTTTAGAACTAACGGGCCACTGATGAGAAATGAACCATTGAAACGATATACCATCAAAACACCAAAAATCATGCGTACTACCATTACACTCATCAGCATTTTGGTCATTAGCCTCTGGGGGGCGGTGGCTTTTGCACAAAAAAAAGGCACCGACACCGCCAACGACCTGAGCCCAAAAGAGATAGCCGATTTTCAAGAGCGATGCCGCATCAAAGTAGCAGAATTTGAAGAATACCTGCCCATCATAGTCGATAAAACCCGCAGCGAATTTGACAGAAGCGAAGCCATCAAAGCCGCAGAGATGCTTTTTAATGACAACAGCACCATACAAGTATCGTCAAAATTCAGTAAAACACCCATCGCATACAGCATAGGCGAGTACTTAACAACGCTAAGAGACACCAAAAAATACGCCCAAATCAAGATTGCCTTTTATGAGGCCGCACGGGTGTCGGAGTTTATACCAGACCCCAACGGCTCTTACCGAGGCACGGCCACGGTGTTTCAAGAGTTTAGGGGCTACGACAAAAAAGGCAAGGCCATTTACCAAGACCGTACCCGAAAAAACATCAGTACGCAGCTCAACCCCGAATTAGACCCGTTCTACAACGAAAAGCGTTGGAAAGTACTCTTGGGAAACATAACCGTTGAAGAAACCTCCGACGTCCCAGTTAAATAATGATGAAAACAATCGACTATTAACTATTATCTGACCATGAAAAGTTATTTTTTAATTTTTGCTTGCTTTGGGCTGTCTGTGCGGGGGCAGGGGCAAGATACCCTCAAAATAGACAGCACCCGAGCCCTAATCGTGAAACGGCTCCCTGCTGAGTCTTACCAAAAAAACCAGGTAGCACACCTGAGCGACTTTGTGCGGCGGTTCAACAACCAAACACTGGGCAAAGAAAACCAGCAACGCAGGCAACAAATTGCCGATCTTTTTGATGCAACGTCGCCCAACGAGAACCTCAAAAAACACCGGGGTGCATTTATAGAAACAACCCTCGACACCAACGCCATCGGCTTGTTGTCGTATCCGCCCAAGCAGCTCTGGGCCGAGTTTAAACTGTGGGTAAGCCTCAACGGCCAAGCCCCCCAGCCGGTGCTTTGCCGTATGCGGTTAGCCAAAGTAAACAAAGGCTATGCTTGGCAGTGGGTAGAAGCCCAAGCCGATTTTCTCAAAAATATTCCAGCCAAGTTGTTGCCCAACAAACAGGCCATAGACAGCACGGCTTTTGTGGCCCCCAACGCCCACGAAACGGCTTTTTTAGATGTGTTTAATCTGGTCAAATACCGCCGAGACATTCGGTATAGTTTACCCAATGCCGCCAAAATACCACCTGCTATGGCATATCTCAATCAGTTGATTGCCAGCGGCAAACTTGGGGCCGCCTACACCGAGCCGCCTCGCTTGTATGTTGCCATGGGCAAGATGTGGGTAGCAGCCCTTAGCTTTCAAAACCACCACAGCGACAATTCGGGTTGGCTCATCGAAAACCTGTATTTTTTACCAAATGACCTGACTTTGTTACCCAATTTCATACACAAATAGATGAAAAAGAGCACATCATTCATTGTTGTATTTTTGGGGTTGAGCCACCTGCTGCTGGCCGCCGCCCCAACCGACAGCCTCAAACACTGGTTAGTGGGGGTATCGCAGGCGTTTCGGGGGCAAATGAGCGGCCAAGATAGTGCGGCGTTGGCGTTTTTTAAAAACGATTCGGTGCTTGTGCCAAACACCGCCCTGCCCGAAAACCTCTATGCGGGTTTTCAATCAAAAATAGCCGCAAAGGCTTGGTTCAAAGCCATTCAAACCCAGTTTGAAGGCTCAGGCGTGTACCATATAGACACCGCACAAGTAACGATAATCAAAACAAAAAAAGGATTTAAACTTAGCCTAACCAGCGAGCTGATAGCCCTTTGGCCCACCCCACCCAAGCGGCACTTGATACAGCAAGCCGAGGTTTGGCAGCTGGCAACTACTCGTCAAGGCTACCTGATTGAAGGTATTGAGGTAGTGAAAAAACCACCGTTACCAAGTATACTTATCCAAGTAGCAACACTACAAACGCAATTGCAGGGCTTGCTGTTGCAAATGGCCCACCAGCCCGACAGCACTTGGCGGCGGGCTTGGCAACAAGCCGCTGGCCCCGACTCGGTGTATATTCAAGGCCAACCCAAAGCGATGTCTATCAGTAACTGGTCGAAAATGGGGCTGTCGCTGCGGCAGCTTGCTTCGCTACGCTGGGTAGCCATGGACATTGAGCAGTGCCAAGCCCCCCAACAAGGCAAAGCCAGCCAATGGAGCGTAAAACACATTGTTTGGAAAGATGTAAACCTGCAAGCCAACCAAGCACAATGGTACCAAGACCGCAGCGAATATTTTGAAACTTTTGATGCCTTACCCAAGTCCAAAGCGGGGCTTCGGGTACAAAAAATAACCGTAGAACTTTAAAAAATGAAACCAATCATGAAAAAAACAGCAATTATTGTACTGATTACAGCGGCTTTTTGCCAAGCAAGCCACGCCCAAAAACACCGCATGGGCCTAATCTTTGACGACCAAAGCTACGCCGCCAGCCCACGCAAAGTAGGACAAGAAAAAATGCTTGAATTACCGGAGCGTGTTAGCTACGAAAAATATATGCCAACAGTCATAGACCAGGGCGATTTTGGTACTTGCGTGAGCATGTCAACGGCCTATTATTTTCGTACTATGGTTGATGCCATTCAGCGCAAAACCACCAACCAAGCCACCATTGACCAGTGGCGGTATTCGCCCAGCTATCTCTACAACCGCATCAAAGAGAGCAATGATCTCAACTGCCAAAATGGAACCAGTATTTTCCTTGCCTTTTCGTTGCTAAAAGACGAGGGCATAGCCACGTTGTTGCAAATGGGCTATCCCAACTGCCAGAACAACAGCGATTTGACCGTGGCTGGCTCGTCGAAAATTAGCGATATGACTATTATTTTTGCACTCAACGCCAGTTCCAAAGCAAAGGTAGTGGCCGCTCAAAAAGCCCTCGCCGATGGCTACCCAATTGCGGTAGGTATGCACAGCCCCCCTTCTTTTATGAGTTTGGCTCAACAAGAGGTTTGGACACCCACTGCCGAAGAAAAAACAAACCTTTGCGACAACTGTGGACACGCCATTTGTATTATAGGCTACGACGACACCAAGTTTGGCGGAGCGTTTAGGGTGCTTAACAGTTGGGGAACAGCCTGGGGCCAAAACGGCCTCTGCTGGATGCGCTACGATGACTTTGGACGTTTTGTGAAATATGGCTTTGAGGGCTTTCCGCTGCCCGACCCAAACCCAGCCCCAACGCAAACGATGCTCTCGGGCGAGGCTAATTTTCAGCTCCTGGGTGGCGGCACTGTGGCGGTGCAGCGCAACATCGTAGCCAAAGGCACAAACACTGACAACGACCCCAGCACCACCGACCAGATTGCGGCCTATGAACTCAGCAATGCCTATAATTCGGGTACGCGTTTTAAATTTGGGGTAACGGTCAAGAAGCAAGCCCATGTCTATGTTATTGGCTCTGACTTAGACGACAACACCAAGACGCTTTTTCCGTTCGATGCCTCGGTGAGTGCCGCTTTTGCCGCCAATACGCAAATGACCCTGCCCTCGGCCAATAAAAATTACCAGTTAGACACCAACAAGGGTACTGATTATTGGTTGTTTTTATACGCTGAAAATCCGCTCAACATAACCGAAATTACCCAGAAACTCAAAGCCGCTTCGGGTAGTTTTTCGGATAAAGTTATGAGCGTACTCGGTAAAGAATTGGTTGAGCCTGCCCATATTAATTATTTTAAAGACCGTGTGGGTTTCGACCTGCAAGGCAACCCAAAAGGTAGTATTGTGCCGCTTTTGGTGAGCCTGAAACACAATTGAATGATGAATGATGATTTGCAGATTTGTTGATAACAAATTGATTATAAGCATTTTAATCGTAAATCCAAAATCGTAAACCCGAAATCGTAAATCCAAAATTCTGCTTACTTATGAAATCTATTATTCTAACCTTCATGTGCGGTCTGGTGGGCTGCTGTGCGCAGGCCCAAACCCGCAGCATAGCCAAGCCTGTGGGTACGGAGCGGCGCATAGCTTTGGTGATGGGCAACCAAGCCTACTACCCCCAAATCGGTGTGCTCAAAAACCCCACCAACGATGCCAATGACATGGCAGAGGCACTCAAAAAATTGGACTTTGAGGTAATAAAGGTACTCAACGCCACCAAAGAACAAATGGGCCAAGCCCTTACCAATTTTAAAAATAAACTGACCCAGGACGATATAGCTTTTTTTTATTATGCTGGCCACGGAGCGAGTTTTGGGGATAAAAATTATTTTTTGCCCATCGATTATAATGCCGGTTGCCTCGAACAAATCGAAGACTACGGCATTGCCTTCAACCGCCTGCTGGGCGACATTGCCGCCCAAAAAGTAAAAAACAGTTTTGTGGTGTTGGACGCTTGCCGCAATATACCCAACCTGCGGGTCTGCGATGATACCAAACGGGGTACTGGCGGCAACTCGGCCTCAGTAAAACCTACCAATACTACCAACAACCCCCGTGGCAGTGTGGTGGTATATGCGACCGAACAAGGCACCGAAGCCGAAGACCGTAACCCCAATGGCCGCAATGGGCTATTTACAGGCGCATTGCTCAAATACCTAACCACCCCCGACCTTACTTTTAAAAACATAATAGACAAAGCCTCGGTTGACGTAGAAAACTTCTCGGAGGGCAGACAAACCCCCGCCCGATACGACAAGATTTATGGCGATTTTTATTTCCTCAAAACCGAGGGTTACAGCCCCCCACCCCCGCCACCCGCCTTGCGGAGTGGCACGACCAAAGACCTACCCTACGGCCCCCGCATGGTGTTTGTAGGTGGCGGCAGCTACCCGATGGGCAGCAATGATGGCGGATCCGACGAAAAACCCGTACATGAAGTACAAGTAGGAGATTTTTGGATGGCCCAAACCGAAGTAACGGTAGGACAGTATTTAGAATTTTGCGAAGCAACCAACAGCCACTGGCCCGAGTGGTTAGAGAAAGGTAATAGTTACCACGTAGAAACAGGCTCAGATAAACATTATGCTAACAAGGGCTACACACGCACAGCGAGCAACCTACCGATAGCTGGTGTAAGTTGGGACGATGCGGTGGCCTATTGCGGTTGGCTCAAAAGCAAAACAGGCTTGGGTTATCGTTTGCCCACGGAGGCAGAATGGGAATACGCCGCCCGAGGCGGGACATTGAGCAACGGTACAGTTTACGCAGGCAGTACAGACCCGAATGCGGTAGCATGGACAGATGCCAATGCTGGCGGCAAGCCACATAATGTTGCAACCAAGTCTGCGAACGAATTGGGCTTGTATGACATGAGTGGGAACCTGTGGGAATGGTGCAGCGATTGGTATAAGGGTTATCCTGGCAGCAGTGGTGTGTCAGACTATACGGGGTCGACTCGGGTGTTGCGGGGCGGTGGCTGGTACGGCTACCCGCAGTTTAGCCGAGTAGCGTATCGGCGCAACCTCAGTCCCTCGCTTCGTAACAATGATATCGGCCTTCGATTAGTTTCTCCTCAGTAAACAAGTGAGGCATTCTGTCTTGCAGCGCATTTGTTCAAAGGGGTAGGTTTCACAATGTAGGGAGCGGTGTAGTGAGGGACGAACGGAACAAGCGAGCGGAATAGTGCAAAAGGAATTTTTAATTTTTAATGATGAATGATGAATGATGAATGATGAATGATGAATGATGAATGATGAATGTTTAATTTTACAAAGCACTATATATCAATGATTTACAATATTAAATAAAAACGCATGATGAAGCATATCATTTTAATTTTTGGGCTTTTGTGTGGGTACGGGAGCGTAGCGGCCCAGTCTTTAAGTACTGCGGCTACTCAACAGTTAGAAGCCAACATACGCAACCTATTGATAGACTATTTTCAGGTTACGCGGGCCTACGTCAAAAACCCCAGCGAAGCCGAAGCCCAAGAGCAGCTCAACAGCAGGTTGTTGCTCTATGGGCAGTCGCCCCAAACGGTGGTTTTCAACGATGTTTCGCCCGAGCTGTCGTTGTCTACCACTTTTGCGGAGTATTTTGCCAAATTACGGGGTAAGTACGGCAACAATCCTGCGGCTTTTGTGTGTGAGCTGTCGGAGGCGAGCCTCAAACACACCCCGCCCAAAGTCATAGGCGACTCGGTGGTGGTGGAGGTGTTTTTCAATAAAACCATCGCCGCCAGCCAAACCATTGCACTCAGCATGGTATTTACAGGGCGCATGGCACAAGATGCCCAAAGCAAATATCCTTATTTTAAGCGGCTCAAAATTGCGGGTTCAAAAAAAGCCACCGCCCCAGCCGTGGCCGTAGCTTTTGCCCCTGCCCAGGTCAATCCTTACCAAACCTTTCTCAACGAGCAGAGCCTTTCTACGGTTTTAGCACGAGTGTCAGCGTCGTTGCTGGCGGCCTTGCCTGCCCAAGCCAAGTCGGTGTATGTGAGTCGGTTTTCTTATGCGGGCTGTGGTATTTATGATGCCTTTGCACGGAGCGTGTCCGTAACGGTGTCTACCAAGCTAATGGCAGCGAGAGAAAACATCAGCTTTACCACCGAAGACCCCCAGCAAGCAAGCTATGAAATAAGGGGTCAATACCAAACCAACGGCGAAAACCTGAGCATTACAGCCGAGATTTTTGATATTAACGGCAAACGCATAGCCCAAGTTAGCAACAGCGACTTACCCCTCAAATGGTTCGATGCCAACCAAGTAGGGTTTATTCCAGCCGACTACCAACGCACCGCCGCAGAGCAACGCGTCATTAGTCAAAACATGGTCAGCAACAGCGAAAACCTATCCATACAGCTCAGTACCAACAAAGGCCGCCGAGGCTTGTTGTTTAAAGACGGCGAGCCCATGGATTTTTATATCACAGCCAATCGGCCCTGCAAAGTGCGGTTGCTTTACCGTGATGTTTTACAGCGGCTCATTTCAATAAAAGACCAAGAAATAACGCTGGCAGACATAGGCCGAATGATTCTCATAGAGCGCTTTGCGTGTGTCAATCCATTTGGTCGAGAGAGCCTGGTGTGCATTGCCACAACAGACCATTTTGGGAATTTGACTATAATAAATGAAAAAATAATAGATGAGCAAGGTGGCGAACTTAACATACCATTGATACAAGAGACCTACGACCAAGCCATCAAGATTTTAAAAAACCCCCCAGTTCGGTCAACAGGTAAACGTACAGACCCCAACAGCACCCCAACCACCGCACTCGACAAACTAGAAATACAAACGGTAGAAAAGTAAAAAGCCATTCGATTGCAAGTGCCCGCTAATATTTAGTTTGTCTTTAAAAATATGTCAACTTTTTGACTATTAGCATCTTACAACACTAATTTCTGTCGGGCAGATCCTAATTCCTACTTAAAGGTGTATTTTTAATTATAATTTGTATTTTCGCCGAGAGTATAGATAAAAAAACTTATTACTACTATTAATCATTGCAGTAAATTGAAAAAGAACATCTGGTTTTGGATTATGTGTTTGGTGCACAGTACGCTGATGTCTCAATCCGCTTCTACGGATCGTAGGGTAGCCTTGGTGGTGGGCAATAGCAAGTATAAATTAGACCCCTTGACCAATCCCACCAATGATGCCCGCAAAATGAAAGAAACCCTCGAAAACATGGGTTTTGAAGTGACCTTGGTGCTCAATAGCAGCGAGAAAGAACTAAGAGCGGCCATTGCCACATTCGGTCAGTTGCTCGGTAGCGACAAGGGTATGGTAGGGCTTTTTTATTTTGCAGGGCACGGCATACAAGCAAATGGAAAAAACTACTTAGTACCCGTTGATGCCACTATAAACAGCGAAGCCGACTATGACATAAACTGTGTTGATATTGACTTATTGAACGGGTACTTAGAAAAGGCTGAAAACCAGTTCAATATTTTAATTTTAGACGCTTGCCGAAACAATCCTTACGCCAAAAAAACAAGGTCTATTGGCAAATCTGGGGGGAACTTTACCATCAGCGCTCCTGCGGGTACAATGATTGCCTTTGCTACTGCCCCAGACAAAACGGCCTCTGACGGCCAGCAAGACAATGGCCTTTATACGCAAGAATTGATTAAAGCCATGAAGACGCCCAATATAAAAATCGAGGATGTGTTTAAACAAGTGCGGATTCAAGTAAAAAAAATATCACAAGACCAGCAAATCCCATGGGAAAGTTCGTCTATTGTAGGCGATTTTTATTTTGTACGAAATAATAATCAGCCACCACCAATCAAACCAAGTACAGACCCCGAACCCATTGCAACAAGCAATACTGCCAATTTGGGTTTGGTGTTTATCAATTCTCGTTCCTACAAGATGGGATCTATAAACCGACCATTTAATGAGCAGCCCGTCCATGAGGTCAGTATAGATAACTTTTGGATAGCCAAGTACGAAGTGACGATTAAGGATTGGCAAAATTATTGTGTTGCCATTGATAAGGCCATGCCCTATATCGAAGATGTTGAATTTGATGATACTTATTGGGGCAAGCGGCAAGACCACCCCATTACTAACATTACTTGGTTAGAAGCCTGCGAATATGCCAATTGGTTGAGCCAAAAAAAAGGACTTAGTAAGGTGTATCAAATCGCAGAGAGTACTGTTACATGGGATCCTTCGGCTAATGGGTACCGTTTACCTACCGAAGCCGAGTGGGAAATGGCCGCGCGTAGCCCATACACCGACTATCCTTATGCGGGCAGCAATTACGAGCAAGAAGTGTCATGGAGTAATTCTAATAGCGAAGACCACACCCACACTGTTGGGCTCAAAAAACCCAATGAAGCAATGCTGTTTGACATGTCAGGGAATGTGTGGGAATGGTGCTGGGACTGGTACGATGAGTATTACTATAAAATATCCACTAAATATAACCCCGCAGGGATCAATGTAGGCGCAATGAAGGCCATCAGGGGAGGGTCGTGGTTATCAGTAGATAATCGGGTAACGCTGAGGCGAGGCCGGAGCCCCAAAACTAAATCGACCGAAATAGGGTTTAGGCTTGTTAAACAAAAATAATTTTCGTTATTCTAAGTCAATCTAACTAAACAACAAACCAATTTGCCACCACAATTATGAAAAAAAATCTAATCAAAGTCATTCAATTTATGACCATTATAGGCTGTCTTAACCTGTTATTATTTTCAGCCAAAGCACAATTTTTTGGCAAAAAAGGGCCGAAAGACATCAAAGATACCCTTCTAATTCAAGGGAAATCGCCTGCTTATAAACCCAAAATGGGTAAAATGGTAGATAGTATTTCGATTGAGGCAATGGATAAGTCTTTTTACATCAAAAAAGGTGAAACCTTCAAAATGGACAAATTGGGTATCGAACAAAAAGCGGGCTGGGTCAATCCGAGTTCTAATTTTTCTAAGTCATTTCGCTTTTCTGATGGTATTCCCGTCAAAATTATTATTTCAAAAAAAGAACCTATTTATGAAGAAAGAATAGAGCAAAAGCCCACAGTACAATTTGGCGGCAAAGAGGTTATGAAAGACGTAACCATAAAAACGCTAAAAGGCTACAAAGGGAGAGATGATATTTTTTACGGATTATTGGAGTTCAATAAAGTGCATGATATATGCAGCAGCGACCCCGCCACACGCGCCTATTTTATTTCAATACCCGAAAAATACCTAACCGCCGCTCGTGGAGGAAACATTTCGGTTGTGTATGAATACTATAACTGTGAGCCTATCAAGAAAAAAGGCCGAAACAATTACACTACTTGGGTATTATGGTTGTCTGATATAGAGTTTACAAAATGAAAATCACTGCTGTAATCATAATCTTTTGGCTCACAAGCCCTGGTGTATCTGGACAAACACCAATTTTTGAAGAAACAACGTATTCGCTCACTAAAATACAACCGTATATTAACCAATGGCAATTAGACACGCTTTACAAAAGGTTTCAAATGCCATTGGTTATTGTTGATGCCTACGTGTATAGGCCCAGTAGTTGGTGTATAGTAGAACGAAAACAAGGTGGTCAATTAGAAACAAGAAAAAAAGGGGGCGATGCCGAAAAAAGAGATTTTGCCGGCGACACCTCAGACAAAGAAGCGGGTGGCTCAACGGACAGCCGCAAAAATGACGGCGGCTTGTCGGACAGAGGAGCCGATGGCGACGTGTCGGCACGGACACAGGCAGGTAGTGATGCGGCAAGGAAAAATGCGGGTGGACTGTCTGACAGAAAAGCGGCGGGAAAAACCTCGGATAGAAAAGAGGCTGGAAAGGTATCGGATAGAAAAGAAAATGGAAACGCTTCAGTTAGAAAAGAAAGCGGCAATACCTCCGACAGAAAAGTTGACGCCAGTTATTCAAGTAGAAGCACAGCAGGCGAAAAAACTGAAAAGAAAAGCGATGGCGATAGTCAAAAGCGGAGAAATAGTGGTAGTATTTGGGATATGCTAAAAATAAATAATGGCGAAAAAGAGGTAATTATCAAGTGTAAGAAAAGTCTGAATACTCCAGCTTTTGAACTCCAAAATGTAACTGATGACGCTCAAATTCAAATATTTGATATTTTTGGACTCCGTAAAGTTGAAGGTAAAATTGTGGTGTACTATTAAAAAAAACGTAAGTACCATTTTTAGCTATATTTTCCTCCGCAAAAGCCGATCATACGCCTTGCTTTACTGGCTATTTCTGTTTTTTCAATTGTAACTCTCGAGTCCTTTCCCCCGCTCCTCGTAGGGTACCTTCGCTGTACTCCTTTATAGTTTCCATTCTATAAGATTTGTGGGTCGCAACCGCTCCGGCATAACTACGCACAAATCTTAGGCATTTTTTTATATTCTATGCAGAAAGAAAAAAAAACAAAACTACTGATGAGAAACGATTCATTAATTCGATAAATGAGCAAATCACCAAGAATACTGTCAATAATGAAAATCAAATTTCCCTGATCTCAATCAAGGGGCAAAATCAATGGTAACAACCAAATGGCATGAGAGGCGTAGCTTTTTAGTCCATAAGGAGATATTGTGCCAATTATTCTTAAAATTCAACCTATAAACTAACTTAGCAGCCATGAAATTCAACTCTTTGCTTGTGCTCTTTTGCTTGTGTATGAGTCTGGCCTTTGGCCAGTTACACAAAACCAGTCCCAATGTTCAGTTGGCCACTACCACGCAGCCCATTTCGCTACAAACCCGTGCGGTACTGAGCCGCCCCGAAGGGCTACTGGCAGTATACAATACTCAATTGGTACAGTATGACACGACCCTCAAAGCCCTTTGGGAAATTGATATTCCTACTATTAAAGTCATTCATGCGTTTGATGCCAGCCACGACCGCATCGCTGTGATAGGTATAAATTCAAAACAAGACAGAGTACTCATCCTCAATGAATTAAAAGAAAATGGTCAGGAATTGAGTCGGGTAACATTAGGACAAATCAACGTGGTGCAAGTTGGTATTCTGGCCGACAAAAGCATTGTAACCGTGACAGATAGTGCAGGACTGCTACAATTGACAAATCACGACCCAAAAGGTGCCGTCCGCTGGACGCAGAAAATAGCCCCAGACAAAGCTACGCAGCCACACTTGTTGGCCCTACCAAGTGGCGACATGGTATTAACTGCCAGCGGCGAGGTTTGGGGTTTGAACAAAAATGGGAAAACGATTTGGCATTTTGAGAGCGACCAAGACCAGGTGTTATGGCGAAACCTCAAAGTCCTCAAAAATGAGCAAGTGTTACTGATAGGAAATGGCACGGCGGCGGCCTTTAACCCCAGCAATATGGACGGGCGGATTATGCAAATAGACCCTAAAACAGGCAAACAAATTTGGCTCAAAATCTTGGGCGATTATAAAACCAAACAAATGGCCATAGATGCCATTGAGCAAGCAGATGGTTCGTTGTTGGTGCTCTTGCAAGAGTCCACGGGCGGCAGTATCATCAAAATAAACAACCAGCACGAAGCCAGTCGGGTTGGAGTATTACCGCCGCCTTTCAAAGAAAAATCTACTGAGCAGTATTATCAGTTGTTGGCTGTGGGCAAATCTTATGCTGTATTTGGCCTGACTTCTACCTCGTTGATGGGGCTTAATGAAAGCTCGTGTTTTTTGCAAACGTGGGGCGGTGGTGCTCTGATAGTACCTATTCAAAAAAATAAACCCAATCTGTTTGGTTTAGTGATAGGCATTGGCCAGCCCTCCGTACAATTTACAACCAACGATGCCAAAGCAATAGCCCAGGCATTGAAAGATAAGGAAGGCACCGCCTTTGATACTGTACGAATAGACATTTTACACACCGCCGCACAGACCACCGCTGGGAGTATTGCGGCTGCCGTTGAGCGTTGGCCGCTGGCCATCAAACCCCAAGCCGACGATTGGTTGGTGCTGTATGTGTCTGGTATGAATAACGCTTACCGTACCGACTACCGCCTGTTGGGTAGCGACTACGACCCTGCCGCCCCACGCAGCACAAGTGTGAGTTTGAGGGCCATGCTCAACGACTTAAAAACATTGCCTTGCCATAAATTAGTGTTGTTGGATGTATGCCAAAAAGCAACAATACAGCCTTTTGAGGCCAGCGATTTTGCCAATACCAGTATATTGTTGGCTTGCCAGAGCGGTGCAGTGGCCTACGAAGATAAGCAGTGGCAACATGGGGCATTTACCAAAGTACTCTTAGACGGGCTGGACGGCAAAGCCGATGCCAACCAAGACCAGCAACTTTACCTAAGTGAGTTATACGCTTACCTCAGCGAAACCATACCTGCCCTCACCCGCAAAGCCCTTGGCCGTTTGCAGCAACCTTCGTGGTTATTGAAGGGCAAAGACGAGGTGCTACTGCGAAAATAGTGGTTATGTATTTTTGAAAACCCTAAACTAAATATTAAAAATGAAACAGTTCTTTTGGATAATAGCCTTACTGGCAATGTGCTTGCCCACCCAAGCCCAAAACCGAAGCATAGGTAAGCCTGTGGTGGCCATATCGGAGCGGCGCATGGCTTTGGTGATGGGTGTGAGCGAATACTCAAATGTGCAACGCTTAGTAAACCCAGCCAATGATGCAGACGACATAACAGCTACATTAAAAGACTTAGGTTTTACGGTTACACTACTCAAAAACAAAAATTTAGGGCAAATCCAAGCGGCCATCAATAGTTTTGTGGGTAGTTTGCGAGAGAATGATGTGGTGTTCTTTTATTTTTCGGGGCATGGCATAGGCTACCAAGACGACAACTACTTGTTACCTACCGATGCCCGAGTGGAGTGTTTAGAGCAAATAGCGGCCTACTCGATTTCAGCCAAACGGCTCATGGCCGACTTCCAACTCAAAAAAGTACGCAACAGCTTTGTATTTTTAGACGCTTGCCGTTCAATGGAACAATTGGACGTTTGCCAATCTAACCAAAAAGGGGCTTTGAAGCCCCAAGGATTTGTGATACCTCAAAACCAACCCACAGGTAATATCGTTGTATATGCCACACAGGCAGGCAAAACGGCGGACGATAACAGCAATAACCGAAACGGGCTTTTTACCCAAGAGCTACTGAAAAACCTACGCATAGCCGACCTTACATTGGGAGAAATTATAACCAATACGGCCGAAGGTGTGTTGGAAGCCAGCCTCAAAATGGGCCGCCCACGCCAAGAACCGACTTCTTATGGTGAGTTGGGTAGGAAATTTAAGTTTTTAAAGACAGAACTTACCCCAGACCCCGACGAAGATGCCAAGCGGAAAGAACAAGAAAGTAAAGACAAAGAAATAGCCGACCTCAAACGCCAACTGGCCGAAGCAACAAAGTCCCTATACCCACCACTAAAAAATTCATGGATTTACCCTTTGCCGACATGGTGTATGTAGAGGGTGGTACGTTTGAAATGGGCGATGTGTTTGGGGAGGGTGAATCTAACGAAAAACCTGTTCATAGCGTAACGGTAGGTGGTTTTTATATGGGCAAGTACGAAGTAACGCAACGACAATGGGTAGAAATAATGGGCGATAATCCCAGTGGTTTTAAAAACTGCGATAACTGCCCCGTAGAATACGTAAGCTGGGACGATGTACAAAAATTTTTGACAAAACTAAATGCCAAAGAAGGCCGCACAGCAAGCAACGGCTACCGTTTGCCTACGGAAGCGGAGTGGGAATATGCGGCACGAGAAAAGGGCAAGAAAGTACGATTTGGCAATGGAAAAGACCTGCTCGACCCCTCAGAGGCTAACTTTAATGCAAATGCCTCATTTAAACAGCCCTATTCATTAGCAGGAGAGTATCGTTTAAAAACAGTGATGGTTAATAGTTTTCAGCCCAACGATTTAGGTTTGTATGACATGACTGGCAATGTATGGGAGTGGTGCGCAGATTGGTACGCCTCAGACTGGTATGCCCAAGCGGGGGCCGCCGCCCACAACCCCCAAAACTACGGTAGCAAGTCTCGTCGGGTGTTGCGGGGCGGTAGCTGGGGCAGCCACCCGCAGCGTAGCCGAGTGGCGGATCGGAACCACTACAGGCCCTCGAATCGTGACAATAATTTCGGCTTTCGCTTAGTTTCCCCTCAGTAAACAAGTGAGGCATTCTGTTTTGTATCACATTTGTTCAAAAAGAGAAGGTTTCACAATGTAGTGAGAGATGAGCTAAAAACAACTAATATATACTCAAAACAATAACCAATATCTAAAAATTTCGTAGCTAAAACAAACAAAAATCATGCAAAAAATCACAATCATCCTCTCATTTATTTTAGTCATTTTGGTAAGTAGTGGCTTCGCTCAGACTAAATCAATAGCAGGCACTTACACCGTTAGTAAAAATCCAAAAGAAATTGTCAGAATTAAAAGAACGGACAAGGAATCTTATTCCGTCGAATCCAATCAAGGCTGGAGCGGCACAATTTTTACTTCAATCAAAACACGCCCTACTGGCATTTGGGCATACAGCGATGAGCATAAAACCAAAAAACTACGTGGCTTAGAAGGCAGCCATTCATACGTATTTAACAAAGATGGCTCAGTAACCGTTGTGATTACCCCCGACGACGATAAGCTACCAGAGAGTGTAGTGACTTGGTATAAAATAAATAGCAAATTATTAGGCAAATAATTTTGAAGTATCTGAGCAACAGGGCATAGAAACAACAGCCCGAATAGATAAAGCGAGGGGAGGGCATCGGTCAAAACAATGCCCTCCCTTATTTTCATCAATCGCCTTACTTTTTTACAATTTATTGGCAAATACACTTTATCCAAACAATCGTTCAAAACAACCTTCATTCATCGTCGCCTATCATTCGTACTTTACCTTAATGCCGTGGTAAGTTTCCTGGGGTTCATAATCTCGCCGTAGCGGGTGGCCTTGCCAGTCGGCGGGCATCAAAATACGGCGCAGGTCGGGGTGGTTGTCAAAATATATTCCCAATAAATCATACACTTCGCGCTCGTGCCAATCGGCCGCCCGCCAAATTTGGGTCAGCGAAGGTAAGCAGGGGAGGGGTTCGTCGGCTGTGTTTCTGTTTATGCGTACTTTAACCATTAAATTGTGCGCATAAACGATCGAAGTTAGGTTGTAGATCACCTCCATTGTACCTGCCGCCGTCCCGTTGTCGATGCCCGTTATGCAGGCCAGGTGGTCGAAATACAGCCGTTCGTCTTGGTGCAAAAAACGACAAAATTCTGATAGTTCGCTGCTCGCAACCGTTATGCTGGGCTGCAGTGCCAAGTCGTCGGTGCCAAGAACGGTGTCTTCGCCGAAACGTTGAAAAACGATATTTTTAATCTCCGCGTAGGTCATTTTGAGCTGGTTCTGTTTGCTGACTCGAAACTTAATACTAATTTTACGAAAGCAATTAGATTTTCTTTCAAAATGTCGTTCGGTGAATATCTTTCGTCAAAAAAAATTGACAAAATAGCCTTTGAAGCTGGCGAGCCGTTGCGTTTCGAGGAATGGCGGTTGTGCTTTGAGCAAATGCACCCCGATGGTTTCACGGCGCAAAAGAAATTTTTGATAAACTCAATCCGCCGCAAATTTTTGTTAAAAACAGCCAATAGTAACCCTACCGAGGGTTTTAAACCCTCGGTAGGGTTAGAATAATTACGAAGTATTAACCAGAAAAAAATATTTTGAAAACCAGCCTAAGTGCCTTATTGTTAGTTGTGTACGTATTGTGGAGCTGTGGTGCGTCCGAAACCACTCCGCGCGACTTAGGCTACGACTACCTGCCCTTGGAAACGGGACGTTTTGTGGTTTATGATGTAACCGAACAACAATTTTTGATAAACGCTGCGCCCGTAACCCGCAACTACCAGCTCCGCGAGATTATAACGGGTACTTACACCGACATTACGGGGCAACCAGCCTTTCGGCTTGAAAGGCAAAGCCGCACCTCAGCCACCCAAAAGTGGGAGATCGACTCGGTCTGGACGGCACGGCGCGAGACCGACCGACTCATCAGAAACGAAAACGGGCGCGATTACATCAAACTACTCTTCCCGCCCCAAGAAAGGTTGGTCTGGAACGGCAATGTCTTCAATAACCTCGGCGAAGACCGCTACGAGTTCCGAAACGTAGGCCAGTCGTTCAAAGTTGGCGCACAAACTTTTGAGCAAACCGCCACGGTTGTTCAACAATCCGACAGCACTTTGGTGAACCAAGACAAACGAGTGGAAGTGTATGCCAAGGGCGTTGGCCTTGTTTTTAGGGAGCGCGTGTTGCTTCAGTTCTGTTCTTCATCGCCAGCCTGCGTGGGCAGAGCACAAATAGATTTCGGTAGTCGGCAATATTTAAGAATCAGAAGTTATGGTAAAGAATAGATTGAACATTCAGGTGGCGGTGCTTTTGGCCGTCGCATTTTCGTTGTTTGCCTACAACCCCGTTGCGGGGCAGGTTCAAAAATATTTGGTGTTGTTTAAAGACAAAGCGGGGTCGTCTTTTGGCACCGACCGTCCAGAGGCATTTCTTTCGGCGCGGTCTATTCAACGGCGGCAAAAGCAAGGTATAAAAATAACCCAGCGCGATCTGCCCGTTAATACCAATTACCTGGCGGCAGTTCGGGGAACGGGCGCAACGGTCATTTATAGTTCGCGTTGGCTCAATGCTGCGCTTGTGCAAGCCACCTCCACGCAGTTGGCGGCGGTCAGGGCATTGCCTTCGTTCAAAGATTTTTGGTTTAAAAAAGACGCATCTGGCAATCCGCCCACAATTTCGAGGTACCGCCTCAATGCCGAAGCCAAAGTAAAGGACAAATTTGAGTCAGAAAGCACCGAAGTCCTCAATTATGGGGCATCGAACACCCAAATTCAGATGATTGGGGCCGATAAAATGCACGAAAAAGGTTTCAGCGGCCAGGGAATATTGGTGGGTGTTTTCGATGGCGGTTTTAGAAATGCCAACGTAAATACGGCCATGCTGCCCATTTTTGCCGAAAATAGGGTAGTGGGTACGTTCGATTTTGTGAAAAACCTCAAAAACAACAACGACATTTATACCCAAGATGCACACGGGGCAAACTGTTTTAGTATTATGGCGGGGTTTAGAGATGGGGCGCTGATTGGCCCAGCCTACAAAGCATCGTTTTTGTTGTGTCGAACCGAGGAGGTGGCCAACGAGATGCCCATCGAAGAGGCCAATTGGCTTTTTGCCGCTGAGTATGCCGACAGCGCAGGCGTGGACATTATTAGTTCGTCGCTTGGATACACCACCTTCGACGATCCTCAGTTTGACTATACCTACGCCAACATGAACGGCAAAACAACCCTCGTCAGCGCCGCCGCCGACTGGGCGGCTGGCGTGGGAATGGTGGTGGTGACGGCCGCTGGCAACGATGGAGCATCGGCTTGGAAGTATATTTGTTCGCCCGCCGATGCCGACTCGGTGTTGGCAGTTGGCGCGGTAACGGCCACGGAGATCACGGCTGGGTTTAGCTCTTTTGGCCCCTCGTCCGATGGGCGCGTGAAGCCCGACGTAACTGCCATGGGGCAGGCAACTGTGCTTAGTAGCGCGAGTTCGACAACCGTTTCGGGCAACGGAACGTCGTACTCTACGCCGCTGCTTGCGGGAATGGTGGCTGGATTCTGGCAGTCGCAACCCCATTTGTCGGCCGTGCAAGTGATGGATTGCATCAAAAAATCAGGGCATATTTACAGCACCCCCAACGACCGCCAAGGTTACGGCATCCCTAACTTCGACCGCGCGGTGCTGGTTTCCCAGCGCGACTATCCCGTTACGGCCATCGAACCAAATGGGCTACTGCGCGGCATTAAACTTAGCCCAACCCTTCTGAGCGACTCGTCCGAGATGTGTTTGGAGTTATCCTCCGCCCTGATGGGCAACGAACTTCATCTCGTACTCTTTAATATGCTCGGGCAAGTAACCTGGCAAAAATCACTGACCGCTACTGACTCAAAACATTTTATTACCGTACCCTCCAACTTACTAACGGGTCTCTACATTATGCGCATTCAAAACGAAACGCAAAATACGGCCATAAAAATTATGAAGTGGTAGCATTATTCTCGAACCAAAACACTTTTGATGAAATTTAACATAACGGCCCAAGATACCCATTCAAAAGCGCGTGCAGCCACCATCGAAACCGCCCACGGAGCCATTCAAACGCCTATTTTTATGCCAGTTGGCACGGCTGCAACCGTAAAAGCGGTGCACCAGCGGGAGTTGTACGACGATGTGCAGGCGCAAATAATTTTGGGAAATACCTACCATTTATACCTGCGGCCTGGTTTGAACGTACTGAAAAAGGCGGGTGGCCTGCACAAATTCAACGGCTGGACGCGCCCAATTCTGACCGATAGCGGAGGGTATCAGGTCTACTCGTTGGCGGGTACGGGGCGCAAAATCAACGAAGAGGGGGTTAAATTCAAATCCCACATCGACGGCTCGACTCATTTTTTTACGCCCGAAAACGTAATGGATACCCAGCGCACAATCGGCGGCGACATTATTATGGCCTTCGACGAATGCACGCCCTACCCCTGCGAATACGACTACGCCAAAAAGTCGATGGCCATGACCCACCGTTGGCTAAAAAGGTGTTGTGACCGGTTCGATTCCACTACATCAAATTATGGATACGAACAAACGCTGTTTCCGATCGTGCAAGGCAGTGTTTACAAAGATTTACGCGCCGATTCGGCCAGGGCAATTGCCGACTTTGGGCGCGAAGGCAACGCCATCGGTGGGTTGTCGGTGGGAGAACCCGCCGAAATGATGTATGAAATGGCCGAAATGGTGTGCGATATATTGCCAACCGACAAACCACGCTATCTGATGGGCGTTGGCACACCCGAGAATATCTTGGAGGGTATCGCCCTCGGAATAGATATGTTCGATTGCGTAATGCCGACCCGAAATGCCAGAAATGGGATGCTGTTTACCACGCAGGGCATCATAAATATTAAGAACGAACGCTGGAAAGAAGATTTTAGCCCAATCGACGAGTTTTTGGGTGGATACGTTAGTACATTTTACACCAAGGCATACTTACGCCATTTGGTAATTTGCCAAGAAATGCTGGCAGCCCAGATTGCAAGCGTTCACAACCTTACTTTCTATTTGTGGTTGGTTGCCGAAGCACGAAAGCAAATTTTACAGGGCAGTTTCGCGGGGTGGAAGAAAGAAATACTTGAAAAAATAATGCGACGCCTTTGAATTTTAATAAAAAAACACCTTATTTACTCCCAGTAGAAATAATTATTTTTTTTGAGTTTACTTTTTGTTTGCAAACTTGCCAAAAAAAACTACTTTTGTGGCAGTACCTCCCCTTATTATAGCATTGTTGAAACAGTTTTGAAACCGATTACCTTAATATTTAAAAAACCTTAAAGTTTAAACCATGAAGAAAGTATCCCTAATCGCACTGTTGGTTATAGCGGGATTTTTGTCGAAGGTAAGTGCCCAGTACAACCCTAAGGCATCCTACGACGG
Source organism: Cytophagales bacterium (assembly GCA_013298215.1). Taxonomy (GTDB): domain Bacteria; phylum Bacteroidota; class Bacteroidia; order Cytophagales; family Spirosomataceae; genus JAAFKE01. Next base: position 122,888 of record JAAFKE010000004.1, on the reverse strand, counting down.
CCCCTACAAGTTGAATACTTGGGCTGTTTCGGCACGCATCGGACCAAGCCAATTTTACGGAGACCTCCGCGAGTATGACTTCTGGCCAGTGACCCTCCAAAACTTCGACAGCCAAAGCGAAGCTGGAACGCTCAATTTCGGTGTCACAGTTCACAAACAACTTTCCCACCTGTTTGGCGCACGTTTAGACTTCAATACTGGCAACTTGCGGGGTATGAAGCGCAGAATTTATTTCTCGTACTTCCGTGGCAACTATTCACAGTTAGACCTGTCGGGAACAGTAAACTTGAAGAGCCTGTTGCTCGGACCCAACAAAATGAAGCGCTGGAAAGCCGACGTTTCGCTCGGGTTTGGCCAAATGTTCTACAGTGCCAAAGCCTACGAACTGGGAACAGGCCGTTTGCAGCGTTCGGTTAGCGGCGCCAATGACTGGGTTATTCCAATTGGATTTGAGATTTCTTACGAGCTCAACAAAAACATTGATTTAGGCCTCGAGTTTCGTGCAAACCACGTAAACACGGAGAAGCTCGATGCAACCATCGGTGGAGATCCCTCTTCTATCTACAACGGTGGCGGGAACTTGATCGGAAACGGCGGCTCTACACCCCGTGGAAACTCATCTTTGGACATGTGGGGCTACGGAGGCATTGTTCTGACTTACAAATTAGGAAAAAATAAGGCTCAGGTTGTCAAAAAAGACGGAAAATGGTCGTATACCCCAGAAGCTGGTAATGTGTACCACCTTCGTTTCACCGATCCTAAATTGTTGATTAAGCCACCAAAAATACTTACGCTTGCCGAAATGGATTCTGTGGCCAAAGCAAACCGTCCAAAAGACATTGATCCTAAGTTGTTGATCGATACCGACGGCGACGGTGTGGCCGATTTCTTCGACAAAGAGCCAACAACCCCAGCAGGCAGTGTTGTATCAGGTGCGGGTCAGAAGATAGACTTCGACAAATACATTGCAAGTGCCATGCCAAACGGCGACTTCAATTGTACCGAGATTTTTGCGAACGTGTTGTTCGATACCGATAAAAACGAATTGCGCCCCGAGTACCAAGATATGTTGGGCAAAGTAGTTGAGCTCTTGAACAAGTCGCAGTGCCGCTTGCAGTTAGCAGGCCACGCTGACCGCCGCTCAAACGACCGCTACAACATGGGTCTGTCGCAGCGTCGGGTTGATATGGTTAAAAACTACCTCATCAGCGCGGGCTTGAAAGATGCCAACAAGATTATTATCGACTACTATGGCTCGTTTAAGCCGATCGCCGACAACATGACCAAGGACGGTTTAAAGAAAAATCGTCGCGTAGAGTTGAGATTATTGCCATAAATAATGAATTGCATTGCAAAAAGGCTTCGGGTATTTGCCCGAAGCCTTTTTGCTTTTACGCCTTTGTAGCTGTACCTTTGTGCCATGATTTCAATTAGTAACCTTTCGTATTACCTGGGTAGCCGCGCCCTGTATGATAGTGCTTCCATGCACATCAAGCCCAAAGATAAAATCGGATTGATCGGTTTGAATGGCACGGGCAAATCCACCCTTTTACGCCTAATCATGGGCGAGTTCCAGGCCGATGAGGGTGGAATTTCAAAATCGGGCGATTGTTCCATCGGTTTCTTGAACCAAGACTTGCTATCTTACCAAACCGACGACACCATTTTGTCGGTTGCTATGCAGGCTTTCGAACGCCAAAATGAGCTTCAACGCCAATTAAACGAGATATTTCACGAAATGGAAGTGAACTATCAGGATAAATTGGTGGATAGGCTCGCCCGCGTGCAAGACGAGTTCGAGGCATTAGATGGCTACACGGTGCAGTCTCGCACCGAAGAAATTCTGGAGGGACTCGGTTTCTCAACGTCAGACTTGCAAAAGCCCCTCCGTTCTTTTTCTGGTGGCTGGCGAATGCGCGTGATGTTGGCCAAACTGCTGTTGCAAAAGCCCGCTCTTTTGATGCTCGATGAGCCAACCAACCACTTAGATTTACCTTCTATCCAGTGGGTGGAAAAATACATTCAAACCTACGAGGGTGCCGTCATTGTGGTGTCGCACGACCGCCAGTTTTTGGACAATTGCATCACAACAATTGTTGAAATTGCCAACGGAAAGTTTAACTACTACGGTGGCAATTACTCTTACTATATCGAGGAAAAAGCCCTTCGAAACGAAATTCAGAAGGGAGCTTACGAAAACCAACAGGCGCATATTCGTCAAACCGAGCGATTTATTGAGCGTTTTAAAGCCAAAGCCACCAAGGCAAAGCAGGCTCAAAGCCGCATGAAACAATTGTCGCGAATGGAACTGATCGATGCGGTGGTGGATGAAAACGCCAAAGTACATTTTCGGTTTAATTTTTCGACCCAACCAGGCCGACACATCCTGCAGTTGGAAGACGCGACGAAAGCCTACGGAGACAAGAAAATACTGACTGCCACGACGGCTGGAATAGAAAGGGGCGACAAAATTGCGCTGATCGGGGCCAACGGGCGCGGAAAATCCACTTTATTGCGGGTTATTGCTGGTACTGAGGAAATTGGTGGCGAACGTCGAACGGGGCATAATGCTATTTTTTCGTTTTATGCCCAGCATCAGTTAGAGTCGCTGAACGTAAACCACAACCTGATCGAAGAACTAAAATATGCCTGCCCGACCAAATCAGAAACCGAGCTGCGTACAATCTTAGGTTGTTTCTTGTTTTCGGGCGACGAGGTGTTTAAGAAGATCAAGGTGCTGTCAGGGGGCGAGAAATCGCGGGTGGCCTTGGCCAAGGTACTCATTTCGGAGGCCAACTTTTTGCTGCTCGACGAACCCACCAACCACTTGGATATGCAATCGGTTAATATTCTGATCCAAGCTTTGCAGCAATACGAAGGTACTTACGTGGTGGTGTCGCACGATCGGTATTTTGTGGAGGCCATTGCCAACAAAATTTGGTTTATCGAAAACGAAGAAATAAAGCAATACCCAGGAACGTATGAAGAATACGAATGGTGGATGGAGGAGCGCGCCGAGGAGAACAGCAACGCGGGACAGTCGGCCATGAGCAACGGCTACACGGGTACAACGCAGACGGCTGTAACAAAAAAGATGGAAGTTTCTGTCGCAGATAAACCCAAAAAATCGGGGCAGGGAGTGGTGCAAAAGCGGATTGATGAGGCAGAGGGTAAAATTGCAGCATTGGAAGATGCCAAAAAAATACTTGAAAGTGAAATGGCCCAACCACGCGTATTTTCAGACCCGAAGGCTTTAGAGACCAAAAATAAAGAATACACGCTGCTTAAACGCCAGTTGGACGAATGGAACGGAATTTGGGAAAATGCCATGATCGAAATGGAAGAATTAGTGAGCTAACCAAGCTGCTTGGCGTGATGCTTCTGCTGTTTTTGGGCGTGGTATCTGCTAATGCACAGGTGGTTACGCTCCAAAACTTGGCTCGTTTCGAGGACGCTATCTATGATCTAAATCTAAAAACGCCGCTCCTCTACGCCAGCGCGGGCAACCTCGGAGACCCCAATGCCATGCTTGCGCCAGCCGTGGCAGATTTGGATCAGGGTGTAAGTTTAGTGCTCGAATTTGATGATATGTTGTCGAGTTATCGGCAGTTTCGGGTCAAATTTGTTCACTGCGATGCAAACTGGCAGAAGTCTGTTTTGAACGACATTGAGTTTACGCTCGAGTTCAACGACTACCCGCTCAACGATTACCTCAACTCTGGCGCGGTGAAAGTGCCCTACTACCACTACAGTTTTCAGCTACCGAAGCTAAAGCTGCCCGGTAACTACTTGGCAGTGGTCTATACCGACCGCCGCCCCAATGTGGTGGTTTTAACGAAGCGTTTTTGTTACTACCAAAACCGAATCAGGATCAACGGTACTGGCAGAATGGCCGTTGATAATGCCCTATATCGAACGCATCAGCAAATTGATTTTGACATTGATTTTAGAAATTATGACGTCGTTGCGCCAGCCGAAGACTTTAGGGTGGTGGTTCGGCAAAACCGGCGCTGGGACAAAACCACCAACAACATCCGACCGTCGAATTTGAGGATGTTTGAAAGCCGCGTTGAATACCGACTTTTCGACAACTCTACGGCTATACCCGCTGGCAACGAATTTAGGTATTTTGATGGGCGAAGCACCTTTACGGCGGGAAATTTTGTGCAGGCAGTGCAACGGTTCGATGACCATAATGCGCTTTTTGTGATGCCCGATCGCCCCCGAAATCGCGGTGCGTACTTGCAGTCAGACGATTTCAACGGCGGTTTTATTATCGACAACCGCGAAAGCGGTATCGGTGCCACCGAAGCCGATTATTTGACGGTGGTTTTTACGCTCAAAATACCAGAACTTGACCAAAAAGAGGTGTACGTAAACGGCAGTTTTAACGACTGGCGGCGCGACGAGACCAATAGAATGGCTTACAACGCCGAGCTTGAGGCTTACCAGGCATCAATGATTATAAAGCAGGGTGTTATAAATTACAACTATAGTGTCCGCGACCCCTCCACGGGGCAATTCAGTGAAGAAGCTTTGGAGGGAAACTATTCCGAAACGGAGAACGATTACGAAATATTTGTGTATCACCGCCCACCCGCCGCTCGGGCCGAATTGCTGGTAGGTTACCGACTGATCGAAGTCAATCGGCGGCGGTAGTTCTATTAGAATGTAAAATACTTATTTATCATTTTATTGCAAATAAGTAGGCGAGTATACTACGGATACTGCCAAAGCCAATGATCGCTTTTGGTTAATGGTTCATCGAAGATTTAACTTCATTTTTTGGTAGGCCACGTTTTCTTTGTAAAACACCTCACCGTTGGGTTTCATGCCAAAACGCTGGTAGATGGTGAGGGCATCGGTACGGGCATCGCACCAAATGTAGCTTGCCCCAATTCGCGCGGCTTCGGCCAGGGTGTGGCGCAAAAGTAGCGTACCTATGCCCTTATTTTGGAGGTCTTTTTGGGTGGCAAACTTCCTAAAACGCGCCTCATGGCCGTTTACAAACAGCGAGATTACCGAGGCCAGTCGCCCGTTGAAGAACGCCCCGTAGTGGTAGCCGTCAGAATCAGACTCAATCTTTACAAAATCGATCGGTTGGCCTGGCCAAAGCACCTCGTGCCTCAGTTGGTAAGTGGCCAAATAACTAATTTGTTCGATGGCAACAGGATTGTTTGCAGCAGGGGTGTTCAAGGGGATATTTGGGGTTTATGCAAAAGGGGCACGCACAGAAAGGTTTTGGAATGCACCAACTATTTTGTTTTTTTGATCTAAACAAACAAAAGTAAGTATATTGCACTGTTTTGCAGGATAAATGCAATATCAAAGATACACAGTCTTGATTTGTTGCTTGCCAACAAACGGGCTGTTTAAATGGTGTGGATATAATTGGAAAGCTACCCAAGTTTCTTGGGTAGCTTTTTTATAGCCAGATTTTACGCAGACTTCGATCAATACTCGTGGGGCAGCACCCCGTTTATTTGTTCGTTCCAGGGCAGGCCGTGTTGGTTGAGCAGCGCCATGTAGGGGTCGGGGTTTAGTTGCTCGCAGTTCCAAACGCCTGGCTTTTGCCAGTCCGCGTCAGTGAGCATGAGCATGGCCCCGATCATGGCGGGTACTCCCGTGGTGTAGCTCACTGCCTGGGCTTTTACTTCTTTCCAGCACTCGGCGTGGTCGCTGTTGTTCCAGACGTAATACGTTTTGTCGGCCCCATCTTTTATTCCCTTAATCTGGCAACCGATCGACGTTTGGCCGTGGTAGTTTTCGCCCAGCGACTCGGGGGCGGGCAGCACGGCCTTCAAAAACTCCAACGGCACAACCTGCATTCCCTGAAAACTGATTGGCTTAATGCTGGTCATGCCCACGTTTTCTAACACGTTTAGGTGCGTAATGTACGCCTGCCCGAATGTCATCCAGAAGCGTGCGCGTTTGAGGGTAGGAAAGTGTTTCACAATCGATTCGAGTTCTTCGTGGTAAAGCACGTAACTTTCTTTGACCCCAATGTTGGGGTAGTCAATCGGTTTATGAACTGACAGCGCGGGTATCTCGATCCACTGACCGTTTTCCCAATAACGCCCTGGTTGCGTAATTTCCCTGATATTTATTTCGGGGTTAAAATTGGTTGCGAAAGCCTTCCCGTGGTCTCCTCCATTGCAATCGATAATGTCCAAATAGTGCATTTCGTCGAAGTGGTGTTTGTTGGCGTAGGCCGTAAAAACCTGCGTCACGCCGGGGTCAAAACCAGACCCCAACAGTGCCATAATGCCCGCGTCTTCGAAACGTTTTTGGTAAGCCCACTGCCAACTGTACTCAAACTTAGCTACATCTTTTGGCTCATAATTGGCGGTGTCCATGTAGTTGGTTTTGGTTTCTAAGCAAGCATCCATGATCGGTAAATCTTGGTAGGGGAGTGCCACGTTTATAACCAATTTGGGCTGGAACGACTTGATGAGTTTCACCATCTCGGCTACACTATCGGCATCTACGGCGGCGGTTTTTATACTCACACCGTGCATTGCCAGCACGTCGGCGGCTATTTTGTCGCACTTAGATTTTGTGCGGCTCGCCAGCATAATTTCGGTGAAAACGTGGGCGTTCATGGCGCATTTGTGCGCCACTACGCCCCCCACGCCGCCCGCTCCAATAATGAGAACTTTTGACATTTTACGATTAGAATTAGTGATTGATGTAATCAGTGAATAATTTGGTGCAAAAATCGAAATCCAAACGCATTAATCATAATTCAAACCGATAAACTGTGGATATATTGCTTTTAATTCTGGGCTTTGCGGCCCTTTTGGGCGGTTTGGCGGGGGCGTTTTTGCCAATTCCTGGCCCACCGCTCAGTTATGCTGGAATGCTGCTTTTGCATTATTCTAAGTACGCTCAGTTTAGCCAGACCGTTTTGCTGGTCTGCGGGGTGGCCACTGCCCTCATCTTTTTGTTCGATTATTACGCGCCCATTTGGGGTACCAAAAAATTTGGCGGCACCAGTGCTGGTGTTTGGGGTTCTACGATTGGATCGGTGGTTGGTTTTTTTGTGATTCCCGCCGTGGGCTTGTTTCTGGGGGCATTTTTGGGCGCATTAATCGGCGAACTCATCGGTGGTGCTGATTCTATGACGGCCTTAAAAGCGGCCATTGGTTCGTTTATTGGTTTGGCAACGGGCATTTTCGTAAAGGTGGTTTTGTGCCTGGTAATGATTGGTTTTTCGATAGCTTCGTTTTGGGGTGCATGAAAAAAATATTGATTCCGCTTTTTTTGTTTGGCGTAAATGCGTTCTCCCAAAACGCTGGGAACCAATACTTTAATTTTTTAAACCTGCCCGCTAACGCCCCCACGGTGGCTCAGGGCGGCCTCAACGTGTCGAGGGCCAGAGGCGGCGTGGCTTTTATGTTCAACAATCCCGCCCTGGCCGACTCGTCGTTCGTGAACCAGTTGAGCATAACGGCCACCCCTTTTTTGGCGGGTACAAACTACCTAACACTTGCCTTCGCACCCAAACTAAAAACGCCAGGTTTTTGGAGCGCGGGGTTTCAGTATTTGAACTACGGAGATTTGGTGGGTCGCGACGATCTGGGCAACGAAACGGGGCGTTTTTCGGCCAGCGATTTTGCTTTTACGCTTGCCCACGCCAGGTCTCAGGGCAATTTTACCCTCGGGTCTTCCATAAAATTGGCTACTTCGGGCATCGAATCGTACCGCGCCTTTGGGCTGCTGGCCGATCTGGGCGCTGTGTGGAGGCATCCCAGCAAAGTGTTTCAAATTGGATTTTTGGCCAAAAATGTGGGCTGGTTGCTCAAAGACTACACCTCGTTTGGTACGGCCGATATGCCCTTTGATTTGCAACTCGGAGTCACCCTGAAACCGAAGTACATGCCAGTCCGACTTTCGATGACGGCGCACAACCTGCACCGTTTTGACATTGTATATAACAATCCTTCCGTTTATTTTTCTTTCAATTCCAACGGCCAGCGCACGCCCCGCACGGTGGACTTGACCGAAAAAATAGCGCGTCACTTGGTGCTAAGTGCCGAATTGCTCATCCACAAAAATATGAATATCTTACTGGGATACAACCACTTGCGGAGGCAGGAACTGCTGGTGCAAAACGTTGGAGGAACGGCGGGGTTGTCGTTTGGCATTGCTTTAATGACCTCCAAATACAGTTTTACCTACGCACGTGGCCAGTACCACCAATCGGGCGGGGCAAACTCGGTTTCGTTTGGGTTCAATTTGAACAAAAAGTAGTTAAATTTGATTAACAAGATAGTAAAACCACCAAATTTTTAGACAATAGATGACAACTCCCTTAGAAAATCTCACGCCCAAACAAATTGTGGCCGAATTAGATAAATACATCATTGGCCAGTTTGATGCCAAGCGCAACGTGGCCATTGCCCTGCGAAACCGCTGGCGACGAATGAACAGCGATGAAGCCATGCGCCGCGAGATTGTTCCCAACAATATTTTGATGATTGGGGCAACTGGTGTGGGCAAAACTGAAATAGCCCGTCGGCTGGCCATGATTGCCAACGCCCCTTTCGTAAAGGTGGAGGCTTCTAAGTTTACGGAGGTTGGCTACGTGGGCCGCGACGTAGAAAGCATGGTGCGCGATCTTGTGGAACAGGCAGTTAATATGGTAAAAATAGCCAAAAAAGAAACGGTTCGTGCACGTGCCACGGAGGTAGTCGAAGACATTATTATGGACATCCTCATTCCGCCGATGCAAGACAAAGGTGCGGGCTTGCTGGTGGCGAACCAAAACGGCTCAAACCCAGACCATACCGACGAAACACCAACCCAAGACCATATTTTAAACGAAAAAACGCGCTCACAATTTAGAGTTAAACTACGCGCTGGCGAGTTGGACAGCCGTAAAATCGACATCGACGTTCAGCAATCGCAGGCTCCCAACGTTGGGGTGATGGGCGGTGCCATCGACGACCTGTCGATGATGAATATCCAGGAAATGATTGGCGGGATGATGCCCAAAAAAGCCAAAAAACGCCGCGTTACGGTGGCCGAAGCCCGAAAGTATCTGCTCGAAGAAGAAACCACGAAGCTCATTGATATGGACGAAGTGAAAGAAGAAGCCATTCGGAAGGCCGAGGACGTGGGTATTATATTTATTGATGAGATCGACAAAATAGCGAACGCTGGCGGCAAGGGCGGTGGCCCAGACGTGTCGCGCGAGGGCGTGCAGCGCGACCTGCTCCCCATTGTGGAGGGCAGCACCGTGAACACCAAGTACGGCAGCATCAAAACTGACCATATTTTGTTTGTGGCGGCGGGGGCGTTTCACGTGTCGAAGCCCTCCGACTTGATTCCCGAGTTGCAGGGGCGTTTTCCGATCAGGGTCGAGTTGCAAAGTTTGACCGAGAGCGATTTTTACCACATCTTGAAAGAACCAAAAAACGCACTTACGCGGCAGTATGAGGCACTTTTGGCCGCCGAAGGCGTAGAACTAACCTTCGAGGATGCCTCCCTAAGCGAACTCGCCAAAATAGCCTTTGAGATCAACGCCTCCGTCGAAAACATTGGTGCGCGCCGCCTGCAAACCGTCATGAGCACACTTCTCAACGAATTTATGTTTGATATTCCAGACAAAATTTTGCCAAATTCCAAGATCGTTGTTACCCAAGGGCTGGTGCAAGAAAAATTGTTGAGCTTGGTCAAAAATCGGGATTTAAGCCAGTACATCCTTTAAAAGTTGCGGCTATCAGCGCCCGCAAATGCGGTGGTAGTCGCAATATTTACAGACCTCTACGTTTTCTGTTTTTTCAAAGGGTACGTTTTTGTCCAGTAATCCAACCAGAAAATGTTGCAAGCGCAGTTCGGTTTCGGCCACAAAATGCGCGGGCGTTTCATTGTCCGCAAACTTTACTGGGTTTTGTATAAAACCACCCTTTATGTTTTTGAGCGAATAGAACCCCGAGGTAACGTCATGTGCCGAAAGTGACAGTTCTTTGTTTCCCAGACGCATGGTGTCTTCGGCGAGTAACTTCTTGTAAATGAGGTATTTATAAATCCAAAGCTGCCGTATTTTGTCAAATACCGAGTCGTTTTCTGTGGTAAGTTTATCTACCAGTGTGTCCGCTTTTTTACTGGCAATGTCGCTTTTAATATTTCCAGTTTTGTAATCTACCACCCGAATAACGTTATTTTGGAGTTCGATTCGGTCTATTTTTCCCGCAATTTTCACCAAAAGTGTTTCTCCGTTTACTGCCACTTCCAGCACCGTACTGAGCTTCTGTTCGGTAGAAAGCACCGCAAAATCGGTGTTTTTCGTTGCCTCGTCTTGGAACTTCAAAAAGTCTAAAACCTGCTTTTCGTAGCCTTGATACACCAGCCTGTTCACGCCCTCATCGGCCACGTAGCTGTTGAAAACGGCCTCAAATTCTTCTTTCAAAACAGCTTTAATTTCCGCTTCGGCTGGTTTTAGGTTTTGCATAAAATACGCCTGGTCCAAGCGTTCCAAAACGCGGTGAACCCACGTGCCCAGGTCGCCAACGCCCATTTCTTCTTCCACTTCCTGCCGCTCGTCGATGCCCGCCACGCGCTTAAAATAATACTGCAACGAGCAAGTTATCATTTCGTTGAGGTGGGTTGGGTACAGGCCGCGCTCGGTCAGTTGGTGTTTGATAAAAGCCAGCGTTTCATCACTTTTTTGAACGGTTAGTTGGCTCGTATCCGATTTCGTAGCGTATGTATCCTCAAATTCGACTGTCTTTTTTTGCAGGTCAATGTTGGGGTTAATTCGGGCCAGCTCGTGTTCTATTTGCATCAAAAAACGGCTTTTTTCGCCGCCGTTGTAGGCATCTTTGGCACTCACGTAAATCATCACGACCTCTTTGGCGCGCTGGAGCAGTCGATAAAAATGGTACGACATCACCGCGTCGGCATCGGTGTAAGTTGGCAAATTGTGTTCGCGGGCGGCATCAAACGGTACGAGCGAATTTTGGCGTTTGGTGCTGGGCAAAATACCCTCGTTCATCGACATCAGAATAACCCGCTCAAAGTCCAGCGTTCGGGTTTCCAACATTCCCATTACCTGCAACTGGCTCACGGGTTCGCCGCTAAACGGTATTTTGGTTTGGCGGATCAGTTCGTACAAAAATTGCTTTAAGTGCCTCACACTCAGTTTTTCGGTGTAGGCATCCAAGGAGGTTTCTAATTGTTTGAGGAGCGTGTAGAACAGGTACAGGTACTCGGTTTCGATGGCATCTTTGCTGGCCGCATACACAATTCGGAGCAGATCGATGAGGGCGTAAAGCCGCCCGATAACCTGCCGTGGGTCGTCGGGCCAGCGGCAAAAAATATTTTGAAACAACGGTTGATCCTCGCCCAATTCCAACAATTGCTTTTCGTCAAGATACACCAAATTGTTTTGCTGAATGTGCCGCAGGGTTTTCTGAATCACCGTCGGCTCGGTGGGGTCGGGGCGTTGCAAGGCCAGTAGCTCGTAGCGTCTTATGAACGGGTGGTTGAGTACTTTGGTGATGGTTCGGTGGTTGAACTTCGGGATTTTTACCGCCGTGCCGTCCTTGCGCCTAAACTCCGCAATGGTTCTTTGGAGTTCAAATAAACTGTCGATGAGGGTAAACAAAACCGAATTTTTGAGCGACAGTCCCATCGTAATGTTCAAATCTTTCACCTGCTCGTCGATGGCGTAGAGCGTTGGCAGCAGCATCGTTTCGTCGGCCAACACAATGGCCGTCACGGGGTTGTGGCCTTTGGTACTGAGCCAATTAAGGTACACATCGCCCGCTACTTTTGGTTGCATACTGGCGTTTGCTACGCCAATGAGCGTAATTTTTTTGTGGCCTTCGGCGAGGTCTTTTCCCGTATAATTCCAGGGCCCGGCCCAGCCTTCTTGGCGGTATTTTCGCAGGAGCTTGCCGCCCTCCACGCGCGGGTTCAGATCCATGTAATACGCGTCGGTGTCCCAGATCAGTTCGGCGCGTTGGGCTTTAAGAAGGGTTTTTATGAATCGCTCCTCGCTGGTACTGAGGGCATTGAAACCCACAAAGTAAATTTTTTCAAAATCGGTTTTGTCCAACAAAAAAGATTCGGCGTTGGCGGCCAGGTAGCGGTAGGCCATGCCCCGGTAGGCTTTTTTGCGGGCTGTGAGCCGTTTTTGTAAATTTTGATAGACCAAATAAATGTTATCAAACAAATTGAAATATTGTTTTGTGGCGTCGGTAGTCTGGAGTTCGCGGCCAGTGGGCAGTTGCATTTGCCAGCGTTCTATGGCTTTGGCCTCCGAAATATAATTGAACAAACTCTTCGCTGCCACGTCGTACTGGTCGATGGCATCAAAATCTTTGAGCAGTGGGGTGGCCCAGTTCAGAAATTTCTCGAAGGCAATGCTCGGATCTATTTCTTTGAAGGCTTCGTAGAGCTCAAACAGCAGTTCTACCTGATCGATGATTTGTACCCCGCAACGGTCGGCCACAAAATCGTCGATGGCCATCACAACTGGCGAAAGCATCGGTTTGGGCGAGCACGCGGCCAGCTCGCGCTTGAAAAAATAAACGGCGCGGCGGGTGGGCAACACCACCCAAACTTTTTCTAAATGGGTGCCGTGGCAATCGAAAACGCGTTGGGCGGCTTGGCTAAGAAAGGTCATGGTTTAGTCGAATAGGGGCCAGTTTACCCCAAATGAAAAGTGGCGGCCAACGCCCGCAAAGAGCGGCGTGGTAAAGTACCCAGGCGCGAGCACGCCCGAATTGACGTGGGCCATTTTGAGCAGCAGCCGCACCCGATTAATTCTCAGATTGGCAAACACATCGGCAATAACGTACCCCTGCACGGCAATTCTGTCCTGCAGATAAAACTGCTGCGTCAATGGTGTGTAGGCATCGGCAAAGTACGTAGATTTATAGTGAAGGTCTATTCCTGCGTTGATAAACAGCACCTTAGCATATTTAAAGTCATACGACAGCCGCAGGTTGGCAAACAATTTTGGGATGCGGAGGTAGCTATTGTTGTTCAGGTCGGTATAATAAACTTGGCCAAGGGTGCGAAACCGCCCGAGGCTGGTTTGCCAGCCGAGACCTACCTGGATGAGGCTAAAATTGCCCGTAAATTGACGTGCCACCGTGTTGGTATCAAAATAAATGTAGTTTGAGATTAGACTATACTCCAAACTCGGGCGCAGGCTTAGGTGCTTGGTTTGGTAGTTAATTTGGCCGTAGATTTGGTTGGAGGTCACGAGCCTAAAATCATTTTGCCAACTTAAAATGTTGCTCCTAAACTGTTGTTGCAAAAAAGTGGGCGACGAAGCCACCACGTGGTAGCCCGCCGAAAACCAGCGGCTGTGGAGGTCGGCTTTGAGCTTAAAATCTCCGCCAGGCAAGTACTCAACCTCGCCCTCCACGCGCTGGGTGCTGTCTTTTAGGTGGTAGCTCAACCACAGACCCACGAAGTTTTGAAACCCCGACCGCCTGCTGCTGCGCCAGATCGAATCGGTTTGGGCGTAGGCATCGGTTTGGCCAAATACCCGCGTTCGGAGGTGGGTGCGGTAGTCGAAACCTCGGTACTGGCCTTTGAGCCCAAACTTGGTCTCAAAGGCCCTAAACCGCACGTCGGGATTAACAACCTTTGGTTGCAGTACGACGTTCTTGTAAAAACGCTTCGTCAGGCTGCCAGCCACGTCCAGGTCTTTGTAAATATTGCTCTGGCTCTGATAATCAACCGTTTGGAACGCCTGAAAGCCGTTCGATAACTTGTATTGGTGGTAAATGTGCAATCGGTTTCGGCGTTCAAACGTAGTTGCTCGGTCGAGAAGAGCGGCAGGGGCATTGGCGGGAAAAAAATCAGTAACGCCATTTACGGCTTCGATGGCCACCCCGCCCTGATCCCTCGAAAAATGGCTAAGGTTGCTATAATTCCCCATTATCATGTATTTTTCGTCCGCCGATCGGTAGTTTGAGTGCAGCACAAACGCCCAGTTTTCGATGAGCCGTTGCTCACTGTCGGTGCGGCCACTTGTGCCAAATTGTTTGTTGGCACTCATCCTTTGGGCATTGAAACCAAAATTCCACCGTTTTTTGATGTTCTGGTTCATATCGACCCTAAACACGTTCTGCCCCAAGCCGCCCATCACAAAATACAGGTTAGAAAACGGCGATTTGGTGTCAAAATACCTCATGCTGTCGGGCTGGTACATGTAGGGCGTGTAGGCGTTGAAACCCATGAGCGTTCCCAAATTTTGGGCGGGGGCAAAGAAAACGGGTCGGGAGGCGGTGCCAAAATTGCCCAGATCTACGAGGCGGTTTTGGCTGCGTTGCACAAAATTGTAGGCATGAAAGCCCTCAATGAGCGTGTCGAGCGGGTACAAAGTTTTGCGGTTGTTGAGTACATCGCTTTCTAAAAAATACCGCGACGTTTTGGGCCCGTAGATCACCTTGGTCGAGTCGTCGATGCCCCCACTTGGATTGGCCGACGAACCCTGCTGCATCCCACCAGCCCCCGGGAAACCCCCAATACCCCCTGGAAAGTTGGGGGTTTGGGCGCGTGCATTAGCCACCCAAAGTGCGGTGGCGAGTATGTATAAAAATATTTTCACGCCCAAATTTAACCCAAAATCCCCGTTTCTGGTCATTTTTAACACATTTTAAGCCTTGATCCGCGCCAGCACCCAATCTCCAAAAGGCAGTTTGTGCTGATGCCCCAAAAACTGGACACTGATCGGCCAATAGTAAATAGCCACGTGGGTTAAGTTGAGCGTTCTGAGCAGTGGCTTGAGTTTCACCATGTCTTTTTCGGTTGTTAGGATGGGCTTGTTCTGGCGCACTATTTTGGTCAAATCTTCGGTGCTAAAATCGTGGTGGTCGCCAAATACAAAATGGTCTTGCACCTCAAATTCGTTTCGGGCGGCCTGCTCGAAGTGCTTAGGCTGGGCAATGGCCGACACTAAAACGACGGGCTGCTGCGGGTCGAAGGCTTCGGTGTTTTCAAAGTAGGCAACGGGTTTTTGGTACACTACTGTTGAGAAATAAACGGGCGTATTTGGTTTGGTGTAAGCAGCTACGCTCGACTCAATCAGCGTCTTTTCTGCTTCCGATAGTCCTGCACTACACTTTGTTGCCACCACCACATCGGCGCGGCTTGCGCCCACGCGCGCTTCTCGCAAACGCCCCGCTGGAATCAAATAGTCGTCGTAAAACGGTCTGAAACAATCGGTTAATAAAATATTTAGGTGTGCTTGCAGCGAGCGGTGTTGGAGGGCATCGTCCAAAATAACGAGCTGTGTTTGGGGGCGGGCGGCCATTATTTGCTCAATTGCTTCTGTTCGTTTTTCGCCTACGGCCACGGTAATTTGGCCACCGTATTGTAGAAAATACTGCATGGGTTCGTCGCCAATTTGTTGGGCGGTCGTTCCTGCGCTTGCCAGTATAAACCCGCGCGTTTGGCGGCCGTACCCTCGGCTGAGGACGGATATTTTGTATTTATCCACCAGGTGTTCGATCAGAAAAGCCACGTGGGGGGTTTTTCCAGTGCCACCCACGGTGAGGTTTCCCACGCAGATCGAAAAAACGGGCGGCTGGGTGGCCTTAAACACGCCCTTTTCGTAGAGGTGGTTTCGCAGGCGAGTAACCAGGTCGTAGAGCCACGCAAAAGGGAGCAGTAAAATTTTAAGAAGCATTGGCCCGTCGGGAATTTTTTTTGTCACTTAACCAATTTTTGTTTTCGGATGCTTCCCAACCAATCGGTCAGCCCCTTCACTATTTTTTTTGCCATTTTTTTCTGAAAACCTACGTCAGTTAGCCGCTTTTCGTCGCTCGGATTGCTCATAAACGCGCCCTCAACCAGCACGTTTGGGTATTCGGTTGGGCTATTAAAAGCAAAATTAAAACTGCCCACGTTGCCGTATTCGTTGAGGTCTAACTCCAAAAGTCGGTCGAGTAGTTTCTGGCTCAACCCCCTAAATCCCAGGTGTTTGTAGTACGTGCTGGTGCCATCCACGGCCGAGTCGCTGGCGGCGTTGTTGTGCACGCTTATGAGCAGATCGGGCAGCAACTGGCGCATTTGCAGGACTCGGTCGCTGTTGTTTATGAGGGTGTCGCTGGGGCGGGTGAGGAGAACAACCGCCCCCTTTTTTTCTAATTCCGATTTCAAAAAACCGACAATGCTTAGGTTAAGGTTTTTTTCTAAAATGCCCGAATTGCGCCCCACTGCGCCCAGATTTGTGCCGCCGTGGCCCGCGTCCAATGCCACGGTTAGGTTTTTGAGTTTGAGCAATGCGGGTTGGTGTCTGACTTTGACGGTGAGCCGCTTGCCAGCGTAGTAAACCGAATGACCCCAATGCTGGCGGTGTTTGAGCTGGATCGTAATCCTAAAAATGCCATCGCTCACCTGCTGATAATCGACATATTTTATTTCTTTCGCGCTTTTGAGTTGGGTAATCCAGTTGGTATTGGAGGTTGCCCCGAATATTTCTACGCAAATTTTCGACGGATCGACTTCTTGCCAACTGCGGTACGGCAGCCGCTCGGGTAGACTCACCGACAGGTAGTCGGCCTGCTCTTTGCCCCAAACGCGCCACGCACCCGTCAAGTTTTGGGTCGGTAGGGGAGTTATGGTGTCGGGTCGAACCATGTTTTTGGGAATCCAGGCGGTGAAGTTACTTGCTAACTCAACGCGGTATAGCTCTTTGTGGTAGGCCGTAATTTTTAGGAGTACCAGCGAGTCGATGGAGCCTATTCGTGCGCCGCCGAGCCGATCGCTTCCCAAACCGTAGTTGAGGTGAGCCAACTTACCAGTGCTTCGGGCCACAAAAAAGGTGTCGGTTTGGCTTAAACAGGGCTCGGTGAGGAGCGTGATAAACGCAATTATAACCCCAACAAAAGCCCTTAAAAAACCATTCATCTGCATTTTGGTTGTGATTAACCACAAAGAAAAGGTATTTTTGCAGCATTCTGTTGAACAAATTCTAATTCTTTTATCGAAAATTATACCCGAATGACTACACTTGATCAGTACAATTTTGCGGGCAAACGCGCCTTGGTGCGCGTTGATTTCAACGTACCGCTCAACGACAAATTTGAAATTACCGACGACACGCGCATCGCCGCCACCGTTCCGACGATCAAAAAAATAGTGGCCGACGGCGGTTCGTGCGTGCTGATGTCGCACTTGGGGCGGCCCAAAGATGGCCCAACCGACAAATTTTCGCTCCGCCATTTGGTGGCACACTTGTCAGAGACCTTCGGCCAAACCGTTAAGTTTGCCGACGACTGCATTGGTCAATCGGCCGCGAGCCAGTCGGCGTCCTTGAAAGAAGGCGAAATTTTGCTGCTCGAAAATTTGCGTTTTTACAAAGAGGAGGAAAAAGGCGATGTTGGGTTTGCGCAAAAATTGGCCGCCCTGGCCGACGTTTGGGTAATGGATGCCTTCGGAACGGCTCACCGCGCCCACGCCAGCACGGCCGTGATCGGCCAGTTTTTCAAGGATCGGGTGTGCGGGTACGTCATGCAGGCCGAGTTAGACAACGCCCAAAAAGTACTGAAAAACGCCCAGCGCCCATTTACGGCGATTATGGGCGGCGCAAAAATTTCGGACAAAATTCTCATTATTGAGCGCCTTTTAGACACCGTCGATAACCTGATTATTGGCGGCGGTATGACCTACACTTTTACCAAAGCGCAGGGCGGAGCAATCGGAAAATCGTTGCTGGAAGCTGATAAACAAGAACTTACGCTCACCATATTGAGCAAAGCAAAGCAAAAGGGTGTGAACCTCGTCATACCGTCGGACAATGTTTGTGCCGATGCGTTCTCGAACGATGCCAACCGACAGACGGTGGCAACTGGCCAAATTCCTGATGGTTGGCAGGGTTTAGACATTGGCCCAGCGTCGATAAAAACGTTTACTGACATACTCTTGCAGTCAAAGACAATTCTTTGGAACGGCCCGATGGGCGTTTTTGAGTTTCCTAATTTTGCCGCTGGTACCGATGCCATTGCGGAGGCAGTGGTAAAAGCAACCGAAGAAAACGGCGCGTTTTCGCTCATTGGCGGTGGCGACTCGGCGGCGGCAGTAAACAACGCTGGCTACGGCCACCGCGTGAGCTACGTATCGACGGGGGGCGGTGCACTGCTCGAATACATGGAGGGCAAGGTGCTACCTGGCGTGGCGGCGCTGGAGTAATTTAGTGCAAAGACATTGGGTTGGGTCTCGGCAGGGCAAATGTGAATGGGCAGTTTTAAAACATTTTGCCGAACACGCCGTTATGTACTTGGATGTCAAAAGATTTGATACCGTAAACTTTACAAAACATAATTTTAACAAGCATGAAAAAAGTAATTGGTTTCTTCGCCCTGGCGATCACAATCTGCGCGGTCAATGTGGCCAACGCCCAGTCGAAAGACGTAGTTGATATTGCAATTGGCTCAACAGACCACACCACGCTGGTGGCGGCCGTAAAAGCTGCCGATTTAGTGGAAACGCTCAAGAGCAAAGGCCCATTCACGGTGTTTGCACCAGTAAACGCGGCATTCGCTAAATTGCCAGCGGGTACTGTTGAATTTGTGTTGAAGCCAGAAAATAAGGCCACCTTAGCCAAGATTCTGACCTACCACGTGGTAGCTGGAGATTTGAAAGCCGCTGATGTTTTGGCCGCGATCACAAAGGGTGGTGGTAAGGCAGTAGTAGCAACGGTTCAGGGCGAAAGCCTCACCGCAAGTTTGGAGGGTGGCAAAGTTGTTTTGACCGACGCACAAGGAGGAAAAAGCACAGTGATTGCCGCCGACCTGGCTGGTAGCAACGGCGTTGTTCACGTTATCGACACCGTTTTGATGCCAAAGTAATTTATAGGTACCGAGATTTTGAAAAGGCAGTTCCCAATGCGGGAACTGCCTTTTTTATGCCATTTGCTTGCCGACTATTGCCCTGCACAAAAGCCAGCCGAAGGCGTGTAAGTGGTATTATAAATCAACTGGTTAAGATTTCTGCGCGGCTGGGTGCGTTCCTTCTATTTCTTGGACCAATTGTGCGTACCATTTTTCGCCGTATTTGCGCACCAGCGGCGCTTTTAGAAACTTGTAAACTGGCACGCCCAACGACCGCCCCAAGGTGCAGGCTGCCGTGCAGATACTCCACTGGTCGTAGTTTAGCGCTTCGTATTGATCGTATTTGGTGATCCGGATGGGGTAGAGGTGGCACGAAACTGGTTTCTGAAAATCAATTTTTCCGTCTAAGTGCGCCTGTTCAATGCCGCATTTGAGCACCCCAGCTTGGTCGTAAATGGCGTAGGCACACTCGCGGTTTCCAATGGTGGGTGTCACCAGGTCGCCTTCCCAATCGGTGGTATAAACGCCCTGCTCTTCAATTGCCTTGATGCCATCGGCACTCAAATAGGGTTTTACTTTGGGGTATATCTGCTTCAAGATGGGCAACTCGCTCTCCTCGAGGGGAGCGCCCGAGTCGCCCTCCACGCAACAAGCACCCTTGCAGGCGTTTAGGTCGCAGACAAAAAACTGGTCGGCCACATCGTCGCTGATGCAGGTATTTTCGATCAAAATCATTTTTTTCTAATTTTAAGCTGCTGGCCAATTTTCACACCATTATCTGGAAGGTTGTTCCATTTTCTGATGTCTTCGAGTTTGACCCCGTATTGCTGCGAAATTCTAAACATGGTTTCGCCCTCTTGAACGGTGTGGGTTGTAAACTCTTCTTTGTCGCTTTGCGGCTGGTTTTGCAGGGTGTTCCCGACGGGATTGATGGCCAACTTCTGGCCTACGGATAGTTTATCTTCGGTTGTTAGGCCGTTCCAGTACTGAATGTCAGCAATTGTTACGTCATACATTTTAGAAATGCTGTAGTAGGTCTGCCCCTGATCGACAACGTGATAAACCGTTCTGGCGTTAGATTTGGTTTCGGCGCGGCTCGCTTCTGGTTTTTTAGTCTCTACCTTCTTAGTTTCTGGTTGTTTTTTTGGGGTATAAGTCTGGTCGTCGTCCGTCACCACAATCACCCGGTCGTCGTCGGTTGGGTCGAACTTGGGTGCCATTTTAGGTTTTTTTTGTTCCGTTTTTTGGACAGTCGTTTTTTGGTCAGGCGGTGGCGGCGTTGTGTCCGTTTGCGGGTCTGCCATTTTGGGGACGTACTTTTTGCGTTCCGCCGTTGTTTGAGGTGTTTTGTTTTCGCGCACTCTGGTTGGCGCTGGTTCGTTGCGTATTTGCTCACCAGTAGGCTTGGTTTGCGTGGGCGCGTTCACAATTTCTACTGGGCGATCTTTTGGGCGTTTTTCCATGAGCCAAAGTACTCGCCCAATTTGCATTCTTTGCGTGCGGGTACTTATGCGGTTGTGTTTGAGCAAGTGTTTGAGTCGCACGCCATAAATCTGAGAAACCTGCCACAGCGATTCGCCTTCGCGCACGGTATGGAAAGGCACAATGGCGCGTTTTGTTTTCTTGGCCAAGTAGTAAACCTGCCCTTCAATAATCGGGTCGTCTTCCGACAGATCGTTGTAGCGCAAAAAACTCCCAAAACTTATTTTCGATTTGCTCGCCATTAATGCCGCATCGTCGTTTTTGGTGGCCATAATGCCTGGCAAACCGTTTATCTCGTAAAACAGCGGCGACTCCACGCCCCGAATCGAAACACTGGCTTTTTTGAGAACCGGGAAGCCAATATCGTCTTGGGCAAAATCACCGTCCCTGGATGTGCCCTTGCTGGTGGCGGTTTTTTGCCGCACCAACCCAATCTGGGCCGATTCCGTGGGCAGCAATAAGGTATATTCTTTGTCGGCAGGAATATCGTCGGTTGTCACCCAGACGTTGTATTTTTTAATAGCCGCCTCGTCGATTCCCATTTCGTCGGCCACGTCTTTTAGGTTTCGTCCGCCCGCTTTTGGGTATTCGATAAAAACAATGTCATTGGCCGAGTTGTGGCGTTCGATGGCGGCTTCGATGGCAATTTTGTGCGCAAAAAAACGCAGTACGTAGCGGTCGGTATTGGCCGTCAGTAAAACAGTTTTGGCATACATCCAGTCGCTCGGTACTGTTTTAGTGATGCCTCCCGCGCCCAAATAATACGAATACAGCGACGAAACCCAGTTGTTGAATTGCAACTGTGATTTGCGCAGGTAGCGCGAAGCGGCCCGGCTCGACGAGACTATGTTTTTGCGTTCGTCCACGATTTCATCTACCCGCAGTCCAAAATCTACGGCGGTTTCTTTCTTGAACTGCCAGAAACCCACGGCGTTCGACGACGAAACAACATCGGGTTGGAGCGAGCTTTCTTGGGCGGCCAAATATTTGAAATCCGTTGGAATCTCTTCGTCGATCAAAATGCCCTCGATGACTGGAAAGTACAGCACGCAGCGGTCGAGTTTGGCCTCCCAGTATTTGCGGTTGGCCATCAAGGCGCGAACGTCCTCCTGAACGATCTGGCGCGCGCCCTCGTCGAAGCGCACATTGATACCCGCAAAACCAACGCTGGCTTGCACCAGCACATCTTGGGCGCAGGCCACACCAACGCCGTTGAATGCGATAAAACAAAGGGTTATGATTATTTTTTTCATCTTGTAATTGAAAATTTACAGTTTTCGTGCTATCATTAAACCATCTCTAATTGGCAACAGGACGTTTTCAACCCGTGAATCTTCGTGTATTTTGAGGTTGAAATCTACTAAATTTTGGCTGTCTTTATCTAACCTTTTATCTATTTGGGTCACTTTTCCGCTCCAAAGCACATTGTCGGCCACGATGTAGCCACCAGAGCGCAGTTTTGGGAGGCATAAGTCGTAATAATTGGCGTAATTCAGCTTGTCAGCGTCAATAAAAACGAGGTCAAACGTTTCGTTGAGCGTAGGAATGATGTCGAGGGCCTGTCCGATTCGGTAATCAATTTTTGAACACAACGGCGATTTGCCAAAAAACGTGCGCACAAAGCTCTCTAATTCCTCGTTGGCATCAATCGTAATGAGCTTTCCGCCTGTACCCAGTCCTTCGGCCAGACACAGGGCCGAATAACCAGTGTAAGTTCCGATTTCTAAAATACGTTGTGGGCGCAACATCCAAGAAAGCATGCTCAAAACACGCCCCTGCAAATGCCCCGACAACATTCTCGGCTGCAGCACGTGGGCGTGGGTGTCGCGGTTTAGTTGGCTCAACAAGTCGCTTTCAGGCGTGGTGTGGGCTTTGCTGTATGCCTCGATGTCCTGGGGTAAAAAATTCAATGTTATTAAAATATTAGTTTGTGCTTGCAAATGTAAGGTAGGTTTTGTTGTTTACATTCTCAAACGCTCATTTATCATCCGCTAAACCCAATTTTTTTATGGAAAACCTAACTACCCTCCCCACCAACTACGCCAGTTTTGGCCGTCGTTTGGTAGCCATTATCATCGATGGAATTTTAGTAGGCGTTGCCCAATCGTTCGTGGTGTTGCCGATTTTGGGTATCGCCGGGGTTGGCGTGGCGGCAGGCGTGTCGCCCGACGATCTCGAAAACATGACCGACTCCGAAAAATTAGCCATGCTTGGGGCCATGTCTGGGGCTTTGGGCGTTGCCCAGCTCGTAAACTTGCTCATAGGGGGTGCGTATTTTATTCTGATGGAATCGTCGGTCAAACAAGCCACCGTGGGCAAGCTCGCCATGGGCATTATCGTAACCGACCTCAATGGCGGGCGCATCACCGTGGTTACTGCTTTGCTGCGCTACGTGGGTAGGTTTGTGTCGGCCTTGGTGTTGATGATTGGCTACATTATGGCGGCTTTCACCGAAAAAAAGCAGGGATTACACGACATCATAGCCAGCACTTTGGTGCTTAAACCCTAACTGGGGGCTATTCAATGCCCTTGTCAGTGTCTTCACTGACAAGTAAACCCGCCCTTGTCAGTGAGCCCTTGTCAGTGTCCTCACTGACAAGTAAAAGTAAAGTAAAAATACATCGTTGCTGACAAGCAAAATCGTAGGTACATCGTTTCCTGTGGGGACACAGGAAACGCCTTTACAACCCCCTTTCCCTATTGGGGAAAGGGCTGGGGATTGGGGTAGCCCGGCTGCCACGGTGTTTTGTGTTTTAAAGCCCAGCAACAATTAGCAATTTGATCTAAAAAATGCTCCACAAAACCCGTGGCATCGTCGTTAATTATATTCGCTACCGCGAAAGCTCGGTAATCGTAAAAATATACACCGAAGCCTTTGGCCTTCAGTCCTACATCGTCAATGGGGTGCGGAGCAGCAAAGCCAAAACCAATCGGATCGCGCTGTTCCAGCCCCTCACGTTGCTCGATCTGGTAGTTTACCACCGCCAAGACCAAACACTGCACCGCATCTCGGAGGCCAAGTGCAGGTATCCGTTTAGGAGTTTACCGTTCGAGATCGGTAAGTCGAGCATTGCCATTTTTATTTCCGAGATCATGTACAAAACCCTGCGCGAAGAAGAAAATAATTCGTCCCTTTTCGATTTTTTGGAGGATGCCATCTTGTTCTTAGAAAATACCACCGAAAACGTGGCCGACTTCCACCTCCTTTTTTTGTCTAAGTACGCTTTTTACCTGGGTTTTGGCGCGCAAAGTGCCTCCGAGATGCTGAACCAGTTGCGAGATGCCCGTTTTGTGGCACTGCCCGACGCAATCGGGCAAAGTATTCTGAACGATTGTATCAACGCTCCCTTCGGCGCCAATCTGCACGTAGATCGGCAACGGCGAAACGAGATTGTGGAAACGTTGGTGTATTTCTATAAAATTCACCTCGAAAACTTCGGCGAAATTAAGTCGCTGGCAGTCTTGCGCGAAGTCTTGGCTTGAAAAACCCTAAAATTACCCTAATTTTAGGGCATGAAAGTAACTCCCAAAAAACACCTTGGTCAGCATTTTTTGCGCGATTTGACTGCCTCTAAACGAATTGCCGATTTACTTTCGGGCCACCGAAACTACCGCACCGTGCTCGAAATAGGCCCAGGAATGGGCGTATTGACGCAGTATATTTTGCCCAAAGCGCAGTACCAGACCTACGTTATTGAGATCGATGGCGAGTCGGTGGA
The DNA here is from genome assembly GCA_013298215.1 of Cytophagales bacterium. Lineage (GTDB taxonomy): Bacteria > Bacteroidota > Bacteroidia > Cytophagales > Spirosomataceae > JAAFKE01. The sequence goes on along the minus strand of JAAFKE010000004.1, from coordinate 98,887 downwards.
GTACCTGAAAACGCATTTTCCTGCCCTCGATGGACGCATTATTGAAGGCGATTTTTTGAAAATGGACTTGGATACCCTACCCATCGCTGGCTCAAAACCCGAAGACCCGCTGGCCATTATTGGTAATTTTCCCTATAATATTTCGTCGCAAATTTTTTTTAAAATCCTCGAAAACCCCGCCCGCGTGCCCGAGGTGATCTGTATGTTGCAGAAAGAAGTTGCCAAAAGAATAGCCTCGCCGCCAGGCAACAAAGAGTACGGCATTTTGAGTGTGTTGTTGCAAGCCTACTACGACATTGAGTACGTTTTTAGCGTGGCCCCTGGCGCGTTTAACCCGCCCCCAAAAGTAAATTCGGGGGTTATCCGCCTGCGGCTAAACGATGCCAACGGGTTGGGTTGCGACGATAAAATGTTTTTTAAGGTCGTCAAAGCGGGGTTCAACCAACGCCGAAAAACCCTCCGAAATGCCCTAAAAATACTAACCCTACCCGATGCCATTACCGACAATCCGCTTTTAGAAAAACGCGCCGAGCAACTCAACGTGGCGCAATTTGTAGAACTGACTAACTACTGGAGCTAATGAACTTTGAGCTAACCAAAGAGTACGTGACAATGATTGTGACGGCCATTGGCCAGCAGGATGGTGCGCAGCTAAAATCTGAACTCGACGAACTATTTCCGCCCGATATTGCCAACCTGCTTTATGAACTCGACGGCAGCCAGGCGCATTATTTGTTGCAATTGGTCGATACTGAAATTGGCGCGGAGATACTCTCCAATATTGATGCCGACGAACGGACAGCGTTGTTGAAAGACCACTTTACGTCCGAAGAAATTGCTCAGTACGTCGATTTACTTGACTCGGATGATGCCGTCGATTTGCTCAACGAGCAGCCCATTCAGGTGCGCGAAGAGGTGATCGCCCTGCTCGAAGACCGTGACCAGGCGCGTTTTATCTTGGATTTGTTGCACTACCCCGACGACGTGGCGGGCGGGTTGATGCAGAAAGAACTCATTAAAGTAAACGCCAGCTCCACCGTCAGTGAGTGCGTGGAAGAAATACGGCGGCAGGCCGAGGAAGTAGAAAAAGTGTATGCGGTCTATGTGGTGGACGATGACCAGAAACTACTCGGCATTGTGTCGTTGAAACAAATTGTGTTGGCCCGCAAAAATACCAGAATTGGCAACATCGTCACCGACGACATTGTGTTTGTGGAAACCACCCGCTCGGGCGAGGAGGTGGCCGAGCTCATGCAGCGCTACGACTTAGATGCCATCCCAGTGGTAAATGTGCAGGGCCGTCTGCTGGGGCGCATCACGATTGACGACATGGTGGATTTTATTACCGAAAAGGCCGAAGAAGACCTGCAAGCCATATCGGGTATAACTGGCGAAGCCGAAGAAGACGACTCCGTTTGGGAACTGGCCAAAGCCCGCCTGCCGTGGTTGGTAGTTGGGGTGGTGGGCAGTTTGATGGGGGCCACGGTTATAAAACAGTTCGAGAACGAACTCAGCCAAATGGCCGCCCTGGCGGCTTTTATCCCGATTATGGGCTCGACGGGCGGCAATGTGGGCATTCAAACATCGTCGCTCATTGTGCAGAGTTTGGCCGAAAAATCGGGGATAACCACTGGTTTGGGGCAGCGGTTGCTCAAAATTAGCACGGTGGCGGCACTAAATGGACTGATTATTGGCTCGTTGGCGGGTTTGTACGTGTACCTGATTGGCGAGCCGCAGCTGTTTTGGGTTGTATTTACGTCGTTGCTGGCGGTGGTGGTGTTGGCTTCGTTTATGGGAACCATCACGCCGCTGCTGTTGGATAAAGTAGGCATAAATCCCGCCATTGCGTCGGGGCCGTTTATTACCACCGCCAACGATCTGGTGGGCATCAGCACCTATTTTGGCATTGCCCACGTGCTGCTGCATTTGTAGTGGGAACACCTCACGATTTTGCAAACTAAGCAACCTCTGGCAAACAAATACCCAACTTCCAGAACCTCAAAAACAAATGCCCATCCGCAGCGCCAGGCGGTTGTACACGCGGGTTTCGCGCTGGGATATGGTATAAATCCCATCGACGGGCGTGTTATAAACGGCGTTTTGTTGCTTGTAGGCCACCCCAATTACGAGGCCCGTTTTGTTGCCCGTATTGATGCGCAAACCACCGCCCGCACTCCAAGCCAAGCCTCCGTGCAGGTCGGAACCGTAGCCGAAGCCCCTAAACCCGTAGCCAGCATCGACCGAATAGTAGGGCGAAATTCGCCGCTGTTTTTTTAGAATGTCGCCCCTGAGCGCGGCCATAACTGGAAAAAACTGGGAGTTGCCGTACCAGTCTGCCCCCAAAGTTATGCCAGGCGTAAGGCTGTTTTTCAGCTGCACCCCGTTGAAAGTCTGGATGCTCAAATTGTTGCGGTTCACGCCATAATTTGGGGGTAGTGTGGTGTACCTGCCGGGTGTAGGCGCAAAAGAGCTACTGCTTCCCAAAAGGTTTGAGTAATCGGGGTTGCTGTTGGCTTGTATTCTGCCCAATTGTGCGCCAATCTCGGTGATGTTCACCCATTTACGTTGGGCAAAGCAGTTTATGGTGGTCAAACAAACAGCAATGAGCAGGGTGAAAGAAATGGTTTTCATGGTTGTCAGAACAAAGGTTTTACACTGATTTTGCTTATTAATTTGAGGTCTTTCCCGCCCGAATAATCGTACTGCAAAAGGCCACCCTGGCCCACCAGCATGAGCGTTCCGTTGAGCGGGATTACATCGAAGGCATCCACGTTTTTGAACTCCTGCGTTTGGGTAATGTTAGAGGGCCCTCGGCTGAGGTCTAAAATTCGCAGGCCGTTTTTGCCCTCGCAAACAAAAATACGCTGTCCGTCCACGCCCAAACCATAGGGTCCCGTCATGGGGTACGATTTTATTATTTTGGGAAAGCGGGGGTCGGCCACGTCGATGGCATCGAGGACGTTTTGAGTGCCTCCGCAAAAACTACTGTTGTTTCGCAGGGTCACGTAGGCCACGTCGTTTTGCACCACCACGGGGTCGCAGGCGCGCACGTGCTGGTAGAACGACAGTTTTTCGGGTGCCTCGGGTTTGGTTACGTCGTAGATGTACATTCCCGTTTGCGAGCCAATGTAGAGTTGATTTTTGTACGGAAAGATGGTTTCGATGCCGAAACCGAGGGATATTTTGCTGCCTTTCACGGGGTTTGCGCGATTTTTTAGGTCATAATCCTGCAATTCGGAGCTGCCCACCACGTACAAGTGCTCCTTGGCAATCGTAAACCGCGCCATCGAACCGCCCGTTCCCGAAGAACCTCCGTCGTTTATTACTGCCCCGAACGACTGGGATTTGCCCGACATGAATCCATACTCGAACGCACCGTAGAACCGCCCAAAGTACCAGATGGGGGCAAAGTAGGGCCACAGCGATAAGTTGCCGTCGCAGTCGGTTTGCGCTGTTTCGGTCAGTATTTCTTCTTTTTGGGTGTAAATATTCTGGTCGGTCTCATTATAACTCCACGACGTTCGGGCAAATGTGCCAAACCTGGTCGCAAACTCCACCCGTTTCACCTCGCGGGCCGTTGCGGGGTTGGTAATGTCCAATACCAGCAGGTCGGTGTAGGTGTCGGCGTACAAAAAATTGTCTAAAACGGCAATGTCCACGTTGCCAGGAATTTTCAAGAACGCCATTGCACGCGGAGCCGACGGGTTGCTGTTGTCGTACACGTGCACACCCTGTTTTATCTCGTTGATAAACAAGTAGTTGTCTTTTACGTAAATTTTACCAGGCTCTTGCGGCTCGCGCGGGGCCTCAACAGCAAACGAAGTGCGGAGCTCGGCAATCGGAATTTTGACGGACGTAAACTTGCGGAACGTCCGAGTTTGCTGGCAGCGGTCTTGGCACGACCAGTTTATGACCGAACCCAGCAACAAAAAATACAGGAGTGATCGTTTCATGGAAATAAAAATTTTAGATTTATTGGCAAGACGCACCCCGCCCCCGATTGGTTGGAAAGCTGGGTGGCAGGCACACCTAAATTTTTGTATTTTTGTGGATTCATTCAACCAACATATCTTGAAACACACCGTTCTTGCGCTAACGCCCCCTTTCACGCAGCTCAACACGCCGTACCCCGCAACGGCCTACATCAAAGGTTTTTTAAACACAAAAAACGTCAGCTGTTTTCAGGCCGATCTGGGCATTGAGGTTATCTTGGCGTTGTTCTCAAAACAAGGTCTCACAGATTTGCTCGTGCCACCAGTTTCTTTGGAGGGGCTGGGGCTTGCGGCCGCGCGCATTTTGGCCCTGCGCGACGATTACATCCAGACCATCGATGCGACGATGCTGTTTTTGCAGGGCAAGAATCCCACGTTGTCGCACGTTATTTGCCAAGGAGATTTTTTGCCGCAAGGGTCTCGTTTCGATCAGTTGGAAGAAGACCTCGATTGGGCGTTTGGCACGATGGGTACGCACGACAAAGCCAAGCACCTGGCCACGCTCTACTTAGAAGACATTGCTGACTTTATAACCGAGTGCGTCGATCCTCATTTCGGGTTTAGCCGCTACGCCGAGCGTTTGGGGCGGTCGGCCAACAGTTTTGATGAGCTTTATGCCGCCTTGCAGCAAGATTATACCTACATCGACAACCAACTGGTTCGGATTTTGGCCCAGCGGATGGCCGCCGTCCAGCCCCAACTCGTGGCCATAACCGTGCCGTTTCCTGGCAATTTGTACAGTGCTTTTCGGATTGGCCAGTGGATAAAACAACACCATCCTGGCGTAAGAATAGCCATGGGCGGCGGCTTTGCCAACACCGAGCTGCGGTCGGTATCTGACGCGCGGGTTTTTGAGTTTTTTGACTACATTACCCTCGACGACGGCGAAGCACCGATTGAAGAAATAATAAAAGTAGCCCCCCCCGCCCCCAGAGGGGGAGTTAAAAACGAGGAAGCTCCCCCACTGGGGGCGGACCCGCGCAGGGCGGGGGGGGCTCTCAAACGCACTTTTATTTTGGAAAATGGGCGGGTGGTCTACAAAAATAACTCCCTCAAAAAAGACTACAAACAGTCCGAGGTCGGCACGCCCGACTACTCAGATTTGTGGTTAGACCGCTACGTGTCGGTTATCGAAGTAGTGAACCCCATGCACCGAATGTGGAGCGACGGACGCTGGAACAAGCTCACCATGGCGCACGGTTGCTACTGGGGCAAGTGTACTTTTTGCGACATTTCGTTGGATTATATCAAACTCTACGAGCCAGTAACGGCCACTTTGCTCTGCAACCGAATGGAGGAAATGATGGCCCAAACGGGGCAAAATGGTTTTCATTTTGTGGATGAGGCCGCCCCGCCCGCCCTCATGCGCGCGTTGGCCTTGGAGATTATTGCCCGAAAAATATCGGTAACGTGGTGGACGAACATCAGGTTCGAGAAAAGTTTTAGCCGCGACCTCTGCGTGCTGCTCAAAGCGTCGGGGTGCGTGGCCGTTTCGGGTGGCTTGGAGGTTGCCTCCGACCGCCTCCTCGAACTTATTCAGAAGGGAGTTACGGTGGCACAGGTGGCGCAAGTGGCCCGCAATTTTACGGACGCGGGTGTGATGGTACACGCCTATTTGATGTACGGATTCCCGACTCAGACGGCCCAAGAAACCGTCGATTCGTTGGAAATGGTGCGCCAAATGTTTGAGCAGGGCGTGTTGCAGTCGGGCTTTTGGCACCAGTTTGCCATGACCGCCCACAGCCCAGTGGGGATGTTTCCCGAACAGTTTGGGGTCAGAAAACAGACCAATGCGGTGGGTACTTTTGCCAACAACGACATCGTACACACCGACCCAACGGGTGCCGACCACGACGCGTTTAGTTACGGACTCAAAAAATCGTTGCTCAACTACATGCACGGCGTTTGTTTTGAGTACCCACTCCAAAAATGGTTCGATTTTGAAGTGCCACCCACCACAGTTGCCCCAAATTGCATTGAGCAGGCCCTACTGGCCGACGAAAATTTTGACCTGCGGCTCACCAGTAAGGTAGTTTGGCTGGGCAAAAAGCCGCTTGTTCAACCCGCCCCGCTCACCAAAAAGGGCAGTACGGTGCTGCTTACTTTTTACGACAAAAAACAAACAGTTAGCTTCAAAGTGGGCGAAGCACAGGGTATTTGGCTGAGTGAAATACTGGAAAAACTTATGCCACAAAACGCAAAGCTACTGACCCTCCAACAAGTGAAAGACCACTACGAAGCCGCTGGCCTGGCGCATTTCGAGATGTTTTGGTACAATAAACCCATCAGCACGCTAAAAAAAGTGGGGTTGTTGAGTTTGTAGATGTTGCGTGTTAAAAAAAATACTATATTGGGGAATTGATACCAACGAAATGAAATACGTATTTTGTCTTTTCGAGCGATAGTGAGAAGTCTGCCGTAAGACTCTGGCTGTGAGATACTTCACCGACTTGTAGTTGTTGTGTTCAGTACGATGAAATCCATCCATCACGGCGGCGAACCGCTTAATTTTTAGTTGTTATTTAACCCAAAAACAAGCAATTATATGAATACTAAATTATTTACTTTTTTGGCTTTGTTTTCAACCTTGGTTTATGGCCAAAGGTACGCCCAGATTGACAAAGCGCGCTACCAATGTCTGTATGAGCTAACTCACAAGCAAGATACGACCAATTTGACTTTGAAGGAATCCGAAAATTTTACACTGCAAATAGGCGATTCGATCTCTGTTTTTATGTCGTTGGCCGAGTATCAAAAAGATTCGTTGTACCGGGTCAAAAATGTTTGGAATTTATCGGCGGGAGAGAAGATGGCAATTGCCTTGAATGCTCCGCGTTCTATATTTGAATACAAGATTCTGAAAAATGAGCAATCGCAAAAAATAGCCTACCATGAGGCACTTACAAAAACTACCTACGTTTACGAGGAAAGTTACAAAATTTTGAAATGGAAAATTCTACCAGATACAAGCACTGTGGGTGGCTATAAATGTCAGAAAGCGACTACTTATTTATTTGGAAGGAACTACACCGCTTGGTTTGCTCCAAGTATTCCTATTCAAGATGGCCCCTACAAGTTTGGTGGGTTGCCAGGTATGATTATACAAATTTATGATTCAAAAAAACACTACAATTTTATGTTGGTGGAATTTCGTAAGTTAAAAGTTCAAAAACCCATGTTTGTAGACGCTAAAAACTTCACCACGAAAACATCAAGGAAGCAGTTCAATCTCTTAAAAAAACGTTTTGAAGACTCTATGTTTCAAAGTTCATCGATGGATGATAATATTAGTTTTAGTGTAGATGGTACCCAAATAACAGCTCAAGAGTTTGAAAGGGGGGTTAAAAAAATGATAAAACTCAATCCAATTGAGAAGAATTGAGAATAAGGAAGTTGTGAATTATAAATGATGAATTGTGAATTTATAACTCACTGATTAGTAGTATTTTGAAGTTAAAAATTCGTCTTTGCTATGAAATAATTGTAACTTGTATGAGGTACTGGTGGAGCTGTTTGTGGTTATGGTCTTGCTGCGCTTTTGGCCAGTCGATATTTACGGGCAAAGTAACCGATGCCCAAAATACGGCCGTTGCCAAAGCAAACATTACTTTATACTTGCCGAAATCGACGGCCATTTTGGCCTTTGCCATTACCGACAAAAGCGGAAAATATACCATCGCTATTCCTTCTAATGCAGACTCGCTCGTGCTCAAAGTATATGGCCTTGGTTATGCTGCGCAGCAACGCACGGTGGCCAACAAGTCGCAGGAGATCAATTTCAGCGTCGATGTGCAGGAAATAGCGCTCAAAGAGGTAGTTATCAAGCAAAAACCTATTCTTCGCATCGGCGACACGCTCACGTACTCGGTCAATGCGTTCAAAAACCAATCTGACCGCGCCATTGGCGACGTAATTAGGCGGTTGCCAGGCATTGAGATGCATCCCAATGGTACGATTTTGTACCAAGGCAAGCCCATCAATAAATACTACATCGAAGGGCTCGACTTGCTCAGTGGGCGCTACAGCTTGGCCAACGAAAACCTACCCGCCGAGTCGGTGTCGCAGGTCGAAATTATCGAAAGGCACCAACCCATCAGGATATTAGACAGCCTGGTGTTTTCCGAAAATGCCGCGCTCAACATTCGCCTCAAAAACAAAATTACGGCCACTGGCACCGCTCGCCTGGGAGTTGGGGCTGCCCCCTTGCTGTGGGACGCGAATGTGTCGCCGATGTTTTTTAGCAAAACCGAGCAGATGATTGCCTCCTATCAGGCAAACAACATTGGCCAAAATGCGGCCCAACAGGTCAAAATATTGACCATTGAAGACGTGCTTAATGGGTTCGAGAAAAACGAAAGCAAAAAATCTTGGGTGGGAGTGGTGCCGCTGGCCCCGCCCAATTTTTCGGACACGCGCTGGCTTCAAAATAACGTTCATTTGGCAACGGTTAATTTTTTGAAAAAACTCCCCAAAAACTACGAAATGCGCGCCAACGTAAATTTTTTGAACGACGGCCAACAACAAACGGGCAACACCCGCACCGTGAATTATACGCCCACCGACACGGTGCTTTTTGAGGAGCAAAAGCGGAATCGACTTTTTTTTAGTGCGTTAGATGCGACCATTACCGTAGAAAAAAATACTCCCACCAAGTATTTTACCAACCAGACGTTGCTCAAAGGGCAATGGGACAGCCAAATGGGGGCGTTGTTGTTGAACAACCAACCCGTAGATCAGCGACAACGCAGTCCTTTTTATCTTTTTTCAAATCACCTCAAAGATATTTTTAAGATCAAGCGGCAGCTGCTCACATTTCAGTCGTTTGTGAGTTTGCAATCTACGCCTCAATCTTTGGTAGTTACGCCTGGGCCGTTTGTTGGGGTGTTCAACGGTGGGCGAACTTTCGACGCGTTGGAGCAGCAGGTGGCGTTGCGCGGTTTTTTTACGCACCAAATGGTGAGTTTGAACAAAGAGATGGGGCGTGGATTTTCGATCATGCCGCAAATAGGTTTCCAGACCGAGCACCAGCGTTTGCAGAGCCAAATTGGGCGCAATCTCACCAAAGAGCGCGTGGGCGGCGAGTTTGAAAACAATCTGAGTTGGCAAAAAATACATTATTACGTGAAATGGCAAACGCAATACCAAAACCAAAAATGGCGAGTTATGCTGCAAACGCCCGTTCATTTTTACGACTTTAAGGTTCAGGACGCTCCACTCCAACGGGAAGAAAACCTGCAACAACTCACTTTTGAGCCCCGGCTTGAGGTAAGCTACGAGTTTAATCCCGTTTTGAAACTTTCGGGGGGGCTGCACCGCCACAATACTTTTGGTGGAATAGACCAGCTTTTTTACGGGTATCTGCTCAGAAATTTCCGTACTTTAGAACGACGAAATGCGCCGCTGCCCAACAACGTTGCCACCGAACAAACGCTAAACCTCAGCTACCAAAACCCAGTAATTTCGATGTTTGGGTACGTGTTTTACGCCAAAAGTCAAACCAAAAACAACCTACTTTACGACACCCGCCTCAACGCCAACGGCACGACCGAAAGTTTTGCGCTGGCCTCGGCCAACACCACCCATTCTGATATGCTGATGGCAAATGTGGGGAAGTATTTTCAGGCACTAAAAACCAGTATAAACCTTGATTATGAACTGACGCTTTCGGACAATCCACAACTGCTGAACGGCATAAAAGTGGCAATAAAAACAAAAAGTGTTGTGTACGGATGGCGTTTGAGCGGCAAAATAAGCCACTGGCTTGACTGGGAATACCGATACAAAAAAATGAGTTTTGAGAATGCCATCAACGATCGCACCAACGCGCCTTCTTCGCAACAAACCCACCAGCTAAACGTGGGCGTTTATCCCTCCAAAAATTTCTATTTGGGTTTTAAAAACGAGTTTTACGTCAATCGTTTAACCGAGCAAAGCAGCCAAGCCATTTTTAGCGATGTGGTGCTGCGCTACACCCTGCCAAAACACAGGATAGACTTTGAAACTGTTTGTAATAATCTGTGGAACACCGACCGTTTGGTGACGGCATCGGTCAATTCGTTCTATTACGTAGAATCGACTTACCAACTACGCCCCCTGCAAATAATTCAGCGGGTACGGTTTTCATTTTAGCAACTTAGATTGGGGTTTTACAACCGATTAAGGCCAAAAGTGCCCACCAAAACCCCAAGTTGGGTATAAAATCAACCCAAAATTCTTTATATTTGAGTTGTTTTATTGTACACCAATCAGCTTTCACTTTTATGTCGCTTTGCTCTAACAACAAGTCTGTTGTAATACTTTTAGCGTTCGCGCTGCTGGGTCATTTTGGCCAGGCGCAAACCAAGAAAAACAAACAAGCCCCGCCCGCTAATCTGGCCGCAAAATCTGCCGCGCCGCTCTACGACAAATCTTTGTACGAAGGTTTGGAGTGGCGGAGCATCGGCCCGTTTCGGGGTGGGCGTTCGGGTTCGGTGACGGGCGTGGTGGGCAGCCCGACCGTTTTCTACATGGCCACAACGGGCGGCGGGGTCTGGAAAACTGTCGATTCTGGTACAAATTGGTCAAATGTTTCGGATGGTTTCTTTGGCGGGTCAATCGGGGCAGTGGCCGTGGCCGAGTCTGATCCCAACGTGCTCTACGTGGGCGAGGGCGAAAACACCGTGCGTGGCAATGTGTCGTCGGGCTTGGGAATGTGGAAAAGCACCGACGCGGGCAAAACTTGGGTGTCGGCGGGTCTTAAAAACAGTTTCCACATTGCGCGTGTGCGGGTTCATCCCAAAGACCCTGACGTTGTTTATGTGGCAGTGATGGGAAATTTATACAAGTCAAACGACGAACGGGGGATTTATCGCACCAAAGACGGCGGAAAAACCTGGGAGCGCGTACTCTTTGCCAACGCCGATGCGGGCGGCTGCGACCTGCTTTTAGACCCCAACAATCCGCGCATTATATACGCCACTACCTGGCGCGTGCGCCGCCAACCACACAGCATGGAAAGTGGCGGCGAGGGTTCTGCCATTTGGAAAAGTACCGACGGAGGTGACAATTGGACGAATATTTCGGCCAACGACGGCTTACCGCGCGGGGTGTGGGGCATTGCGGGGGTGGCGGTGTCGCCCCTAAATTCGGAACGGGTTTGGGCAATTATCGAGAACGAAAACGGGGGCGTATTTCGATCGGACAATGCTGGGAAAACCTGGACGAAGATAAATGATGACCGTGCGCTACGCCAGCGGGCTTGGTATTATTCGCGTATTTATGCCGACCCAAAAAACGTAGATGTGCTCTACTGCGTGAACGTGAACTTCCTCCGCTCGAAAGATGGCGGCAAAACTTTTGAAACCATGCCCGCCACGCCCCACGGCGACCACCACGACCTGTGGATAAACCCAGAAGAACCCAACCGCATGGCCATTGCCGACGACGGTGGCGCGCAAATTTCGACCGACGCGGGGCAAAGTTGGAGTACGTACATGAACCAGCCCACGGCGCAGTTTTACCGAGTAACGACCGACAATGCCTTTCCGTACCGCATATACGCGGCCCAGCAAGACAACTCAACGGTGCGAACCCGCCACCGAACCAACGGCGCAGGCATAACCGAAAAAGACTGGGAACCCACGGCGGGCGGCGAAAGTGGCCACATTGCCGTCGATCCACTCAACAATGACATCGTTTACGGTGGAAGTTATGACGGTTTTCTCACCCGCACCGATCATTCGACGGGCATTGAAAGGGACATTAACGTTTGGCCCGACAACCCGATGGGGCACGGCGCGGAGGACTACAAGTACCGTTTTCAGTGGAACTTCCCCATATTTTTCTCGCCCCACGATCCCAAAAAACTCTACGCCGCTTCTAACCACCTGCACGCCACCACCACCGAAGGCCAGAGCTGGGCTACGATCTCGCCAGACTTGACCCGCAACGACCCAACCAAAATGGGTTCGTCGGGTGGGCCCATCACCAAAGACAACACGTCGGTGGAGTATTACGGAACGATTTTTGCCGCGTTGGAGTCTCGCTACGAAAAAGATTTGCTCTGGACTGGTTCGGACGACGGACGGATTCACGTATCGAAAGACGGGGGTGAAAATTGGGGAAACGTAACCCCGCCCGCCGAATTAATGCCCGATTGGATGATGATAAATAGCATGGAGGAGCATCCAGTTGCGAAGGGGAGCTTGTACGTGGCGGCCACCGCCTATAAATCGGGCGATTTTAGACCGTACCTCTACAAAACGGATAATTATGGAAAAACTTGGACGAAAATAACCAACGGCATTGCCGATAATCATTTTACGCGCGTTGTCAGAGCCGACCCCAAGCGGGCGGGGCTTTTGTACGCGGGTACTGAATACGGGATGTACGTGTCGTTTGACGAGGGGGCAAACTGGCAACCTTTCCAAATGAATTTGCCCCTGACTCCAATCACTGACTTGGTCATAAAAGAAAACAACCTGATTGCGGCCACGCAAGGCCGCAGTTTATGGATGATCGACGACCTGTCGCCGTTGCACCAGTTGGATGGTGGCGTGGCCACTGCCGACTTTTATTTGTACAAGCCACTGCCCGCCTATCGCTACGGCCGCACGCTGCCAGACGCAACGCCCGCCCCCAAAAACATGGGCAAAAACCACCCTGGGGGCGTTATGCTCTATTACAACCTCAAAAACAAGCTCGACAGCAGCCTCGTTGCATCGCTCGAAATCTTAGAGAGCGATGGCAAACTCATTAAAAAGTACAGCACTAAGGCCGACAAAAAGGAAGACCGACTGGTACTGAAACAGGGTTTAAATAGGTTTGTTTGGAATATGCGCTACGCCGACGCGAGTACTTTTGACGGGCTAATTTTGTGGAGCGGAGGCACGGCTGGGCCAGTTGCCAAGCCAGGTCAGTACCGCGCCAAAATGACTGCGAACGGTAGGAGCCAGGAAGTGCCGTTTGAGATATTGGGGAATCCGCTGGCCAAAACTACCGCCGCTGATTACCAGAAGCAGTTCGATTTCTTGACCAGTGCACGCGACAAATTGACCGAAACCCACGATGCAATCAAGCAGATTCGCAACATCCGAAAGGCATTGAACGCTGCCGTGGAGCGGGTTGAGGGCGACGAAGACAAAAAAGAATTGCAAAAAGCCGCCAAAGAACTCGATGGCAAAATGACCGACATCGAAGAGAAACTGTACCAAACCAAAAACAGAAGTGGCCAAGACCCGCTAAACTATCCGATTAGGCTCAACAACAAATTGTCGTCGGTGGCCAGCGATGTGGCCCAGTTCGATTTTGCACCAACTGATGCTGCCGGGCAGGTAAAAACGCAGATTAGCCAGCAAATTGACGAGCAACTCGCCAAACTTAGATCACTTTTCACGGTCGAAGTTCCCAAGTTTAACGACCTCGTGAAGGCCAAAAATGTGCCTGCGGTGGCCATGCCCAAGGAGGCCAAGCAATAATACAAAACGCCAGGTGAGCATCTCACCTGGCGTTATAAAAAATCCAAATGTTTTGGCTACACGCCCACAAATTGGGGGTTTATCATCGACAGCGCTTTGGCTTCGAGCAACGACTCGCCCATCAGAAACTCATCTACTTTGCGGGCACACTCGCGGCCTTCAGAAATGGCCCACACCACCAACGACTGGCCGCGTCGGCAGTCGCCAGCGGCAAATATTTTTTCGTTCGATGTTTGATAATCAACCGCTTTGATGTTTTTACGCTCGTCGGTTTCGAGTTCAAACAGCTCTACGAGTTGCTGCTGAGGGTGCACAAAGCCCGCCGCAATGAGGGCCAAGTCGCAGGGTACCTCGCGGATGTTTTCGGTGTGGCGCACCACCTTACCATCTTCCCATTTCATCGCAATGTCGCCAATTTGTAGCCCCGTTAGTTTGTGGCCGTCGCCCAAAAACGCCTGCACGTCCACCGACCAGTGGCGGTCGGCACCTTCCTCGTGCGAGGTTGTGGTTCGTTTTGTTACTGGCCAAGCGGGCCACGGCGACGACTCGTCGCGAAACTTGTAGTACGGTTGCGTTTTGTCGTCGAACTTCGGGCGGGGCATCACCTCCACTTGCGTAATAGTGGCAGCTTTGTGGCGGTTCGACGTGCCAACGCAGTCGGAACCCGTATCGCCGCCGCCAATCACAAAAACGTGTTTATCGGTGGCCAGTATTTCGCCGTTTTTATAGACTTCGCCTTGGTGGTCGGCGGTGCGGTCGGTATTGCTAACGCGCTTATTTTGCTGGCTCAAAAACTCCATGGCGGGGTATATTCCGTTGCCAATGTACTTGTCCCAGCCAGGTATCTGAATAGCTCGCGGCTCGGTCGATCCAACTGCCAACACGATGGCATCGAAATCGGCGAGTACGCTGGCTACTTTCAAGTCTTTGCCAATGTTGGTGTTTGTTTTGAACACAATTCCCTCGGCCTCCATCACGTCCACGCGCCGATCTACGGTCCATTTTTCGAGTTTAAAATCGGGAATACCGTAGCGCACCAGCCCACCGATTTGGTCGGCGCGTTCAAAGACCGTCACCCAGTGGCCTGCTTTGTTGAGCTGCACCGCCGCTGCCATTCCCGCTGGTCCAGATCCGACCACGGCAATTTTTTTCTCGGTACGTTTGCTCGGTACTTGGGGTTTTACGAGGCCGTTTTGGAAGGCGTATTCAATGATCGATTTTTCGATAAATTCGATGGCCACGGGCGGTTTATTAATTCCCAACACGCACGATGCCTCGCAGGGGGCGGGGCAAATGCGCCCCGTGAACTCGGGAAAGTTGTTGGTCGAGGCCAAAATCTGGTACGCATACGCCCAATTTCCCTCGTAAACGGCATCGTTAAACTCGGGAATAATATTGCCCAGCGGGCAGCCACTGTGGCAAAATGGCGTGCCGCAGTCCATGCACCTGGCCGCTTGTTTTTGAGACCGCTCCGTACTGGCGGGGGCCTCAATTTCTTTGTAGTCGTTTACGCGCTCCGCAACTGGCCGTTTGGCGGGCATTTCGCGGTCGAACTCTAAAAAACCCGTTGGTTTTCCCATTTTCTGTATTTTTTATCGGCGATTAATCAAATTAGCTTTACATTATTCAATTCCCCGACACGTCCACCGTAATGTCGCGGTACACTATTTTTTTATTGGCAATCTGGTCGGCCAGGCTAATGTTCCTGCTCGCCAAAGCGGCCTTGAAGTCGGCTGGCATCACCTTCACAAACTGCTTGGTGGCCACGTCCCAATTTTGTAGAATCTGCAACGCAACCGCGCTGGTTGTGTGCTGAAAGTGTTTTTCTACGAATGTTTTCAGAATGCCCAGGTCTTCGGACGTAAGGGTTTCTAAATTGACCATTTCGGGATTTACTTTCGCGTGGAAGTCGCCGTGCTGATCCCACACGTAAGCTACTCCGCCCGACATTCCAGCGGCGAAGTTACGCCCAGTTTCGCCCAAAATCACGGCCACGCCGCCCGTCATGTATTCCAGGCCGTGGTCGCCAGTGCCTTCTACTACTACTTTTGCGCCCGAGTTCCGCACGCAGAAGCGTTCGCCCGCCAACCCCCTGATGTAGGCTTCGCCCGAGGTGGCCCCGTAGAAACAAACGTTGCCCACCACCATGTTTTGCTCGGCCTTGAAAGTAGCCTCTCGGTCGGGATACACAATCAGTTCGGCTCCGCAGAGTCCTTTTCCGAAATAATCGTTGGCATCGCCTTCCAATTCCAATCGGATTCCGTTGGTAGCAAACGCGCCGAAACTCTGCCCCGCCGTGCCCCTAAACTTGAAGTGGATTGTGCCTTTTGGTAGCCCTTGTTCGTTGTAAATCTTCGATATTTCGTTCGACAGCAGCGTGCCAACCGAACGGTTTAGGTTATTGATGCTAAATTCTTCGTAAATTTCTTGGCCGTGGTGGAGGGCAGGCTCGGCTTTTTTGAGCAGTTGCCAGTCGAGTATGTCGTCCATGCCGTGGTCTTGGGGCTCTTGTTTGTACTGTGCCACGTCGAGTGCGGTGGGTTCTTTGTACAGAATAGGGGCAAAGTCCACGTTCTTGTATTTCCAGTGCTTTATGTCATCGCGCATTTCGAGCAGCTGCGACTGGCCCACCATTTCGTTTATTGTCTTGAAACCCAACTCGGCCATAATCTCGCGCAGTTCTTGGGCCATGTAAGTAAACATATTCACGACGTGCTCGGGTTTGCCCGTAAACATGGCTCTGAGTTCTTTGTTTTGGGTGGCCACGCCCACGGGGCAGGTGTTTAGGTGGCATTTGCGCATCATAATGCAGCCCACCGAAACGAGCGCAGCCGTGGCAACGCCAAACTCTTCGGCTCCCAGCAGGGCAGCTATTGCCAGGTCTCGGCCAGTGCGCATCTGGCCGTCGGCTTGGAGCGTTACGCGCCCACGGAGTTTGTTGCGCACCAGCGTTTGGTGGGTTTCGGCCAGGCCGAGTTCCCACGGGAGCCCCGCGTGGCGGATCGAACTGAGCGGCGACGCGCCCGTGCCGCCGTCGTGGCCCGCAATCAGAATATGGTCGGCGTGGGCTTTGGCCACCCCCGCTGCAATTGTCCCAACGCCCGCCTCCGACACCAGCTTTACGCTGATACGCGCCGTGCGGTTGGCATTTTTAAGGTCGAAAATCAACTGCGCCAAATCCTCGATCGAATAAATGTCGTGGTGGGGCGGGGGCGATATTAGCCCCACACCTGGCGTTGAGTGGCGCGTCCGTCCGATCCAGTCGTCTACCTTAAAGCCAGGTAGCTGCCCGCCCTCGCCTGGTTTTGCACCCTGGGCCATTTTAATTTGCAGCTCGTCGGCGTTGGTCAGGTAGTAGCTCGTCACCCCGAAACGCCCCGAGGCCACTTGCTTTATCGACGAGTTCCAAAGGTCTCCGTTGGGTTGGCGTTTGAAGCGCATCTCGTCTTCGCCGCCCTCGCCCGAGTTCGATTTGCCCCCAATTCTGTTCATAGCCGCCGCCAGGGTCACGTGGGCCTCCCACGAAATGGAGCCAAACGACATGGCACCCGTGGCGAAACGTTTGAAAATTTCGGTGATCGGTTCTACTTCGCTTATATCAACAGAGCTGGCCTTTTTGAAACGCATCAACCCGCGCAGTGTGAGGGCTTTGGAGGTTTGATCGTCGATCAGTTTTGAGTATTTTTTGAAAGTAGCGTAGCCTTTTTCTGCGTTTTCGTTTCGGGATGCTTGCTGCAGCAGGTGAATGGTGTCTGGGTTGAAAATGTGCGCTTCGCCGCGCCATTTCCACTGGTAAAAACCACCCACTTCGAGCCGTTGCACGGATGGTTTGTCGGGGTAGGCAACTTTGTGGCGCACCAGCACTTCCTTGGCAATGTCGGCCAAGCCCATGCCGTTGATGCGCGAAATTGTACCCGTGAAATACTTATCGACCACCGTTTTGTTGATCCCCAGACACTCAAAAATTTGGGCTCCTTGGTACGACTGTAACGTAGATATTCCCATTTTTGAGAATATTTTGAGCAACTCGCCGTTCACGGCCTTCACGTATTGTTTGTTGAGTTTGGCTTCGTCATAATCTACGTTCAGCATATTGCTGCGCTTCAGCTGCGCCAATGTCTCAAAAGCCATGTACGGGCAAACGCCCGATGCGCCAAAGCCAATGAGCGTGGCCACGTGGTGGGTTTCCCAAACGTCGCCAGCTTCGACCAAAATACCCACTTTGCCCCGTAAACCTTTGCGGATCAGGTGGTGGTGTACTGCCGCCGTGGCCAGCAGCGACGGAATAGGGGCGTGGTCCGAATCAATGGCGCGATCCGACAGGATCACAACCTCAAAACTGTCTTCGATGGCATCTTCGGCGTACTGACAGATTCGGTCAAGGGCGCGTTCGAGGGATTGCTCCGAGCCGTCGGCCAAAAAATAAGTGTTGATGGTTTTGGCCTGAAAATGCTCCCGGTCAATAAAACGCAACTTGTCAAACTCGTCCACCGTCAGTACGGGTTGTTCCAACTGCGCCAGTCGGCAGTGCATGGCCGACTCGGTGAGCAGGTTCTCGTTCGAGCCCACATACGAAAGCAGCGACATGATCGAGCGCTCGCGGATGGAGTCGATGGGTGGGTTGGTTACTTGGGCAAAAAGTTGTTTAAAATAATGCGACAGGTGCTGGCTTTGCTCCGAAAGTATGGCCAGTGGCACGTCCGTACCCATCGACCCGAGGGCCTCTTTGCCGTTTTCGGCCATCGGCGTAAGCACCATGCGGAGGTCTTCGGAGGTGAACCCAAACGCAATTTGACGTTTGAGTAATTTCTCGTCGTTATAATGGCTGTATGGACGAATGGGGTCGTCGAGGTCGGCAATCTTTATTTTGTGTTCTTTGAGCCATTCGCCGTAGGGCTGGCGGGCGCAAATTTCTGCTTTTATTTCTTCGTCGGGAACAATCCGCCCCTGCGCCATGTCCACAATAAACATGCGCCCTGGTTGCAGTCGCCCCTTCGAGACGACTTTCGACTGATCCACGTCCAGCACGCCCGCTTCGGAGGCCATAATGACGGTGTCGTCGTCTAAAACCCAGTACCTCGACGGCCTCAGTCCGTTGCGGTCAAGGGTTGCGCCCACCATCGTTCCGTCGGTAAACGAAATTGACGCGGGGCCGTCCCACGGTTCCATCAAACAGGCGTGGTATTCGTAAAACGCCTTGCGGGTGGCTTCCATCTGCTCGTTGCCGTCCCAGGCTTCGGGTACGAGCATCATCATGACGTGGGGCAGCGACCGCCCAGCGAGGTAAAGTAGCTCGATTGCGTTGTCTAAGTTTGCCGTATCCGACTGCGACAAGTCACAGATGGGCAGCAGCATATTCATTTCTTCGGTGGTAAAAAACTCCGAAACGAACGATTTTTCGGCGGCCCGAATCCAATTTACGTTGCCTTTCACGGTGTTTATCTCGCCGTTGTGGGCCACGTAACGGAACGGCTGGGCAAGTTTCCAAGAGGGAAAAGTATTGGTTGAAAACCGCGAATGAACCACCCCCAACGCCGACACCACCGCCTCGTTGTCGAGATCAGGAAAATAATAGCGGAGCTGATTGGTGGTCAATTGGCCTTTATAAGAAATGGTGCGGCACGACAGCGACGAAAAGTAAAAATGATCGAAGGCTCCCTTCACCTGCTCGCGGATGATGCGGGTGACGTACTGGCGCAGCACAAAAAGTTTACGCTCAAATTTGATGTCTTTGTTGCCATCGGTTTCGGCAATATCAACTGGGCGGCGAATAAAAACCTGTTCCATTTTTGGCTCAACCGAAAGCGATCCTTCGCCGAGGGTATTGTTTTGGGTAGGCACAATTCGGTAGCCGATCAGCTCCATGCCCAGCATTTTTATTTTGCGGTTCAAGATGCCACGGCTTTCTTCGCGCACTTGCTCGTCGCCAGGAAAAAATACCATTCCGACTCCGTAAGCACCAGCGGGGGGCAGCTTGAAGCCCAATTTGGTGCACTCATCCACAAAAAATTCGTGCGGAATTTGTATCAGCAGCCCCGCGCCATCGCCCGTGTTGGGGTCGCAGCCGCACGCGCCACGGTGGTCCATCCGCTCGAGCATTTTGATGGCATCCTGAACGATTTTGTGCGACTTTCTACCCTTCAAATTTGCCGTGAAACCAATACCACAGGCATCGTGTTCAAACTCTGGTCGGTACAGGCCTGGTAGGGTTGGTTCGGTCGTAGAGATAACGTTCATTGTGATCGGTTAAGTTAGGCGAAAAATAAAATCATGGTTCTGCGCTGAGGCGCGGCGAAGTTGGCCAGCACCTAATTATGGAGGTGTCTGCAAGTATAACATAGTTTTAAGACCAAAGTTTTGCAATCTACTAAATATTAAATTTGGTGAAAACTTAAAAGGGCGGAATTTTGTAGTGTTAGATGTTTTTGTTGCTTTTGCAATAATTAGTCTAATTATGTTGCTATTTTTAGAAAATAAATGTTGCGAAAAGTCCTGCATCGCGTCTAAAAAAGGATGTTTTGGAGTCGTAAAAATGACCGAAACCCAAATTTGAATTTTAAAAATACCCAGTTGTTGTTTTAAATTGCATTTTTTTGCTAAATTTCACCCAGAATATCATTAATTGTTGTAATATTTTAAGTTTTATAGTTTACTAATTACCAAACCAAAAAAAATAGAAATATGTGTGGAATTGTGGCTTATGTGGGGCACCGACAGGCGTACCCGTTGCTCATCAAGGGGTTGAAGCGTTTGGAATACCGTGGCTACGACAGCGCGGGAGTGGCATTGCTCAACGCCGATGGCCTGAAAGTGTTCAAGAAAAAGGGTAAAGTGGCCGAACTCGAAAACGAGTTGAAAGCCCGTGAACCACTCGCCACAATCGGGATGGGGCACACCCGTTGGGCTACCCACGGCGAGCCAAACGACAAAAACGCCCACCCACATTATTCTTCAAACAGCAAGTTGGCTATTATCCACAACGGAATTATCGAGAACTTTGCGACGATTAAAAAAAACCTGCAAAAAAAAGGCTACGAGTTTAGGTCTGATACCGACTCGGAGGTTTTGATCCAGTTTATTGAAGATATTCAGAAAGAAACGGGCGCAACACTCGAAGAAACGGTGCGCCTGGCACTACACGAAGTTGTGGGAGCTTACGCCATTGTTATTATGACCGAAGACGACCCCACTCAGCTAATTGCTGCCCGCAAAGGAAGCCCGCTCGTGATCGGAATTGGCGAAGAGGAGTTCTTTTTTGCGTCGGATGCCACGCCAATTATCGAATATACCAAAGAAGTTGTGTACTTGGACGATCTGCAAATTGCGGTTGTGCGCAACGGAGAACTTACGCTCCAAAACCTCGATAAAACCACCCAAATTCCCTACATCCAGAAGGTCGAAATGGAACTCGAAGCCATTGAGAAAGGAGGCTACGAACATTTTATGCTCAAAGAAATTTTTGAGCAACCCCGCTCCATTGCCGACAGTATGCGCGGGCGACTAAATGCCGAGGACGCGTTGCTCGAACTCGGTGGCTTGCGCGGGTACATGGACAAACTGGCCGATGCCAAGCGGATTGTGATCGTGGGCTGCGGTACGTCGTGGCACGCTGGCCTGGTGGCCGAATACATTTTTGAGGAACTGGCCAGAATACCCGTCGAGGTCGAGTACGCGTCGGAGTTTAGGTACAGAAACCCCATTATTAAAGAAAAAGACATTGTAATTGCCATCTCGCAGTCGGGCGAAACCGCCGATACACTGGCCGCCCTCGAACTGGCCAAGTCGAAGGGAGCAACTATTTTGGGGGTTTGCAACGTCGTTGGCTCGTCCATTGCGCGCATCACCCACGCTGGCGCCTACACCCACGCCGGGCCTGAGATCGGTGTGGCCAGCACGAAGGCATTCACTGCGCAGGTGACGGTGCTGACGCTCATGGCCATTGCTGTGGCCAAAAAACGCAAAACCATTTCCGAAGACCTTTACCGCCAGTTGTTGATCGAGATCGACACCATTCCAGCAAAAGTAGAGCGCGTTTTGAAGGCCTCCGAAAAAATTAAAGAGATCGCATACATATTTACCTACGCCCGCAACTTTATTTATTTGGGGCGCGGCCTGAACTTCCCCGTTGCTTTGGAGGGTGCCTTGAAACTCAAAGAGATTTCGTACATCCACGCCGAAGGATACCCCGCCGCCGAAATGAAGCACGGCCCCATTGCGCTGATCGACGAAGATATGCCAGTGGTGGTGGTGGCCACCAAAGATAGTTCTTACGACAAGGTGGTTTCTAACATTCAAGAAGTGAAAGCGCGCAAAGGCAGGGTAATTGCGGTGGTGACGGAGGGTGAAAAACAACTGCACGAATTAGTAGATTTTGTGATCGAAATTCCAAAAACGCACGAAATTTTAGTCCCCCTTTTGTCGTCGATTCCGCTGCAATTGTTGGCCTACTACATTGCGGTCATGCGCGGACGAAACGTGGATCAGCCCCGCAATTTGGCCAAATCGGTGACGGTAGAGTAGCCCCGAATTGTTTTAGAGGCCGTTTTCAATACTCGGCCTCTAAAATACCCCCTTTGAGGTGGAACACGGTACTGTTTGCCAGAATGGGCGTTCGGCCGTAGAAATGGGCCGCTACCTTACTGCGCGAACCATTGGCACAGATCACAAAAATAGTCTGAAAGTCGGTTAGTTCCCCGACCCGGCTGTGTACTTCGCCCATCGGAATATTGACCCCGCCGATATTGAACTCATCGAACTCCCAACCCTCGCGGACATCTACCACGACTGATTCTTTTGCCGAGCGCATCTCGGTGAAAATGTCCATATTTATGTCTTGGTATTGCACCACACTCTGTTTGTTGTTCATAACTTCATCGATAATAAACGGATAGTCTGGCCAAGAAAGTTTACGCTCTTCTCTTTTTAACTCAAAACCAACAATTATTTTACCATATTTGTGCAATAAATCCTCTACATTTTAAGCAATAAAACCCTATACATGATGAAATTTTACAAAACGCTACTTCTCACGCTTCTCACGCTACCGTTTTTTTGCCAAGCGCAACAGGTCAAGAAGTGGGAAGTAGGTGCATTCATGGGCATATCTGGGTACTTGGGCGACCTCAACAAGTCGAATTTTTTCTCCAAAGAACCCCGCGCTGGCCTTGGCTTGTTGGGCCGTTATCATTTTTCACCCACTTGGGCGCTACGCGGTTCGCTCAATTTTGGGCGTTTGTCGGGTAAAGATATTTATTTTGACGACCGAAAGGTAAGAAACCTCACCACAACTTCGCCACTGTCTGAAATAGCGGGCATTATTGAGTGGGATCCCTTTGGCAAAAAGCGGTTTGGGTATGACAGCGTAAACTACCAAGTTAAATTTTCCAAGCGACTGTCGCCGTACTTTTTTACGGGATTGGGTTTTGCTTTTACCAACCCCAAACCAGACTTCTCTAATCCGCTCACAACCAACCCAGCTATTTTGAACGGCATTGCGCAGGACAAAGTGGCCGTTTATTCTAACCTCCACGCCACGATTCCGTTTGGAATTGGTGTAAAATACGACCTCAGCCAAAAATGGGTGCTGGGGTTGGAGGGAAGTTTTAGGCTGGCTTTCTCAGATTATTTGGACGGCATTAGCAAGGCAGGTAATCCAGGTCGCGACGATCGCTACGTTTTTTACGGTTTCACCCTCACGCATAGGCTTGGAGCCAAAGATGCCGATAACGATGGCATTACCGACTCAAATGATGGCTGCCCCACCACGCCAGGTTCTAAAAAACTGAATGGTTGTCCCGATTTTGACCGCGATGGCGTGGTTGATAAAGACGACGACTGCCCTACAATTGCAGGTTTATCTACATTGAAAGGTTGCCCTGATATGGACGCGGACGGCGTGGCGGATAAAGACGACGTTTGCCCTAATATAAAGGGATTGGCTATTTTTGGCGGCTGTCCCGACGGCGACGGCGATGGCGTGCCAGACAAAGATGACGCCTGTTCGACTGTGGCGGGCGTGGTTGCATTGAACGGTTGCCCCGACGGCGACGGCGACGGAGTGGCTGACAAGGACGATACCTGCCCTACGGTGGCGGGCAAAAAAGAACTCAACGGCTGCCCAGATGGCGATGGCGACGGCCTGGCGGATAAAGACGACGATTGCCCTGCGGCGGCGGGTAAAAAAGAACTGAAAGGCTGCCCCGACGCCGATGGCGATGGCATTGCCGACAAAGACGACGCTTGCCCTACGCTGGCTGGCACGGCCCAATACAATGGTTGCCCAGATTCGGACGGCGACGGGATTGTGGATACGCAAGACGCTTGCCCGCAACAGGCTGGTGTGGCGCAGTATAATGGTTGCCCAGATGCGCCCAAGGTCGATAAACTATCAAATACAAAGCCCCAAATAAACGTGGGGGCGGGCGTTAGAAAGCCTAATTTGGTGGACATACAGCCAGAGCAGAGAATCGTAAACATTACACTCAAACCCGTTTTGTTTGAGGCGGGTAGATTTCAAATTTCAACTGATTACTACGCTGTTCTCGACGAAGTGGCGGTGTTTATGAACGCCAACCCCGATTTTAAGTTGAGGATAATTGGCCACACCGACGAAATAGGCGACCAAAAACAAAACCAGCGGCTTTCGGAGAGACGCTCGGAGGTTTGTTTCGACTATTTGCTGAAGAAAAATGTGCTGGCCAACCGAATGTCGTTTGGTGGAGTGGGAGAGAGCCAACCAACCAGCGGCAACCGAACTCGGGAGGCTCGCCAGCAAAACCGCCGGGTCAATTTTGAGCCCTATAAAAATTGATTTTCTGGGCTGATACAAAACAAAGTATCAGCCCAGAAAACAATGATTAGAAACATAAAATAAATAAGCAGTTGGATTTTGATATATAAATAGCTGATTATCAAGCGTTATTCAACCACTCAATAATTCAATAATTCAAAACTCATTCCTTAGTAGCGGTTTACCTCAAATTTAGATACACCACCTTCAAACTTGATGACGATCTTTTTTGCGGCCTTAGCGTAGTTTGAGGTCTGGTAAACGCCGTTACCTTTGGACTCGAAGCCGTCCAAATCTTCGGAATTTAGCGCCCCAGAAATTGTAACCTCGCAGCCAACTGACTCGGGGACGCTCACCTGCACTGATGCTACTCCCGAGCTGATCGACACGTCGGTGGCGGCGGCCTTGTCTCCCAATTTGAGGTCAATATCTGCCGCGCCCGCCTCCAGCTTTACGCTCTTTACTTTCAAAGCCGACAGGTCGAAGTCGCCTTTGCCTGCACCAATCTCAAACTTCATGTTCCAGTTTGGGCGGTCGTTTAGTTTCACGGTGGCCTTGTTGTCAAAATCGAAGTCGTTGTTTTCGCCTTCTATTTTTACGTTTTTCTTGCCGTCCATCGAAAAGTCAATTTCGGCAGTTTTCTCGGTTTCGTTGCGTTTGGTTTTCAATTTGTAGCCACCAAGGTTGCTTTTGGTGTCGGCCTCGAAGAGTTGTGTGGTCGTTTCCTCAATTCGGAACTCGCCCGCACCACCGCCAAACAGCAGCGTAGCATCGGCAATGTTGTCGCGCATGGGTTCAGAAAAATTCGCGTTTTTCACCTCACCGTTTCCTTCATCTTCGGTTTGGTTGTTAGGTTCGTCATTTTTGTTGTTGTCTTCGTTGTTGTAGTTTTCGTTGTCGTTCCAATTCCAATTAGAACTGCCGAAATTACGGTTGCACGAATGGGTAGCAAACAACGGAATCGTAAACGCAATGAACAACGCCGTAACTGCCCCGCGCGAGTTCGATTTGTTGAGAATGAGGTTCAGGCCGCCCAAAATGAGCAGGACGGGCCAAAATCGGGCAATCATTCCCCAGTCGAACTGAAACCAGCCGAGGGTTTTGGCCAGCAGTAGTAGCCCAAAACCAAGTAGGAGCGACCCCCAAACGAGGCCCGAATTATTAGATTGATTGTTCATGGCGGTGTTGCTTTGAGATTAAAACAATTTTTGATTGTTGTTGAACTTGTCTTTGAAAATAAGCAACGCGCCGCCCGCTATCAGGAGCACGGGCCAAAAGAAGCGTTTTAACTCAATGTCAAAAAGCTCTTGAATGAGTAGCAAAGTACCCAGAATGATGAGGATGCTTCCCCAGAATGTGGTTTTAAATTCCATTTTTTTGGTAGGTTTAGAGTTAAATTTGTTCTTCGGTATTGGGTGGTAAAGGTTGGTTATCGTCGCTTTTTTTGCGCCCAGCGATCAAGTACAATCCGCCTACGATGAAGGCAATGGGCCAGAAATACTGGTCAAAATTGGGCCAAAAGACAATGTCCAGCTCATCAACGAGCAAAAAAGCCCCCACAATCAACAGGGCGTATCCTCCCCATTTCATGTTTTTTGCTTTGGTGTCGCTGGGCTGCGTTTCGGCGGCATTATACAACTCGGGAGTAGTAAAACCAGCGTATTCTTTGGGAAGGGCGGCCCACAGCACCACATAGACCAAGACCATCGGAAACCCTTTTCCGAAAATCAATAGCAGCACAAAGATGACCCGCACCAGTGCCACGTCCGTACCGAAGTACTCGGCTACTCCGGCGGCCACCCCGCCAATAACTGACTTGTCGGACAAACGACGTAATTTTTTGTTGGTTTCCATTTTTAATTTTGGTTGAGATGAATGATTTTTATGGCTGTTAATAGATACTGTTAAAGCAGGTACTTTGCATTAACAGGTACTAAGTTATGCCCTTTCAATAAATCGGATACACAAAATAGGATGGACGGAGATATGGCCGGATAAACGTACTGTTTGGCTCAGTCTTGCTCCAGTTGCTCGAGCACATCCATCAAAACACCAAAGTCGTTGTAGCCAGGTTTTATTTCGTAGCTCCCCGCCAGGCCAATTCCTTTAATTGGAAGTGTTTCGGTGAGCGCCCGCACGTTGTTGGCCGTAACTCCGAAGCCCAGCAAGATGGGGTATTCGCGGGCGATAAGTCCCAAAAAATCAGTCCATTGTTCGTTCAAAGGTTCGTTTTGGTTCGATTCTAAGCGCACAAAGGCTGTTTTGCCCCGCGTTAGCTGGAGCAGGTCGTCCAGGTCGTCGGGCGCGATGCCGTCGATGACGATTTTATAGATGAGCGGAATTTGACCCGACAATTTTTGGATCATTTCTGGGTGACTAATCTCCAAAATATCGGGTGCATAAACTGCCAGCAGCGATTCAACCTCGGCTGCGTTGTCAGATTCTGTTTGCCCCACAATCTGTACGCCAGCCACCCACGCGCGCATTTCGTGGTATTTTTTTGGTTCAACGAAGTATGCCGAATCCGCGTCCATCGAGAACCCAATCATTTCAACGCCCATGCCTGCGCAGTAGCGGGCATCCGAAAGGTTGGTAATATTGCTGGCTTTGACGGTTGTTGTTAATGGCATGGTTTGTCTTGGGTGGCCGAGTTGAATTGTGGAGTGTAAATACGCGTAAGTAATCGGGTAGTTGTTATTGAAAGAAACTGCACCTTTGGTTGGTGCAGTTTCTTTGTTTTTTGCGGCTATCTCAGATTGATGTCATCGTCGTCGTCGTCAAAACTATCGGGGTCAAACATACTGTCGAGCAGGTCTTTGAACTGGAGTCCTTTGTCGAGATTTTTTTTGCTAATTAATGAGAACTCGGCCATTCCGTGGAGGGCAAATTCCATCATAAACAATTTTTCTTCGCGGCCCAAACGGCTGTGGTATTCATCTACCAGGTCGTCTAAGCCATCAATCGTTTTGAGGCGCGCTTCGTAGTCGCGGTTCGACAAGTCGGATAGTACGTCCATCTGGTTTTCGCCAAACCAGTTTTGGACTTTCTGGAAGGGATTCTTAGCGGTTTTTTTCTTTTTAAGTTTCTCGGGATCGGGGAAGTAGGCCAAAAACAACGTCCGCACGGCCTTACCGATCAGGCTCTGCGCCACAATAACGGGGCCTTCTACCTCGCCCTCGTAAACCAGCTCCACCTTGCCACAAATGGCTGGAACTACCCCGTAGAGGTCAGAGATACGAATGTAAGTTTCTTTTTCGGCGTTCATCAATGCGCGGCGTTCGGCGGCCGACAGCAGATTTTCGTAGGCCGAGATCGTCATCCGGGCCGAAACGCCCGACTTAGAATCTACGTACTCACTTTCGCGGGCCTCAAACGCAATCTGCTCAATGAGGTCGGCCACGATGTCGTTCACCTTCACCATGCCGCGCTGTTCGGTTTTGACGGAGGCTTCCTGTTGGGTGATTTTTTTGCCCACATCGATCGACTTGGGGTAGTGCGTCACAATTTGGCTATCGATGCGGTCTTTGAGCGGAGTCACAATGCTGCCTCGGTTGGTGTAGTCTTCGGGATTTGCCGTGAACACGAACTGAATATCGAGCGGTAGCCGCAGCTTAAAACCCCTAATCTGAATGTCGCCTTCCTGCAAAATATTGAAGAGCGATACTTGAATGCGGGCCTGCAAATCGGGGAGCTCGTTGATGACAAAAATACCCCGGTGCGACCTCGGGATGAGGCCAAAGTGGATCACGCGCTCGTCCGAATAAGCCAGTTTCATGGTTGCGGCCTTAATCGGATCCACGTCGCCGATCAGGTCGGCCACCGACACATCGGGGGTGGCCAGTTTTTCGGTGTAGCGGTCGCTGCGGTGCATCCAGCCCACTGGGGTGTCGTCGCCGTGCTGGGCAATGAGGTCCCTGGCCGTCCAAGTTAGTGGTTGGAGTGGGTCGTCGTTTAGTTCAGAACCCAGCACCACGGGAATGTACTCGTCCAACAAATTAATCATCAGGCGGGCAATACGGGTCTTGGCCTGGCCGCGCAAGCCGAGTAAATTGATGTTGTGCATCGATAAAATGGCGCGCTCCACGTCGGGAATAACGGTGTCTTCGTAGCCCCAAATACCCTCAAAAACGGACTCCTTATTCTTGATTTTTTCGATTAAATTGTCCCTCAACTCCTGTTTAATCGTTTTTGAAATGTAACCAGCGGCTTTGAGCGCACCCAGTGTTTTGATTTGAAGTAATTCTTTTGATTTTAAATCGCGGTAGGCCATAATCGGATTAAACAATGTGAAAGTATAATTGGGTGAAAATAATTGCTTTGGTGGGTAGCTACGCCGTAAAGTTGCGTCAAATGTTAAACCCCAATTGGCGGCAAATGGTTTGCCTGGTAGCAAAACTAAACCAGCGAAAGTCATACCTTAACGCCGAAAATGTGTAATTTTGCGCCATTATTCATAAAAAAATTCAAATTTCGATGATTTCGGTATCAAACGTATCGCTCCGCTACGGCAAACGTATTTTGTTTGACGACGTAAATATAAAGTTCACTCCTGGCAACTGCTACGGGGTGATTGGCGCCAATGGCGCGGGCAAATCCACTTTTTTGAAAATATTGTCGGGCGAGTTAGACTCCCAGACTGGTTCGGTGGTCATCACCAAGGGCCAACGCATGGCGGTTTTGCGCCAAAATCAGTTCGAGTTCGATGCTTTTGAGGTTTTACAGACCGTCATCATGGGCCACAAACGCCTTTATGAGATCATGCTCGAAAAAGACCTGATCTATGCCAAGGAAGATTTTACGGATGCCGACGGCGAAAAAGCCGCCGAACTCGAGGCCGATTTTGCCGAAATGAATGGGTGGGAGGCCGAATCGGAGGCGGGGTCGCTGTTGAGTGGTTTAGGAATTGGTGAAGACTTGCACTACACACTCATGTCTGATCTTGACCCCAGCCAAAAGGTGCGCGTTTTGTTGGCCCAAGCCCTGTTTGGTTCGCCCGATATTCTGCTTTTAGACGAGCCCACCAACAACTTGGACGTAGAAACGGTGATGTGGTTGGAGAACTTTCTGGTCAATTTTAAGAACATCGTTATCGTGGTGTCGCACGACCGCCACTTCTTAGACGAAGTTTGCACGCACGTGGTTGATATTGATTTTAGCAAAGTGAAAATGTACGGCGGTAACTATACTTTTTGGTACGAGTCGAGCCAACTGGCGGCGCGCCAACGGACCGATCAGAACAAGAAAGCCGACGAAAAACGAAAAGAATTAGAAGACTTCATCCGCCGGTTCTCGGCCAACGTGGCCAAATCGAAGCAGGCAACATCGCGCCAAAAGATGTTGGAAAAACTCAACGTGGACGAAATTCAGCCCTCGTCGCGCAAGTATCCCTACGTGAACTTCAAACCCGAACGCGAAATTGGCGACCAGGTTTTGACGGTGGATGGTCTTTCTAAAACCGCCGATGATGGAACAAAGCTGTTTGAAAATATGTCGTTCAGGATTAACCGAAACGACAAAGTAGCTTTTGTGGGGCGCAATACGCTGGCTATCACGGCATTGTTTGAAATCCTGTACCAAAACGTGAAGGCCGACAAGGGAGATTTTACGTGGGGCGTAACGATTACGAACGATTATTTTCCGAAAGACCACGACACTTTTTTCAAGATCGACGACAACTTGGTAGATTGGCTGCGGCAATATTCAAAAGAAAAAGACGAGAGTTTTATTCGCGGTTTTTTGGGGCGGATGTTGTTTTCGGGCGAGGAGTCGCTCAAAAAATGCAATGTGCTGTCGGGGGGAGAAAAAGTGCGCTGTATGCTGTCTAAACTGATGCTGTCGGGATCTAATTTTTTAACCCTCGACGATCCCACCAACCATTTAGACCTCGAATCGATCACGGCGTTGAACAACGGAATGATCGAGTTTAAAGGATCGATGCTGTTTTATTCGCACGATTACCAGTTTATCCAAACGGTTGCCAACCGCATCATCGAGATAACTCCCAACGGCATAATCGACAAAATGATGACCTACGACGAGTACAACACCGATGCCCGCGTAAAAGCCCAGCGCGAGGCGTTGTACGGCGAATTGGTCTAAGTCAGGAAGACTAAACTACCAAAATATGTCTAAACTTTTTAACGTTTATCCCCTCTACGACATTGAGCCAGTTCGCGCTCGGGGTAGCTACCTGTGGGACGTGAACGGAACGCAATACATCGATTTGTACGGCGGCCACGCCGTTATTTCGGTGGGCCACAGCCACCCTCATTACGTCGAAATGCTCACCAAGCAGCTCTCTGACATTAGTTTCTACTCCAATTCGGTTCGGATACGCTTGCAGGAAGAGTTGGCCGAAAAATTAAGTGAGTTGTCGGGCTACCCCGACTACCAACTGTTTTTGTGTAATTCGGGGGCCGAAGCCAACGAGAACGCGCTCAAACTTGCGTCGTTTCACAACAAGCGAACCAGGGTTGTGTCGTTCACAAAATCATTTCACGGCCGCAC
The DNA here is from genome assembly GCA_013298215.1 of Cytophagales bacterium. Classification (GTDB taxonomy): domain Bacteria; phylum Bacteroidota; class Bacteroidia; order Cytophagales; family Spirosomataceae; genus JAAFKE01. Next base: position 68,144 of record JAAFKE010000004.1, on the reverse strand, counting down.
GGCGGGAGCGGTGGCTGTAACCGACAACGCCGCCATTGTTGCGCCCGTTAATTACAAAGAACACGTGCAGTTTTTGCCTTTCAACGATGTAGCCGCCGCCGAAACGGGAATAACCGACCAGGTTTGTGCCGTGATTGTTGAAGGCATCCAGGGAGTTGGAGGTATTCAGGTGGCTACCGACGCATTTTTGCAGACCCTCCGCCGCAGGTGCGACCAGACGGGCGCGGTCTTGATTCTCGACAGCGTGCAATGCGGATACGGACGCAGTGGACGTTTTTTTTCGCACCAGTTTAGCGGCATTCACCCCGACCTGATGACGATGGCCAAAGGAATGGGTAACGGTTTTCCGGTGGGAGGGGTGATGATCTCGCCCAAATTTGAGGCCAGTTACGGTTTGCTTGGCACCACCTTTGGGGGCAACCACCTGGCGTGTGCGGCCGCAATAGCGGTTTTAGACATTATGAAAAACGAAGACTTGATTCGAAACGCCGAAACCATGGGCCACTACCTCATGGAGGGCATAACGCGCGTGGGTGGCCACAAAGAGCTGCGCGGGCGCGGACTGATGATCGGGATCGAGTATGATTTTGCGGTGGAAACACTGCGCCACCAATTGCTATTTGACCATAAAATGTTTACGGGAGTGGCGGGCAAAAATACGATCCGGCTTCTGCCGTCGTTGGCCCTTCAAAAACCCGAAGCCGATGCTTTTCTGGCAGCCCTGCGCGGTTGTTTGCAGCGTGGGTAATTTTTTAAGGGCTTCCGCCGCTAAAATACCAAAAACTAACTTTGACATGAAGTACCTACTAACCATCCTGCTGGCCATTTATTCTTTGCTTGGTCAAGGACAGATTATTAAACCCACCGTCTGGACGATCGACAAATCGACTAATGTGGCCAAAATTGGCGATGTGTTCGAGATTACGTACAGCTGTAAAATAAAGGCGGGCTGGTACATTTATTCCACCGTTTTTGAGGCCGAAGAGCCAACGCACACAGTTTTTAGCTTCCAGAAAAACGACACCTACCAACTGGTCGGCAAGCCCAAGCCCGTTGGCTTCCACGAAAAATTTGACGAAGTCTGGGGCGCAAAGGTGAGCGTAGCCGAAAGTGAGGCCAAATTTGTGCAAAAAGTAAAGATTTTAAAGGCCAGCCCCGTCGTAGCGGGCGACTTTGTTTTTGGTGTTTGCAACAACGAAACTGGCCAGTGCCTCCCTCCCGAAACGATAGAATTTAAGATTGATGGCATAAAAGTGGCCGATGCCGCGCCCACTACCGAGCCAACAAAGCCCGTTGAAACGCCCGCGCCAATTGCCCCCGATACGGCAGTTGCGCCAACTGGTGCGGGCGAAATCACCCCCAAAGACGTGCGAGTCGTTGCCGTAGATTCGCCCGCACCCAACGAACCCGTGCAGTCGCTGGGGAGTTTTTTACTCACGGCATTTTTGGCGGGCTTGGCCTCCATTTTTATGCCCTGCATTTATCCGATTATGCCCATGACGGTCAGTTTTTTTACCAAACAGACCAACGGTGTGGCCAAAGCGTTGTTCTACGGGCTGTCGATCATGGCTATTTTTGGGGCCATCGGCTTTGTTACAATGATTTTTGGGGCCGAGTTTTTGAATTTTATCAGCACCCACTGGATACCCAATTTGCTGTTCTTTTTCATTTTCATTTTTTTTGGGGTCTCGCTCTTGGGTGCTTTCGAGATTGTGTTGCCCCACAATGTGGTCAATAATATCGATCAAATGTCGGACCGTGGAGGTTTAGTGGGGTTGTTTTTTATGGCACTTACGCTGGTGGTGGTTTCTTTTTCTTGCACCGTTCCGTTTGTGGGGTCGCTGCTCATTTTGGCTTCGCAGGGCGAGGTCATGCGGCCGCTCTACGGAATGCTATCGTTCGGATTGCCCTTTGCGCTGGTGTTCACGTCGTTGGCCATGTTCCCGCAGTGGCTCAAAAACCTGCCCAAGTCGGGCGGTTGGCTGGGAGAGCTCAAAGCCGTTTTCGGCTTTTTGGAGTTTGCCCTCGCCCTCAAATTTCTGAGCAACATCGATCTCACCTACCACTGGAACTTACTGAGCCGCAATACCTTTCTGGTGGTTTGGATTATTATTTTTACCATCATCGGCCTTTATATTTTGGGTTTTGTGCGGTTGCCCAAAGACGGCAAAGTGGCCAAAATTACCCTGCCGCGTGCGGGTTTTGCGGCGGTGGCTTTCGGGTTGGTGCTCTACATGATCCCAGCGGTGTCGGGTCGCGCCGCGCCATTGCTGTCGGGCATTTTGCCTCCCGTCGGCTACGGCCACGTGGGTCTGGGTGCTGCGGTGGTGCCCACAAACCCCAAACTTCGGGCGTTGCAATACGGCCTCGAGGGTTTTTACGAATACGAAGATGCTTTGGCGCAGGCCAAGGTGTTGAACAAACCTGTGCTCATTGATTTTACGGGATATGCCTGCGCCAACTGCCGCAAAATGGAAGACAATGTATGGCCCAACGAAGCAGTTTTGAAGCGACTCAAAAACGATTTCATCATTGCATCGTTGTACGTGGACGACAAAAAGGAACTCGATCCAAAACGCCACTACAAATCTACCTACGACGGCAAACTTAAAACGACCGTTGGCGCAAAAAACGCTGATTTTCAGATTACTACCTTCAACAACAACGCCCAACCTTACTACTGCATCGTGGACGAAAATGGAAACTTGATTGTTCCCAAACCAATTGGCTACACCACGGTCGAAGAGTTTTTGGTGTTTTTGGAGGCTGGAAAGACCGCTTTTCGGAAACTACCAACGAAATAACGCGCTGATGAGTTGGCTCAACGAACCACTTTTACTGGGGTATTTGTCCACCAATCGGTTAGAGATTTCAGGATTCGTCACTGGGGCCGTTTGCGTTTATTTGAACACCCGACAAAACGCCTGGGGGTGGCTTTTCGGTATCATCAACGCCCTGCTTTTTATGGTCGTTTTTTATAATTCAAAGCTCTACGCCGACACAAGCCTGCAAGTTTATTATTTTATAACGAGCATATACGGTTGGTGGGCGTGGTGTTTTGGGGGCACAAACCGCCAAAAGCTCGAAGTTTCTGGCTTACCAGCTTCGTATTGGTGGCCGATACTGGGTATTTTTCTGGCCGCCACGTGCATCTGGGGTTTTTTGCTGGGGCGTTTTACGGATGCCAGTTTGAGCTACGCAGATTCGGCACTCACGGTGGCCAGTCTGGTGGCGCAGTGGATGATGGCGCGTAAATACTTGCAAAACTGGCTGATCTGGATCGTGGCCGATGCCTGCTACGTGGCCATGTACGCCTACAAAACACTCTATTTAACGTCGGCACTTTATCTGGTGTTTTTTGTTTTGGCGTTCTACGGTTATTTTTCCTGGAAAAAACAAGACCTGACAAATCCAGCATGAACGGGTTAGGTATTTGCCAAAAATGATGTTTACTTTTACGGCCAATAATTATAAATCTACTTTAAAAAATATGCTTCAAGTACCTTTTATCCGCGAAAACAGGGAACTAACCGTAGCTGGTCTTCAAAAAAAGTATTTCAAGGCCGCCGCCGAAACCGTCGATCAGGTGCTGAGTCTCGACGACGCGCGCCGCCGAATCCAGCTCGATTTGGACAATACGCTGGCCGCTGCCAACGAGTTATCCAAGCAAATTGGAAACTTGATGCGGGAGGGCAAAAAGGCCGAAGCCGAGGTTTCTAAAGCCGAGACGGCGGCCCTAAAAGAACGCTCGAAAGCACTGGGGGAGGAACTATCGAAGGTAGAAAACGAACTCTTTGAAGTACTTGTTTTGCTGCCAAACGTACCCCACACCAGCGTACCAGAAGGCCGCACGCCCGACGACAACCTGACCATTTTTGAACACGGCAGCCTGCCTGAGCTACCAGAAAATGCCCTGGCCCACTGGGACATCATCAAAAATCTGGACATTATTGACTTTGAACTGGGCAACAAGATAACGGGGGCGGGTTTTCCAGTTTATAAGGGCAAAGGTGCGCGGATGCAGCGGGCGCTCATTAATTTTTTCTTGGACGAGGCCATCGCCGCTGGGTACTACGAAATTCAGCCGCCTATTTTGATTAATCGAAATTCGGGCTACGGCACCGGGCAGCTCCCCGACAAAGATGGCCAGATGTACCACGCCACCGAAGACGATCTGTTTTTGATTCCAACCGCCGAAGTGCCGATTACGAATATGTACCGCGACGTGATTTTGACCGACGACCAGTTGCCCGTCAGAAATGCGGGGCACACGCCTTGTTTCAGGCGCGAGGCGGGTAGTTGGGGGGCGCACGTGCGCGGACTCAACCGCCTGCACCAGTTCGATAAGATCGAGATTGTGCAGATCAGAAAGCCCGAAGAGTCGTATATCGCGCTCGAAGAAATGGTTGAACACGTAAAGTCACTCCTCGAAAAATTAGAATTACCCTACCGGATTCTCCACCTCTGCGGGGGCGACATCAGCTTTGCGTCGGCGCTCACGTATGACTTTGAGGTTTATTCTGGCGCGCAAAAACGCTGGTTAGAGTGCAGTTCGGTGTCAAATTTTGAAACCTTTCAGAGCAACCGCCTCAAACTACGCTACAAAGTGGGCGGGAAAACACAATTGTTGCACACCCTCAACGGTAGCGCGTTGGCGTTGCCACGCATTTTGGCGGCTATTTTAGAAAACAACCAAACCCCCGACGGACGCGTGCAAGTGCCCGCCGTTTTGGTTCCCTATTGCGGCTTTGAGGTTATTTAAAGCTCCCCGATGTCCATTCTGATCCGCCAGTCTTTGGGTAAATAATTGTTGGTGCGGTTGCCCAGGTTTTTGAGCCAGCCCAAGTTCAAGCCTCCGTACCGCGCCAACAACCACCCCTTGGGGGCATCGACAACAATGTTTTCTTTTTTTAGGAATTGCAGCGCGGTGCTTTTATCCAACTCCACAGCGGGCAGGTTGCGCCCCACCGCCGTGCTCAAAGCAAGTGCCTGCGACGGCACAAAATCCGATCCCTTAAAAAAACCCATCTCTACGCCCAAACCTTTGTTTTTTAGGGCAAAGTCGAGCGTTTGCATGGTTTCGTTGAGGGCGTTTGGCACGGCTATAATTTCTAAACTGGGTTTGCTGTAGAACGCAAAATCTGCGGGCTTCGCCAGCCACTTTCGTAATTCGTTGGCCTGCCCAGGTGCCACCAGCCGCATACTCCTAAAAAACTGCTTTCGGTTCGAGCGGGGTGGGAGATAGGCTTTGCCGTTTGTGGCTTTAAAAGCAGCCACGAAAAACCCCTCGCCGCGCAGCAAATGCGGATATAACTGGTATCCGAACTTTTTTTGTACAACACCCCACGTTTGGGCAAGCGTGAGTTTTTGTTCTTCAAAACCTAAGTCGTTTATTAGGTAGGCGCAGTTTTGGGCGTTTTCGGCATCGTTATACGTGCAGGTCGAATAAATAAGGGTGCCGTTTTTGGTGAGAAGCGGCGCAACGGCCGATAAAATTCTTTTTTGCCTCCCCGCACACATCAACACGTTTTCTGCCGACCACTCTTTGGTGGCGTTGGCATCTTTTCTAAACAAGCCCTCGCCCGAGCAGGGCGCATCAATCAAAACAACGTCGAAAAAACCGTGCAGGTCGCCAAAATCTTCGGGGTCGTGGTTGGCCACGCACGCGTTGGCAGATCCCCAGCGTTGTAAGTTTTCTTTCAATACGCCAACCCGCGTTCGGATCACTTCGTTAGAAACCAATAGTGAATCTGCCGAAATGAGCGATGCCAATAAGGTGCTTTTGCCACCAGGAGCGGCGCATAAATCCAAGACTTTCAGCGGTTTAGATAAATCTACGCTTTGGCGCAGCACCTCCCCAATAAACATCGACGAAGCCTCCTGAACGTAGTACGCGCCCGCGTGGAAGGCGGGATCGAGCGTGAACACGGGACGCTCGGCCAAGTATTGAGCCTGATTAAACCAAAGTACGGGGTCGTTGTCTGGGAAGCCCATTTGGCCACTAACCTTGAGCGGGTTGTACCTGATGCTAACGGGTGGGGGTTGGTTTAGTGCCTTCTCAAAAGTGCCGAAGGCATCGCCGAGTTGGGTTTGCATGGCCAACTTGAAGGCGGCTGGTAATTGTAGCGTTTGGTTTTGAAGCATAACTGCAAATAAAAAGAATATATTTGACGTTATTCTTGCAAAGTAAAAATATAATCGTACCTTTGTGATCTAATCTACACCGCGAGATGGAGCAGTTGGTAGCTCGTTGGGCTCATAACCCAAAGGTCACAGGTTCGAGTCCTGTTCTCGCTACATTTAAAAAGGGTTTAAAAACATTTTGTTTTTAAACCCTTTTTTTTTGGAATGGCACTCAGAAAAACGCCCCGCATCACGTGCGGGATCGCCTCCCCCGAATTATTGCTTCTCTGGAATTGGTATAATGAGTTTCTCCCCGCGCGCGGCGTAGTTTTTGGTTTTGCCATTGGCCTGCATAAGCTGTTGAACGGTAACTCCGTATTTTTCGGCAACTACCCGCAGTACGTCGCCCGCTCCAACAGTATGTACTGTTCGCACCTTCACGTTTAAACGCGTCACGCCCGACTTCACGTCTTTGTCCACGTCTTTAATCTGAGGGTTCAACGCTTTTAAGGTACTTACTTTCAAGTTGTAACGATTGGCAATTCCGTAGAAAGTCTCGCCCGATTGAACTGTATGCGACGAGCTCTCGCCCGCTACTTCCACCTCTGGACTATTAGTTTTTAGTTTTATATCGGACCTGTCTTCGATCACAAATTCGGGTTTCTCGGCCTTCGGTTGCGGCTTAGGGGCTTTTGCTTTTGTTGGCTCGGCGGCTGTTATTTCTGCTGGAGCTTGCTTTTGGGCTTCTTTCAAACTTGCGTCGCTCGGTATTTCGTTCTCGCCAGGTAATAAATCGTTCGTGATTTGCGACGAGTCTATCTCGGTTGGCATGGGAAGCGATTCGTCGGCGACGACCAATTTGGACGTGCGCCCAGTAGTATCCAATGGCGTATTAACCAAGTTTTTTACCGCCGCTCCACCGTCTCCGAACGACTGGTAGCCGATATACAGCAGGCCAAGAACAACGAAAACGAGTACACCCAGGGTGATATTTGGTATTTGAGAACCTTCTTCTTTTGGACGTTGATTGCGTTCCATATTCGTTTTGATTTAGAATAATTTGCTAAGTAACGATTTTTTTTAAGATTTGATAAAGCAAAAAAGGTAAATAGTTAGCTTTTTATTTTTTCGGTCCAGCATTTTTATAGCTGGTCAGCACTTTAAGGAACATAAAATAAATAAGTATACACAAGTGAAATTGGTCTTCGGATTACTGTTTTCTAAAAACTTGCATAGAGACCTGATTCTGCTATTTATAAGATTTTAAAAACCCAAAACCACTTTCACTCCAGTATAGTTGGATTTTGACATATAAATAGCTGATTGTCAAGCGTTATTCAACCACTCAATAATTCAATAATTCAAAACTCATTCCTAAGGTAATTCTTGGCGCATTTTTGCCACCTTTTCTTGGAGCGATTCTTTGAATGTAGCCAATCTGTGTGCCACCTCCGCATCGGCAACGCCGATAATTTGGGCTGCCAATATGCCCGCATTCCGTGCGCCGTCCAACGCCACCGTGGCCACGGGAACGCCCGCTGGCATTTGTAAAATAGACAAAACCGAGTCCCAGCCATCGATAGAATTCGACGACTTTACGGGTACGCCCACCACGGGCAGGGTCGTGAGCGAGGCAACCATGCCTGGCAAATGTGCCGCGCCACCCGCACCGGCCACAATCACCTGCAAGCCCCTGGCGCGGGCTGTTTTGGCGTACTCGAACATATACTCGGGCGTGCGGTGCGCCGATACAATGTCCACCTCGTAGCCGATCCCGAGTTCTTTGAGCACGTCGGCGGCGGCTTGCATTACTTTCAGATCGGAGCTACTGCCCATTATTATTCCTACCATATATAAGTAATAATGTTGAATTTTGAATGAGCGGCGGGGTCGCCCGCGCGGTTATTGAATAAATGTTTAACTACTTAGTCTTCAGTAATTACTTTTTTACGAAACGCCTTAATGACCGAGTCCCGCTTTTTTGTTTCCCTGCGCTTAGTCAGGGCCGCAAACGAAGGTTCGGTTGCTTTGCGCGGCTTGGGTATGTCGAAACACTTGCGAACCAAGCGATCGAATTTCTTCAAAACTTTTTCTTTGTTGGCCAACTGCGACCGTTCAGTTTGGTGGTACAACACCAACACGTTTTCGTTGGTGAGTTTCGAGGCCAGTTTCTGCATCAATGTTGTTTTCTCGGGTTCAGACAGCACCGCCGAATTGGCCACGTTAAATCGCAGCTCGACTTTCGTTTCTACTTTGTTCACGTTTTGCCCGCCACTGCCGCCGCTGCGGGCAGTTTGGTAGGTTAGTTCTGGGTGCAATTTGGCCGAGTCGAACATGGTTAAATATAGCGTGCAATCAGGGTTCAAAAAGATCGCCGAGGGCGGTCAAAAAAGGGCCATAAAATTTCGCGTCTTGGTCAGTATATTTTTTGTAGTTTCCAGCCATCAACTCCTTCAAAACGGGTACTACGCGCTTGTGCTTTTCGGCTGGCATTGTAATCCTGGCGTTCAGGTGGTCAATTTTACGCTCAATTTTTTGAATGTTAGGGATATTGTTCCCCAAAACCTTTCTGATTTCTTGGTCTATCGCCTCGTAAAACTGTTTTTTTTGGGCAATCGGGGCTATTTTTTCGTCGCGTCCCCGGGCAAATCGCTTGTCTAAGGTAGTTGCTGGGCCGTTGTCGGCAAACTTAGAGCCAATTTGCTGGGCATCATGCTGGCGGTATTCCATCAATATTTCTTCCGTAAAGCCAATTTGGTTGGTTGCCGCTGCCACCAAGGCAATCCACCCGTCGTGGATCAGCGTGGGAATACCGTCGGGGAACGGCATAATTTGGCGGACAAACGCCTGGGTCATCACCGCCGTGCAGCCCGTCAGTCGGTTTCCCTCCAGCAACAAATCGAACGCACCCCCGTTGTTCCACTGCTCGCGCTGGGGCTGGCGCAGGCGCACCATGTCTAATTGTTGTTGTTCCAAACTCTGGCGTTTGTCGTTCACCAGCAAAGCATTACAAAAACCCACAACCAAATTCGGTCGCTGTTGCATGAACGCCACCATTTTTTCAATCTTGGTTGGCCGCCAATAATCGTCCTGATCGCACAGAAAAATATACTCGTTTGCGCACAAAGAAACGGCTTTCTCGAAATTTTTAACCGTTCTCAAACCTGGGTTGTTTTGGTTAATAAACACCCGGAAGCCAGCTTGATGGGCAAAAGTTCGGACGATGTCCAGCGTGGCATCGTTCGAGGCGTCGTCCGAAACGATTAGTTCGTCGGGCTGCCACGTTTGGGCGGCGATGCTGTCGAGCTGCTGCGCCAAAAACTTCGCACCGTTGTGTGTACAAAGCGCAATCGAAACCGTCGGTCTGACTGTTGTTCTGGTCGTCATTCTAATCGCGCACGTTCACTAATTCTTTAATATCCTGCATAATTTTTTTAGCAAGATGTTCGGCAGTAGCCTCGGTGGCCGACTCCGAATAGATTCTAATAATGGGTTCGGTGTTGGATTTACGCAAGTGAACCCACTCCTTGTCGAACTCAATTTTTAGGCCGTCGATGGTGTTAATTGGGTATTTAGCGTATTTTTCTTGGATGGCTTCGAGGATACCGTCCACGTTTATGTCGGCGGTGAGTTCGATTTTGTTTTTTGAAATGTAATAGTTCGGGTAGCTTCTACGGAGCGTCGAGGCCGACTTGCCAAACTTTGACAAGTGGCTCAGAAACAGGGCAATGCCCACCAGCGCGTCGCGCCCGTAGTGAAACTCGGGGTAAATAATCCCACCGTTGCCCTCGCCGCCAATGATGGCGTTGGTTGCCTTCATTTGTTCGACCACGTTTACCTCGCCCACGGCGGCGGCGGCATACTGCCCGCCTGCGGCGGTGGTCACGTCGCGGAGGGCGGCCGTAGATGATAAATTAGAAACCGTATTGCCAACCTGGTGTTTTAGCACGTAGTCGGCCACGGCCACCAGCGTGTATTCTTCGCCGAAGGGAGTTCCGTCTTCGCAGATCAACGCCAACCTGTCTACGTCAGGGTCTACCACAATGCCCAGGTCGAAATCGCCCCGCTCCAACTCGCGGCTAATGTCGCGGAGGTTTTCGGGCAGCGGCTCGGGGTTGTGGGCAAAGTTGCCAGTCGGTTCGCAGTGAATGAGTTTGATGTTTTCTTTTTTTACGCCCAATGCCTCCAACAGCATCGGCACGACAATGCCCCCCGACGAGTTTATGGCATCGACGACAACCTTGAAGTTTTTGGCCGTTATGGCTTCCACGTCCACCAGCGCGAGTGCCAAAATGGCCTCGATGTGTTTCTCGAAGTAAGACTCGTCTAATACGTAAGAACCCAATTTGCGCACATCGACGAAGTCAAAGTCCTCGGCTTGGGCAATTTCGAGCATTTCGTTGCCCGTTTGGGCGGAGATGAACTCGCCCTCGGCATTCAAGAGTTTGAGGGCGTTCCACTGGATCGGGTTGTGGCTGGCCGTCAGAATAATGCCACCAGCGGCTTTTTCGGCTGGCACGGCTATTTCGACGGTTGGAGTGGTAGATAGGCCCAGGTCGATGACATCGAAGCCGATTCCTTGCAGCGTACCCACAACCAGCTTAGAGACCATATCGCCCGACAATCGGGCATCGCGGCCAATCACAATTTTTTTGTTGTCGGGATTTTTGCGTCTGAGTTGGGTGCCAAATGCCGCTGTAAATTTAACTACGTCTAACGGCGTGAGGGCCTCGCCGACGTTTCCGCCGATCGTGCCTCTTATGCCCGAAATTGATGTTATTAGTGCCACTTATCGTTTTTTGTTGTTGATAATCTGCCGCAAAATTAATGAAAAATACTGGTCAATTGGCTCAAAATGCAAAATCAGTGCGGCTTTGGGCAAGTTTATGGTTATCGCTACAAAAACTGCATGTAAAGTTTGGTTAGTTCGCAACAATGCGGAACTTTGCCTAAAATAGCCTAACACCCTTAAAATGCGCGAAAATAAGCAGAGCCAAAGTGATATTTATTTCACGGAACACATTCTCAGCCTAACGCCCTACGCCTCAGCGCGCGACGAGTACGCGGGGGCGGAAGGCGTTTTTTTGGATGCCAACGAAAACCCTTACTCGAGTGCCGACGGCCAAGGTTACAACCGCTACCCCGACCCCTACCAGTGGGCGGTAAAACGCAAAATTGGGTTGATGAAGGGAGTACAGCCCGCCCAAATATTCTTGGGTAATGGCTCCGACGAGCCCATCGACCTGCTCATTCGGGCCGCCTGCGAGCCGCGTCAAGACAACATGCTGATTATGCCGCCCACCTATGGCATGTACCAAGTCTGCGCCGATGTGCAAAACATTGAAACGCTGAAAGTGCCGCTAACTCCTGATTTTCAGATTGATACCAACGCAGTGCTGGCCGCCATTAATCCATTTACCAAAATAGTGTGGGTGTGTTCGCCGAATAATCCTTCTGGGAATTTGTTGTCTCGGCGGTCGATCATTCAAATTTTAGAAAACTTTCGGGGTTTGGTCGTGGTAGATGAAGCCTACATCGATTTTGCCGCTGCCGCACCCGATAGCTTCGTGGCCGAATTGGAAAACTACCCCAATTTAGTGGTGCTCCAAACTTTTTCTAAAGCCTGGGGGTTGGCGGGTTTGCGGCTGGGCATGGCCTTTGCCAGCAGTGGCATTGTGGGCGTTCTCAACAAAATAAAGTACCCTTACAACATAAATATTCTCACCCAACAGGCACTGCTGCAAACCCTTAATTTTGAGGAGCGCAAAAACGAAATGGTGCGCCAAATTTTGTACGAACGCGAAAACCTTCGGCAGCAATTGGCACTTTTACCTTTTGTATCGTACATTTACCCGTCGGATTCTAATATGCTTTTGGCTAAATTCGACGACGCACAAGCCGTTTTTGATTACCTGGTCGGCCAAAAAATAATTGTGCGCAACCGCTCAAAAGTCCAGCTTTGTGCGGGCTGTTTGCGGGTATCGGTCGGTACTGCCCAAGAAAATAACTCTCTAATTGATTCACTTTTAAAATTTAAGCCATGAAAAAAATTATTCTTGCAGCCATTGTGGCCCTTCTCGGGATCGGCAGTGCGCAGGCCCAGTACAACAATTGGGCGGTTGGTTTTAAGTTGGGAGAACCCACAGGATTGAACATTCGCAAGTATTTTGGCGACAACAACGCCATTGACGTGACGGTGGGAACCTACGGCGGAGTTTATGGCAACGTGCGCGACTACCGCAGCGGCCGTTACAAAAATGTGGGACTCTCGGTGCAGGTGCGCTATTTGTGGCATACATCCCTCTTCAATAGCGAGGCTTTAAAGGGTTACTACGGTTTTGGTGGGCAGCTCAACTCGCGGCGGTATTATTTTGTACCCTCGAGCGCACCCAGTGGTGGCGAGGTCTACGACCGCAGTATTTCGTTGGGCGGCACGGGTTTGGCTGGTTTAGAGTATTTTATGCCCAGCAGTCGGTTGTCGCTATTTTTGGAGGCGGGTATTTACGCGGAGGTATTGCCCGCGTTTTTGTTTTTGCACCCAAACATGAGCGCGGGCGTGCGCCTCAATTTGTGATTCGATGCGATACCTACCGATTGATAACCAATTGTTTGTAGAAAACAGGGCGCGGCTCACAAACTTGCTGCGCCCCAGTTCGGTAGCAGTCTTAAATGCCAACGATGCCATGCCCACCAACGCCGACGGCACGATGGGTTTTCGGCAAAACAACGATCTTTTTTACTTGACGGGCGTAGACCAGGAGGAAACGATCTTGGTTTTGGCTCCCCACCACCCCGACCCGACCCTGCGGCAGGTGCTTTTTGTGCGCGAAACCAGCGAGCAAATCGCTATTTGGGAGGGAGCCAAGCTCTCTAAAACCCAGGCCCAGCAAACATCTGGCGTAGAACAAGTACGTTGGACGAGCGATTTTGAGGCTACTTTCAAGCAAATTATTTTTGAGGTCGATTCGGTTTATTTGAACACCAACGAGGAGCGCGGCGCGGGGGACGTTCAAACCCGCGATGGACGTTTTATCGAAAACTTTAAGGTTCAGTTTCCGCTGCACCGCTTAGAACGCCTCGCTCCGCTGCTGCGGCAACTGCGGTCGGCGAAATCTGCGCCCGAGATAGCCCTGCTTCAAACGGCCATTAACACCACCGAAAAAGCCCTGCGCGGTGTTTTGGGTTTTGTTAAACCTGGGGTTTGGGAGTTTGAAATCGAGGCCGAAATCACGCACACCTACCTCAAAAATCGCTCCCGTGGCCACGCGTTCCAGCCCATTGTGGCGGCTGGGAAAAACGCCTGCGTTTTGCACTACATCGAAAACAACGCCCAGTGCCAAAGCGGCGACTTGGTGTTGATCGACACGGGGGCCGAATACGCCAACTACAACGCCGACCTCACCCGAACGTTTCCCGTTGGTGGGCGTTTCAGCCCGCGTCAGCGTCAAATTTACGACGCCGTTTTGCGAATCCAGCAACGCGCCAAAACCATGCTCAAAGCTGGCACACTCTTTGCCGATTATAACAAAGAAATGCAGCCCGTCATAGAAAGCGAGTTGATTGGCCTAAAATTGTTGGACAAAACAGCCGTTGAAAATCAAAAAATGGATGCTCCGTTGTACCGAAAATACCTGCCCCACGGGCTGTCGCACCACTTGGGTCTGGACGTTCACGACGTAGGAAGTAGGTTCGTGCCCATGCAGGCGGGCATGGTATTTACTTGCGAACCAGGCCTTTACGTGCCAGAGGAAGGAATTGGTATCCGCCTCGAAAACAACGTGTTAATTACCAAAAACGGCAATATAGACCTCAGTGCCAGCGTTCCGATTGAGGCCGACGAAATAGAAACGCTCATGCACCAAACACCATGACCCCCGAAGACCCCCGCGAATCGCTCCCCGATTTTGTGCCCTCGTGGCAGCACCTGTATTGGTTTGTGGTCGGCAATTTGGTGGCCATTATCTTGTTTTTATACTGGCTTACGGAGGCTTTTCTATGACCGTTGTTGGCAGTCTCACTGAGATTGCGGCAACACAATAACCCAAATACTTAGAAAATGAGCCTCACCGATTGGACTGTTTTGGGCGCAACACTCGCCTTTATTATTGTGTATGGCGTTTGGAAAAACAGGGGCGACCAAAACATTGAGGGCTATTTGCTGGCCAACCAGTCGCTGCCGTGGTACCACGTTTGTTTGTCGGTCATGGCCACCCAGGCCAGCGCAATCACCTTTTTGTCGGCACCAGGCCAGGGTTTTTTCGATGGCCTGCGTTTTGTGCAGTTTTACTTCGGCCTTCCGCTGGCCATGGTGGTTTTGAGCGTCACGTTCATTCCGATTTTCCACCGCCTTAAAGTCTATACCGCCTACGAATACTTAGAAAACCGCTTCGACCACCGCGTCAGAATTTTTACGGCCGCCCTTTTTTTGATTTCGCGCGGCCTCTCAACGGGTTTGTCTATTTATGCACCAGCCATTATTCTGTCCACCATTTTGGGTTGGGACATTAATCTTACAAACGTGCTCATGGGTGGCATTGTGCTGGTTTATAGCGTGGCGGGTGGCACCAAGGCCATCTCGTACACCCACGTGCAGCAAATGCTCATTGTGACCCTGGCCATGGTGGCGGCGGGTTGGATGGTGGTTCATCTGCTGCCGAGCAACGTTGGTTTTAAAGAAGCCCTCCAAGTGGCGGGCAAGGCGGGACGGCTGAACGCCATTGATTTTAAGTTCGATCCCGACAGCCGCTACAATATTTGGTCGGGGCTAATCGGTGGTTTTTTTTTGCAGCTTTCCTACTTCGGTACCGACCAGTCGCAGGTGGGTCGGTATCTGACGGGGCAGTCGATCGGCCAGAGTCGTTTGGGTTTAATGATGAACGGTTTGTTGAAAGTACCCATGCAATTTCTAATTTTACTGGTCGGGGTGCTGGTTTTTACTTTCTACCAATACAATCCCGCGCCCATTTTTTTTAACACCCAAGAAACTGAAAAACTCAAAACCAGTGCCTATGCCGCCGATTACGCACTGTTGGAGCGGCAACACCAGCGGATTGTCGAAAACCGCAAAACGGAGGTAACGCAACTCAGTGCGGCCCTCGACCGAGACGATGAGGTTGGAATTTTGCGACTAAAAAAAATGATTCAAGCCACCGACGGCGAAGCCAAAGCGATTAAGAAAGATGTTGTTGGTTTGATTAAAAAAAATAACCCAGGTGCCGACACCAGCGACACCAACTACGTTTTTTTGCGGTTTGTGCTCGATTTTTTGCCCCATGGCCTCATTGGTTTGCTGATTGCCGTCATTTTTAGTGCGTCGATGGGTAGCATTGCGGCGGCCTACAGTTCGCTGGCATCAACCACGGTGGTTGATGTTTACAAACGATACTACCGCCCCGAGGCATCAGAAACCCATTACCTCAACGCCTCCAAAGTAGCCATGATTGGCTGGGGGCTTTTCTGCATTTTTATTTCGCTTTTCGCCAGCCGAATGGGAAGTATGATTGAGGCCGTCAATATTTTGGGGTCTCTTTTCTACGGTGTCATACTTGGTATTTTTATTGTGGCATTTTATTGCAAGCACATCGGTGCCAAAGCCACCCTGTACGCCGCAGTATTGTCAGAAATTGGCGTTGTAGCAGTTTGGTACTTCGAGCTCACTGCCTTTTTGTGGTTCAACGTCATTGGCTGTTTACTGGTGGTTGGGTTTGCTTGGACGCTGGAAAAGTTAATCTTGAAGAAACAACATGGCCGCACTTGATGTGTATTCGGGGATACTGACCAAACGTTTGGCCGCCCATTTGTTGCGGCGCTGCACCTATAACGTCACGCGGGAGCGAATTTTGGCCTTTGCCTCCAAAACACCCGCGCAGGCAGTGGCCGAACTCATGGCCAACCCGTCGTTGTTGATGTCGCAACCCATCGACCCGCTCAATGGCCAAGTTTGGATTAACAACCCGCCCGTACCCGCGCCCAGTACCACTACTTTCGATGCCGACCGCAAGCAGTACGTCATTGGTTGGTGGCTCAACGAAGCGCTGCGCGACCCGAGTATGCGGTCTAAAATGTCGTTGTTTTTGCACACCAACTTCGTCATGTCGCCCACAAACGTGGCCTTTTCCGAAGAATTTTGGGACCATCTCATGCTTTTGCGGTTCTACTCGCTGGGAAGTCTGAAAACGTTTGCCAAAAAAGTGGCCATCGACAACACCATGATGCGCTACTTAGACCTGGTCGAAAGCCAGCATCCGAACCCGAACCTTAACTTTGCCCGCGAATTTTTAGAGCTTTTTACCATCGGCAAAGGCAGCCAAACCGCCGCTGGCGACTACACCAACTACACCGAAGACGATATTTTGCAAACAGCGCGCGTACTGGCGGGCTGGCGCATTGGCGAGCGAACACCCGCCAACGCCGACCCCGATACTGGACTCACGCGCGGCCAACCTGTGCCGATGTACCACGGTTTTAGTACCAAAACTTTTAGCTATCGGTTTAATAATCAGCAGATTACGGGAGTGGGGGCGGATGACAAGGCCAAAATGCGCAACGAACTCGATAAGCTCGTTGAGATGATATACGCCAAGCCTGAGACCGCTCGCTTCGCCTGCCGACGCTTGTACCGTTTTTTTGTGCGCAAAGATATTGACACCACCACCGAGCAAAATGTGATCGTTCCGTTGGCGGTTTTTTTGGCAGCCAACGATTATAATTTGGGGCTAACCTTAACTAAGTTATTGACCAGCAAGCATTTTTACGACCAAGACGACGGCTCCACAAACGATGAGATCGTGGGAGCCATTGTTAAGTCGCCGTTAGAACTGCTGTTGCAGACGATGAGTTATTTCAAAATAGCCGTGCCCCAACCCGTCGCCAACAACCTGCCACAATGCTGGAACCACTATCGGCTCTTTTGGCGCACTGGGGTGATGTACGCGTTTTTGCAGTACTGCGGCCAAATGGCCTTTGAACCGCCCACGGTGGCTGGGTATTCGCCCTATTACGTGGCACCAAACTACGACTACGGGTGGTTCAATTCGTCCACGATCATTCACCGCTACAACGTAGCTTCGATGTTGATTGAGGGCAAAAAAATTAACCCCGACGGTTCGTTGCACTACGACACCCTCGGCGGCGTGCAGCTCGATGTGGTGGCGTTTATGAACAACCCCGCCAATGTTTCAAACCCTGCGCTGGTCGATGTTTTGGTGACTGAACTGCTCGAAACGCTTCTGCCCGAAATGCCCGACTCAACGCGGTACGAATATTTTAGGCAAGCACTTTTGGCCCAACTCAGCCCCCTAAATTGGCAAATGGAATGGGCGGCCTACAAGGCTTCGGGCAATGGGACGAGTGTACGGATTGCGCTCGAAAAACTCGTCAAAACAATTACGAGAGCCCAAGAGTACCAGTTTTTTTGATTCACTAAATGCCTGATATACAATGTTTGGCAGCGGGGTTTTGGCCTGTGTGCTGTCACGAAAGTTAGGCGTCGTTCCGTGGCGTGAGGCCTTTGGGCTGGGTGATACCCTGCTCAGGTTGAGTTTTTTTTGGCACTTATTGTGGGCGGAACTATCAGCAACGCCTTTTATGAACGTTTTTTTGCTAAAATTGCTTTTGCAAATAAAAAAGCGTATAATTGTACTTCAATCTAAGGTCATTGTGGCAAGTCCCAAATTCAGCGGCCATGAATGTCGTTGTCTCAATCGGACTCCAAAACACATCAAAACGCCTCTGGCTATTATTTTCTCAGTACTGTTTCCGACAAAACTAATTTACTACTTCGTGTAAAGCGTTCCTTTACAAAAAATCATTCTATGCTTACTATTGAAGAACTCAATCTGAAATCTGTTTCAGAATTAAGAGCCGTTGCCGCCCAGTTGGGGATGGCTGATGAGAGTAAAACGTCCAAAAAAGAAATTATACCGAGGATTGTTGCACGACAAAAAGCGTCAGTTCGTCCTGTTGCAGCTCCCAAAGCGGTTGCAGAATTGGTGGTTATGGCTACAGCTGTTGAACCAGCAGTTGCCGCACCGACGGTTGCCGCACCCACGGTTGCCAACGAGTACGTCATCGAAAAAGATGCTGCCTTTCGCCCGAAACGCCAGCGTATTTTTAAGAAAGACGAAGCCGACGAGCACAATGCTGCGGAAAATACCCCAACGGTAGAAGCCAGTGCTGAGGTTCCCGCCCAGCCAGTTCTTCAAGCAACCGCCCAAGAAACGACTCAAATGCCCCAAAGCCAAGACGACGTAAATGATGCCTTGGTGGCAGACGATTTTGATACGTCTTTTATAACCGAAGACTTTGAAAAAAACGACAGCGAGAACGTTCAAAAGGCCGAGAAAGCAGTTACGGCCAGTAGCGTCTCCACTCCCGACCCGTCGCGCGAGGACAACACCAACCGCACCAAAAAGCAGTACAACCAGCTCATCAAAGAGTTCGACGGCATCATTACCAATATTGGTGTTTTAGAGATCATGTCCGACGGAGGCTACGGTTTTCTACGCGCCGCCGATTATAACTACCTGGCCAGTCCCGATGATATTTACGTTTCTCCGTCGCAGATCAAACTTTTTGGTCTAAAAACGGGCGATACCGTGCGCGGGCAGATTCGGCCCCCAAAGGAGGGAGAGAAATACTTCGCTTTGTTGCGGGTAGAAACCGTGAACGGAAAAACCACCGAAGAAATTCGCGACCGCATTCCGTTCGAGTACCTCACACCGTTGTTTCCCGAAGAGCAGATCAGGCTCAGTACCCGCCCCGATATTTATTCTACCCGGATACTCGACCTTTTTGCCCCCATTGGCAAAGGCCAGCGCGGCATGATTGTGGCACAACCCAAGACTGGTAAAACGGTGCTTCTCAAAGAAATTGCCAACGCCATCACTAAAAATCACCCAGAAATATACTTGATAATACTGCTCATCGACGAACGCCCCGAGGAGGTGACCGATATGCAGCGGAGTGTGCGGGCGGAGGTGATTGCATCGACGTTCGACGAGCAGGCCGACCGCCACGTGAAAGTGGCCAGCTTGGTGCTCGAAAAAGCCAAGCGCATGGTAGAATGCGGCCATGACGTGGTGATTTTGCTGGACTCGATCACCCGCTTGGCGCGTGCCTACAACACCGTTGTGCCGCCGTCGGGTAAGATACTTTCGGGTGGTGTCGATGCCAACGCGCTTCACAAACCGAAGCGCTTTTTTGGTGCAGCCCGAAACATCGAAAATGGTGGCTCGCTCACGATCATTGCCACGGCCTTGATCGAAACGGGTTCTAAAATGGACGAAGTGATATTTGAAGAATTTAAGGGAACGGGCAACATGGAGCTTCAGCTCGACCGCAAGTTGTCGAACAAGCGGGTTTTCCCCGCCGTGGACGTGCTTGGCTCGGGTACGCGCAAAGAAGATTTGCTGCTCGACAAAGAAACGTTGCGCCGCGTTTGGATTCTGCGCAAGCACCTGTCGGACATGAACCCCGTGGAGTCGATGGATTTTTTGATGGATCGAATGCGCGGTACGCGTTCAAACGAAGAGTTTCTGGTGTCAATGAACAGGTAACTTACAAAATTAATTTTCAACCCCCGAAGGTTTTGTAGAGAATATTTAGTGCGAGGACTATGAAAATAAGTCCACTCACCTTGTTTACTTTTTCGATGGTAGACGGCCTTAAAATGCCCTTCAATTTGTGGGCATAGTACGCCAACGCCGACTCTGCCAGCAAAACCCCCAGCAGGCTTGCCCCAAAAAAAGCGGCCGTTTGTCCGAAGTCGTAGGTGGTGTTGGTTTTGAGGTAGGCCGCGATCGACACCCACGAAAAGAAGTTTATCGGATTGAGGGCGTTTAGGAGTGCGCCAGTTCCGAAATAATACATAAAGCTGCCCAGCTTCGTTTTGGGGTATGCCACCTTGGGCGTTCCTTTCACCATGTTCATCGTTCCGAGGAGCAGCAACAATATTGCCCCCACACCACCCGTCCACTGGTCGAAGTGGTTGATTTTTGGCAGAAAGGACGTGCCAAACATGGCGCAAAAAACAAAAAAAGCGTCGGTAATAACCACACCCAGCGCAATTTCGATGCCGCTTCGGTAGCCATTGTCGATGCTGTTTTGAATCAAAACAAAAAAGACAGTTCCGAAAGTCAGACATAAGGCTACGCCCGTGAGCAGGCCGTAGAGTGCCGCTAACATCATACGCCTCGGAGTCTGGCCACCAACAAAATGGCACTCTGGCTGATTGCGTCGGTTATCTGCCCGTCCATAACCATGGCCACGGCACCCGCGAGCGGTATTTTTCGTACCATTATTTGCTCGGTCTCCTCCAATTCTTGCTCGCTTTGGGTCAAACCTTCGGCCAAAAACATAAAACCTTCTTCGTCGGTGGCCGAGTTGGAGGTATGAATCCGCCCAATTTGCGTCCAAGTGTTGGCAATAAGTCCAGTCTCTTCTTTTAGCTCTCGTTGGGCGGCCAAGATTGGGTCTTGGCCAAGCGGGCAGCCGCCTTCGGGTATTTCCCACGAATACTCGTTGAGGGTGTAGCGGTATTGGCCAACGAGGTAAATATCTCCGTTTTGGTCGATCGGCACTACGCCAATGGCTTTATTTTTAAAACTCACAACACCGTAAATCCCAGGAGTTTTTGCGGGGGTTAGTACTTCTTCGTGCTTGATTGTCAGCCATTTATTGTCGTATTTTACGTCCGAACTAAGTGTTGTCCAAGGGTTTTGCGTTGGGTCGTTCACTGATTGGTATGAATTTGAGTAAAACTTTGCCTAATTTTGAATGAAGTTTCAAAGAGAATGCAAAAACACCAGATTTCAAAATATATGTGGATCGGCGCGTCATTTGTGGTCAGCATCGTTTTGATGGCCATCAAGTTTTTCGCCTTTTACCTGACCGATTCAAATGCCGTTTTGACGGATGCGGTAGAGTCGATCATCAACGTTTTTGCGAGTGGTTTCGCTTTTTACAGCATCTACCTGGCCGCCCAACCCAAGGATGCCAACCACCCTTACGGCCACGGAAAGATAGAATATTTTTCGACGGGTTTCGAGGGAGCGCTCATTATGATTGCGGGGCTCTATATTTTGTATGAAACCGCCCGCCGCTATTTTGACCCAACGCCCGTTGAGAACCTCGGATACGGATTTTTGTTGCTCTCATCCACGATTTTTATCAATGGCAGTTTGGGGTTGGGGCTGCTCAATGCGGGCAAAAAAACCAACTCGGTGGCACTCCAAGCAGACGGCCAACACCTGCTCGTCGATAGCCTGAGTAGTATGTTTGTGCTGGTGGGTGTGGGCCTGATCTGGCTCACGGGTTTGGCCTGGATCGACACGCTGGTGTCGTTGCTGGTGGCTTGTTTTATTTTGTTTAGCGGCTTCAAATTGGTGCGCCGCTCCATTGCTGCCCTCATGGACGAGGTGGACGTGGCGGTGGTCAATAGTGTGGTACAAATTATTAACGCCAATAAAAAACAAGAGTGGATAGACGTGCACAACCTGCGCGTGCAACGCTACGGGCCAGACCTGCACGTAGATTGCCACCTGACGCTTCCCAATTACTGGGATCTTAGCCAGGTACACCAGTCTATCCATGCTTTTGAAGAAATATTGGAGGCCAATACCCAGGGAAACTTGGAGATTTTTATCCACGCTGACCCCTGCTTGCCCGATTGTTGCAAGTATTGCCGCGTTCAAAATTGTCCCGTGCGCACCCAAGCATTGGCGCGAGACATTGATTGGAACGTGGAGAATTTGACCAAAAACCAAAAACACTTCGTAGCCTTTGTGAACAACCTCAACAATTAATTGATTGGTATGAAACCCGCCTTCGACGATATTTTTATGGAGCTGGCCGTCAATTTGGCCAAAAGGTCGCATTGCACCCGTGCGCAGGTGGGAGCAGTGCTTACCAAAGATACCCGAATTATATCGATTGGCTACAACGGCCCGCCCGCTGGTACGCACAACTGCGACTTGGATTTTCCCGAAACGGGTTGCCCCCGCGATTCCAAGGGGAGCTGCTCGTTGGCGTTGCACGCCGAGCAAAACGCCATTTTGTACGCCTCCAAAAACGGCTCTACCGTGGAGGGCGCAACAATTTATGTGACTTTGTCGCCCTGCATAGCCTGCGCCAGGATTATCTACACAATGAAAATAAAAAGGGTAATTTACCTGGATTCTTACGCTGTCTATAAAGGCTTGCCAACGGACGAAGGCGTTGATTTTTTGCGAACATTTGGCGTGGAGGTGCAACACTATAAACCCCAATCGGTGCTTTGAACTACTTAGCCCACTTGGCCCTGTCGGGCAGGAATGAAGCGGTAATGATCGGCAATTTTATGGGCGATCATGCCAAGGGCCGCCTGACCCATCCGCGCTTTGCTCATTTGAGCGACGATGTTAGAAAAGGCCTTGCGCTGCACCGCCGCATCGACCATTTTACCGACACCCACCCCGTGGTTTTGGACTGCCGCAACCAGCTTAACGGTATTTTTCCTCGCTATGCCAGCGTGATTATTGATATGTATTTTGACCATTTTTTGGCAAAAAACTTTGAAGATTACTTCGCCCTTCCGCTCGCTAATTTTGTGAAAGACACCTACGCGATCTTACCCCGCTACGACCACCTGTACTACCCGGCCATGAGACCAATGGTAGAATCTATGCTCAAATACGATTGGCTCAACAACTACCAACACCCAGAGGGCTTGCGGAGGTCGTTGGGGGGGATGGCCAAGAAAAATGCGATCTTGGCGGGGATCGAAAAGTCTTACGAAGAGCTTTTTGAAAACTACGCTGATTATTACGCCTATTTCTGCGCATTCTTCCCCGATCTTCAACGGGAGTGTACCCGTTTTTTGATAGACGTTAAGTAAATAATAAGACCAACGTGATCGAAATTATCTAAAAAGCATTGAATATCAGTAGTTTATTTAATTACTATATGGACGGCTCATTCATTCAACACTCAGTAACTTAAAATTATTATTTATGCCCGTTACGCCCGCCGAAATATTAAAAGAGATTGGCCAGAAAAAAATCAGACCCGTTTATTTTGTTCACGGCGATGAACCGTTTTATATCGATGCTATTGCCGATGCACTGGAGAAAAAAGTATTGTTGGAGGCCGAGAAGTCTTTCAACCAATTTGTACTTTTTGGAAAAGACCACGACGTGGGTTCGGTGCTAAACTACGCCCGCAAGTACCCTTTTATGGCCGAGCGCCAGCTGGTGATCGTCAAGGAGGCGCAGGCGTTGGCGGGGCTGGAGTCGAAAGAAAAAAACGCCTTGCTCGAACAATACGCCACCAAACCACTTCCTTCGACGGTGTTGTTGATTTGCCACCAGGGCAATTTCGACGAGCGAAAAACGTTGGCCAAAAGTTTCGACCGGGCGGGGGCATTGGTGCAGTCTAAGAAAATGTACGACAACAAACTGCCCGACTGGGTGGCGGATTATTGCCACGCCAAAAGTACCAAAATCAGTTTGAAGGCCATCCAAATGCTGGTCGAAAACATCGGAAACGACCTTAAACGCCTGTCGTCGGAAATCGAAAAGGTGCTCATTAACCTAAAACCAAACGAAGAAATATCGGCCGCCACCGTTGAGCGTTTTGTGGGCATTAGCAAAGAGTACAACGTGTTTGAGTTTCAGAAAGCGCTCATGCAAAAAGACGTTTTTAAGGCCAACCAGATTGCGACTTTTTTTGCCGCCAATCCCAAAGACAACCCGATTATGCCCATCTTGGTGATTTTGTACGGCTTTTTTAGCAAGGTTTTGGTGGCACACGGCACGGCCGATAAGTCGGAACGCAACCTGGCCACTGTTTTGGGCGTGAACCCCTACTTTGTGAAAGATTACCTGCAAACCGCTCGAAACTACCCAGTGAACAAAGTAGTTGATATCATTGCGGCCCTTCGCCAGGCCGACGGCCACGCCAAGGGCATTGATGCTGGCAGCCAAAACGACGGAGACATTGTACGACAATTGGTTTTCAGGATACTGCACTAACGTAAAAAAAGGCTGCAAACACACGTGCTTGCAGCCTTTTTATGTAGCGGAGACGGGAATCGAACCCGTGACCTCAGGGTTATGAATCCTGTGCTCTAACCATCTGAGCTACCCCGCCATTGTTTGTAGGAACGCAAAAGTAAGGTATTTTAGATTATTGTGCAAAAATATTTTGATTACTTAACCATAGTTTATACTTTGCCAACTTAGAACTGTCTGTTTTTCACAGGTTTGTAGATTTGGGCGTTTGTCGAAAAAACGTAGATCACAGACCGTAATTATGTTTTAACCAATGGAAAAATTTAAGTTTGTTGCAGAATATGAGTTGCGGGCATCGCCCAAGGTACTTTTTCCGTACCTTAGTTCAGCGGCTGGATTGTCGCAGTGGTTTTGTGAGAAGGTGAACAATTTGCCAGACCAGAAATTTGATTTTTACTGGGACAACGAAAAACACGTGGCCAAACAAACGGCCATGCGTCTAAATAAAAATGTTAAGTTCGAGTTTTTGAATAGTGACGAGAAGGGGGACGAAAATAGCTACGTAGAATTTAAATTGGACGTGAGCGAATTTTCTAACAGTACGTACCTGAAAGTGACCGAGTATTCGGCCAACACCGACGAAACCGAACAGCGAGATTTGTGGCTTGGGCTCATGGATGGCCTGCGAGAAATAGTGGGGAGTTAGTTGAACAAAAAAAATACCGCGTGAAAAAAATTGATAAACTGATTATCCAGGCATTTTTCGGGCCTTTTTTCTTGACGCTTGCCATCGTTATTTTTATTTTTTTGATGCGCCTGCTGATGTTCTACATGAACGAATTTGTTGGCAAGGACATTGAGTTTTTGAACTACGTGCGGCTGCTTACCTTTTTTAGTCTCAATACCATTCCGATCGCCATGCCGTTGGCCATTCTACTCTCCACGCTCATGACTTTTGGCGCACTCGGCGAGTTTTTTGAGCTTACGGCCATCAAAAGCGCGGGCATATCCGTGACCCGCGCCATGCTACCCCTCTTTTTTGTGATCATTGGTTTGTGCGGGTTCACGTACTGGTACAACAATGAGATTTACCCTTGGGCCAACCTGAAAGGCTACAGTTTGCTGTACGACATCAAGACCGCCAAGGCAACGCTCAACATCAAAGAAGGTATTTTCTACAACGACTTGCCTGGCTACAACATAAAGGTAGATAAGAAATTTCCCGACGGTAGAACGCTCAAAAACTTGGTTATTTACAAACACCCGCCCAACTCCTACGACACTGGCAACACCGAGGTGATCTTGGCCGATTCGGGGAAAATGTATACCATCAACAACCAAGGGTATTTGGTTTTTGAGTTGTTTAAGGGTAATATGTTCTCGGAAAACGTTCAAACGGGCAATTCGCAGTACATTGCCTCGGCTACGTCGAGCAACGATCCGATTAATTCTAAGTTTAGCCGCAATCACTTCGATACCTACAAGTTGGTGGTGAGCCTGGATGCTTTTGGACTGAAACGCACCAACGAGCAGCAGTTTGAGTACCACGAGTGGATGAAAGACCGCCAAGAGTTAATAAACACCGCCGACTCGCTCAACAAAGAATACGCCACTTCGCGCCAAAATTTGGTTAATACTTCGAGGCAATATTTTAGCTACAACCTCAAAGAGCAAACTGTGCCACTAACCAAATTAAAGGCTGGTAAATGGATCGACTCGCTAACCAACGCCCGGCTGAAAACCAAAAAAGTCAAAATGGAGACCTTGTCGTCGGCCTTGCAAAGTGCCAAGAGCATCGAGGCCTCGGCGCGTTCTAACGTGACTTACATCAACGAAAAAAAACTAAATCCGCGCAAATACGAACTCGAACTCCAGCACAAACTTACGCAAGTGGTGGCCTGTTTTATGATGTTTCTGATCGGCGCTCCCCTGGGTGCAATTATCAAAAAGGGCGGTTTTGGAATGCCCGTTTTGGTGTCGATTGTGTTTTTTATTCTGATGTACGTATTCACGATGCAGGGCGACAAATGGGCAAAAGAGGGAATAACGCCCGTGTGGGTGGGAGCCTGGTTTTCTAATTTTATGCTCGGTTGTTTTGGTTTGTACTTCATGGACCGCGCCCGAAACGACTCCAATTTGTTTGATGCCGATTTCTACAAAATATTATTGGAGCGAATCAAACAAAAGTGGCGCAAAAACACTACATTTGCGGCTTAATCATTATTCTCAAATTTTAATCTGTTGTTACAATCATGTATTTAACCACGGAAAAGAAGCAGGAAATTTTTACTGCTCATGGCGCTCAAAAAGTTGCCACCGACACTGGTTCACCCGAATCACAAATTGCGTTGTTTACGTTTCGCATCAACCACCTCACGGAACACCTCCGTGGCCACAAGCACGACAACCACACCCGCCAGGGTCTTTTGAAGCTGGTAGGTAAGCGCCGTCGTTTGTTGAATTACCTCCAAAAGAAGGAAATTGGTCGTTACCGTGCCATTATTGCGGTCTTGGGTATCCGTAAGTAATCGTTTGACTGGTGGCTGGTAATTTATTCTGCGGCTTTTGGGTTGTTGGATAAACTACCAGCCACTTATTACATTTAATTATTAATAAACTTTCCTTAATTGTTTTGGTTTAGTAAGTATAGCTTTCTAATCTTTAACTTTATATGAGTAGGCGCAAAGGGCGCATGCTCTCGACACTCTTCACAAGCGGTTCACAAAACAAAAATTATGTCATTTAATGTAGTAACGCAGACCATTCCCCTTCCAGACGGGCGGGTGATTACGGTCGAAACGGGTAAATTGGCCAGGCAGGCCGACGGCGCAGTGCTGGTAACCTTGGGGAAAACCATATTGCTTGCCACGGTAGTGAGCAATCCAGATGCCAAAGAAGGCATAGACTTCATGCCCCTGTCGGTAGATTACCAAGAGAAGTTTGCGTCGGCGGGGCGCATTCCTGGCAGTTTCCAACGGCGCGAAGGCCGCCTGTCGGATTCTGAAATTCTTACTTGCCGCTTGGTAGATCGCGCCTTGCGCCCACTCTTCCCAGACGATTTTCACTCAGACACCCAAGTAAACGTTTTCTTAATATCGGTCGAAGCCGAAGTACAACCCGACGCACTGGCGGGCTTGGCGGCATCGTGCGCGTTGGCGGTTTCGGACATACCCTTCAATGGCCCCATGTCTGAGGTACGGGTAGCATTGATCGACGGCCAGTACGTTATCAATCCACTGACATCGGCCCTCAAAACGGCCAGCATGGATCTGATCGTTGCGGGTACGGCCAAAGACATTTTGATGGTCGAAGGCGAAATGAAAGAGTGTGCCGAAGATCAAATGATCGAGGCCATTAAGATTGCCCACGAAGCCATTAAGGCTCAGTGCGCCGCCCAAAAAGAATTAGAAGCCAAGGTTGGCAAGCAGCAAAAACGTACCTACAGCCACGAAGTACACGACGAGGTACTGCGCGAGAAAGTGCGGGTGGCTTGTTACCAAAAAATATACGAAGTAGCCAAGTTGGGTCAGGCCAACAAGCAGGCGCGCAAAGATGGCTTCAAAGCCGTTTTAACCGAGTTCATGGAAAGCCACCGGGCATCCTTGGCCGAGGGTGAGTCTGCCCAGGAAGGTTTGGTAAAGCGGTACTTTCACGACCAAGAGTGGGAGGCATCGCGCCGCCTGGTGCTGGACGAAAGGTATCGTTTAGACGGCAGAAAATTAGACGAAATTCGTCCGATAGCCTGCGAGGTAGATTGGATTCCGATGCCCCACGGCTCGGCGCTCTTTACGCGCGGCGAAACCCAATCGATGACAACGGTAACGCTTGGTACAAAATTAGACGAGCAGCTTATTGATACCCCAATGTTCTACGGAACGAGTCGGTTTATGCTGCACTATAACTTCCCTGGGTTTTCGACGGGCGAAGTGAAACCAAACCGTGGCCCAGGTCGCCGCGAAATTGGCCACGGAAACCTAGCACACCGAGCACTCAAAAAAGTACTCCCACCCGATGACGAAAATCCATATACCATCCGCATCGTTTCAGACATTTTAGAGTCGAACGGATCGTCGTCGATGGCCACTGTCTGCGCTGGTACGCTCGCGCTGATGGACGCTGGTATCAAAATAAAAGCACCCGTTTCGGGCATTGCCATGGGACTCATTACCGACTCGGCTGGCAAATACGCCGTTCTGTCGGATATTTTGGGCGACGAAGACCACCTGGGTGACATGGACTTTAAGGTCTGCGGTACCGAAAACGGAATTACTGCCTGCCAGATGGACATCAAGGTAGATGGACTTTCTTATGACGTACTTGAAGAGGCACTGGCGCAAGCACGGCGCGGCCGCTTGCATATTTTGGGAGAAATGCGCAAGGCCACAACCGAAGTGCGTGCCGATTTGAAGCCCCACACCCCACGCGCTCATACCTTTACGATCGACTCCGAGTACATCGGTGCAGTAATTGGGCCTGGCGGAAAGGTAATTCAGGAGATTCAGCGCACGTCGGGAGCGACGATCAATATTGAAGAGAAAGACAAAAAAGGATACATCAGTATTTTCTCGAATAACGTTGAGAGCCTAAACATGGCTTTGGCCCGGATAAAAGGCATCGTGGCCATTCCTGACGTGGACGAAGTCTATGAGGGCGTTGTTAAATCGATTATGCCTTTCGGTGCATTTGTAGAGTTCATGCCTGGCAAAGACGGATTGCTCCACATTTCAGAAATCACCTGGGAGCGCCTCGAAACAATGGACGGTGTTTTGAAGGAAGGCGATAAGTTGCAAGTTAAGTTGGTGGAAGTAGATAAGAAAACGGGTAAGTTTAGACTCTCGCGCAAGGTGCTCTTAGAAAAGCCCGAGGGCTACGTGGAGCGGCCAGAGCGCGAAAGAACCGAAAGACCAGAGCGCAGCGGCGCACGCGACGATCGGGGAGGACGCGGAGGTGACAGAAATAATCGTCGATAGTTCAATCATTCGCAGTTTATTTTCGTTATCTTACTAAACACCAACCAATAAATGAGACAGTTAAAAATAAGTAAGCAGATTACCAACCGCGAAAGCCAGTCGCTCGACAAGTATTTGCAAGAGATTGGTAAAGTGGATCTGCTTACGCCCGACGAAGAAGTGATTTTGGCGCAGAAGATTCGGGAGGGAGACCAGCTCTCGCTCGAACGCCTCACCAAAGCCAACCTGCGTTTTGTGGTATCGGTTGCCAAGCAGTATCAAAACCAAGGATTATCACTCGGTGATCTTATCAACGAAGGCAACTTAGGTTTGATAAAAGCCGCCCAGCGCTTCGACGAAACCCGTGGTTTCAAGTTTATCTCGTATGCTGTTTGGTGGATTCGCCAGTCTATTTTGCAGGCACTTGCCGAGCAGTCGCGCATTGTGCGGTTGCCACTGAATAGGGTAGGATCGCTCAACAAAATATCAAAGACCTTCTCCGAATTGGAGCAAAAGTTCGAGCGGGAGCCATCTCCCGAAGAATTAGCGGAGGTTTTGGAGATTTCGGCAAATGAGGTAGTCGATACGCTCAAAATATCGGGCAGGCACGTTTCGATGGACGCACCCTTCGTGAACGGCGAAGAAAATAGCTTACTCGACGTGTTAGAAAACGACCTCGAAGACAAGCCAGACCAAGGTCTCATCACCGACTCGCTCCGCCGCGAGGTGCAGCGCGCGCTCTCAACCCTCACCCAGCGGGAGGCAGACGTGGTGACACTCTACTTTGGCTTGAACGGAGAACACGCCATGACCCTCGAAGAAATTGGTGAGAAATTCAACCTTACCCGCGAGCGCGTGAGGCAAATAAAAGAAAAGGCCATCCGACGGTTGCGCCATACGTCACGTTCCAAGGCATTGAAAACGTATTTAGGATAACATATTTTATAAACAGCTTCCTGCTGTTTTTTAATAAAAAATGGTCAGCGGGAAAGCTGACCATTTTTTATGGCCATACTTCAACCAATTATTAATATTGCCGAAATCTGCGCCCAAAAGGGTATCGAACGCGTTGTAATCTCGCCTGGTTCGAGGTCGGCGGTTCTTACACTTGCTTTTGCGCGGCATCCTCAAATGAGCGTTACGGTCATTGCCGACGAGCGTTCGGCGGGTTTTGTGGCGCTTGGTCTGGCCCAGTCCACTGGAAAAACGGTGGCCGTAGTTTGCACCTCGGGAAGCGCAGCCTACAATTTAGCTCCCGCCGTGGTTGAAGCGTTTTTTCAACAAGTGCCACTTTTAATTTTTACTGCCGATCGTCCCAAAGAATGGATCCACCAGCAGGATGGCCAGACTATTTACCAAACAGATTTATTTGGTAAGCACGTTTGCGCGGCTTTCGACCTACCCGCCGACTACGCACACCCCGACTCAGTTTGGTTCATTGAAAGAACCTTGAACCAGGCCATCAACCTTACCCAACAAAAACCCAGCCTTCCAGTACACGTAAATGTGCCGATTCGGGAGCCATTTTACCCCAAACCAACCGAGCGGTTTATTTTTGAGCGGGGCGTGCGGATTATTGAAAAAATTGAAACGGACTATATTTTGAGTGCGGCGACCTGGGAGCGTTTGCAGACTGTCTGGGAGAGTGCCGCGAGCAAACTAATTGCCGTTGGGCAATTGTTGCCTTCGCAGATTGATTTGTTGGCGTTGCAAAAAAACCTAAGTACGCTGTCGGAAGAGACGGGTGCAGTTGTGTTGGGCGATATTTTTGCGAACCTTCCCAACGGAGAAGACTTTGTGACCAAACACGATGCCATGCTCATGAACTCCCAAAACCACGCCGAACTTAGGCCCGACTTACTGATAACTTGCGGAAATTCGTTTATTTCTAAAAATTTCAAGCAGTTTATCAAAAATAATCCGCCGAAACACCATTGGCATCTTACCCTGTCCGACGACCTGATTGACACCTTTCAGTCTTTGACCACTCAGATCAAATGCGAACCAGCGTATTTTTTCAAAAAACTACTGGACGATGTGGATGCCACCCGAATGAGAAACCAAGACTTTGACGAAGATGATTTTGAGTATTTGCCCAAGTGGCGGTTATTGAATCAGCGGACGGTGTTGGGGCAGCACCGGTTCTTTAGAAATCAAACTGAGTTTAATGAGTTCTCGGTGGTAGAAAGATTTTTGCCCCAACTGCCAGCAAATTCTATTTTACACCTGGCCAATAGTATGTCGGTGCGCTACGCGAATTTTATCGGAGTTGATGCCACACAACACATTGATGTTTATTGCAACCGTGGCACGAGCGGCATTGATGGTTGCACGAGCACCGCGCTGGGCTGCGCCGTTGCCAACCGAGAGCGAACGATTTTTTTGATAACGGGCGACGTTGCTTTTTTTTACGACCGAAATGCTTTTTGGAACCAGCAAGTACCACCGAACTTTAAAATTTTGTTGCTCAACAACCACGGGGGAAATATTTTTAGAATGATCGATGGGCCAGCCAGCCAGCCAGAACTGGATATCTATTTTGAAACACCCCACGCGGCCACCGCCCAGCGCACTGCCGCCGATGCTGGACTGAGGTATTTTTTGGCCGATAGTTTCAAGACCTACCAGGAAACGGTTTCAGTTTTTTTATCGGCAGAGGTACAATCGGCAATTTTTGAAATTCGCACCGACAGACGCACAAACGCCGCAGTGTTTGCCGACTTTAAACTGGCGATGGCCCAATTGTGAGTTAGCAGTCACTGGTAGCAGATAGCACTAAGAACAAACGAAATTTTGAGAAAATAATAATACCTTCATATATGTATTTCCCCCAATTGTTTAAATCCGAAGATTTTAATCTCCTCAAAGAAATTATCAGCGAGAACTCGTTTTCAAGTTTAATAACTTACAACGAAAAAATCCTTTCAACCAAAGCAATGATGCAAATGAAGGAGCTTGGAAATGACCTTTTTTTTATAGAAACCCATATAAGTAGAGCAAACCCTGTTGCAAGAAAAATTAAAGAGGGCGATGAGGTTTTATGTGATTTTTTGGGAGCACATTCATATATTTCCTCATCTTGGTATGACCACATAAATGTTTCGACTTGGAATTATGAAGAAGTTCAAATTTATGGACTTGTCGAAATCATGTCTGACAATGAATTGTACAATCATTTGAAAAAATTGACAGATTTTTTTGAACTACCTCAAAAATGCCCAATGACATTAGAACGAATGGGTGCTGAATTTGTAGAAAAAGAAATGAAGGGGGCATTAGGAATAAAAATAATTCCAACGGATGTAAAAATCAAACGAAAACTGTCACAAAATAGAGATGAAGAAAATAAGCAAAGAATAATTGATAACTTAAACCAATCTCATTTTTCGAATGATAAAATTATATCTAAAAAAATGGCAGAGTTGAAAAAATAAAACGCCAACATTGGCAATAGTTGTGAAGCAGAAATAATATGTATGTCAAATCCATAGACCGCTAACGACAGCGGGTAAGTAAGGCTTCTTCCGACTCTTTTTCTCCGATTAGTTTTCCTGTGTTCCACAGCTGGCACGCTCGCTTGGGGTTTGTTTTATAAAGCGCATCGCCAAGGTAGTAGTGAACCAGCTGCGTGGACGGATCGATGCGCAGTGCTTCTTCGAGGTTTTCGATCGCCAAGGCGCGGTTATTGTTTTTTAAGTAGTAAACGCCTAAGTTTCTGAATGCGTACCCGTTGGTCTGGTCTATTTCTAAAGCCCGCTCGATCATTTTTTTTGCTTCGGCTTCTTTGCCCACTTGGAGCAAGTACCAGCCTTTGTTGTTTAAAAAATAGGGTTGGTTGGGTTGGCTACTCAACGCGCGATCGGTCAGCGCGATGGCTTCCTTGTATTTTTTTCGTTGTCCCAAAATTAGTCCCATATTATTGAGGGCAACGGGCTGGCTCGGGTCTATGGTTAGTGCGGCGGCGAAGTCAGTTTCGGCGGCGGTGTATTTTTTTTGATTATACGACATTGTGCCACGGTTGATGAGCGCGTCGGTATTGCGTGGGTCTAACGCGACCGATCGGTCGAAATCGGCAACAGCGGCCGACAGTTTGTTTTGGGCATTTTGGATGATCCCGCGTTTTAGGTAGAAATTAGTCGAGTCCTTATATATTGTTTTTATTTTGTCTAAATCAGTAGCAGCTTCATCGAGCGCACCAATACTGATTTCTACTCCCGCTTTTGAGAAATATGCCTCCCAAAATTCACTATCCTGTTCAATAGCAGTTTTAAAATCGGCGAGAGCGAGTTCATTTTTCTCCATTTTTAGGTACGCGATCCCCCGATTGTAATAAACATCGGCAAAGTCGGCCTTTTTTTCGACTGCTTCGTTGAATAATCGGATAGCTTCCTCGTAATTTTGCTGCTGTATTTGTAGGTTTGCTTTCACAAAAAACTGACCAGCTTCTTGGTCTTTCTGGTTGGCGCAACCAGACGAGTAACACGCCAGGGCAGACAATGTGCAAAAAATATATACCTTCATTTTTAACATAAGTGTGATGCGGATTATTTCGGAAATACCCAGTACGAACTACAAGATAATGCTTTACGGCTGGAATGGTAAATATATAATCAAAATAGAGGACGGAATGTTTGAGCAAACCTACAAGATTTCGGAGTTTGACGTGACATCCGACCAAGAGGCGATCAATTTGGTAGATACTGAGTTTTTGACTGAGGTTGCCAAACGGTTTGGCCAGATGTTTACTGATTGGGAAAATGCTAAAGTCAGGAACAACATTTTTTAGGGGTCGGAAAGGGTAAAAAGTAGGTTCTTTTCTTTTTTCATACGCTAAATGTCCCTATTTTCGTTCTAATACAGAATACCCACAACAAAGCTACCATGACGCAAGTTACTCGTTCCGCAAAAGTATTATTTTTCTTCTTTTACTCAGTCACCCTTTCATTTGCCCAAAGTACGTTAGGATACACCGAGGCCGATGTTTTTTTTAGAAATGGCGTTGAGTTATTTGAAAAAAATAATTACGCGGCATCGCGCCAAGAATTTAAGATGTACATCGAAAAAAAAGCTAACCTGCTCAATACCAACGATTATAACGCAGTTTCGGCGGAGTATTATTTTGCCCTTTCGAGTTTGTACCTCAACTACCCAGATGCTGAAACTGAAGTGGCGCGTTTTGTGAAGAAACACCCCGAGCACCCAAAGTCGAGCCAGATATTTGCTGACTTGGGGGTTTATTACTACGACCGCGAAGATTATGCCAAAGCCATTTCGTTTTTTGAGAAGGCGCTCGGCCAGAACGTTAATTTTTACCAAGCCACTACCAATAAATACAAGCTGGCCATGTCGTATTACATGACCCAGCAGACCGACAAAGCACTCCCTTATTTTGAAGAGCTTACCCGTGACGCATCATCCCAGTATTTTGCCGTTGCCAACTACTACGCAGGGGTGATAAATTTCAAGAACGAAGACTATAACCGAGCGGTCGAAAACTTTAAGCGAATCGAGCAAGTGCCTCAGTACAAGGCAGATATACCCAATTGGATTTCGGCGTGCCTCTACCGTTCAAAGCGCTACGATGACCTAATTCGCTACACGGAGCCCATTTTAGAAAGAGCCAAAGCGGGAGGAATCAAGCTAAACGACGTGGCATTGTACGCTGCCGAAGTGTATTATACCCGCAACGACTACGCCAAAGCGGCCACCAACTACGCGCTCTTCAACAAATTTAAGGCAGGGGCAGCCCCCGCGCCGATACTGTTCAGATACGGGAACTCGCTTTTTAAATCGGGTAATCCCAAAGCGGCCATCGACGTGCTCAAATCGGTGTCTACCCGCAAGGATACGATTGGCCAATTTTCGTCTTACGTGCTGGGAATCAGTTACTTACAAGAAAAAAATCCAACGAGTGCATTGGTTGCTTTCGATAATGCTTCGCGGTTAAATTTTGACCGAAATATTAAAGAGGAAGCAACTTTTACCCACGCCAAGTTGCAGTTGGATTTAGACAATTTTAATGGGTCGATCAAAGAATTGCAAGATTTCTTGAAGCTGTACCCAGAAAGTACATTTGAAGACGACGCAAACGACCTGCTGGTACAAGCCTACACCAGTGCCAACAACAACGCGGGCGCGATTGCCTATTTTGAAAGTTTGCCGACAAAAAAGCGCAACCAAAAAGTAAATGCAGCCTACCAGCGTTTGTGTTTCAACCAGGCGACTACTAATTTTAATGCGGAACGTTATGCGCAGGCCATCGTAGACTTTGACAAAGCACTGAACTACCCAATTGACCCAGAAATAAAATTTGCCGCGCTGTTCTACAAAGCAGAGAGTTTTTCGTCGCTCAAACGCTACGAAGAAGCCATCCCGATTTATAACCAGTTGCTACGGTCGGACAAATCCCAGGGCAACTTCGACGTGAAGTCTTTGTATGCTTTGGGATACGCCTACTACAACACAAAAGATTACGAACGGGCTTTGGGTTATTTTAAGGACTATACGGCCAAAGCACCAGCTTCAGACCGTCAGACCGTCGAAGATGCCATTGTAAGGACTGCGGACTGCTATTTTGCGGCCAAAAACTACGACGAATCCATGCGTTTATACGACAAAGCCGTGAACGAGGGGCGGATTGATCGGGACTATGCTTACTACCAAAAGGGGCTTGTGCTTACTTATTTGGAGCGAGACACCGAAGCCAAGGCGCAGTTTGACCGGGTGGTTACGCAGTTTCCTATGAGCAGGTATGCCGATGATGCACTCTTTCAGGCGGCCAATATTGATTTTGAAAAGGGGAATTACCAAGTAGCCATTCGGGCGTATTCGCAGTTGATTAAATCTAAGCCCAAAAGTTATTTGGTGCCAGCTTCGCTCCTCAAAAGAGCGGGTGCCTACAACAATATTCAGGTATATGAGGAATCGGTGCGGGACTATAAGCGTATTTTGAGCGATTTTCCAACTTCTGCGTCTGCGTCGGGGGCACTCATTGGGGTGCAAGACGCACTCAGCAACGTGGGCAGACCCGAGGAGTTTTCGGCCATTTTGAGCGATTATAAAAGGAAAAATCCTGAGAGTACGGAGGTTGAAAAACTGGCCTACGATAATGCAAAAAATCTTTACTTTAGCAATAAGTACCCGCAG
Organism: Cytophagales bacterium; assembly: GCA_013298215.1. Lineage (GTDB taxonomy): Bacteria > Bacteroidota > Bacteroidia > Cytophagales > Spirosomataceae > JAAFKE01. Next base: position 31,939 of record JAAFKE010000004.1, on the reverse strand, counting down.
GCGATCGATGCTTTCGTGGAGTTTATGAACGATTATAACACGAGCTTGCTGGCCTACGATGCTGCTTTTTACGTGGCCGAAAGTTATCTTAAATTGAATCAGTTTGGCGAAGCGCTCGGTTTTTATAACGAAGTGATCGAGCGCATGAAGTCAAGCTTCGTACCAAGGGCGGCACTACGCGCGGCTGAGATTGAGTATCAGCAAAAAAACTACGCCCAGGCAGTGCAAAATTTTTATACTTTATACACCATCTCGGATTCTAAGCAAGACCGCGCAACGGCAGGGGTGAGGCTCATGGAAACTTACTACGTGATGAACAAATTGGATTCGTCGCTTTATTTTGCGGGTGAGGTGCTAAAACTTGGCGATGTGCTGCCTGGTTCGACCAAAAAAGCGCAGCTTTACGTCGGGAAAGTGGCTTTGGGCAAGAGTGATTACGCCAAGGCGACCAACGAGTTTAAGGCCGTACTCAGCACGTCGAAGGACGAATTAGGGGCCGAGGCCAAGTACTGGTTGTCAGATGTATTGTATCGGCAAAAAAAATACAAGGAGGCTCAGGCATCTATTTTAGAACTCAACAAGCAGTTTCAAGACTACGAGTTTTGGCGTGTTCGGGGCTTTATATTGTTGTCGGATGTGTACGTGGGGCTCAACGACGTGGACCAAGCACGGGCTACGCTCAATTCGATTATCGAAAACTCCGAAGATAAGGAGGTGGTAGAACTCGCCAAGGCCAAAGTCGCTAAGTTGTAAGATAAAGGATTTCCACTATTCTATTTTTATTGTGAAAAAAAACGCACTATTCCCCTTTTTTGTCCTGTCGGTTTGCCAAATCGCGCTGGCTCAAAAAAAAACTGGAAACCTTGACAACCAGGAAGTTACCATCGAAAAAAGCCGTAAGATTGAATTTCCTGCGGCCAACCGTTTGTTTGATAAGCTCCAGCCAATAAAGGGCACGGAGGTTGAATCGAAGATTCGCTACGATTTTAGAACGCCCAAACTCGGTGTGAGCACACCACTTATGATGCCTTCTATTTTGAAGCCTATCGACAAAAAAACAACCGATGAGCCAAACGTCTTTGAAAACTATGTAAAGATAGGAGCGGGCAACTACGGAAAAATATACGGTGAGGCTTTTGTGGGAACAAAACTTAGCCAAGACTTACTTTTTGATGTTCACTACAAGCACCTGTCTAACCAGACGGGGCCAGTGGCTGGAAAGAGTTCGGGCAATAGTGAAAATAGGCTAAAAATAGACGGAAGATACCTCACCAACAATTTCAAGATTGATGCATCTTTGCTGTATAACCGCGACAACTATTTTTTTTATGGGCGAGAAAACGTCGAGTTGTTCGCCCGCGATTCGCTTCGTCAAACTGTGAAAACCGTGGGCGGCGAGTTGAGTTTCGAGAACGCCAACAACGAATCAGCGGTTGATTACTCGCTCAAAACGGGTTTCTACCTCACAAATGACCGTTATTCGGCCTCTGAAACCGACTGGGGGAGTAATTTCAAGGCGACGCTGCCGATTGTGACTAATTTCTACGCACTTTTTAGTGCTGATGCGTATGTGTCTCAGCGGGTAGATGCGGAGACGTTTAACCGCAATTTTTTCAGGGTCAAGCCCGCCTTCAAATACACCAATAAGGCAATCACGGTTACTGCTGCTTTCAATGCCGTCAATGAAACCGATAACAGGTTGGGCATCAACCGCACCGTTGGTTTTCCAGTTGTGGCTATTGATGTAGCTCCAGTTGGCAATATTCACTTTTTTGTGGGTATTGACGGCGACATAAGTAGAAATACGCTGCGAAGTCTGCTGGCTGAAAACCGTTGGTTAGACCGTAACGTGGTGATAGCCAACACCGAGAAGTCCCGAGATTTGTACGCAGGCACAAAGGGAGAAATTGGCAGTGGTTTTAGTTACGAGGCCAAGGTTTCTTACGCTCGGTACAAGAACTTTTATGTTTTCAATAATTCTTTGACTGATACCTCAAAATTTTCAGTTTTGTACGATGCCAATACAATCAATGTATTGGCCGTTTCGGCGCAGGTTGGTTACTCGGTTAGCTCCATTTTTAGGACAGTTTTGAAAGCTGAGGCTTTCGATTTCGGCAACGAACGCCTCGAACGCGCTTGGCAGCGGCCTACTTTCACGGCCAATCTAAACGCGTCGATTATTTTCAGCAAAAAAATGTTTGTAACCGCCGACGTTTACCTGCTACAAGGAATGCGGGCTCAGAATTTTGCCAGCGGCCAATTCTTTAAAATGAAACCCATTATAGATGCCAACCTCAAAATCGACTATTTACTGACACCAAATTTTTCGGCTTTTGTGTCCTTAAATAATCTGGGCGGCCAAACGTATGAGCGTTTCTTGTATTATCGGAGTCAAGGATTAAATTTTCTTGGTGGTTTGGCAGTTTCTTTCTAAATTTCGGTTGAATAAAACGTACCCCATCATGATAGCCGTTATTGATTACATCCAAAAACTACTCTACGACCATGAGTTTGTGGTAGTTCCTAACTTTGGAGGTTTTATAAGTCGAAGTAAACATGCTTTTTACGACCAAGCAAACCGCCACTACTTGCCCATGACCAAGCAAGTTGCCTTCAATGAGTCGTTAAAGTTAGACGATGGTCTGCTCACCCAGTACATTGCACTTAATGAGCAAATTACGACCGAGGAAGCCCAAAAGCGCATTAAAAGTTTTGTCGATGATATCCGCGCTGGACTGAATGTTGGCAGCTACCAGCTGGGGTCAGTTGGCTTTTTTTCGTTAAACTTGGAACAAAAACTCGTTTTTGAACCCACCGACAGCGAAAATTTTTGGAAAGAATCCTATGGTTTCAAACCGATTGCGGTTTCCCAGCACGCAGGCGTTACCCAAATGAGTTCTACTGCATTGGCAGTTCGGGCGGCCAATAGTAAAGTGGTAGCCATACAAAAAATAGACCGTTACCCTGTTAGGACTACAAAAGTAAAGCCAAGAAGCGTAGCCTTTGGTTTGTTGAGTGCGCTTGCGGTGGCGGTGTGTATTGTTGGGAGCTTGTCGTACTCGCCCAACGAGCGCAATGCTTTTTTTAGCAGCCTTAACCCGTTTAGCAGTATTAGATCCGTTGCCAATTCGTTTGATAAAAAATCCGTACCAGTGGCAGCTCCTAAACCAGTGGCCCAAACAATAATCTCAACCAAGCCAGAGAGTATAGCCAAAGTCAATGACTCGGTCTCAGTATTGGTTAAGCCAGTGAGTGTAAACCTGCCTGCGCCCAAGCAGCATACTACCGATGGTAGCAGCCACAGATATTTGTACACGTCGGATCCTGATGGCAGCCACCACGTTATAGTTGGCGCCTTTGCATCGGTGGGCAATGCGGAACGGTGCCTCAGACATATGCAAAAATTAGGATTTGTAGATACCCAAATTCTGTACCCCGTCAACGAGGCTGATCTGGTGAAGGTCTCAGTGGTGGCAAGTGTTGCCGAAGACAAGGCATACCGCAGAGCTAAAAAAATAAGTCTCCTCATCAATACGACAGCTTGGGTCTATACGCTTTGATGTCGCCAGATATTTAATCTTAAAAGGGCCTTTAAAGCCCTTTTTTTATGGGTACTAAAATTTAGGACGTCCATTTTCGTTTTAATTTGCAAATCACCACCATTAATTATTATTTTTGACTCTCAAACTTACGTCATGCAAACATTTCAAGCACAGGAACGCCAGCACCAATTGATCGCATTTATTTTGGCCTCAGTTGTTATGTCACTTTTGCTTTTGGTCATGTTTATGCTGACATTATTCGCTTCGTTGCCCAAATCGGAAGCCATTCAGTACGTTGAGGTAAACTTCGGTACTGATGCTGCGGGTTATGGTAAAGTACAAACCTATAACAAACCCAGTCCGTCGCCGCGAGCTGTGGACGTTAAAAAGTCTGACGAAGCGCCAAAGACTAGCATTAAACCCAAGACAGTTTCTCCGACTACCGAAACCAGTACAGTAAAAAAGGCCAAGCCTGCGGTTGAGGCACCAAAAGTGACCAGCAAAGTAGATAGCCCGATAGAAAGACCCGATGTGACCGAAAAGGTGAAGAAGGCAGACGTAAAAACACCCGAAAAAAAAATTGTTAAGGAAACACCAGCCTCTCCGCCCGCTAAAAAGATCGACGAAAATGCCCTGTTTAAAAAAACAACGGGTTCGTCGGGTAGCAACGGAACTGTTGGTAAAGAAACGGGCGTTGGGGGAAACAGCAACGGCGACAAACCAGGAAAGGTAGGAGATCAGGGTAATCCCAACGGTAAAATCGACGCGGGAAGTCTGTACGGAAAGCCTGGTGGTGCGCCAACGGGCGTACAGGTAAACGTGGCTGGTTGGACTCCCGTAAGCATTCCCAAAGACAAAGATGACTCGAACGAATCTGGGAAAGTCGTTTTTGTGATAACAGTAGACACCGACGGTCGGGTGGTTAATGTCCGAACGAAGGAGTCGACGGTTAATCCTACGGTAACCAATTTTTACAAGAAATTAGCGTACCGTGCGCGCTTTCGTCCCGAAGGTTCGGGTACTTCTTCGGAGTCGACGGGTACGATTACCTACATAATCAAGAATAGCTAATTTATTGAATGAACTACCAGCAGACATTAGATTTTTTGTTTTCAACGTTACCAGTTTTCCACCGTGATGGTGCCATTGCCTATAAGCCAGGACTACAAAATATCATTAAACTGTGCGACAATATTGGCAATCCCCAGCGTGCGTTTAAGTGCATTCACGTTGCTGGTACAAATGGCAAGGGGAGCACATCGTCGATGTTGGCGGCTATTCTTCAAACTTCTGGCTACAAGACGGGTCTTTATACGTCGCCGCACATCAAAAATTTCACAGAACGCATCAGAATAGACGGGGTTGAGATAGCCGAGGATGTTGTGGTCGATTTTGTGGCGCGTAATTTGGGACTGATTGAGTCTGTCCGTCCCTCATTTTTTGAAATCACTGCGGCACTTGCTTTTTATTATTTCGCCGAGTCGAAGGTAGACGTTGCCATCATTGAAGTGGGAGTAGGAGGTAAGTACGATTCGACCAATATCATAAATCCAATACTTTCGATTATAACCAATATTAGTTTCGACCACAAAGATTTGTTGGGCGACACGCTCGTTGAAATTGCACAGCAAAAAGCTGGAATAATTAAGTTCAACACGCCTGTTGTTGTCAGTGAGCGGCAGCCCGAGGTCGAGTCTGTGTTCATCGAGGCATCCCTCGAAGCAGAGTCGACGCTTTATTGGGCGTCTGACAATTTTCAATTTTTGGCAAGTACTTTTAATCAGAATATAAAATACATAGAAATATTAGATAAATCTCGCGGTAGTACACTCAAACTCAGCATTGACCTGGCGGGTAATTACCAGCAAAAAAATGTAGTGGGTGTTCTGCAAGCGGCAACGATTTTACCCGCGCTCGGGTTTAATATTTCGGATGATAGTATCGTCGCTGGATTATCGAAGGTTAAGTTTTTGACTGGCCTATCTGGTCGTTGGCATAAAATTCAGGACAATCCGCTTGTTATTGCAGATGTGGGACACAACGAAGCAGGGTTGCAGCAGACATTGGCCCAGGTGAAAGATGGTAGTTTCGGACATTTGTACTTTATCCTTGGATTTGTTAAAGACAAAGATGTACTATCAATTCTGAGAATGTTTCCGCTTGGTGCGAGTTACTATTTTTGTAGTTTTTCCAACCCGAGGGGGTTAGATGCCCCAAAAGTAAACGCTATTGCTGCTGACGTTGGTATTGATGGTCACTGCTACCAAGACGTCGATTCGGCTTTGGCTCATTGCCTGAGCGTTGCGTCTGCCGAAGATTTTATTTACATTGGGGGCAGCACATTTGTTTTATCTGATTTATCACGACTTTAATTAATCAATGGGTAGGAAAAAACTGATTCGTTTTGCTGATAATACGACCGCTGAAAACGTTCTTCAGCAAGGGAAAGAAATGTATGATTCGATAAAAGGTAATTGGAATAGATTGTATTTCAAAAACAATAACCCGATTGTGGTAGAACTTGCTTGCGGCTACGGAGAGTACACAATCGGATTAGCGAGGCAGTTTCCGCAACAAAATTTTATTGGTATTGACATTAAGGGTGAGCGGCTTGCGGTTGGCAGCAAGATTGCAGCTACTGACAACTTAACTAATGTGGCTTTTTTGAGGATAAACATTCATTTCTTATTAGACTACTTTGAGTCAGGAGAAATTTCCGAGATATGGATTACTTTTCCAGACCCTTTTGGCAGTAGAGCAAGTCCGGCACGTAGGCTCACGCATTCTAAGTACCTAAAAATGTACGATGGCATTTTAGCACCAGGTGGTAAAATCTACTTGAAGACCGACAGTGAGCTAATGTTTGAGTCGAGTCTAAACTCTTTTGTTGGCTATGGCATTTCGCAGTTATTTGCCACCGATAACTACTACAGCTCCCCATTGTTTGATCCTTCAAAAAATTTTGAGACGCGCTTCGAGCAGATTTTTTCCGAGAGGGGCTATTCTATAAAATTCATTGGGTGCAGCCTCAAAAGATAAGCCGCACCCAATGAATTTATTTTTTTTCTAACTGGGCTACGTATTGCACCGTCCTAACCAACTGGCTTACGTAGCTCATCTCGTTGTCGTACCAGCTGACTGTTTTTACGAGTTGCTGATCTCCGATTGTGAGCACCTTCGTCTGAGTGGCGTCGAATAAACTACCAAATCTAATTCCGATCACGTCCGAACTCACAATTTCGTCTGTATTATAGCCAAAACTTTCGTTGCTTGCCTCCTTCATGGCGTTATTAATTTCCTCTACCGTAACTTTCTTTTCTAAAATGGTAGTTAGCTCTGTGAGGCTCCCAGTAATTACGGGTACCCTCTGAGCGCCTCCGTCTAACTTGCCTTTTAATTCGGGCAATACTAATCCAATTGCTTTAGCTGCTCCCGTACTGTTGGGTACAATGTTGGCCGCCGCAGCTCTGGCTCTTCTAAGGTCTCCCTTTGCGTGTGGTGCATCTAACGTGTTTTGGTCGTTGGTGTAGGCGTGTATTGTCGTCATATTTCCGAGTACAATGCCAAAACTATCGTTTAGTACTTTTGCCATCGGAGCTAAACAGTTTGTTGTACAACTTGCGCAACTCACTATATCTTCCGATCCGTCCAAGATGTGATGGTTTACGTTGAAGACTACAGTTTTCAAATCACCAGTGGCTGGTGCGCTAATAATCACTTTCTTTGCCCCTGCGGTTAGGTGAGCACTTGCCTTGTCTTTGTCCGTAAAAAAGCCCGTGCATTCTAAAACAACGTCTACTTGGTGTTCTGCCCACGGGATGTCCATTGGATTTTTTTGTGCATATACGTTAAGCGATTTACCATCGACAATAATGCTATTTTCGGTAGACGTAACTTCTGCATCAAATCGTCCCTGAGAGCTATCGTATTTGAGTAAATGCGATAGTACTTCTGGGCTTGTTAGGTCATTTATAGCCACTACGTCTATACCTGGTATGTTGTATATATGACGGTATGCTAACTTGCCAATTCTTCCAAAACCATTGATCCCAACTTTTATGCTCATAAGTCCATGTTTTTAAGTGTGAATACAAATTTACTAATACGATATTTAAGTATCTTACTAAAATATATACTAATAAAAATAGTTTTACTAATTAAAATTTTATATTGCTAATTATAATAGTATTAAGATTTCTGTTTTTAGTTTTTACGGGTGCTTATATAACTTATTTGTTTTAGTAGCTTTTATTATCAGGTAATTTAATCATTTAAAACAATCTCGGTTTTCCCGATGCGAGTACCGTACACGAATAAAATTTATTGACTTATCTTTGGGGTAAAACCTGCATACAATCCATATCAATTGCAACAAAATCAAAACCAGTAGACATTTTAATTTAAAAGCAAGCAAGGGCCAATGAGCACGCCACATCAAAATAATACTAAGCCAAATATTGTGCAGAATAATATTTGGTTGAAATACATTAAATTCCTTTATATCAATACTTTAAACAAAAAAAACAATTAAAAAAATGAGCATTAAACTTACAATTGAGCGTGCATGGGAGAACAGGGAGCTGTTGAAGTTAGACGAAACAAAGGCCGCCATCAGAGCCGTGATTGATCTATTAGACAAAGGGACTTATAGGGTTGCCGAACGGCAGAATGATACCTGGATTGTCAATGAATGGATCAAAAAGGCCATAGTTCTTTACTTTCCCATCCAGAAAATGGAGGTGCATGAAGTAGGTATCTTTACATACCACGATAAAATGACGTTAAAAAACAACTACCAGGAACTTGGCGTAAGGGTTGTTCCACCAGCTACAGCCCGCTACGGGGCTTTTATTGCTCCTGGGGTTATACTAATGCCGTCTTACGTAAATATCGGTGCTCACATCGGAGAGAACACCATGATAGATACCTGGGCTACGGTTGGTAGTTGCGCCCAAATTGGTCAAGACGTACACCTAAGTGGAGGTGTTGGAATCGGTGGCGTATTGGAGCCCTTGCAAGCATCGCCCGTTATAATAGAAGATGGTGCATTTATTGGCTCGAGAGCAATCATTGTCGAAGGAGCCAGAATAGGCTCAAGAGCTGTGATAGGGGCGGGAGTTGTAATAACGGGCAGCTCAAAGATTATAGATGTAACGCAAGAAAAACCAGTTGAGTATAAGGGCTTTGTTCCCGCAAATTCGGTCGTTATCCCTGGTAGCGTCCTCAAAGAATTTAAATCTGGCAGCTACCACGTGCCTTGTGCATTGATAATAGGTAGTAGAAAGGAAAGTACCGATCTGAAAACATCACTCAATGATGCCCTTCGTGACAACAACGTCACGGTCTAATCACCATTTTACACATCCTTTTTGCAAATAAATAAAGCCGCTAAGTCAAGTCAGCGGCTTTATTTTTACTTTACCCCATAAGATTATTACACAAATGTAAAGATTAAAATGATCTAAGCAATTTATTTTTGGCATAAAATTAAAAATAATAACTAACTGACTGTCAAGCTATTTAGTTTTGTAAACCGCGAGTAATCGAATTTAATATTCTCAATTGTTTACCGATGTATCAATCACATATGTCAAGTTTACAAAAATAAACTATTGTTTATTACAAATGTGTTTGTTACATTTGTGTATCAATGAATTTAATATTGTAATCTTGTATGAATAATAAAATACAAAAAATAATGACGGACAAGAATTTAAGTCCGTCCCATTTCGCAGATGAGATAGAGGTTCAACGCTCAACAATCTCCCACATCCTTGTGGGTAGAAATAAACCCAGTCTAGAAATTATTCAAAAAATCAAACGCCGTTTTCCAGACATTAGTTATGATTGGTTGATAGATGAAGATGATGATATTCATAACAACATAGTGCATTCCACGAATAGAAAAAGTGGAGAGGACAAGTTATCGGAAGGGGAGGAACACCTGCGAACCAATGTTTTACAGGATAAGAATAAGGGTTCGTATAAAAACGTTTCCAACAACAATACTTATACATCTCAATCTCGCACAAAGGAAATTGAAAACACCAATCGATTTGGTATTGGCAACAAGCCCAAGAATCATACCGAACAAGAGGCTACAAAAGTCCGTACCAAAGTCATTGAGAAGGTATTGATCTTCTATTCTGACGGAACTTTCTCTGAATTTATGAACGAAAATTCATAAAATGATTTAGACTAAGTATAAATAACAGATTATTTCTACGAAATATAATTACATTATGGTTCACGTGAGGGCATTCTCTTTTTATGACTCGGGACATCTTAAAATAACTCAACTTTAAGATGTCCCGAAGATCAATGTTTCGGACTTTTCAATCCGATAGGTAAAAGCATACGTTCATTGAGAGTCCAGTCAGCCAATACGGTTTTTCTGTAAACAAATTACTTCTGAGATGATAACGTAAGCAGGAACGCGAAGTTAGAGACAAGGCAGTGGAGTACTGGAAGGTGTAAGTAGTAGGTCTTCATTCGACGATGTCAAGAAGAAGAGTAACACGGCTTCTGTAGCTTTAAAATAAACGAATGCACAAAAACATAGGTAAAGCGAGAACAGCGCAGATTAGATAAAGTCGGAATTAATACCAGTAATCGGTTACACATCTCGGCGCCAGTATATTTAATCTTTTTTTAAAATGTTTCACGTGAAGTCTTGAAATTAATGAAGTGTAACAATTAAAAAAAGACTCCCGACCCAACCCTCACAAGGGTTATTTGAAATTTAGTCAAGCACTATATATAATTACCCTACTGATTTAATTCTATAAAACCAATTTGTTCTTAGTTATACTAAACAATTTAGAAAAGCGAAAATGCCTTCTCCGTCATACTTCAAACACAACCGAAACACTGCAGCTGTTTACTTATCAAGAAATAATGCTCATTCACTAATCTTGTGCCAGCACTGATTACAGTCCACCTTCTACAATTTTCTTTAATTTTATTCCTACGGGAATCAGTAAACTATTCAATAATTGGAGTCTCAGGTAATAGAAGGAGAAATACTTTTGGGGGAATACAAAATATAAGAACAGGATGCGGCTTAAATAGCCTTTATTTTATCACAGAGCAATTATAATGGACTATAAATACAATTTACTGTCAGACAAAAAATTAATAAATTTTTTCAATTAAAAACTTTTATTTCTTTTATTAATATTTAGTATTATATTATTTAATAGTAATAACAGAAAATAATAATACTTATTAAAGTAATTATTATTTTAATGTTTATTTTTAACTTTTGATTATAAAAATACAATTTATTAAAATAAATAAAAATTATGTTTTTTAATAGTACTTATTTCAATAATTGTATATTACTTTTACATATATTAAATAATAATAAAAAACATAGATTATTGAAATGTATATTTTTATTGAATTTTATTATTTATATTTTACTTTAATTACTATATTTACGTATTGTACATACAGTAACTATAGAAAATATGAAAGTAATTAGTATTGTTAATAATAAAGGTGGGGTGGGGAAGACTACATCATCTCAAAATATTGCCGCTGCTTTATATCGATTTGCGAAACAGAAAGTGTTACTGATCGACTTAGACTCACAAGCTAGTCTCACCAAGTGTTTCGGCATTATGGATAGTTTTAATAAAAAAAATTGCGGTAACTTTATTTTAGGAGACACTCCATTTCAGGATGTAGTTGTGAGTGTAGCAGGAGTGGACGTGCTACCGAGCTCCCCATTATTGAACTCGATGGAAGACTCTATGAAGTCGGCTGCGGTGTTTCCATTTAATCTAAAAATAGCCTTAGAGAAAATCAAAGACCAATACGACTACGTTATTATAGACTGCCCTCCAACACTTTCGAGCCTAACTCGTATCGCACTTATTTCTTGTAACTACTATTACGTACCTTTGCAGGCTGAATATCTGAGCTATGAAGGTCTCCGTAATTTTTTGTTTTATACCAATGAGCTTCGTCAGATCAGCCCCAATACTACCTTAGGTGGCGTATTTGCAACTCGATACAATCCAAACATCAAAAAGAAGTTGAGCAACGATCTTGTAGAGGCCACCCGGAAACAATTAGGGGATATGTTTATGAAAACCTACATTAGAGATAATATTTCATTGTCGGAAGCTCAAGCCCGTGGAACTGACATATTCGATTATGCGCCAGACAGCAACGGAGCAGTAGATTACTACAGTCTTACCAAAGAAATTTTAAATAAGCAATAATATGGCGAAAAAGGAAAAATTCGTATTCGAAGAGCTCGCAAATACCGAGATACCCAAAAATGATTTACAGAGCCCATTTTCATTTGGCTTAAAAGTGGCGGCCAATCCCGCATCTAAAATCACCTTTGACTGCGATAATGATTTGATTGAGCAAATGAAGGACTATGGCTATTGGGAAGGGCTGTCGCTGAAAGAGATAATAATAGACTCGTTAAAACTTTACTTTAAAGGTAGAGACGTCCAAGCCAGACCCGACAAAGTTAAAAACAGAACTAAGGTTGGCAGAAAGCCAAAAATACCTAAAATATAAGTGCCTGAAAATCAGATAGTTGAAATACTTTAACTGAGTAGTCATAACGCACAATTTTGCAACTATCTGATTTTCAATGAATTAAGTAAATGTATTCTCGGCTTAGTTTTGTCAGAATAGGGTAGTAGTATAGCCCAACACTGAATACTTGATTCTAATGGGCTTTAAATGTAAGTTGTATTACTAATTTTTGTACTAACTTTACGTTGAACCATCATTGACATTGCGCCCTTATTGATTAATGAAAGAAAAATTTATCTTTGAACCACTGCCGATATCGGAGCCTCCTGAGCTCGTACCTAACACGAAGAAAAGAAAACCATGGTTGAAACTCAAGTTCGTTATATGGACCCTGATTTGCATGTATGTCCTGTTTTTATCTTTTTCTTACCTTCGTGGGAATAATCCCAGTCCGCGTCCGCTTGTAGTCGCCAGCTCAAAACCCAAAAATACCAGTAAGGTCAAAACTGCCGTTTATTTCAACTATTTTGACAGCGTGGTTTTTTTGAACGACTGGAAAGGCACAAAAGTAGTAGTATCAAAAGGAAATGACGAGTACATGAAACAGGATAGATTGGTTATTAAATCGGACGGATATTATTTTAATTGTTATTGTAAAGACTTGATTGTCAACTATGTAGTTGGAGATACTATCCCTTAAATTCTTAATGAGTGTAATACGAAAAATCAAAATCGTTTGTTGTATAATTTATATTATGTTAAATACATTATTCTTTAAATAGGGATAAGTATTAACTTATCCCTATTTAAAGAATCTCTACACTATAAATTAATCAATGCAAAGCGTCTTTCTTTCTTCAAATTGCTTAATAATACCAGTTAGGTTGGTGATATTATTTGTTAGATCGGCTTCCTCTTTAATTAGTTTAGCTTGTTCAAAATACGGTAATGCCTTTTTGAAACGACCACACGCACGACCTTCAACTTCTTTTCCTTTCGTTTGGTACTCTTTCATATCCATTGCATCCACTAAACCTTTTATGCCCACGGCTTCGTTATAATAAAAGACGCCTAAGTTAAAAAGTGCATCGTAGCTTTTTGGATCAGTTTTAAGTGCCTTTTCGTACATTTCTTTCGCCATTTCCAATTGCTCGCCCTTCTGCTTTTTGAGTTCAACTATTTTAGACTCATTTTCGGCTGGGTTATTCTCGAGCGCGTACTGGGCAGATTGCTTGGTGAGCGAATCCACTACTAATTTGGATTCGGCCAGACGCTTGGTATTCTCGGCAATTTGTCGCTTAACGTCCGCATTCTTTGGTTCTTTTTTCTGTCGGTCGGCAAGCCGCTTAATTTCTGACCCAAATATCTCTATCTTTTCTTTTTCTTCTTTCAGACTTTTGGCCATATTGTCTGACTTCTTCTTAGAATCGTTCAACTTTTTTATCTTGTCATCAAATTGCCCAGACTTGTTGTCGTACAATATTCCCAAGTTTACGATGTTGGTTGCATTGCTTGGGTCTTTTTCGATGATCGACTTTAAACTCGCAATGGCATCATCGGCTCGATTGGTCGACAAGAAAATACTCACCTTTTCGGCTTGCAAGTCTTTGTTATTAGGCAGCACCGTAGTGAGGGCTCTATCCAAAATACCAAGGGCCTTATCGTAGTTTTTTTCGTTTTTATACATCACCACCAAACTATAAAAAACGCTGGCATCTTTGCCCCCATTATCAACATATTTCAAAAATTGAGTTTTGGCGTTTTCTAAATTATTGCCCTGCTGGGCACTTATGGCAGAATACAGCGGCGACACCGTGTCTTTGGGCATTACATTGCCAGCCAGAGACATCATCTTATAGGCTCCTTCAAAATTTTTCACTTGGTATTTCATAGCTCCCTGGTTCATAAGGGCTTGGTACAGCTTCTGGCTTGTCAGTGCCTCGGTTAGTTCCTTGGAAAGTTTTCCACCATTCGGCTCTACCTCCATACCCTTTTTGTACGATTCGTAGGCCACGAGTGCCGCGTTAGAATCTAACTTTGAGTAAACACCCGTTCCGTCAACGGCGATGGCTTCGTAGATTTGACCTTTATAATACCATGTTTTAGACTTGGTGTTAATCTTGGGGTCTAACATGTCTTTATCAATGGAGGTCTTGGCCTTATCAAGTACTCCATTTTGCATTTGCATATAGGCAGCATTTTGAGCCTCCGCAAAAACCGCCGTCATACAAAGAGCGGCAGTGGATAACAGTATTTTTTTCATTCTTTTTTTATTTTCAGTTTTGTTTCGGGTTAATTAAATGTAAAAAGATTACTCAGCTGCATTATCGATTGGGTCAATTGGCACAATTTCTGTTTCTGAGGCTTGCTCCTCTCCTATTACTTCGTCGTCTTTCACGATTCTGGCAACTGACGATATCGAATCAGAATCTGACAATCGGATCAATTTAACTCCTTGGGTGTTCCGTCCAATAACCCTGATATCGGCAACGGCCATTCTGATCGTAATGCCAGATTTGTTGATTATCATCAGGTCGTCGGTTTCGTTTACTTCTTTTATCGAAACCAGCGCACCCACTTTTGGCGTGACGTTTATGGTAGAAACTCCCTTGCCACCCCGGTTAGATATTCTATACTCCCCGATCGGCGAGCGTTTGCCGTAACCTTTTTCTGAAACAACAAAGAGCTGGGCCTCGGGGCTTCCGATGCACACCATCCCTACCACCTTGTTGTCTGGTTCGTTGGCATCTTCCAAATTAATTCCTCGAACCCCAGAGGCTGTTCTGCCCATGGGCCGCACCTTGGTTTCGTGAAATGTAACTGCTTTGCCCACTTTCGAGGCAATGACGATGTGGTTGTCTCCGTTGGTAAGTGCCACGTCGAGCAGGCGGTCATCGTCATTGATATTAATTGCGATGATTCCATTTTGACGCGGCCGCGAGTATGACTCGAGCAAGGTTTTTTTGATTGTACCCTGCTCAGTACACATAATTAGGTAATTGTTGTTTATATAGTCATCGTCGGTTAGGCTCTTCACGTTTATGACTGCCCTTACCTTGTCGCCAGGTTCGATATTTATTAAATTTTGGATCGGGCGGCCCTTGGTGACTTTTCCACCCTCGGGAATTTCATAGACTTTGAGCCAGTACACCTTGCCACTTTCTGTAAAAATAAGCAGCGTGTTTAGCATCGTAGCCGAGAAAAGGTGCTCCGTAAAGTCGTCGTCTTTGGTCATAACTCCGCGCGAGCCAACACCACCCCGGGTTTGGGTACGGTATTCGTTGAGGAGTGTGCGCTTCACATAACCAGCGTGCGATATTGTGATGAGCATTTCTTCGTCGGCAATCATGTCTTCGTCGGTAAGTTGCTCACCAACGTATTCTATTTTTGTCCGGCGCTCGTCTCCGTAACGGGCCTTAATATCAATGAGTTCATCTTTAATGATCTGATACTTCCTGGTATCGTCGGCCAGAATGCTTTTCAGGTCTTCAATTATTTTTGCAATTTGGTTATACTCCTCAATAATCTTGTCGCGCTCCAAGCCAGTGAGGCGTTGCAAACGGAGTTCGAGGATGGCTTTGGCCTGAACCTCCGACAGCGCAAATTCTTCGATAAGGCCAGTTTTGGCTTTCTCGGGATCGCGCGAGGCGCGGATCAGGTTAATGACCGCATCCAAATTATCGAGTGCGATCAGTAAACCCGCCAAAATATGGATGCGTTTTTCGGCTTCGCGCAGCTCATATTCGGTGCGGCGCGTCACCACCTGAATACGGTGATCTACAAAGTGTCGAATCATGTCTTTCAGATTCAGCATCATTGGGCGGCCCTTTACCAGCGCAACGTTGTTGATACTAAACGATGACTGCAAAGGCGAGTGTTTGTACAAATTGTTGAGTACAATATTTGCGATTGCATCTTTCTTCAACTCAAATACAATCCGCATTCCTTCGCGGTCAGACTCGTCGCGGATTGCGTAGATTCCATCAATTTTTTTACCGTTCACCAAGTCTGCGATGCGCTCAATCATGGTGGCCTTATTGACCATATACGGAATTTCGGAAACGATAATTTGCTCCCGACCCGTTTTGGTATATTCGACGGTTGATACTGCCCGAACCACTACCCTACCCCGCCCCGTCTCGAACGCCGACCGCACGCCTTGGTATCCGTAGATGGTAGAACCCGTCGGAAAATCGGGAGCCTTTATGTGCTGCATCAACTCAGCGATGGTAACTTCTGGATTCTCGATGTAGGCCACGATTCCATCTACTACCTCCGACAAATTGTGGGGTGCCATGTTGGTGGCCATTCCCACGGCAATACCCGACGATCCGTTGAGGAGCAGCGTCGGAATTTTGGCGGGCAGTACGGTTGGTTCTTCGAGCGAGTCGTCGAAGTTTGGTTGAAAATCGACCGTATCTTTGTTCAAGTCAGAAAGAAGCTCATCGGCAATACGCTTTAAACGTGCCTCGGTGTAGCGCATGGCAGCGGGAGAATCTCCGTCGATCGACCCAAAGTTACCTTGGCCATCTACCAGCGGGTACCTCAAAGACCACGTTTGGGCCATCCGCACCATTGTGTCGTACACCGAAGCATCGCCGTGGGGGTGGTATTTGCCCAGCACCTCGCCAACTATACGCGCCGACTTCTTGTAAGATTTATTGTAATTGACCCCCAGCTCGGACATACCGTACAAAACGCGCCGGTGTACGGGCTTGAGGCCGTCGCGAACGTCGGGTAAAGCACGCGAAACAATGACTGACATCGAATAGTCAATGTACGCACCGCGCATTTCGTCTTCGATGTTAATGGGAATAATGTTACTGTCGAGTTCTGACATATATAACCTAACGTTTAATTGATGTTTAGTTGGAGCAACAAGCCACTATTTCTTTTTGGCCATTGCTTTACTATTGCTTGATTTTGAAGATTTTCCATTTCTATATCCGAAGAAGTGTTTCTCGCAGGTGAGAATGCTCCTGCCCCTAAAAACGCGACCTGCGTGTTTGTGCTCATATTTTACCTTGCAGCCAGGCACTGGGCAACGTGCCGACCAACAGCCAGTCAAAGAAACAATGCACACTACGAGTAAGATAGCCGAACGCATGAGATGGTGGGTAATTGCTTACATTAAGCAAAGATAAAAAAAAATGGGGAGATTAAAACAAAAAAGGTACTTAACCTTAACGGTAAGTACCTTTTGAGAGCCTCCAGTCGGGATCGAACCAACGACCTACTGATTACAAGTCAGTTGCTCTACCAGCTGAGCTATGGAGGCATTTTTTCGATCTGCCGAATGTTTCTTTTCGTATTTCGTGGTGCAAAATTACGACTAATCCGTATTTGATCCAAACATTTTGAAACAATTTTTACAAATTTGTTTCCCGCATTGTTTTCAATTGTTGCTTCAAATCATCGATCTCTTTTTGGCCATTGTCAATTTTTCGTTGGAAGTCGCCCCGCAATTTTTCGGATGATTTAGACTTTGCAAAAAACTCGATGTTGTTTTGCCACAACGCAATGTCGTTTTCTAAATTTGTTAAACGCTTGCGCACGTCTCCCTCCTTACGCTGGGGTCTGGCGGCGTCGCTCCCACCGCCCGAGTACGACGACGATTCGTTGTTGGACTGCATGGCTCTCTCGCGGTCTTTCACACTAACCGTCCCTCCCATCGATGCCACGTAAGCATTTATGGCCGCAATGTAGCGTTTGCCGATGCTTTGCATGTCTTTTTTTGGTACGAAACCGATCTTCGACCACTCCGACTTGAAGCCATTTAGCTGCTCGATGGTTGCTCCACCAGCGGTGGCCAAGGCTTCTATCTTTACGATAAGCGCATTCTTACGGCTAAGATTTCCTTCAAACTCGAGGTCGGTTTCCGAATTTTTATTACGCTTTCGGTCAAAGTACGCATCACAGGCTTTTTTGAAACGCTGGAAGATAGACTCTCTCACCTTGTCGGATATCTGACCTACCTGCTTCCACTGCTTTTGGAGTTCGATCACCGCATTTGTATTGTCGGCGGTATCTTGCTCGGAGGCTACAATTGCCTCCACTTGCTCGCAGAGACTGGTTTTTAATTTAAGGTTTTCCTCGCGCTTTTGTTCCAATTGGCGGAAAAAGTCGGTCTTGTTGGCAAAAAACACCTTTAACGATGCCCAGAATTTACGGCTCAACTCTTTGCCATCTTCGCGTGGCATGGCACCTTTGAGGCCGTTCCACTTTTCTTGAATGGCCATTACCTCGCGGCTCTTGTCGTTCCAGTCGTTTATGCTGTTGGATGTGTACGAAGTGTATGGCAACAACGACTCGTAAATGGCCGACTTGGCTTCGTAAGTAGCCGCCAGGTCTTGCTTTTGGCTTTCTAATTGTCCCCGACGCTTGTCATAAAAAACATCGAGTGCCACTTTAAACCGCTGCCAAAGCGCTTCTTGCTCGGCTTTTGGGGCGGGGCCCACCTGCTTGTATTCTTCAAAAAGGCTCACCGCACTATCAAAAGCGGCGCGGCTAAACTCGCCGTTGGCCACTGTCTGGGCAAGCGCCTCCACCTTTTCGCAGAGCTCGGCTTTGTGGGTGGCATTTTTCTTACGATCCAAATCTTTGAGCTCGTAATAAATATTTCGGTTGCTATAATAACGATCAACCAGCGCGTGGTAAGTAGCCCAGAGCGTAGCGTTGTGGGGCGACGCAATGTTGCCAGCCGCTTTCCACTCGTCTTGCACCTGCTTAAAATCATTGAACGATGCCAGCTGGTTGCCCCCCGCACTATTTTCGTCGGCCTCCACCAGTTCGCGCAGGCGTTGGATCAAAGCGGTTTTAACGCCAAAATTTTTGTCTTTGTTTCTTTCTATATCTTGGAAATAGCGCGTCTTTACGTCCCGAATTTGCTTAAAGAGCTCATCGAATTGCTTAGACTCGATACTGTCCTTCATTTCAAAACCCTCCTCCGATCCGTTCTCGATCACGTATTTTTTGAGTGCGTCCGATTTTTCTACCCTCCGAATCTGGTCCATCAATGGCCGCAAAACTTTCAACACCTCGTCAGCAGCTTTTAGGTCAGAAGGCTTTGCACCCTCGCTTTTTGCCTTGGCGAGTTGCTCGGCCAAAAGAGCTACAAAATCAGATTTTGTGTAAGCACTGTAATCGGCGTGTATCTGCTCGGCTGCCAGTTCTTCCTGCATTGTCTCTACCGACTGGGTAACGATTTCCTCTAACGTTGGAACCGACTCCTGCACAGCATCAACTGGCTCATTCTCAACATCAACCTCCGCAACAGCTGGAACCTCAACTGTTTCAACCTCCGCAGCAGCTGGAATTTCAACAACCTCATTGGCAACGTTCTGGGCCTGGGCAACTATTTCAGAGGTATGCTCTTCGGGCTGCGTTTGCGGGCTTTCGCTGGTTGGCTCGGCAACTTCGTGGTCGGCATTTACTACCTCCAAGGTTGCGTCTTGCTCAGGAATTATTGTTCCAGCATCGGCGACTGATTGCTCTGGTACTTCAACATGGTTGGCAACTTGAGCGGGTGCTTGGGTTGTTTCAACGGCGGGTGCTTCTTGCGCTTTATTCTCGTTCACGTTCGTAATTAAATCTATTTCTTCGTTAGTCTCCGTAGTATGCTTGTACTTATATTTGCAAAAATAATAAATTCAACCGTATAATTAACAATTTTAAGGATGTCAGAGAAAAACAGTTTCGTAGCCGACCTCCGCAAAGAATATACTTTGAACGGTTTGACCGAGCAAAATATGTGCCCCAACCCAATAGAACAGTTCGACGAGTGGTTTAAGGACGCGGTCCAGGCCAACGTCCACGAGCCTAACGCCATGCACCTGGCAACGGTTTCGGCGGCCGGCACGCCAAAGGGTAGAATTGTGCTGCTAAAAGGACTGGACGAAAATGGCTTTGCATTCTACACCAACTACGAAAGCCAAAAGGGAAACGACCTGTCGGCAAACTCGGCAGCGTCACTCACTTTTTTTTGGCCCGAGTTGGAAAGACAAGTGCGAATAGAGGGGATGGCTCAAAAAATAAGTGCTGCCCAATCGGACGCCTACTTCCAAAGCCGTCCGCGCAACAGCAGGCTTGGAGCTTGGGTGTCGGCGCAGAGCAGACCCATTGCCGACCGATCGCTGTTAGAGAAACGCGAAGCTGATTTAGAGAAACAGTTTGAAAACCAAGAGATTAGCCGCCCACCGCACTGGGGGGGCTTCTGCCTGGTGCCAAACCGAATAGAATTTTGGCAAGGCCGCCCGAGCCGCCTCCACGACCGTATTTTGTATGAACTCGAGAACAATCTCTGGCAATTGTCAAGGCTGCAGCCATAGATAACGGACGTTCGTAACGGACGTTTATAGTTGAAAGGAATTCGTCCCCACCATTGCCTCCCCACGGAAATATGCAATTCTCCCACCTCCACTGCCACACCCAATATTCGCTGCTCGACGGGCAGGCCGATATTAAAAAACTTATTAAAAAAGCCAAGGCCGACAATATGCCCGCCGTGGCCATAACCGACCACGGCAATATGTTTGGGGTTTTTGAGTTTGTGGCCGAAGCAACCAAACAGGGCATTAAGCCGATTGTAGGGTGTGAGTTTTATGTGGTAGATGACCACACGCGTAAGCAGTTCACGAAAGACCAAAAGGACGTGCGCTACCACCAATTGCTGCTGGCCAAAAACGCAACTGGGTACAGAAACCTAACCAAACTTTGTTCGCTTGGTTACATAGAAGGTATGTACGGAAAATACCCGCGCATTACCAAAGCCCTCATTGAGCAGTACAAAGAAGGACTCATTGCAACGACTTGTTGCATTGGGGCTATTGTGCCAAAAACGATTCTCAAAAAAGGAGAAGAGGCGGGCGAAATCGAGTTTAAGTGGTGGTTAGATCGTTTCGGTGAGGACTACTACGTCGAAATTCAGCGGCATGACATCCCAGACCAAATAACGGCCAACGCTGTTTTGGTTAAATTGGCCGAAAAATACAACGTTAAAATTATCGCCTCCAACGATTCTCACTACGTAGATCGCGACGATTGGGTGGCCCACGACATTTTGCTGTGCGTAAACACCAACGAAAAACTCTCCACGCCGTCCGAAAAAAACTTCAACGACGAGGAAGGCGCTAAACGAGGTACGCGCTTTGCGTTCTCGAGCGACCAGTTCTACTTCAAGAACACCGCCGAAATGACGCACCTTTTCCGAGACCTACCGCAGGCAATTGATAATACCAACGAGGTGGCGGGAAAAGTTGAGCTCCTAAATTTGAATAAGGAGATCATGTTGCCCAATTTTCCGATCCCATCCGATTTTCAAATCCACGCCGACGATGTTTTAAACCAGTGGGAGTATTTGAAGCACCTTACCTACGAGGGCGCACGCGAACGCTACGGCGACATTAATCAAACAACCCGAGAACGCATTGATTTTGAGTTGTTTACGATCAAAACGATGGGTTTTGCTGGTTACTTCCTAATCGTTTCCGACTTTATCCAGGCAGGCCGCGACCTCGGCGTAATGATCGGGCCAGGGCGCGGATCGGCGGCGGGGTCGGTGGTGGCGTATTGCATCAAAATTACCAACATCGACCCCATTAAATACGACTTGCTCTTTGAGCGTTTTCTGAACCCAGATCGCAAGTCGATGCCCGATATTGATACCGACTTCGACGACGAAGGCCGCCAAAAGGTGATTGATTACGTGGTAGAAAAATACGGCAAAAACCAAGTGGCACAAATTGTGACCTACGGCACAATGGCGGCAAAATCGGCCATTAAAGACGTGGCGCGGGTGATGGAACTGCCCCTGAGCGAAGCGAACATACTCGTCAAACTCGTTCCAGACAAACCTTCGTATGGCATTACGCTCAAAAAAATATTTGAGGACCCCTACGAGGGCGAGGCAGGATTGATAAAGCTACTCCAACCCGAGGAACTCGAGAACGTGAAACGAATGCGCGTACTCGAGAGCGGCAACGACTTGGTAGGAAAGGTGCTCAAGCAGGCCCGAAAACTGGAAGGAAACGTTAGAAACGTGGGCATTCACGCGGCTGGTATTATTATTGCGCCCAGTAATTTGTCCGATATTTTGCCAGTTTCAACCTCAAAAGAATCTGAATTGCTCATTACCCAGTACGAAGGCAAAATTATTGAGGATGCGGGGGTTATTAAGATGGACTTCCTTGGGCTGCGTAACTTAACAATTATTAAAGACTGCCTGCGAATGGTAAAAGAAAACCACGGAAGGGTCTTTGATATTGACGAAGTGCCGCTCGACGACCCGAAGGTTTTTGAACTTTTCCAACGGGGGGAGACCAATGCCATTTTTCAGTTTGAGTCTGATGGCATGAAAAAGCACATGAAAGACCTCAAACCCGACCGTTTCGAGGACTTAATCGCCATGAACGCACTCTACCGCCCAGGCCCGATGGCGTATATTCCCAACTACGTGCAAAGAAAGCACGGCCTCGAAGACATTGTGTATGATCTCCCCGAAATGGAAGAGTACCTCGCTGATACCTACGGCATTACGGTATACCAGGAGCAAGTGATGCTGTTGTCCCAAAAACTGGCGGGTTTCACCAAAGGCGACGCCGACACCCTGCGCAAGGCCATGGGTAAAAAACAGATTGCGGTTCTCAATAAAATGAAGGACAAATTTATGGACGGCGCAGCAACCAAAAACCATAACCCAAAGCAATTAGAAAAAGTGTGGACCGACTGGGAGGCTTTTGCGTCTTATGCCTTCAATAAATCTCACTCCACTTGCTACGCGTTTGTGGCCTACCAAACGGCGTACCTCAAAACGTACTATCCTGCCGAATACATGGCTGCCGTGCTGACGAGTAGTTTGGGCAACATCGAAAAAATTACGTTTTTCATGGAAGAATGTAAGCGCATGAACCTCCGCGTTTTGGGACCAGACGTAAACGAATCGAAACGGGCATTTAGCGTAAACAAAAATGGCGAACTCCGCTTTGGACTGGGTGGAATAAAAGGCGCGGGCGACGCGGCAGTGGAGTCTATTATTGTTGAACGCAACCAAAACGGCCACTTTGAGGACATTTACGAATTTATAAAGCGGGTAAACCTGCGAACGGTCAATAAAAAAACGCTCGAATCGCTCGGCTACGCGGGCGCACTCGATGGATTTGGTTTTCATCGGGCGCAGTTTTTTGAGTCAGTAGACGGCGATACCCAAAACTTTTTGGAGAAATTGGTCAAGTACGCGGGCAACTTTCACACCGACCGACAATCGTCGCAATCATCGCTTTTTGGCTCGTCGGGCGGCGACAGCATCATGGTTCCCAAACCAAAAGCCCCCATTCTCGAAGCCTGGGGCGACATTCAACGGCTCAACTACGAGCAAGAAGTGGTTGGTTTTTTTATCTCTGGCCATCCGCTCGATACTTTTAGGATCGAAATGGATAATTTTTGTACCTGCGGGCTGAACAAAATTCTTTTCACCGACGAAAATACGCCCAAACCAGCCTATCTTAACCAAGAAATAAAAGTCGGTGGCATCGTGACGGCCGTGCAGCAGCGCGTCAGTAAAAACGGGAATCCCTTCGTTATCTTTAAGATGGAAGACTACTCGGGCTCGATTGAGCTGCTTTTGGGTGGGCAAGACTACGTGAGTTTTTCTAATTATCTGGAAGTCGGGCGGTTTCTGTACATCCGTGGCAAGGTGCAAGAAAAGTGGAAACGCGCCGACGAGTTTGAGTTCAGACCCGTTCAGATCCAATTGTTGTCGGATATTAGAGAAAAGCTCTGCAAGGAGATCAGAGTCCAAACCGATTTTTCGCACATCGACGATGCGTGGGTGACTCAGTTCAGCGACCTGATTCAGCAATATCCTGGCAGCATTTCGCTGCTTTTACAAATCGTGGACAACCAAAATAAGATAGATGTTCGTCTGTTGGCCCGCAACTACAAGATCAGCCCGACCAACGAGTTCATAAACGCTCTCAAAGATTTTGAAGGCTTGCAGTGGCGACTAAACTAAAAAAGCGAGTGCCTTGGTATGATCTACCAAGACACTCGCCTTCAAAATCTTTACACAAAACGCCTATCTGCCCGTGTAATCAGCAAAAATAAGGTTTCCTCTGATCTCTCCCGCTGGGCGAGCAGTGGTGTGCAGGTTCACGTACCAGTTTCCAGCAAAAAGATCGTTCTCTTCTTTTTGACTGAGCGTTACCGTCCCGTTGTAGGTACTTCCCGTTGGTTTACCCAGGTCTTTTACCACTGGGCCATTTTGGAAAGAAGGTGCATTATGAAAGTGCGCTGCAACAGGCGCGATCCCCGAAAAAGTAATCGTGTAGGCCAACGTCTTGCTGTCCTTGTTGTACACGCCCTCCATCGTTCCAGTCGCGCTGGTCGTTACGGGAGGAATCTCATTGGCACCACTCAAAGTTGCTTTGAACTTTACCTCGGGGTTTTTGTCGGGGCCAGTGTTACTTGCGCAAGACGCCGCTATAACAATTACCAACAGGCTCACTAAAATTTGCTTAATTCTGTTCATGGTTTTGAGTATGTGTTTGTAAATTTATGGATGCAATAATAATATCTTTGCGTAAAAGTAGCACAAAAAAATAAAAATTAAAAGATTTAAGGTCAATGAAAAACAAGGTTGTCATCATTACGGGTGGCTCGTCGGGTATTGGCAGGGCTTTGGCACTGCACTTAGGACGCAACGGAGCAAAAATAGTTATAAGTGGGCGCGATGAAAAAAAACTGACTGAAACCCTTCGAGAACTGGCCGCCGAGGGTATCGAGTGCCTGTCGGTGGTGTCTGATGTTAGCAAACTCTCTGACGTGGAGACGCTGATCGAGCGAACGGTCACTAAATATCAACAAATAGACGTGCTCGTAAATAATGCGGGCATAACCATGCGCGGCTTGTTGATTGATACCCACCCCGACGTACTGCAACGGGTTATGGACATTAACTACATGGGAACCGTCTATGCCACCAAAACGGCTCTCCCCTATTTACTAAAAAGCAAAGGAGTCATTGTGGGCATCACGTCCATTGCTGGCTACCGTGGGCTGCCCGTGCGGTCGGGGTATTCGGCGTCTAAATTTGCCATGAATGGTTTTTTGGAGGCCATTCGCACCGAACTCAGGCACACGGGCGTGCACGTGCTGCTGGCCGCACCAGGTTTTGTGGCTTCCAACATTCGGGTGGCGGCCCTCGACACCAACGGCCAGGTGGCTGGCGAGAGCGTCCGCGACGAAAACAACATGATGACCCCAGAAACCTGCGCCGCCATTATTGTAGCTGCAATCGAAAAAAGAAAACGCGTTGTGGTGATGAGTTTTTTGGGCAAAATGACCGTGTTCTTCAACAAATGGTGGTCGTCGCTGGTAGACAGGGTGGTGTATAATCAGTTGGCAAAAGAAAAAAATTCGCCACTGGCCAAAAAATAACACCAATTCTAAATATTGGCTATTTATCATTATTTGCCACCAATGGGGGCTGTTTGGAAACCTGATTTATCGAAAAGCTACAAAAAATATTATTTACGCTATAAATATAGACTTCATAAATTATTACTGAAAAAATTTAATTTTTCTCAGAATACCAAATTTTTTTATCAAATCATCCAACAAAACACATCAAAAACAATACAAAAACTGAATATTTCATTATTTTTGTTCTGACTTCATTCCTGTATAACAATAACCTACTAATTTTTTAAAGATTATGTCTAAATCAAAACTTGAGTACATCTGGTTAGATGGCTACAAACCCACTCAAAGCCTACGAAGCAAAACCAAAATTGAAAGCGACTTTGAAGGCACCTTGGAGGAGTGTCCAATGTGGTCGTTCGACGGTAGTTCGACCCAACAAGCCCCAGGTGGCTCGTCGGATTGCTTGCTCAAACCAGTCGCCATTTTTCCCGATCCTACCCGCCTGGGCGACGGCTACTTGGTGATTTGCGAAGTAATGAACGCCGACGGCACACCGCACCCATCGAACGGCCGGGCAACGATAGAGGATGATGACAACGATTTTTGGTTTGGTTTCGAGCAGGAGTACTTTTTGTGGAACCCCGAGACAAACCTGCCACTGGGTTTCCCAGCCAACGGGTATCCGTCGCCGCAGGGCCAGTATTATTGCTCGGTAGGTGCCAAAAATTCTTTTGGGCGCGAAATTGTCGAAGAACACCTTGAAATTTGCATCCAAGCTGGCCTGAACGTAGAAGGCATAAACGCCGAAGTAGCCGCTGGCCAGTGGGAGTTTCAGATTTTTGCAAAAGGTGCTAAGGCCGCAGGAGACCAGATATGGGCGGCCCGCTATTTGTTAGACCGCCTCGGCGAAAAATACGGCGTGGCCATCGAATACCACTGCAAGCCACTGGGCAACACCGATTGGAACGGCTCAGGAATGCACGCCAATTTCTCGAACTCCATTCTGCGTACAGCCAACAGCAAAGCTACTTTTGACACAATTTGTGATGCCTTTGCCCCCGTTATCAAAGAACACATCGAAGTATACGGTGCCGACAATCACCTCCGCCTCACTGGCAACCACGAAACGCAGTCGATCGACCAATTCTCTTACGGAGTGTCCGACCGTGGTGCGTCAATTCGTATTCCAGTGGTGGTAGTTCAAAAAGGTTGGAGCGGCTACTTAGAAGACCGCCGTCCAAACTCGGCCGCCGATCCCTACAAGGTGGCTTCGCGAATCATTAAAACCGTAAAATCGGCTAAATTATAATAAGTTTCATCAGTTTTTTCATTCGTTTTCAGACTTCTCGGCGGTAATACTGCCGAGAAGTTTTTTTTATCCGTAATTTTGCCCTATGAAAAAAGTAGCATTCTACACCTTGGGTTGCAAGTTGAACTACGCCGAGACCTCCACAATTTCGCGGATGTTTGAGCAAGGTGGCCACCAAAAAGTCGATTTTAACGACACGCCCGATGTGTTTATTATCAACACGTGCTCCGTTACCGAAAACGCCGACAAAAAATGCCGCAAGATTGTTCGCGAGGCGCAAAAGATAAACCCCGACGGCTACGTGGCCATTATTGGGTGCTACGCCCAACTCAAACCACAGGAAATAGCTGATATTCAGGGAGTTGATGCCGTTTTGGGGGCGGCAGAAAAATTTAGATTGGTCGAGCTACTGGGCAGTTTCGAAAAACAACCCCGCCAAACCAACGAGCCTGCCCAGATATTTGCCTCAAAAATAGCAGACGCGCTCGACTACCACACGTCGTTTTCGCTCAACGACCGCACCCGCACTTTTCTGAAAGTGCAAGACGGCTGCGACTACCCCTGCGCGTACTGCACCATTCCGCTGGCCAGGGGCGGTAGCCGTTCTGGCACGGTTGAAAACGTGGTGGCGGCCGCCCGCGAGATTGCGGCAGCGGGCGTGAAAGAAATCGTGCTAACGGGCGTGAACATCGGCGACTTTGGACTTCAAAATGGCCAGCGAACCGAAACATTTTTTGACCTCGTCAAAGCCCTCGACGACATTGAGGGAATTGAACGTTTTAGGATTTCGAGCATCGAGCCCAATTTACTAACCGACGAAATCATTGCGTTTGTGGCCGCCTCCAAACGGTTCGTGCCGCATTTTCACATCCCGCTGCAATCGGGCTCAAACAAAATACTCGGCCTCATGCGGCGTCGCTACAAACGCGAATTGTACGCCGAGCGAGTAGAAAAAATAAAGAGCCTCATGCCCAATTGCTGCATTGGCGTGGACGTGATTGTGGGGCACCCTGGCGAAAGCGACGACGATTTTTTAGAAACTTACGCGTTTCTGAACCAATTGGACGTTTCGTACTTGCACGTATTTACGTACTCCGAACGCGCCAATACGCCAGCTGCTACCATAAAACCAAGCGTGCCAGCCCACAAACGCGCCGAGCGGTCGCGGATGTTGCATATTTTGTCGGACAAGAAAAAACGGCATTTTTATGAACAGCAGATCGGCCAGACCTACTCCGTACTTTTTGAGGACGACGTGGTGGCGGGGCAAATGCACGGCTTTACTGAAAACTACGTGCGGGTGGTGGCCAAGTACGACCCACTACTAATAAACGAGCTAAAACGCGTTGAACTAAGCGGCATAAACCAGAGCGGAACCATGGACGTGCGCGACGTTGAACCAAGCATAGTGGCAGAAACACGGGCGTAGGTTCCTTCGAGGTGTCGAAGACCATAGCTTCAGCAGAAATCATGCTCCAAATTGCCCTTATATCGTTTATTATCAACAGGTTATAACTCCAAGGCAATATCTAAAATTGCATGAGCCGAGCCACGCAGGGCATCCATCTATGCGGAACGGACATAAAGCTGACACAAGAACTACTGGGCCACAACGACATCAAAACAACGCTGCGCTACACCCACGTGAGCACCCTCACGATTGGAAAAATAGAAAGCCCCTTTGAGCAACTTAAAATAAAATAACAGGAAAATTTTGGATAATAGCGACAAAACACACATTTTTGGGTATGCTAATCAGGGTCAGTAATCGTATAAATACGACAAGGATAATACAACACAATACAGCAATAGTGCCAAACAATACGAAAAGTACGACAAAACTTTCGTATATTTAAGAGTTATGCGTCAGTCTAAGCGTGAGCATCGAAAAGCGGCTTTACTAATGCCTTACAAAAACCCAACAAATCACTGGCGGACTCGTTTGCCGAAAAAACAGAATCATAACGAAAACCAACAGTATCTGAGGCATTAGAAATTAGTACGAAATTCTCAAAATCTCGTTCCGTGAAACAATACTTCTCTATAAAGTTCTCAAAATCGACTCGATTCTCGGCCACAACGCCAATCACAGGCTTTTGCGAACTCAACAACCAAGCGTTATCGTCCACTTTTACCCCATTTTGACACGGAAAGGCATAAAAACCAGAGTCCATAACAATAGTCCGCACTTCGCTGTAACTGGCGCGTACTTTTACTTTCTCACCACTAATTATTCGGCTAACTTTTACGAAAAATGCACCGAAATCTTCCCTCAAAACGATCATGGGCTTACAAGTTTTAATAAACAAAGGTAAGAAAGAATCGCTATCGCAAAAATTAAACTATTTTGCTACGGTGGAAAATATTTACATCATGGACAATCATCTGGCAGCAATTTGGTGTTGGGAAAAAATCACAAAAACTCGACCGCTGTCCATACTGCACATTGACGCTCACTACGATTTAGCCCATTCTCCTCCTGGCGAATTTATGTACCAAAACATTGACCTAAATCGTACACTCATAACTGAAATTGAGAGCTTTAAACACCAAATGGGCTACAATTACTTCAGGTGGGACAATTACATCCACCTTTTCAATGACAAGTACCCCAAATTAATCGACGAACTTATAGCTATAACACACCGCCTCGGCGGTCTAACAAAACTCCACGAGGTACAAATGAGAGAGTCTGATATTTGGCGATTAAATAGCCTTTATTTGGAGGCTCAAAATACCAAAATACTAAACCTTGATATTGATTACTTTTTTATGAAATCTGCCAATAATTATCTACCCATTTTTAGTGAGCAAACGATTATGTTGTTTGCTCACTGGCTCTCAAAAAATAAAGACAAATTCAATCAAATAACTATTGCCCTTAGCCCCGAATGTTGTGGCTCATGGGAAAACTCAATTGATATGGCCAACAAAATCCTCAAACCCTTAGAGATAATAATCGGCATATAAAAGACCGAACGCATAACACTGTATTTATGAAAAAGGCGCGGAAGGAAGTAACTCAACAGCAGTACGTTATTCAGCACTTGCCCCAGCCGACCGAATACTATCAGCACCCGTAAGCCACTCAACATTTGAGCCACGCCCAGCAACTGTCACAGCCGATGAGTTCCAAATTCGCCTTCTTCATAAATACCCCGGCGTTGGCGGTCAGTGTAAAAATACCCAATTAAAATTAAACTATGGACTTTTTAGGCAAATTTACAGACTACTTTTTAGACAACGATAAAAGGTTTTCGGACAAACTCTCTCTGTTTGTCTTGATTGCGGTTGGTTTCCTTGCTATTGACTACTTCTTTCGATTTTCGGACTCTTATATTTCTAAAAACAAAATTGAACAAATAGAAAAGATAGAGCATTTATTGACACAGGACACTATCAGAATAGAAACAAGAAAAGACCTTGTTGCCATTGAAAATGAGATAATTAGCCGTAAGAGCCTTTGGACACAAATAAGAACTTATTCATCTTTTTTCTCATTTGAATCTCTAAATAGTATCGTACCTACTAAGTCAGACACCCAAACCAACCCAAACCAACAGACTAAACCGATTATTATTTCCATAGATGAGCGTTCGCCTTTAGTTCACAATTTGACTTCTGGCTGGATTTTTTGGTTAATGATTATAATTACACCTTTTATTTTTATTGGTAACAAACTCAACGGAAACGCCATAATTGGAGCTTTATTTATGGACTTTACGTGTGTATTGTTAGCTTATCTTTTTGCTTACTGTTTTGCATTAATACCTATTATTTGGACACCTATTGTAAACTATATTCTAAACGCATTACTCTGCTTTTTTATAATTGTTGCAGTAGCAAAGACAGCGGAGAAATTTAAAAAGAAAACGTAATCATTTGACACCGAAACAAACACCGAACCGCCAACATGGTATTGGCAAGAGGCGGGCGGACGGAAGAAGCTCAACAGTTTAGCTCTTTTGAGCATCACTGCAAAGGCTCAAAAGTTGAGCCTTGAAGCCCCACCCCTCGCCAATACCCCGACGTTAGCGGTCATTGTAAGACGACGCACCGAAAAAAGAAATCAGATGATTAAAACACTTTACATTTTCATAATAGGACTTTTAACAAGTTACTCAACGTTTGGAAAATCTGTTGAAGACAAATCTGTAATTGTATTTAGTTTGGACATATTGAAATTATTTGACCAAAGCAGACAGAGAGAAATTCCTATCGCCATTTACAAACCTAAGACCAACATTATAGAAAAACAAAAAGTTGTTATTTTCAGTCACGGTTACGGACAAAACAAAGGCGGAGACTATTTGGCATACTCATACTTGACCGAGTTCTTGGCTTCAAAAGGCTATTTTGTTGTAAGTATTCAACACGAACTTTCAACTGACAGTTTGTTGCCCTTGACAGGAAATCCACAAATCGTTAGACGACCTTTTTGGGAACGTGGTGCAGACAATATTTTATTTGTTATTAAAGAACTTCAAAAGACAAATCCAGATTTGGACTACAAACACATTACGTTAATTGGGCATTCAAACGGTGGAGATATGACTGCTCTTTTTCCACAGAAATACCCAAATGTAGTTGAAAAAATAATTACGTTGGACAACAGAAGAATGCTATTGCCTAAAACAAAAAAGGTCAAAGTCTATTCGTTACGTTCAAGTGACCAACCAGCAGACGAAGGAGTTTTACCAACAGAAGGGGAAGTAAAAAAGTATAGAATGAAAATAGTAAAGTTAGCAAACACGACCCATAATGAAATGGACGACAATGCAAATAACGAACAACGAAAGGAAATTCAGAACTATACAATAACCTTTTTAAATGACTGAAAGAGAAAAACAACGAACCGCTAACATGGGGTTTTGTGCAAGTTGGGCAGACGGAATAAGCCTCAACATTTGTACTACTATTTAGCTTCAGTTCCAGCAGGACGGAATGCTATTTTACTAACTACTAATTTTCAACTAAGAATATATATTTAACTGACGTAACCAGCAGAAGGAACTCGAAATCCCAACCTGCACAAAGCCCTGTTCGTTAGCTGACAGCTTTTTTAGTCAGATACCAAACTACACGAGAAGTGTGTGCAATTACTGAAATAGAAATCATTGAAAGAACTATTGAAATATAGCTAAAACATATAAAATAGGTCACTAAAACT